>NZ_JBHYTT010000003.1:322912-717704 GCF_042749285.1 Streptomyces sp. NPDC059499
CAACAGGCCGGCGACACCCACGGCCAAGCCACCGCCTGGAACAACCTCGGCAGCACACTCCGGGAACTGCGCCGCTTCGACGACGCCCACCCCGCACACCAAACCGCCCGCACCCTGTTCCAGCAGACCGGCGACACCCACGGCCAAGCCACCGCCTGGAACAACCTCGGCCTCGCACTCCGGCAACTGCGCCGCTTCGACGACGCCCTCCACGCACACGAAACCGCCCGCACCCTGCTCCAACAGACCGGCGACACCCACGGCGAAGCCGGCGCCTGGAACAACCTCGGCAGCACACTCCGGGAACTGCGCCGCTTCGACGACGCCCACCCCGCCCACGAAACCGCCCGCACCCTGTTCCAGCAGACCGGCGACACCCACGGCCAAGCCACCGCCTGGAACAACCTCGGCGCCGCATATCGGGGCTTGGGCCGTTTCGATGACGGCGTAGCAGCCGGCCAACGGGCTGTTGAAATGCTGGCCGCGGCTCAGGACTGGTTCCGGACCGGTGAGGCGTGGGGTGAGCTGGCCACGACCCTAACCGCAGCGGGCGCCGACCCGGCGCAGGTGCGTGACGCGTGGAACGAGTCCGCCACCGCGTATACGCGGGCGGGCGCCGCGGATGAGGAAGCAGCTGCTTCCCGTGCCCACGCGGATAGCACGGAGATCCTGGAAGAATAGTTGCCGCGCAGGGGCATACCCGCTTCCCAAGGAGTCGTCGGTGGTGCGGGGACGGGCGCGGGTGCATAGCTTCCAGCGGGAGGCCGCCGTGCGGCGGGTGACCTGCCGGGCGCCGTGCAGGACTCCGCTGCGAGTAAAACCGGGTTCACGACCTGGCCCCGGCGCTGGGTTCCCATGTTCCCGGGCAGTGCCGTTCAGAAGGGGGTGACGAAGGGGGCCTCCACGCTCTGCGCAGCGAGGCCGACGGCCGTCCAGGGGAAGAGGCCAGGGGCGGCCCTTGGGAACCGGAGTCAGCCCAGTGAACGGGGCTGTCCAGAACGGCTCAGACGCCATGATCACACCAGCCACAACAAGATCACCTCGCCCGTGACAAGCGGGGGCAGATGCAGACTTAAGGCACTGTCCGGCGGATCATGCGGGCCCTCCGCGGAGAGACGGCAGCGGAGCCGCGCGAAGATTGCCGGGTACCGGCATCGTCGGGCGCAGTCGGATCCAGCACTATGGGCGTCCCTGGGCCGGGCGTTACTCGCGTTCTCGGGCTTCTTGCGGTCGGAGCGGAGCGACAACATGGCGTGGGTAGTAGGAACCGGCTCGTTCTTGGGGCTGTTGGCGGTGGCTTGGGGACTCGTCACGCTTCGGACCGGGTGGATCCTGCCCACGGCGCGCCGTCACGTCACCAGACCCCAACTCCACGGTCTCGGTGCCCTGCTCACCGGCGCCTCCGTGGTTCTGCAGGGCCTCTTCTACTTTCGAGTCCTGCCGAGCGTCTCCTGGGAGGCCCGCTTCTTCGGTGGGAACGCCCTCCTGCTTGCTGGGCTGCTCCTGATTGCCCTCAGCCAGTTGCTACCGATCCGCAGAAGCAGGGATCACACCAATCCCTCGGGTGTCTGAAGGTGTCGGCGGAGCGGATCACGGCCGAAGCCATGGGCGGATCGCAGCCACGGTGAGCGTGCCGTGGAAAGCGGATTCGGACGAAGGCCGTTCACGTCGCCCGGAATCGTCGCACGGGTGATCACGTTCGAGGCAGCGTTCGGTGGACCATCAGGACAAGCTGAGTATCGGTGAACTCACGTCCTCAACCGCTGTTGGCGATCAGTCCTCGCTCCGGGTCGGCCGTAAGCGCGGCTCGGAAAAGTGTCGGGGCGCAGCCCTTCCCGTTGGGCTGGGACTTGCGCAACTCGACATCCGTACGCTCGTCGAAAAGGACGCGCTTGCCGTCGTCCCGCGAAGTGACCGTGAACCGTACGTGCACCGTCGCCTCACCGATGTCCCCGTCGAACGCCACGCTGTTGCGGTGGGGCACCGGAACGTCGCTGTTCTTCGCCACGGACCTGCTCTCGCAGACCTCCTGTGCGCACAATCGGGCGACGAGCGAGCCCGAGTCCGAACCCTCCTTCCTTGAGTCGGCGAAGTCGTCCAGCTCCCAGGCCACGACGACTCCCGACTCCCCGCCGATCATGGTGCACGGCCGTTCTCCGCCGAAGCCCGTGCAGCCGGTGACCAGCAGGCCGGGCACGGCGAAAAGAAAGAGCAATCGTCGTCTCTTCGCGTCGCGCTTCATCTCTCCCCCAGAACGTCGCAAGTACGACGGGTCAGCGGTGAAAACGGTTCCCCCAAGGGGAACGCCCGGCGCCTCCCCCAACTACGGCTCGACCGCCCGCTCGGTGCGGTGGGGGCGACAGGGTTCGCGCGGCACCATCGGCGCAGGTCAACACCTGACCGCACCCAGTTCGGGGTTCCGCTGTCCGCCATCGAGCTACGTCCGGGCTCCCTTCGGGCACTCGGACCGTGGAAGGACGGTGCGCCACTTGTCGAAAGGGCGGTCACCCAAGCCGATTCCGGTCCAGTAGATGCCGATGGATGCGCGGGGTATTCCATTCGGAGCGGTAACGAAGAAGTGAGAGACATATCGTTGCCCGCCGGCCGTTCGGCCCTCCACTGCCAGGACCCATCCGCCGTCACGGTTCGGCTTCCTGGGCACTCGGGCGGAGTTCACCACTTTCGGCGCCGCGCCGGGCGAGAGGCATTCGGCCCGCGCCTCGTCCAGAATGTACGCACAGCTTTCGACCTGAACAGTGGACTTCTCGCAGAAGTGTTCCGTGGCGTTGTCCGCGATATCGGAAATCGTATCCTTGAGGACCTTCCGCGCCTGGGCTTCGGTGACGCTCGACGATCCAGGTCTGTCTTCGTTCGCACAGGCTGCGATGAAAGGCATGAGACCGACGCCCACGAGCGCGACGAGCCACCGCCGTCGGCGACTCGCGCGGACATCGGGTTCCCCAAGCCGATTCTTCGGCCGGTCCGCACCAGCCACAACAACCCCCACAGGCCGAGCCCCTGATCCCCGTGACCCGGCAGCTCACGGATCTTGCACCACCGGCCCGTCCTCGAGCAAGGAATTCACAGGCTCACCTCACCAAGAGAGAACGACGCCTGCGCACTGCACCACTGCGGGCGTCCAGCTGCCCAACCCGCGGCGGATGATGGGGGTATGGCGCTTACGAACTGGGTCGACGACTGGCAGGCCCAGGGAGCTGTGGAGCACCCTTCCGGACGTGGGCTCATGGATGCACCCTGGCCAACGCGTAAGCGCCGGACCGCCCCCAGGTCACGGCGGGGAGGGTCCGGCGCTGTCCGGCTGTCACGGGTCTGTGCGGGTGGCCACGGTGGATACGCGGTCACCCGTCGCACCGGGAGTCAGTCGAGGGGAAGGCCCTGCATCTGCCCGAGGGTGCGGGCTCCCGAGCCGTGGAGCAGGGTGCCGTCACAGGCGGGCAGTTCGCCCGGCACCTTCTCCAGTTTCTCGGCATCCACGTAGCCCACGGGGATGTCTCCCTTGTCGGTGAAGACCTTGGTGTAGCCGCGGTCGTGATCCGTCCCCATGGCCAGCAGACGCTTGCTGTCGAGGAGCACGCCGTAGTACGGCCTGTCGGAGTTCAGCTTGTCCACGGCGGAACAGAGCACGCGTACCTCTTCGCCGCGCTGCGGGTGGCAATTGGGCTTTGCCTGGTTGCACAGCTCGGCACCACTGACTTCGATCACCGTGCAGCTGTCCTCGGACTCGCCCGTGCAGGAGACCGGCATGATGTTGAGGGGCGGGCTCACGCCGACGCTTTCGTACACGCTGGCCCAGGGCGCGCTGACGGCTGTCCGGTGCACTTCGGGACGCGCACACAGGTCGATGTCCGCCGTCCCCCCGAACTTGTCGTCCTCCACGGTCACCGCGTGCTTGTCGGGGCAGTCCCGTGACGCGCCCTCGTCGGCCGCACCCCCGCCGGCCGCACTGCCCGCAGCCGCCGGGCCAGGGACGTCCGGGCCCTTGTCCGCCGTCGATCCGCAGGCGGTGAGTGACATCGCCAGGACCACTCCGAGGATGTGGGAGACGAGGACGCGGTGTGACACGAAAGCACCTCTTGTTCGACGGGTGAATCATCCGAATGCCGGTGGCGGCCGGTACGTGGCTGTGCCGCGGCACGGCGAGATGCTCGCAGGATCCGCTGCCGCAGGCGTCGGTGGAACCACGTACTTCGCTACGTAGTGGCTGGGCGGCCGACCGCGCACACCGTGAACTACGTAGGCCCGTCAGGGAATTCACGGACTCTCGGCACCGCAATGGGTGGGAGGGTCGAAGTCGGTCCGGTGAGCCGTACACATCGCAGGCGGTTTGCGTGACGGCCGCCTTCGGGGAGGGCAGGCGGTGTGGCGCGAACGGCGGGGGCATGGGAGCGCAGGGTGGGCCTGACCGGAGCGGTGGTCAGTCTCGCCGTCGCCGGGTGGCTGATCTGGCTGCTCCCGGGACCCCACCTGGCGGCCGTCCTGGGGATCGGGCCCGTGGACGGCACCATGAGCATCAGCCATTGCTACGAGGCCACCGACTGGCAGGGTTATCAGGACGGCATCGCCTGCACAGGTATGTACACGCCGCGTGCGGCGGGTGAGCACCGGCGTGAGATCACGCTGGTCAAGGCTGCCGAGAAGCACAGGCCCGGCAGCACCATGGAGGTGCACACGGCGAGAGGCAGGGCCCACGAACTGTCGGGTGACGCGTTGAGTGCGGGAGTCACCTCCACCGGTCTCATACTCGGACCGTTCCTCGCCCTGTCGCTGTCGTTCCGGGCCAGCGCGCGGAAAGGCACCTGGAGCCACGACGGTGACTACGTCCTGGTCTTCATCGCCGCCGAGGTCGCCGCCCTCGTCCTCGGATTCGTGGTGGGCATCCCCGTCTCGATCGCCATTGCCCTGTTCGGCTGAGGAGGAGGAGGGGTTCCGCGACCCGTGTCCGGCGGAGATTCCGGACGCAGCGTGTGCACGACTCCCGAACAGCTCTTCGCCCGACGTGATAGACAAAGCCGTGGAGTTCGGTAGGGAGATCACACATGTGACGGTGTCGGCAGACACTGCCACACATCACGACAGCGCGAGCCCCCTCGTCGGCCGCACGGCCGAACTGGAGCTGCTCGACAAGGTGATCGACCAGCTGGGCCATGGGGCCCCGCCCTTCGTCGACATCACCGGCGCGGCAGGAATCGGCAAGAGCCGGTTGATGACGGAACTCTGCCTGCGCGCACGGCGACGCGGGGTGACGGTGCTGCGCGGCCGGGCGGCCGAGTACGAACGGCATCTGCCGTTCCATCCGTTCGCCGACGCGTTCGCCGATCTGGACGGTCGTCTGCCGCATGCGGCACCGGACCTGCTCGACGCGGTCTCCCCGGTTCTCGGCGGCCGTGGCCCCGGGCCGTCCTCCCCCGGAGCGGTGCCGGCCAACGCCGACCGCTTCGGTCTCCACCGCTCGGTGGCAGGGCTGTTGGCGCACGTCTGCCGACCGGGCGGCCTCGTGGTGGCGCTGGACGACGTGCACTGGGCGGACCCGGCGTCACTGGAGCTCCTGGACCATCTCGTCCGGCATCCCGTACCCGGCCCGGTCGTCCTCGTCGTCGCCCGTCGTGACCGGCAGACTCCGGCCGCGCTCACCGCGGCGCTCACCCGCGGGGTCGACACCGAGGCGGTGCTCCGGATCGCTCTGGCGCCGCTCGCCGAACAGGAATGCGTCGAAGGGCTGGCCCCCGATCTGCCGCGCGGCCGGGCCGCGCAACTCTATGCCGCAGGCGAGGGCAACCCGCTCTACTTCCTCTCCCTGCTGCACGCGCACCGCGAGGGCGCCGCGCGTCGCCCCACGCCCTCCTCGGCCTCGTCCTGGGCCGAGGACAGTGTCGGCGAACTGCCCACCGGACTCGGCGCGCTGCTGCTGAACGAGCTGACGCCGCTGACGGCTTCGCAGCACCGGACCCTGGAGGCGATCGCCGTTCTGGGCGATCACGCGGTGTCCCCGGTGATCCGCAGGGCGACCGGCCGTACCGATGCCGGGCTCGACGACGATCTGGACACCCTGGCGCGACGTGACCTCGTGCGGCCGGGCCCGAACGGACGATGGGTGTTGCGTCATCCGGTGATCCGGACCCTGGTCCACGAGTCCACCGCCGCCCGGAGGCGCGTCGAGATCCATCGCGCCGCAGCCGCCGAGCTGGCCCGCACCGGCGCACCGGCCGTCGAGCAGGCCCGGCACGTCGAGCAGTCGGTGACCACATGGGACCCGCAGGCGTACGCCGTACTGAGGGAGGCAGCCGAGCAGACCGCGTCGACGGCCCCGACGAGCTGCGCACACTGGCTCGGGGCCGCGCTCCGGCTGCTGCCCGATACGGGCGAACACGGTCCCGAGCGACGTGATCTGATGCTGCGTCGTGCACGTGCGCTCGGTGTCGCCGGCGGGTTACGGGAGAGCCGCGACCTGCTGCACACGGTGATCAGCACGGCCGGTCCCGACGAGGCCGGCGTCAGGACGTCGGCGGTCGTGCTGTGCGCCTTGACGGAGCGGCACCTCGGAAGATACCCGGAGGCGATCGCGCTCCTGCGCCGCGAGCTGAGCAGGCAGCCGGAGCTGTCGCCGTCGGACAGGGTGTCGATCGGCCTCGAACTGAGCTCGTCCGCACCGCACAACGCCTCCTATCCGCAGATGCGGGGCGAGGTCGCGCGGACCCTCGCGGATGCCCGTTCCCTCGGCAACGAGCTCGGCGAGGCGGGGGCACTCGCGGTCGCCGCGTTCGGTGAGGCCTACGAGGGCGGTGTGGCCGCGGCAAGCTCCTACGCCGCGCAGGCGGCCGGGTTGCTGGACGGTCTGCCCGACGACGACCTCACGGCGCTGTGCGAACCGCTGGGCAGGCTGGGCTGGGCGGAGGCGTTCCTCGGCCGCTTCACCGATGCCGAGCGCCACGCCGACCGGGGCCTCGGAATCGCCCGGCGCAGCGGGCAGGTCTACCTCCTGCCGCTCCTGCTGCTGTGCAAGGCACACGTACGGATCCAGACCTGCCGACTGCCGTCGGCCTGCGAACTGGCGGACGAGGCCGAGGACATCGCCCGCGGTATCGGCAGCAGCGAACTGCTCGCCTTCGTCCTGGCCAACAAGGCCCAGGTACGCATCGCGGCGTCCGCACCCGGCGACCCGGAGGCGCTGGCGGCCGCCGAGGAGGCCGTTGCCTCCATGGGTCCGAGCGACAACTGGCGGGCTTCCATGGCCTGGTGCATGCTCGGCTACGCGGCGCTCACCGGCGGCGATCCGCATCGCGCCCGGGACGCCCTCCTCCGGGCCGGTGGCGACGACCTGCGTGGCCTGCAGCCGTCGATGCGCCCCCTCCTGTCGGAACTTCTGGTCACGGCGGCGCTCTTCACAGGGGACGTCGCCTCCGCGTCCGCGTGGTCCGAACGGGCCCGCGAGGACGCGGAGCGGCTCGGCCTGCCCGTGCAGCGCGCCTCGGCGATGCGGAGCGCGGCGCAGCTCGCACTGCACGGCGGCGACCCCGCCGGGGCGGCGACGCTGCTCGCGGAGGCGGCGGCCGAATGCGCCCGGTCCGGTGCGGTGTTCTGGGAGGCGCGGTCACTGCTGCTGGCAGCCCCGGCGATGGTGGCTGCCGGGTTCGCAGCGCGGGGTGCGGCCATGTGGGAGCAGGGCCACCGGCTGGCCACCGGCGGGGGCGCAGGCCTGCTGGTCGGCCTGGCGGAGATGACGCGGCCGTCCGTCCCTTCCAGTCCCTCCCCCGCCCCGCCGTGGCTGGCCTCCTTGACGGCGCGCGAACGGGAGGTCGCCGAACTCGTGGCCGAGGGCCTCACCAACCAGGCGGTCGCCGCCAGGCTCTTCCTCAGTCCACGCACGGTCGAGACCCACCTCTCCCGGGTGTTCCGCAAGACGGACGTCGCCACCCGGGCAGGACTCGCCGCCCTTATGGCGCGTTCCTGACACCGGGTCGGCCGGTCTCCATCCGCCGGCTCGAAGCGCGCAAGCGCCGGACCGAGGCGCGATGGCCGGGGCAGTGCTGCTCCGATAATCGATTGCCGTTGACGTGCGGCGTGCGGCGATACTCCGGCATGAGCAGAATTGCGCAGGTCATCGTGTTGGCGACGTACGCGGACGAGATCATGGAACCGCTGACCCGCGATGACGATTCACGTAGTTGGCGCGGTCACTTCCAGCCCCTCAACCTGTTCGTCGGAGGATGGGTCATCGAGTTCAACCGTGTGGAGCCGCGCACCGGACTGCTGAAGCATCTCGAATCACTTCCGTGGCCCAACCCGGGCCAGGTGCAGGTCCTGATCCACGACGAGGAGGACGACTGCTTCGGCCTGTGGATGATTCATGACGGCAGACTGGTCGAGGTGCCGCTTCCGCGCACCGGGCGCTTTCATTCCCCGGCTCCGCCCTCCCAGGTCTACGCGCCGAGTCCGGGGTATCTGTGGCGGACCGATGACGGCAGCACCGTGCCGGCAGAATTCTCGACAGAACGGCAAGATCCGCGACCGGCCTGGTAGTGGCTGAGCCGAACCCGTCGTGTCGGGTCCCATGGACGACGCAGATGAGGACGCCCTGACCGAGATCGACCCGGTCAGGGCCATTTCATTTGCATGGGGGGTGCGGGATGTGAACGCCGCGCCCGATCCAGTACCTGCACCCGGCACAGGAGCCCCGCACCCGCTGGTCGTCAGTAGCGGTCGCCCGGCCAGTGCGGATCCGTCCAGCGGTCCTCGTCAGTGAGTCCGAGCAGCCGTATCCCGTGCTGCAGATCCTCCGGCGCGCCCGACTCGCGCAGCCGTACCGCGGCGTGTCCGAGGAGCCATGCGACCAGTTCGGTGCGCATCTCCTCCTCGTCGTGCCCGTACCAGCCGCTCCACGGCAGGCTGTCCCCCAACAGCTCGTACTCCCATTCCGCCGCTGCCTCCGCGAGACGTCGGTCGCTGAGGTGGCCGGTCTGCTTCTCCCATTCGGCCAGCCAGGGTCCGACCGTTCCGGAGGCCTCAGCACACATCACGAAGACCTCGTGGGCCGGGACGGCCGCATCCGGATCGGTGAGGCTGTGCACCCACCACGCGTGCAGGAACTCGCGTACAGGACCGGCGTGATCGTCGGGCCACATCTGCCAGTTGCCGCGGGCGAAGGCTTGACCGGCCTCCTGCAGTCCGAACAGGGGATCCGCCCGACCGGCGACCAGGACCCTGGCGAACTGCGGAAGGACGCGGCGCAGCACGGCGGCGCAATCGGTCCAGTCGGTGGCCTGCCAGGTCCGGCGCAGGAGGTCCGGCTCCAGCTCCACGTCCGGCGTCTTCAGAAGGCCGAGTTCTTCCGAACTGCCCCAGTGACACTCACAGTTGATCTCATCCGGACGCGCGGTCATACCGCGGAAGACGACTGTCAGGTTGTCCAGAGCAGCGCCGAGACGGCGGCCTGCGGGAGGGTCGGCGAGTTGCATGATGTGCCCGGCCTTCGAGGACTCCGGACGGCTTCCGCTGTCCGAAGATCGCCACCTTACCGGGTGAGCCGGGGTTGGCTCCGGCAGCCCCGGGACGGGTACCGGCCACGGTGGGTCAGCAGCGACGCCCCGGCGCCTGACGTCGACCCTCGTCATGAAGCACGTTGTCGACAACCGCCCGCCACCGGAACAGCCGGCCGACGGCGAGCTACGCGGCCGAGCGGGCCCCGGGGATTCCCAGGCCTACGAGGAGGAGCCCGTACAGCTCTTCCGCGAAGGTGGTGGACCCGGTGAGCGCCTGTCGGACGGTCTCCGCCTCCGAGGTCAGCCCGGCAGCGGCCGACCACGCGAGCGCGCCCGCCACCGCTGTGTCCACCGGGAAGTCCTCCAGCGGTATGTCGTAGCTCTCCGCCATCCCGCGGTTGAGCAGTCCCGTCCAGGCTGTGCCGTCCGGTGTCACGGCCTCGACGAAGCCCACATCGCTGTCCAGGAAGGACACCATGACCGCGGGCGCCCCGGACTTCTCCACGAGTCCTGGCAGGCTGCGCTCATCCGCGTCGGCGAATTCCGACACCTGCCAGCCTTCCGCCAGAACGTCCGTGTCCTCGACGCCGATGAAGCCCGTCGCCTTCAGCAGCTCGCGGAGCTCCGCCGCGGATCCGATCGCAAGTGAACCTCCGAAATTTCCCATGCCCCGCAGGTTAGCCAGCAGCACTGACAGCACCCCCGCCGCCGTACCCGGGGAAGGAGCGCGGTCCGGGGCACGCGGGCACGTCGGAGGGAGTCGAACCGGCCGCCTCCTCACCGCTGAGGACGGGAGAGGGGGCGGAGGAAGGAGGCACCGGCTCAGGAGCAGGAGGGGCCGTAGGCGAACGCACAAGGACATATCCGGATGAATGACTGTCCGGGTTGAAGGACCGGCCTATATCCGGCCATCCTTACCGCCATGTCTCTCGCGTCCCCCGCTCTCGATGTGTCCGTCCTGCGTGACTACGCCTACGAATGGGCGGTGGTGGACGTGGAGACCTCCGGTCTGGTGGCGCGCCGGGACCGGGTGCTCTCGGTCGCCGTGGTGACTCTCGGTCCGGACGGTGTGCAGACCGGCGAGTTCTCCGCCCTGCTCGATCCCGGCTGCGATCCCGGCCGGTGCACGTGCACGGGCTCACCGCCGAACGGCTGCGGGGTGCGCCGGACTTCGCGCACGTGGCCGGAGAGATCGGGGAGATGCTCAAGGACCGTGTCTTCGTCGCCCACAACGCCCAGTTCGACTACGACTTCCTCGCCCACGAGTTCGCCCGGGCAGGGCTGCGGCTGCCGGTCACCCAGCGGCTGTGCACCCTGGCGCTGAACCGGCGGGTGGATCCGCCGACCGAGGACCTCCGGCTGGGCACACTGGCCGCCCATTACGGCGTTACGCAGTTGGCGGCGCACGATGCCCTCGACGACAGCCGTGTGCTGGCCGGGGTGCTGCGCGGCACTCTGCGGGATGCGGCGCAGCTCGGCCTGCCGCTGCCTCTGGTGCCTTGCCCGCCCCGCCAGGACCCGGAGTTCACGCCCCGCTCGCCCAAGGTGCCGTGCGCCTTCCGCAACCCTGGGCGGCTCGCGGCCGACGGCCCCTTGGTCCAGGGCATGAAGGTCGCCGTCACCGGGGAGACCACCACCCCGCGACCGGAGCTGGTCGAACGTTCCGTGGCCGCCGGACTGAACCTCATGTCCTCCGTCAGCCGCCACACCAGCGTCCTGGTCACCAACGACCACGCCTCGGGCTCCGCGAAGGCGAGACGCGCCCTCGCGGAGGGCATCCCCGTCATCGACGAGCTCGCCTTCTTGCGCCTGCTCGGTGACGTACGCCCCGGAATCCGGCACGACGCGACCACCACCGGCGCCACGGCTCCGGCTCCCACTCCGGTAGCTGAGGCTGCGCCGCCCTCCCCGGCCCCGGTCCCGGCAGCGATCCCTTCGGCGCGCGAGCCGCACCGGGCGCCCGTGCCGGCCGAGCTGCCCGGCAAGCCGCTGGCCGGGCGGCGGGTGCTCGTCCTGGGCGGCACGCACCCCGAGGCCGTGGCCGCCCGCACCCGGATCGTCGAGCTCGGCGGGTCCGCCGCGATCAATCTCTCTGCGAGCGTCACCGACGTCGTGCTCCTCACCGACGGGGCAGCCGACCGGCGCATGCGCCGGATCACCTCGCTCGAATTCCCCACGCATGAGGCCACCTGGATCGAGGCGCCGGACTCCGAGCCGCACACCGGTCGGACCGGTCGGGGGCAGGCCCGGCATGTGCTGCCCCGGGGTGGCGTCGTGGACCTTCCCGAAGGCCGCGGCTCAGCGGTCCCCTGGACCGTCACGGCCACCTGGGGCCAGCGGACGGACTGCGAGATCGACATCGTCGCGTTCGTCGTCGACGAGGACGAACAGGTCTCCTTCGACGAGGACTTCGTGTTCTACGGTGCCCCGGAGAACCCGGCCGGCACGGTGCGGATCCTCGGTGACGGGCCCACCGAGCAGACCGTCAGCGTCCGTCTCGGCTCACTTCCTCCCTCGGTCAGCAGAGTTGTCGTCGCGGCGGCCATCGACGGGGAACTCACGTTCGGCGACGTCGGGGCGATCCAGATCACCGCCGCTCCCGGCACCAGCGCGGCACCTCTCGCCCAGTCGACGCTCGACGCCGCGACGACGGAGCGCACCATGCTGCTCGCCGAGCTCTACCGTCGCGGGCCGCTGTGGCGGCTGCGGACCGTCGGCCAGGGATACGACTACGGCCTCGACGCCCTCGCACGTGCCCACGGAGTCGATGTCGCGGACTGACGGCCCACCGGTCCGCACCTCTGCCGCGTCCTGGCGCACCACAGGCTTCCTGCCCCTGTCCTGCGGGCGCGTCACCACGCGGTCCGGAGCAGAGCTGTTCCCCGTGGCCGCGGTCTGTGTTCATGCTGCGTTCGGTTCGGTCACCGAGACTCGGCCGTCGCCCCCCAGCGCGGTTGAACGAGAGGCTCACTGTGACGGACAAGAAGAACTCCGAAGGCCCCGAGGCCGCGGCGATCTCACGGCGTCGGCTGGTCAAGTACGCCGGGGTCGGGGCGACCCTGGCGGCCGCGAGCCCGCTGGTGGGCGGAGGCTCCGCGGTCGCCGACAGCGGCGAGAACCGGCGCGGGAAGGCCGGCGACTCCCGTGGCCGGGTGTGGCGCGCCGGTGATCACCATGTGCACTCGGAGTACAGCGGGGCCTTCGACACGACGAAGAATCCGCCGGTGTTCCGCAAGGGGGCCGACGCGGTCTACCCGATCGTCACGAACGCGATCATGGCCAAGAACTTCGGTCTCGACTGGGTGATGTGCACGGACCACGGCGGACCGACGCACTCAAAGGTCAACCTCGAGCAGGCCTATCCCGATCTCCTGCGCTCGCGCGCACTCGTGCCCGAGGTCCTGCAGTTCTGGGGCATGGAGTTCGACGCCCCCGCCATGGACCATCACACGCTGATGATCCCGCACCACCGGGACGAGGCGCAGCAGTTGTTCGAGCTGGAGAGCCGCTTCGCCAAGTACGACCCGTTTCCCGCCGATGCTGGCCGGGACACCGAGGCGAAGATGGTCGAATTCCTCAAGGCCGCGAAGGACATGCGGCGCAAGCCCCTCGTGATCGCGCACCACGCCTCGCGTTCGGCGACCGGCCTCGGCGTCTACGGGCAGGACACACCCAGGGAGTTCCGCAACGGCAACAACGCGGCACCGGACATCTACATCGGCTTCGAGGGCGCTCCCGGCCACCAGGCGGGCCCGCTCAACGGAGGCGCCCGCGGCGGATACGGCAACTACCCGACCCATGGCGGCTTCGACCAGATGACGGCTCTCGTCGGCGGGCTGTGGGACTCGCTGCTCGGCGAGGGCCGGCGCTGGTGGATCACCGCGACCTCGGACTCGCACGTCCACTGGACGCGCGGCGGCTCCGACTTCTGGCCGGGCGAGTACAGCAAGACCCATGTGCTGGCCAGACAGGACTACGCCGACATCATGGACGGGCTCCGCAACGGCCGGATCTGGGTCGGCACGGGTGACCTGATCACCGGCCTCGGCCTCACGGCGAGCAGCCGCGGCCGCGCGGCGGCCATGGGCGAGACGCTCACGGTGAGCGCGCGCGACCGCACGGACGTCGACATCGAGATCAGGTTCCGGCCGCTCGACGGGAAGAACGCCAACGGTGACCGTCCGGAGGTCCGGCGCGTCGACCTGATCGTCGGCCGGGTGACCGGCCCGGCCGCGAGTCTCGACACGGACACCAACCCGACGACGAAGGTCGTGGCGCGGTTCGGTCCGGGTGACTGGCACCGGCAGAAGGGCGAGTACGTCGTCCGGCACACCCTGCGCAACGTGGAGGGCGACCTGTACGCCCGGGTGCGCGGCACGAGCACGGACGAGGCGGAGCCGCTGGCCGACGGGCTGGAGAGCCCCTGGGACGACCTGTGGTTCTACTCCAACCCCGTCTTCGTCGAGGTCCGCTGAGCGGACCGACCGGCCCCCGAACGCCCCGTGGCCGCACGGTCCCCCCGGCTGCCCCGTGCCCGCATGGTCCCCCGGCCGCCCCGTGCCCGCGCGCGGGGCGGCGGGAGCCTCAGGGGTGCCCCAGCCGTTCCACCAGCGCGGGCACGTCCGCGAAGGAGTCGAGGACGTGGTCGGGGGTGCCGTCCGCTGCCGCGTGGGTCTCGGGCAGGTACTTGCCGGTTCTGACCAGTACGCCGGTGATTCCGCCGCGCTGGGCCGCCAGCACGTCCGACTCGATGTCGTCGCCCACCATCAGCGATTCGGACGGGTCGGCGCCGAGGTGGGCGAGGGCCGCGGCGAAGAACGCCCCGGCAGGCTTGCCGGTGATCTCCGCCTCCGTGCGTGCAGCCCGCTCCAGACCGTCGAGGAACGCCCCGGTGTCGAGGTCGAGCCCGCCGGCGGTGCGCCAGTACAGGTTCCGGTGCATGGCCACGAGCCGGGCGCCCTGCTGTACGTGGCGGAAGGCCCGGTTGAGTGCCGCGTACGTGAACGCGGCGCCCGCTCCGCCGAGGACGACGACGTCCGGTACGGCGCCCTCGCAGTCCTCCTCCTCGACGAGTGTCACGCCCGACAGGTCGTCCCGTACGTCGCCGGTGTTGATCAGCAGGCAGCGGGCCTCGGGGTGGTGCTCGCGCAGATACGCGGCGGTCACCGCCGGGGCGGTGAGGATGTCGTCGGCGCTGACGGGGAAGCCCGACCCGGCCAGCCGTTCGGCGATCCCGGCGCGTGTCCGTGAGGTGGTGTTGGTGACCAGTGCCAGAGGGATTCTCGCTGCCCGCAACTGCTCCATCGCCTCCACGGCACCGGGCAACGGCTCCCAGGACACCGTGAGTACGCCGTCGATGTCGATCAGGACCGCTCCGATTCGTTCCATACGATCGACCGTCCCCGACTTGCCGAACAGGTGCAAATGGGATTGTTTCGAAGGTGGGGGTGTGTGTTCGTTCCGGTCTCCCCTCCTTGGAGGCGAACCACTGTGCAGTTCACCGACCGCACGGACGCCGGGCGGCGGCTCGCCCAGGCGCTCGGACACCTGGAGACGCGTCGGCCCGTCGTCCTGGGACTGCCCAGGGGTGGGGTTCCGGTGGCATTCGAAGTGGCGCAGTTCCTCGGTGCCCCGCTCGATGTGATCGTGGTCCGCAAGCTGGGGGTCCCGTACCACCCGGAGCTCGGCTTCGGTGCCATCGGCGAGGGCGGGGTCCGGGTCATCAGCGACGAGATCGTCCGGCACGCCGGGGTCCGGGAGAAGGACCTGGTGTCGGTCGAGCGGGCCGAGGAGGCGGAGCTCGAACGGCGGGCACGGACGTACCGGGACGGCCGCCCGCGTCTCCCGCTCGAGGGCCGGGCGGTGATCGTGGTGGACGACGGGGTCGCCACGGGCGCGACCGCGCGGGCCGCGTGCCAGGTGGTACGGGCACAGGGCGCCGCCCATGTCGTGCTCGCCGTTCCGGTGGCCTCGCCGGATGTGGCGGACCGGCTGCGCTCCGAGGTCGACGAGGTCGTGTGCCTGTCCACGCCCCAGCTCTTCTCCGCTGTCGGTGAGTGGTACCGGGACTTCTCCCAGACCTCCGACGAGGAGGTCGTCTCCCTGCTGGCACGGACTCCCGAAGGCCGCGGTTCCTCCGAACAGGTCGAGGTGGAAGCGGGCGGCGTCGGCCTGGCCGGGGATCTCGTACTTCCGGAGGGCACTGCGGCGGTCGTGGTCTTCGCCCACGGTTCCGGCAGCAGCCGCCACAGTCCGCGCAACCGCTCCGTGGCCACGACCCTGAACCGGGCGGGCCTCGGCACCCTGCTCTTCGACCTCCTCACGCCGGGGGAGGAAACGTACCGGGCCAATGTCTTCGACATCGGACTGCTGGCCGGGAGGCTGGCGGGCGCCACCGAGTGGCTGCGGCGCAGGGTGTCCGTACCGGTCGGCTCCTTCGGGGCGAGCACGGGGGCGGCGGCGGCGCTGCGGGCAGCCGCGGCGGCCGACTCCGGCATCGGCGCCGTCGTCTCCCGCGGCGGGCGCCCCGACCTCGCCGGGGCGGACCTGTCCGGGGTGCGGGCGCCGACGCTGCTCATCGTGGGCGGCAACGACACCACGGTGATCGATCTGAACCGGCAGGCGCAGGCGGCGCTGTCCTGCGAGAACCGCCTGGAGATCGTCCCGGGCGCCACCCACCTCTTCGAGGAACCGGGCGCGCTGGGTCTGGTGGCGGATCTGGCCCAGGACTGGTTCACCACGCACCTGGTGCCCCAGGCCGGGTAGTCCGGGCCCGCCGCCCTATCCTTGCCCCCGGGCACACACGGCGGCGGGAGGGGCAGTCCATGCAGGTCAGGACCGTGAACGGCGCGGACGTCCCGGCATACGCCGACGGGATACGGCGCGTGTACGCGGACGTGTTCTCGGCGCCCCCGTGGAACGAGGACCCCGCGGCAGCCGCGTCGTACGCCGAGCGGCTCGCCACCGACGCGGAGCGACCGGGATTCACCGCCGCGCTCGCCCTGGACGCGGACACCGTGACCGGCTTCGCCACCGCCTGGACGACGCCCGCCCCCTTCCCGAACGACCGCAGCTACGGGCAGGTCGCCGCGGCGCTCGGGCCCGGCCGGGTCACGGAGTGGCTGTGCGGGGCCGTCGAGGTGGACGAGCTGGCCGTCGGCCCCGCGGCGCGCGGCGCCGGGCTGGGCGCGGCGCTGCTGGCAGCGGTCACCGAGGCGGCCCCGGACGGACGGTGCTGGCTGCTCACCTCGGTCCGGGCGGAGGACACGCTGCGCTTCTACCGACGCCTGGGCTGGCACCGGATCGACGCGCCCGTACCCGGCAGGGCGGGACTTGCCGTGCTTCTCGGGCCGCGGCACGCGGCCGGCATCCGCGCCCTCGGCCGAGGCGTACGGGCACCGCTTCAGGGGCACTGATCGGGGCATCGGAGCCGCACCGGAGCAAGGCGTCCGACAGGTGTCCGACAACGATGCCATCCGTGGGCCGCCACCCGCCTCGGCATGGATTCGGGGCCCCTGGTGCGCACGTGCGGGAGGAGCGGTGCGCGACCATCATGTGAATCGATTCAGAGACGCGCAACATAGTTGCCGACCTCGGGGACTGTCAAGGGTTCTCCCCATTCATCCCATTCAGGCCAGGCATCCCTCCTCCGGCAAGAACTTCTCGCCATCAACCCATTGACTGCGCCCGCAATCCCCGTTTAGCTTCCGAGCAACCTCATTGAAACCTTTCACGGCGCGTGGAGCGACGCAGTCCCACCGCTGAGGAGCTCCCATGAACCAGTCCGCCCCGGACCCGGCCCCGGTCCTGGCCCTGAAGGGCGTGAGCAAGTCCTTCGGTGCCGTACGGGCCCTGCGGGACGTGTCCCTGCAGTTGTTCCCCGGCGAGGCACACGCACTCGCCGGGGAGAACGGCGCAGGCAAGTCGACCCTGATCAAGGCCCTCGCCGGGGTCCACCGCCCGGACAGCGGCGAGCTGCAACTCGACGGGCGGCCCGTCGTCTTCCACGGCCCCGCGGACGCCCGTGACGCCGGCATCGCGGTCATCTACCAGGAGCCGACGCTCTTCCCCGACCTGTCGATCGCCGAGAACATCTTCATGGGCCGCCAGCCGCGGCGGACGCTGGGCCGCATCGACCGCAGGGCCGTGCACGCCACGACCGCCGGGCTGATGCGCCGTCTCGGTGTCGATCTGGATCCCGACCGGCCGGCCCGCGGGCTGTCGATCGCCGACCAGCAGATCGTCGAGATCGCCAAGGCGCTCTCCTTCGACGCCCGTGTCCTGATCATGGACGAGCCGACCGCCGCCCTGACCGGCAGCGAGACGGCCCGGCTCTTCTCCGTCGTGCGGACGCTGCGCGCCGAGGGCGCGGCGGTGCTGTTCATCTCGCACCGGCTCGACGAGATCTTCGAGCTGTGCCAGCGCGTCACGACACTGCGCGACGGCCGGTGGATCTCCACGGAGCCGCTGGAGGGGCTGACCGAGGACGACCTGGTGCGCAGGATGGTCGGCCGCGACCTCGACGACCTCTACCCCAAGCAGGACGCGGAGGTCGGCGAAGTCGCCCTGTCGGTGCACCGGCTGACCCGCGAGGGCGTCTTCCGTGATGTGTCCTTCGACGTCCGCCGCGGCGAGATCGTCGCGCTCGCCGGGCTCGTCGGCGCCGGGCGCACCGAGGTCGCGCAGGCGGTGTTCGGCGTGGACCGTCCTGACGCGGGCGAGGTGAAGGTGGGCGGCACGGTACTGCGGCCGGGTTCGCCGACCGCCGCGATGGCCGCCGGGATCGCGCTCGTACCCGAGGACCGGCGTCAACGCGGGCTGGTCATGGATATGTCGATCGAGCGCAACATCGGCCTCACCGGCCTGGACGAGGTCCGCAAGCGCGGGCTCGTCAGCCGGGCCCTGGAGCACGACCGGGCCGCCGACTGGGCGGTGCGCCTCCAGCTCAAGTACAACCGGCTGGCCGACACCGTGGGTGTGCTGTCCGGCGGCAACCAGCAGAAGGTCGTGCTGGCCAAGTGGCTGGCGACCGGCCCGGCCGTGCTGATCGTCGACGAACCGACCCGCGGCATCGATGTCGGCACCAAGGCCGAGGTGCACCGCCTGCTGTCCTCGCTCGCGGCGGACGGCCTCGCCGTACTGATGATCTCCTCCGACCTGCCGGAGGTGATCGGCATGGCCGACCGGGTGCTCGTGATGCACGAGGGCCGGCTCGTCGCCGAGATCCCGCGCGGGAGCGCCACCGAGGAGTCGGTCATGGCGGCGGCCACCGGACGCAACGAGAGGGCAGCGGCATGACCACCACCATCGAGAGCCCTCCGGACACGGCGAAGGCCTCGGAACGGAGTGCCGCCTCCCTCGTGGACACGGTCTTCCGGGCCCGCGAGATCTCCATCGCCGGGGCGCTGGTCCTGCTGATCCTCGGCACCTATCTGGCCAACCCGCGCTTCCTGTCCGACCAGGGCATCAAGGACCTGCTGCTCAACGCCTCGATCCTGGTGCTGCTCGCGGTCGGCCAGTCCGCCGTCGTGATCACCCGCAACATCGACCTGTCGGTCGGCTCCGTCGTCGGCCTCTCCGCCTTCGCCTGCGGCAAGTTCGTCGCGGGTACCGACCACGGCGTGCTGACCGTGATGCTGCTCGGCATCGCCATCGGTGTGGTCTGCGGACTGGTCTCCGGCGCTCTGGTCAGCTTCGGCAAGGTCCCCGCGCTCGTCGTGACCCTGGGCATGCTCTACATCATCCAGGGCGTCGACTACTGGTGGGCGCAGGGCGAACAGATCAGTGCCTCCGACGTGCCGGAGGCAGTCCTGGGGCTGGGCAGCGGCAGCTTCCTGGGGGTGCCGTACCTGCCGCTGATCGCACTCGTACTGCTCGCCGCGACCGCGTACTTCATGCGCAGCTACCGCTCGGGGCGTGAGCTGTACGCGATCGGTTCGAGCCCCGAGGCCGCCCGTCTCGCCGGTATCCCCATCCGCCGCCGGGTGCTCGCCGCGTACGCGTTCTCCGGAGCCGTCGCCGGCTTCGCGGGTGCCCTGTGGCTGGCCCGCTTCGGCACCGTCGTCGCGGACAACGCGCACGGCTGGGAACTGACGGTCGTCAGCGCCGTCGTCGTCGGCGGTGTCGCCATCACCGGGGGCACCGGCAGCGTCTGGGGCGCCGCACTCGGGGCCCTGCTGCTCACCACCATCGGCAGCGTCCTGGTCGTGCTGAAGGTGGACTCCTTCTGGCAGGGCGCCATCACCGGTGCGCTCCTCCTGCTGGCCATCAGCGTCGACCGGATCGTGAACCTGCGGATGACCGCCGCACTGAGGAAGAGGAGCGCCCGTTCATGACCACGGCGCCTGAAAAGCAGGCCGCACAGGGCACGAGGAAGACGCCCCGGCCCCCGGCCGGCTCCCTGAGGAGCCTCGCACTGCGCTGGGACACCGCCGTCGGTGTGCTGCTGGTGGCCGTCCTCGTCGTCGGCCTCGGCAGCACGGAGGGCTTCGGCTCGACGGAGAACCTCGCGTTCGCCTTCAACGACATCGCCGAAGTCGCCCTCATCGCCCTCCCGATGACCCTCCTGGTCGTCGCCGGACAGGTCGACCTGTCGGTCGCCTCCATGCTGGGCCTGGGCAGTGCGCTGACGGGTGCGCTGTGGGAGGCGGGCTGGGCCTTCGAGACGATCGTGCCGGTGGTGCTCCTGGTGGGCGTCGCCGGAGGCCTCCTCAACGGCTGGCTGGTCACCAAGGTGGGGCTGCCGTCCCTGGCCGTCACCATCGGAACCCTGGCCCTCTACCGCGGCCTCGCCTCCGTGGCGCTCGGCAGTGACGCGGTGACCGACTTCCCGCAGACGTACGCGGACTGGGCCGTCGACACCACGACCGTGGCCGGCACCTTCCTCACCTACCCGGTCCTGCTCTTCGTCGTGCTGGCCGCGGTCACCGCGGTGGTGCTGCACGCCACCGGTCTGGGCCGCTCGCTCTTCGCGATCGGGGCCCAGGAGGAGGCCGCGTACTTCGCCGGCATCCGGGTCAAGCGGATCAAGTTGCTCCTCTTCGTCGTGACCGGGCTGTTCTCCGCCTTCGCGGGTGTCGTCTTCACCCTCCGGTACGGAAGTGCCCGCGCGGACAACGGACTCGGCTTCGAGATGCTCGTCATCGCGTCCGTGCTGCTCGGCGGCATCGACTTCGACGGCGGCAAGGGCACGCTCTTCGGCGCGGTCGCCGGTGTCCTGCTGATCGGTGTCCTGAAGAACCTGCTCACCCTCAACGACATCGCCAACGAGGTGCAGGTCATCGTGACCGGCCTGCTGCTCGTGGCGTCCGTCCTCACCCCACGGGTCATCGCCACCGTCGTCGAACGACGGCACAGGCGGGCCGCGAACACCCCCGCGCCCCGGTCGTCATAACCGCGTCGTCACCACCGCCCCTTCCCCCGTACCTCTCCGAAAGGCACAACGCCGCCATGATGCTCCGCAATGCCGCTGGGCGCCGCGCCGTCGCGACCGCCGCCACCGCCGTGTCCCTCGCGCTCGCCCTCACCGCCTGTTCCGGCACCACGAAGGACAGCAAGGACACCGGTACCGAGAAGGCCGCCGGCTCCGCGAAGGCCGACCCGAACGCGCCGTTGAAGAAGGGCCTGAAGATCGCCTTCCTGCCCAAGCAGATCAACAACCCGTACGAGAAGATCGTCGACGAGGCGGGCATCGCCGCGGCGAAGGAGTACGGCGGCACGGGCAAGGAGGTCGGCCCGTCCGACGCCAGCGCCTCCTCGCAGGTCAGTTACATCAACACCCTGATCCAGCAGCGCCAGGACGCCATCCTCGTCGCGGCGAACGACCCCAACGCGGTGTGCGGCCCGCTCAAGCAGGCGATGAAGAAGGACATCAAGGTCGTCGCGTACGACTCCGACACGGCGAAGGACTGCCGTCAGCTCTTCATCAACCAGGCCAGTTCCGAGGAGATCGGCCGCAGCCTGGTCCAGCACCTCGGCGAGCAGCTGAACTACAAGGGCAAGGTCGCGATCCTGTCGGCCACGCAGAACGCGACCAACCAGAACACCTGGATCGAGTTCATGAAGGAGGAGCTCAAGCTCCCCAAGTACAAGGGCATGGAGCTCGTCAAGGTCGCGTACGGCGACGACGCGGACCAGAAGTCGTTCCAGCAGACGCAGGGCCTCATGCAGGCCTACCCCGACCTCAAGGGCATCATCTCGCCCACGACGGTCGGCATCGCCGCCGCGGCACGCTACCTGAGCGACTCCTCGTACAAGGGGAAGGTCGTCCTCAACGGCCTGGGGACGCCGAACCAGATGCGCAAGTACGTCAAGGACGGCACCGTCGAGCAGTTCTCGCTGTGGAACCCGGAGGAGCTCGGCTACCTCGGCTCGTACGCCGCCGCCGCCCTGGCGTCGGGTCAGATCACCGGCGCGGAGGGCGAGAAGTTCAAGGCGGGCAAGCTCGGCGAGTACACGATCGGCAAGGACGGCGAGGTCATCCTCGGCGAGCCGACGGTCTTCGACGCGAAGAACATCGACGAGTTCAACTTCTGAGCGCGGGAGCCCTCTTCATGCAGCGTGTCTGCTTTCTGCTGAAGGTCCGCGAGGACCGCAAGGACGAGTACCGCGAGCGGCACGCCGCGGTGTGGCCGGAGATGCTGGCCGCGCTGTCGGAGGCCGGCTGGCACAACTACTCGCTCTTCCTGCGCGAGGACGGACTGCTCGTCGGTTACCTGGAGACGGAGGACTTCGACGCGGCACGTGAGGCGATGGCCGCGACCGAGGTCAACGGCCGGTGGCAGCGGGAGATGGCGGAGTTCTTCGAGCAGCCCGAGGCGCCGGACGAGGCGATGGCCCCGCTGACGGAGGTCTTCCACCTCGCCTAGAGGGCGTGTGAGGCGAAGGGCCGGGTTCCTCGTTCCGGGGGCCCGGCCCCCGGCATGCCGGAAGCCGCCGGTACCGTACGGGCGCGGCCGCCCGGCCGCCCGCTCGCCGGAGGTCCGAATGAGCCGTGTCCTGCGTGAGCTGCCGCGCCTGCCGTTCAGGCGCCGCACCTGGGCATCTGTGCTGTACGCGCTGCTGTTGCCGCTCGCGCTCGGTCTGATCGTCGTGCTCCAGTACGTCATGCAGGCCGCGCAGGACAGCGGTCACGAGGAGCTCGGCCCGATGATCCTGGTGGCGGCGCTGGTCCTGGTCGCCGTGGCGGGGCCCGGTTTCCAGCGGGCACGGGCCCGCTTCTGGCTGGGTGAGCCGATAGGCCGGCGCAGGGGCCAGGGGCGCCTGGCCGGCGGTGCGGTGTTCTTCGTGGTCAATCTGCTGCTCGACACGCTGCTGTTCGCCGCCGCAGCCGGCTGGCTGATCGTCTCGGCGCGCAATCTCAGTTACCCGGTGTGGGGTTGGCGCCCCTATCCGGATCCGGCGTGGGGCGGCCCGTATCCGATCGGTGTGGTCGCGCTGCACTTCGCGGGTGGCGTCATCGCGTTCTTCTGCGGCCCATGGGTGATCACCCGGCTCGTAGGGCTGCAGTTGCGTCTCGCGCGTGCGTTCATCGGGCCGTCTGCAGAGCGGCCACCGACAGCAGGGTGAAGGCGGCGAGCGAGAACACGGTCCTGACCTGGTGGAGGCTGTTCCACCGGGACTCGAACGCGGTGCGTGCCGCGCTGTCGTCGCCACCCTCCGACCCGGCGAGCGCCGTGTTCAGCGGGATGTTCCCGGCGATCGTGATCAGGTGGCCGACGACGGCGCAGAGGAGCGCGCCGAGGACCGTCGGCCAGTGGGACGTCCCCGCGATGAGCACGGCGGCCGGGAAGATGATCACCCCGGCGAACAGGACGAGGAAGGACGGCCCGGGCACCTTCTCGTTGAAGCGGCGCATCGCGGAGGTGAACTGATCGTCCGGCAGGGCCGCGAGGCCGGGCATGACCGCGATCAGGAACGTCAGCATGAAGCCGGCGTAGAGACCGGCTGTGAGCACGGCGGCCAGCAGGAGCGCGAAGGTCATGGGGCCCATGATGACGCGGGCCCGGTACTCGTACAGGGTTTTCCGCACGTCCGTGCGAGCCACGCGGGACACACGGCCGGGGCCCGCACCTCCGTGCGGGCCCCGGCCGGCGGTCAGCCGAGCTCGCCCTCCCCGTCGCCGCCGGTCGGCCTCTCCTCGTCGCCGCTCCTGATCCTCTCGGCCTGCTCGATCGCCGTCGCGAGTTTCGCCACCGAACTGTCCTCGGTACTGTCCGCCAGCTTGCCCGCCCGGGTGGCGAGTTCGTCGAGCGTCGGGGTGCCGGGCAGGTCGCCGCCGCGGAGCACGTCCGCGAAGTACGCGGCCACCGCCGTCACCTGGAGCCGGGGGCTGTCACCGCCCCAGAGCTTCCCGTCGATCGCACCGGTCTCCACCGAACCGGTCTCCTCGTGCGCCTTCCGTGTCTTCGGGTCCAGCCAGCGCACCGTCGCCGTCGCCACGTGCCCGGAGGCACCGTCGCGGAGGCGTACGGCGTAGAGCGCCGTCACGGTGTGGCCGGGGCCGACCTCGCCGCCGTCGACGCTGTCGTCGCGGAAGTCGTCGTCGGCGACCTTGCGGTTCTCGTAGCCGATGAGCTTGAACTGCTGGACGGTCTTGCGGTCGAAGGCCACCTGGGCCTTGGCGTCACGGGCCCGCAGTTCGACATGGGCGGGCAGCTGGTCGACGAAGACCTTCCTCGCCTGGGTCTCGTCCCCGACGTAGGTGGTGTTCCCGTCGCCCTTGTTGGTGAGTTGTTCCATGAACGCGTCGCCGTAGTCGCTGCCGACGCCGACGCCGAACAGCGTGATGCCGTACTCCTTCCGTGCGTCGCCGATCCGTTCCAGGATCGCGTCGACGTCGGTCTCACCGGTGTTGGCGAGAGCGTCGGAGAGCAGGACGACCCGGTTGTTGGCACCCTTGCGGTGGCCCTTGACCGCCTCGTCGTAGCCCTGCTCCACGCCCGCGGCCACGTTGGTGGAGTCGGCGGGTTCCAGCTCGTCGACCGCGTCCCGGATCTTGGTGCGGTTTCCCGCGAGCCGGGTCATTTTCAGCCGGGTCTCGGCCTCCCCGCTGAACGTGACCAGGGAGACGGAGTCGTCGTCGCGCAGTTCGTCGGTGAGGATGCCCAGCGACTTCTTCGCCAGGTCGAGACGGCCCGGTTCGGCCATCGATCCGGAGATGTCGACGACGAAGGTCAGTGCGGCGGGCGGGCGTTCCCCGGCGTCGGTGGCTGCCCCCGTCGCCAGGCCGACCCGTACGAGCGACCAGTCGGTGGCCCCGGCGCCGACCGCCGCGCCGTCGACGTTCACCGAGAAGCCGTTGCCCTTGGGCCGCTCGTAGCCCTGCCGGAAACTGTTGACGAACTCCTCCGGCCGCACGGTGTCCGACGCGGGCACCTTCCCGTCACCGAGCAGACGGCGCGCGTAGCCGTAACTGGCGGTGTCCACGTCCAGGGCGAAGGTCGAGAGGTAGTCGGGCGGCGCGACCTCTCGCGCACCGCCGTCCTCCTTGTTCTGCGCGCCGTCCTCCTGCTGCTCCGGTGCGGCGGACGGCGCGGCGGGCGCGGGCTGCCCGCCACGCGGTCCGCCATTGCCGCTGGACGTGTCCGCGGTGGATTCGCTGCTGGAACCGGCCCCGCAGCCGGTCAGCAGCATCCCGCCCGCCAACAGCAGAACCAGCGCGCCCCGATGAGTCCTTGTCCGGCGTTGCATCATTGCCCCCCACGTCGTCGACATCTGTGAATGTGACGTACGGGGCGCCTGTCAGGATCGGACGAACGTGTTGCGGATCCGTCTCGATGCGGCAACGGCGTGTGACGACGGGGCGGAACATCAGGTTCAGGACACGATGTCCTTACGACTGAACCCCCGGAACGCGAACGCGAACAGAATCAGGGCATACGTCACCGAGATGGCTGCGCCCTTCGCCATCCCGCTCCATTCGAGATCGGGCTGGAGGGCGTCGGCCCACGCGAACTGCCAGTGCGCGGGCAGGAAGTCCCTCCAGGAACCGAGCGCGGTGACGGCATCCAGGACATTGCCGACGATGGTCAGGCCGACCGCTCCGCCGACCGCCCCGAGCGGGGCGTCGGTCTTGGTCGACAGCCAGAACGCCAGTCCCGCGGTGACGAGTTGGGACACGAAGATGAACCCGACGACGAGCGCGAGGCGCGGCACGGTGTCGGCGGTGGAGAGTGCGCCGCCGGTCGGCAGCTGGAGCGGTCCCCAGCCGTACGCGGCGGCTCCGGCGGCCAGTGCGACGACCGGCAGCAGCACCATCGCCGCGAGGCTGAAGCCGAGCGCCACGACGAGCTTGCTCCACAGGAGCCGGGAGCGGGGTACGGGTGCCGCCAGCAGGTAGCGCAGCGAGGACCAGCTCGCCTCGGAGGCGACGGTGTCGCCGCAGAACAGCGCCACCGGCACCACCAGCAGGAAGCCGGCGGAGACGAACAGGCAGGTCGCGGCGAAGTTCGCCGCGGACTCGGTGGCGACGTCCATGAGGTTGATCCGCGAGCCGCCCCCGCCACCGCCCCCTTCGCCGCCCGGGGTGCCGCCGATCGCGAAGGCGATGATCAGGATGAACGGCAGGGCGGCCAGCACCCCGCCCATGAGCAGGGTGCGGCGCCTGCGGAGCTGCCGCATCGCCTCGACGCGCAGGGGCAGGGTGCGGCGGGCGTGGTAGCCGGGGGCTTCGGCGTGGCCCCGGACTTCGGTGGCGGAGCTCATGCGGATCCTCCGGAGATGAGGGTGAGGAAGGCGTCCTCCAGGCGGCGGTGCGGCCCGACACCCGTCACCGGTACGTCGAGGCGGACCAGGTCGGCGACCAGCTGGGCCGCTGTGGCGCCGTCGAGACGGACCAGCAGTCCGTGGCCGTCCTCCACGCGGACGGCGGACCCGATGCCGGGCAGGGCCGCCACCTTGTCCACGAGGGGTTCCGTGACCTCGTCCGCGGTGGTGACGAGCAGCATGTCCCCGGATCCGGTGATCTCGGCGACGGGGCCCGCCTGGACGAGCCGGCCGCGGTCCATGACCACGAGGTGGGTGCAGGACTGTTCGACCTCGGACAGGAGGTGGCTGGAGACGATGACGGTGCGGCCCCCGGCCGCGTACCGGATCATCACGTCCCGCATCTCGCGGATCTGGGGCGGGTCCAGGCCGTTGGTCGGTTCGTCGAGGATGAGCAGGTCCGGCATGCCGAGCATGGCCTGGGCGATGGCGAGCCGCTGCCTCATGCCCTGCGAGTAGGTGCGCACGGCGCGGGCCAGGGCGTCGCCGAGCCCTGCGATCTCCAGGGCGTCGTCGATGTGCGAGTCCTCGGCGGGCCGGCCGGTGGCCTGCCAGTACAGCTCCAGGTTGGCGCGGCCCGACAGGTGCGGCAGGAAGCCGGCGCCCTCGACGAAGGAACCGACCCGTGACAGCACGGGGGCACCGGGCCGGATGGCGTGCCCGAAGACCCGGATCTCTCCGGCGTCGGGCGTGATGAGCCCCATCAGCATGCGCAGCGTGGTGGTCTTCCCGGCGCCGTTCGGTCCGAGGAGGCCGAGGACCTGGCCCTTCTCGACCCGGAAGCCGAGGTCGCGCACGGCGTACCGGTCGGAGGACTTGGCGTACTTCTTGGACAGGTCCGTGATGAGCAGCGGTACGTCTTCGAGGGCCGGGTCGGGTGCGGGGGTCGCGGTGCGCCTGCGTGCGGTGAGCAGGAGCACCGCGGCGATCACCACGGCCGCGGCGGGCAGTCCCCACGTCCACCAGGGCAGGGTGGCCGCCGCGGTGCTGACGGCGGGCGCGGTGGGGACGGTCAGCGGCCCGTCGAGGGAGACGGTGTAGGTGGCCGGCTCGGCGGGTGACGCGTAGCCGAGGTCGGTCGCGGAGAGGACGAGGCGGAGCCGGTGCCCGGAGTCGACCTCGTGGTCGATGGCGGGCAGGGTCAGCTCGACGGGCTTCCCCTGCTCGTCGGGGGCGATCCGGTAAGGGGCGACGAGCTGGGAGGGCAGCACCTGCTGCTTCCCGTCCGGCGAGACGTCGTACACCTTGCCGAACAGCACGGCGTCGCCCCGGTCCGCCTTCACGTTCACGCGGACGGTGGGTGAGCCGGTGACGCGGAGGGACTTGTCCAGCGGGGCGGAGTCGAAGCGCGCGTACTGCCCGGGGAAGTCGAGGGAGAGGCCGACACCGAGGGAGGACAGCTGGGAGAGCCCGCCGCCGATGCCGGGAAGGGCCGAGACGGAGGGCGGGTTGGCCCCCGCGGGGTTACGGAAGGTCTGGGTGCGCCGCTCGCCGAGGGCGATCTGCTCGCCGTCGCCGACCAGGCCCGGATAGGTGTCGCCGTCCGCGCCGCGCTTGAGGGCCGCCCCGTCGGTGGAGTCGATTCCGCCGGTGCGGGTGACGCGGAAGGCGGGGCCGGTGTCGGCGCCCTTGTCGTCCTTCAGGTACCGGTCGAACCACGCGCCGATCCTGTTCTCGACGCGGTCGCCCTCCATGTCACCGCCGTCGTGTCCGCCCGAGATCCAGTCGACGGACACGGGCGCGCCGTTCTCGCTGATGGCCTTGGCCATCGCGTCGGCCTGGTCGAGCGGGAAGAGGGAGTCGCTCTGGCCCTGCACGATGAGCGAGGGCACATCGATGCGGTCGGCCACCGCGACGGGGGAACGTTCCGTCAGGAGCTCACGCGCGGCCGCGTCCGGTGTGCCGCTGACGGCGACCCGTTCGTACATGTCGCACAGCTGCTTCTCGAACTTCTGGCAGCCGCCGCCGGTGGTGACGAAGATCCCGGCCCAGAGCTTCTTGAACACTCCGTCCGGGAAGAGGGCGTCGGCCAGGTTCCAGTAACTGATCATCGGGGCGATGGCGTCGACCCGCTTGTCGTAGCCGGCGGCGAGCAGCGACACCGCGCCGCCGTACGAGGCACCGGTGACACCGACCCGCGGGTCGCCCTTCGCGTCGAGCTCCACCTCGGGCCGGCCCGCCAGCCAGTCGATGAGCCCCGAGACGTCCTTGACCTCGCCGTCGGGGGCGTTGAGCGTGATCTCCCCGCTGGTCCTCCCGAACCCGCGGGCCGACCACGTCATGACGGCGTACCCGTCGGCGGCCAGCTTCTCGGCCTGGGCGCGCACATCGTTCTTGCTGCCGCCGAACCCGTGCCCGATGAGGACCGCGGGCCTGCGCTGCGAACCCCCGGTCGTGAAGTACGAGGTGTCGACGGACACCCCGTTCATCCGCATCATCCGGTCCTCGCGGTGCACGGACGGCACACTGTCGTCGGCAACGGCGGTCCAGGTACCGGCGCCCGCGAGAACGGCGAGCACGGCGACCACCGCGGCCCACCGGCCTCGGGTACGGGGCAGCAGCCGCCACCGGGAAGTCGGTTTCTCCATGACTCGACCCTAAAGGGCGCGCGCCCGGCCCCGAGGTGCCGCCAGGGTGAGGTACCCCGCATCCCTGAGAGGTACAGCAGGTCCGCTCCGTACTCCGTACGTGGTACATCACCGTCACGAAGGGCACCTCCATGGACATCCGTCGCGCCACCACCACCGCGGAACTCCTCGCGGCCTCGCACCTGTACGACGGTCCCGCGACCCCGAGGTGGGCGTCACGCTTCCTGGCGGCGGGCGGGCACCTGATGCTGATCGCGTACGTGGACGGGGCACCGGCGGGGTTCGTCTCCGGCGTCGAGATGCTGCACCCGGACAAGGGCTCGGAGATGTGCCTGTACGAACTCGCGGTGGACGAGGCGCACCGCCGCCGCGGCATCGGCCGGGCGCTGACGGACGCCCTCGCGGCCGAGGCCCGGGAGCGCGGCTGCTACGGGATGTGGGTGGGCGTGGACCGCGACAACGAGGCCGCTCTGGCCACCTACGGCTCGGCCGGGGCGGTCGACGACGGTGTGTTCGCCATGCTGGCGTGGGAGTTCGACGGTCCGCGCTGAAGGCGGTCCGCGCGGAGACCGGGAACCGGCTGGGCGCCGCCGGGGCTGTAGAACTGTTCCCCGGGCAGCAGAGCGGTCGCCGCGTCGTCCCGTCCCGCCCGCACCAGCGCGTGGATCTCGCGGGCCAGCGGCGTGACGTCCCGGATGGAGACCGTCCACTCGTCGGCGTAGCGGCGCGACGCCTCGCCGGAGAGGCCGAGCTGCAGGGAGCGGTACGGGAGCCGGTTGAGGTGGAGGTCGCGTTCGGGGTCCCACTGGACGCGGGCCGGGGCGCGGCGCAGGTTGCGGCGCCAGGTGGCGTGGTCGGGGTGGACGCCCTCGACGTAGTGGGAGAGTTCGGCACCGTCGAGGGCCAGGTCGAAGCCCTCGCGGACGATTTCGACGGCGAGGACCGTCTCCTGGTCCTGCTTCGTGGCCCAGCCGCAGCGGTACATCATCCACAGGAAGCTCGGCTTGATCCAGGTCATTCGGTCGCGCTTCCAGACGGCGGGGAAGCGTCCGTCACGGGCAGCCGGGAGGCCGATGGAGGGCGGGTACGCCTGGTAGACGGTCACGGTGGTGGCGGTGTGCTGTGCGCGGATCTCGTGCTGAGGAACCGGCAGTTCGCGGGCGGTCGCGGATGCGGTCATGCCGCCATCCCAGCACCCCGCGCACCGGGTGGGCCAGCGGATTTCCCCGACCGCCCTGTCACGCACGGCGACTGACATCGCGTCAGGTTTTTTTCCCGGGGCCGTCCCCGTCATGCGCGGCTGCTGACATCTGTCATGCGGAGGTCAGGACAGCGGGCTCTGCCGCGCACCCGGGGCCGGCGGCCAGAGTGTGGGTGTCGGGAGCGGGCGTTCGAAACCGCCCCGATCCCGAGTCCGCACACCTGGAAGGAACCCCGCACATGACCACCACGGCCACCGTTCCCGCTCCTGCTCCCGTCGCCGCGGGCCCCCGGAGGGCGCTGCTGGCGGGCTTCGCACCGCTGGTCCTGGACGCCGGGGCGCCGATCGCCGCGTACTACCTGCTGAGGGCGGCGGGGATGGGAACCCTGGGGGCGCTGGCGGTCAGCGGTGTGCTGCCCGCGGGGCGCATCATGTGGGGGTGGGTGCGGGACCGCAGGATCAATGCCCTGGCGGGTCTGATCCTCGCGGTGAGCGTGGTGGGGCTGCTGCTCAGCACGGTGACCGGGGACGCGCGGCTGATGCTGGCCAAGGACAGCGGGGTGAGCAGCACGATCGGGCTCGTGGTCCTGGTGTCGGCACTGCGGGGGCGCCCGTTGATGTCCTCGGTCCTGCGGCCGTGGCTGACCCGGGGGCGGGCGGACCGCGATGACGCCCGGGAGCGGCTGTCGGCCGGGTCGGACCGCTTCCGGCGGGCCGAGCGGCGGTTCTCGGTGCTGTGGGGTGCGGCGCTGCTGACCGAGTGCGTGGTGCGGGTGGTGGGTGCCTACACGGTGCCGGTGGACACGATGGTCTGGCTCGGCGCGGTGATCGTGTCGGTGACGATCACGCTGGCCTTCATCGTCTCCGGCCCGCTGGCGGTCGTCCCGATGGTGCGGATGATCGAGGAGGAGACCCGTAAGGGCGTCTGATCCGACGCGTTCGCCCCCGCCCGGTGCGTCCGGGCGGGGGCGAACGCGTCGTATCGGGTGTCAGTGGTTGCGGGGGAAACCGAGGTCCACGCCGGACGGGGCGTCGGCCGGGTCGGGCCAGCGGGTGGTGACGACCTTGCCGCGGGTGTAGAAGTGCACGCCGTCGTTGCCGTAGATGTGGTGGTCGCCGAAGAGGGAGTCCTTCCAGCCGCCGAAGGAGTGGTAGCCCACCGGCACCGGGATCGGGACGTTGACGCCGACCATGCCGGCCTCGATCTCCAGCTGGAAGCGGCGGGCCGCGCCGCCGTCGCGGGTGAAGATCGCGGTGCCGTTGCCGAACGGCGAGGCGTTCATGAGGGCGACACCCTCTTCGTACGTGTCGACACGCAGGACGCACAGGACCGGGCCGAAGATCTCGTCGCGGTAGGCGTCGGAGTCCGTGGAGACGTGGTCGAGGAGGGACAGGCCGATCCAGTGGCCGTCCTCGAAGCCCTCGACCGTGTGGCCCGTGCCGTCGAGGACGACGTCGGCGCCCTGGGCGGCGGCGCCGGTGACGTAGCCGGCGACCTTGTCGCGGTGGGCGGCGGTGATCAGCGGGCCCATCTCGGACGTCGGGTCGTTGCCCGGGCCGATCTTGATCTTCTCGGCGCGCTCCTTGATCCGGGCCACCAGTTCGTCGGCGACGGAGCCCACGGCGACGACGGCGGAGATGGCCATGCAGCGCTCACCGGCGGAGCCGTACGCGGCGGAGACCGCGGCGTCGGCGGCCGAGTCCAGGTCCGCGTCAGGGAGGACCAGCATGTGGTTCTTCGCGCCGCCGAGCGCCTGGACGCGCTTGCCGTTCGCCGAGGCCGTGGCGTGGATGTAGCGGGCGATCGGGGTGGAGCCGACGAAGGAGACGGCGGCGACGTCGGGATGGGCCAGGAGGCCGTCGACGGCGACCTTGTCACCGTGCAGGACGTTCAGGACGCCGTCGGGCAGGCCCGCCTCGGCGGCCAGTTCGGCCAGCAGGTTGGCGGCCGAGGGGTCCTTCTCGCTGGGCTTCAGGACGAAGGTGTTGCCGCAGGCGATGGCCAGCGGGAACATCCACATCGGGACCATGGCCGGGAAGTTGAACGGGGTGATGCCCGCGACGACACCGATCGACTGGCGGATCGAGGAGACGTCGACCCGGCTGGAGACCTGGGTGGACAGCTCGCCCTTGAGCTGGGTCGTGATGCCGCAGGCCAGCTCGACGATCTCCAGGCCGCGGGCGACCTCTCCGAGCGCGTCGGAGTGGACCTTGCCGTGCTCGGCGGTGATCAGCGCGGCGATGTCGTCGCGGCGGGCGTCCAGCAGGGCGCGGTAGCGGAAGAGGACGGCGGTGCGGGCGGCCAGCGAGGAGGTGCCCCAGGTCTCGTACGCGCTCTTCGCGGCGGCGACCGCGGCGTCGACCTCCTCGGCCGAGGCGAGTGCGACCTGGGTGGTGACGGCGCCGGTCGCCGGGTCGGTGACCGGCCCGTAGTTGCCCGACGTGCCCTCGACGGTCTTGCCACCGATCCAGTGGTTGACGGTCTTCATGACGGGGTCTCCTTCAGAGGTGTCGGCGTCGGGCAGCGGTCTGCCGGTCGTACTCCTTGCGTGCCTCCACCGCCGACGGGCGGGTCGCGGTCTCGGCCACAGGAACATCCCACCACGCCTGTGCGGGAGGGGGCCCCGACACTGTGTCTGGCGTTTCGGTCTCGACGTAGACACAAGTGGGACGGTCCGCGCCGCGGGCCTCGGCGAGGGCGTGGCGCAGGTCCTGTACGGACTTCGCGCGCAGCACGCGCATGCCGAGCGAGGCGGCGTTGGCCGCGAGGTCCACGGGGAGCGGGGTGCCGGTGAAGCCGCCGTCGGCGGCGCGGTGCCGGTAGGCCGTACCGAAGCGTTCGCCGCCGACGGACTCGGAGAGGCCGCCGATGGAGGCGTACCCGTGGTTCTGCAGGATGACGAGCTTGATGGGCAGGCCCTGCTGCACGGCGGTGACGATCTCGGTGGGGTTCATCAGATACGTGCCGTCGCCGACCAGCGCCCAGACGGGGCGGCCGGGGGCGGCGAGCTGGACGCCGAGGGCGGCCGGGATCTCGTATCCCATGCAGGAGTAGCCGTACTCGACGTGGTACTGCCGCGGGGAGCGGGTCCGCCACAGCTTGTGGAGGTCGCCGGGGAGCGAGCCCGCCGCGTTGATCAGGATGTCGTCCTCGGTGACGAGGGCGTCGAGCAGTCCGAGGACCTGGGCCTGGGTGGGGCGGGCGTCCGGATCGGCGGCGGTGAAGGCCGCGTCGACGCGCTGTTCCCAGCGGTCCTTGGCGTCGGTGTACTCGGTCTCGTAGGCGGCGTCGACGTGGTAGCCGCGTGCGGCGAGCGCGGCGCCGAGGGCTTCGAGCGAGGTCCGGGCGTCCGCGACGAGCGGGAGGGCGGCGAGCTTGTGGGCGTCGAAGCCGGTGATGTTGAGGTTGAGGAAGCGGACGGCCGGGTCGGCGAAGAGGGTGCCGGACGCGGTGGTGAAGTCCGTGTAGCGGGTGCCGATCCCGATCACGAGGTCCGCTTCGCGGGCCAGGTCGTCGGCCGTGGCGGTGCCGGTGTGACCGATGCCGCCCACGTCGGCGGGGTGGTCGTGGCGCAGGGAGCCCTTGCCTGCCTGGGTGGAGGCGACGGGGATCCGGGTGGCCGCGGCGAAGGCGGCGAGGGTCTCCTCGGCCGCACTGTGGTGGACGCCGCCGCCCGCGACGATCAGGGGGCGGCGCGCGGTGCGGACGGCCCGGACGGCTCGTTCGAGTTCGGACAGGTCGGGGGCGGGCCTGCGCACGTGCCACACGCGCTCGGCGAAGAACTCCGCCGGCCAGTCGTACGCCTCGGCCTGCACGTCCTGCGGCAGCGCCAGCGTGACGGCGCCGGTGTCCGCCGGGTCGGCGAGGGTCCGCATGGCCTGCAGGGCGGCCGGGATCAGCGCCTCGGGGCGGGTGATCCGGTCGAAGTAGCGGGAGACGGGGCGCAGGCAGTCGTTGACCGAGACGTCGCCCGCGTGCGGCACTTCGAGCTGCTGGAGCACGGGGTCGGCGGGGCGGGTCGCGAAGGTGTCGCCGGGCAGCAGCAGGACCGGGAGGTGGTTGACCGTGGCGAGGGCGGCGCCGGTGACGAGGTTGGTGGCGCCGGGGCCGATGGACGTGGTGACCGCGTGCGCGGAGAGCCGGCCCGACTGGCGGGCGTATCCGACGGCGGCGTGCACCATGGCCTGCTCGTTGCGGCCCTGGAAGTAGGGCATCGCGGAGCCGGACTCGACGAGCGCCTGACCGATGCCCGCGACGTTCCCGTGGCCGAAGATGCCCCAGGTGGCGCTGATCAGCCGTTGGCGGCGGCCGTCGCGCTCGGTGTACTGGCGGGCCAGGAAGGCGACGAGGGCCTGTGCGGTGGTGAGTCTGCGGGTGGCGTGCGACGTGGGCGTCGTGGTCACTGGCTGGCCTCCGGAGCCGGGAGCGCGTGGTGGGGTCACTCGGCGGCCTCCGGAACGTGGACCGGAAGCCGGGGTCACTCGGCGGCCTCCCCGTGGAGCGGAAGCCGGGGGTCGACGGGCTGGGCCGGCCAGGTCTCGCGGATCCAGCTGTGGCCGGGGTGGTCTCGGATCAGCCACTCGCGCTGCTCCCCCGGGCCCGCCATCACGTTCAGGTAGTAGAGGGTGCGGCCGGGCGGGGCGATGGACGGACCGTGCCAGCCGTCGGGAATGAGGACGGCGTCACCGGTGGCCACCTCGGCGAGGACGTCCGTACCGCCGGCGCGTGACGGCGACACGCGGTGGTAGCCGAGCCCGTCGCCCTCTACCTCGAAGTAGTAGATCTCCTCGAGCTCGGACTCGACGCCGGGGTGGTGCTCGTCGTGCTTGTGGGGCGGGTACGAGGACCAGTTGCCGCCGGGGGTCAGGACCTCGACGGCGATGAGGCGGTCACACTCGAACGTGTCCGCGGCGGCGAAGTTGTTGACCTGGCGCGAGCAGTTCCCGGCGCCTCGGAGTTCGACCGGTACCTCCGGCGCGGGGCCGTAGCGAGCGGGGAGTCGTCGCTCGCACTTCGCTCCTGCCAGGGCGAAGCGGCCTCCTGCGCCGGAGGCGATCTGTGCGCGGGCGTCACGCGGTAGATAGGCGAAATCCGTCACCGAACCGAACACGCTTTTCCTGCCCGCGAGTTCGAATACGTCATCCGCCGTGTGCACCGTACAGCCACCGGCCAACGGCAGAACGACCCACTCGCTTTCCCCGGTTACCAAGGTATGAACACCACCGGGCTCGAGCTCCAGTACACGCAGACTCGAACGGTCCCATCCGGCCCGCTTCGGGTCGATATGGAGGGCGTAGGGGCCGCTCGCGGCGTCGCCGGCCCGGAGGTGGTACCGCTGTTGCTCCTCACGCGTCGTCATGTTCCATCCCTACCCGTATCCCTGCCCGTCGCTCACAGAAGTCCCACGGCCGTGTCGACGGCACCCGCCACGTCCCCGTCGGCCGGATAGAGCAGCGAGCGCCCGACGACCAGCCCCTGGACGGTCGGCAGGCGCAGCGCCCCGCGCCATTTCTCGTACGCGCCGTCCAGGTCGCCCTTGACCTCGCCGCCGAGCAGGACCGCGGGGAGCGTCGAGGTCTCCATCACTGCGGCCATGTCGTCGGGGTTCTCGGTGACGGGGACCTTGAGCCAGGTGTACGCGGAGGTGCCACCGAGCCCCGAGGCGATGGCGATGGAGGTGGTGACGGCTGCCGCTCCCAGATCGGTGCGGAGCCTGCCTTCGGTGCGGTGGCAGAGGAACGGCTCGACGAAGACGGGCAGCCGGTGGGCCGCCATCGCGTCGACGGTGCGGGCGGCGGTGTGGAGGGTGTCCAGGGAACCGGGGTCGCCGTAGTCGATTCTCAGCAGCAGCTTGCCCGCGTCGAAGCCGTACCGGGCGAGGTCGACGGGGCGGTGGCCGGTGAAGCGGTCGTCGAGCTCGAAGGCGGCTCCCGCGAGTCCTCCGCGGTTCATGGAGCCGATGACGACCTTGTCCTCCAGGGCGCCGAGCAACAGCAGGTCGTCAAGGACGTCGGCGCCGGCGAGGACTCCGTCGACGCCCGGTCGCGAGAGGGCGAGGCAGAGCCGTTCCAGGAGGTCGAAGCGGTTGGCCATGGCGAATTCGTCCTCGCCCACGGCCAGGGCGCCGCGGGCGGGATGGTCCGCTGCGATGATCATCAGGCGCCCCGTGGCGCCGACCAGGGGACGTCTGCCCCGTCGGGCGGCTGCCTCGGCGACGGCCTCGGGGTGGTGGGTGCGCAGCCGGACGAGATCGGCGACGGAGGCGGCGGGCGGTGTCATGGGGCGGCTCCGGTGGCTCCGGTCTCTGTGGGTGCTCCCGGATCTCCGGGCGTTCCCGGTTCTGTATCTCCGGGCGTTCCCGGTTCTCCCGTTCCGGTGACGGCTCCGGTCACGGCTCCGGCGGCGAGGGCCTGTTCGACCTCGTACGGGAACGGCATCGCGGACGAACAGGCGAGGCGGGACGCGACGATGGCCCCTGCGGCGTTCGCGTACCGCATGATGCGTTCCGTCTCCCAGCCGGCGAGCAGCCCGTGGCAGAGGGCGCCGCCGAACGCGTCCCCGGCGCCGAGACCGTTGACGACGTCCACGGGGAGGGGCGGGATCCGAGCGGTGGTGCCGTCACGGTGGACGGCGAGGACGCCTGCGGGGCCCTGTTTGACGACGGCGAGTTCGACCCCGGCCGCCAGCAGGGCACGGGCGGCCGCGTGCGGTTCGCGTTCGCCGGTGGCGATCTCGCACTCGTCGAGGTTGCCGACGGCGACCGTGGCGTGCGCGAGGGCTTCGCGGTAGCGCGCGGGGGCGGTCGAGGTGTGCCCAGCCGTTTGCGACTCGTCCCAGAACATGGGCCGCCAGTCGAGGTCGAAGACCGTGGCGCGCGGGGTCCCGTCCGCCCGTGCCCCACCGTCCTCCGCCTGGCCCGCGCTCCGGGCGCGGAGTGCGGTGAGGGTCGCGGTGCGGCTGGGTTCGGCGCAGAGCCCGGTGCCGGTCATCCAGAAGACCCGCGCGGCGCGCACCGCGTCCAGGTCGAGCTCCTCCGCGTGGATCTCCAGGTCGGGCGCCTTGGGCTGCCGGTAGAAGTAGAGCGGGAAGTCGTCGGGCGGGAAGATCTCGCAGAAGGTGACCGGGGTCGGGTACTCCGCGACGGGTGTCACCCACCGGTCGTCCACACCGAATTCCCCGAGCGCCTGGTGGAGATAGTCGCCGAAGGCGTCCTTGCCGGTTCTGGTGACCACGGCCGTGCGCCTGCCCAGTCGGGCGGCGGCGACGGCGACATTGGCCGGCGAGCCGCCGAGGAACTTCCCGAAGGTCTCGACCCTGGCCAGCGGTACGCCGGTCTGGAGTGGGTAGATGTCCACCCCGATCCGCCCCATGGTGATCACGTCGTACGGCTCAGGCATACGCATCCCTTCGGCTGCCCCCAGGTCTAACCCGCACCAAGGACCCTGTCAACACTTTGTCCGGACATTCGGACGAACTCTTGACACTCCCCTCGGAGGGCTGAATGGTGGGCGATATGACCTCCTCCGTACCGGCTCCGGCTCGTATCCGCATCGGCTCGGCACCCGATTCATGGGGGGTGTGGTTCCCCGACGATCCGCAGCAGGTGCCCTGGGAACGATTCCTCGACGAGGTCTCCGAAGCGGGCTACGAGTGGATCGAGCTCGGCCCGTACGGCTATCTGCCGACCGACCCGGCCCGGCTCGGGGACGAGACCGCACGCCGCGGCCTCACCGTCTCCGCAGGAACCGTCTTCACGGGATTGCACCACGGCCCCGACGTCTGGGACCGGACCTGGGAGCATGTCGCCGGCATCGCGGCACTCACCCGGGCCATGGGCGCCGAACACCTGGTGGTCATCCCGTCGTTCTGGCGGGACGACAAGAGCGGCGCGGTGCTGGAGGACCGCACGCTCACGGCGGCGCAGTGGCGCGATCTCACCACCCAGACGGAGCGACTGGGCCGCGAGGTGCGGGACCGCTACGGACTGCGGATCGTCGTGCACCCGCACGCCGATACGCACATCGACAGCGAGGAGAACGTCAACCGCTTCCTCGACGCCACCGACCCCGAACTGGTCTCGCTCTGCCTCGACACCGGGCACTACGCGTACTGCGGCGGGGACAGCGTCAAACTCATCGAGACCTACGGCGAACGGATCGGCTACCTCCACCTCAAGCAGGTCGATCCGGTGGTCCTCGCCGATGTCGTGGCGAACGAGGTGCCGTTCGGCCCGGCGGTGGCGCGCGGTGTGATGTGCGAGCCGCCGGGCGGGGTGCCCGCACTGGAGCCCGTACTGGAGGCAGCGCGCGCCCTGGGCACCGACCTCTTCGCGATCGTCGAGCAGGACATGTACCCGTGTCCGCCCGACAAGCCCTTCCCCATCGCCCGCCGCACCCGCGAGTTCCTCCGCAGCTGCGGCCCCGCACGGCCCTCCGCCTGATCCCTCCCGCTCTCTGTGGCCCCCTCCGTCACGGCAGTCACTTCTTCGTCACGTATATCTCCGTTCCGCAGGGTTTGCGTCACAGGCGCGCGACGCCCCCTGCCCAGCCCGTCGGCCCGTCGTTGGGCGGTACAGAGGCTGAGTGGTCGTCAGCGTGCGCACCGGGGCTCCCCCGACGGTCCCCGCCGCCGCCGCGGTGCGTAGTACGGAGGTACAGAGAGGTGTCATTCATGACGGACAGAAGGCTCTGGTCGTACAAGGACATTGCCGCGCACATCCGGGTCCAGCCCGACACCATCCGCTCGTACCGCAAACACGGACTCCTTCCCCCGCCCGACGATGTCCAGCACGGAAAGCCCTACTGGTACGTGGACACGGTCCTCGCCTGGATCGCCTCCCGCCCCAGCAACCGGGGCCGCTGAGACCTCACTCCCGCTGTGCCGGTTCGATGATCGTCACGCCCGCCCCCGGCGCTCCGCCCATGGCGGCCAGCGCCGCAGGGGCGGCGTCCAGAGAGATGGTGGAGGTCACCAGCAGGTCGGGGCGCAGGGTGCCCGCGCGGACCATGTCCATCATGGGCGGGTAGTCGTGCGCGGCCATGCCGTGGCTGCCGAGGATCTCCAGCTCCAGACCGATGACCCGCGCCATGGGAACGACCGGGTCTCCGGCTGCCGACGGCAGCAGCCCGACCTGGACGTGGCGGCCCTGCCTGCGCAGGCTCCGTACCGACGCCGCACAGGTGACCGGGGACCCCAGCGCATCGAGCGACAGATGCGCGCCGCCGCCGGTCAGTTCGCGTACCACCTCGTCCGCGCCGACGGGGTACGCGGAGGCGTCCACGCACTCCGCCGCACCGAATGCCCGCGCCAGCTCGAGGGCGTGTGACGAGACGTCGACGGCCACGACCCTGGCCCCGCACGCCACCGCGATCATCACGGCCGACAGCCCGACCCCGCCGCATCCGTGCACGGCGACCCACTCCCCCGGTGAGACCCGGCCCTGGCCGACCACGGCCCGGAACGCCGTGGCGAACCGGCATCCGAGCCCCGCCGCCGTGCCGAACGGCATGCCCTCGGGCACGGCGACGAGATTGACGTCGGCCTGCTCCAGCGCCACGTACTCGGCGAACGATCCCCAGTGGCTGAAGCCCGGCTGGGTCTGCCTTTCGCAGACCTGCTGGGCGCCGGCCGCGCAGGCGGCGCAGTGGCCGCAGGCGCAGACGAAGGGAACGGTGACCCGGTCGCCCGGGCGCCAGTTGTACACACCGGAGCCCACCGCCTCCACCACCCCGGCCAGTTCGTGGCCGGGGACATGAGGGAGGGCGATGTCCGGGTCATGACCCATCCAGCCGTGCCAGTCGCTCCGGCACAGCCCGGTGGCCCCGACCCGGACCACGACTCCCCCGGCGGAGGGTGCGGGATCCGGGAGGTCCTGGACACGGGCCTCCTGTCCGAACTCCTCGAACACCACTGCCCGCATCGGCCCCGCCTTTCGCTCGTGCCCCACCTGCTGGGTCCGGCGAATCTACGCTTCGACGGTGACCTTGTCCCGCTCCTCGTCCCCCGCCCGGGATGTCCCGGATATCTCCTCGGCGGCCAGGTCCTGGGCCGGGGGCCGTGCGGACTCCCCCTCGCTCAGCCCGAACCTCCGGTGGAAGGCGCGCAGCGGCGCGGGTGCCCACCAGGTGACCCGGCCCATCAGCTTCATGACCGCGGGCACCAGGAGGCTGCGCACCACCATGGCGTCCATCAGCACGGCCAGCGCGATACCGAGCCCGAGCATCTTGGTGTTGGTCACCCGCGAGGTACCGATGGCCACCATCACCACTGCCAGGATCACCGCGGCGGCGGTGATCAGCCCGCCCGTGTGCCGCAGTCCGAACGTCACCGAGTGCTCGTGGTCGCCGGTGCGGTCGTACTCCTCCTTGATCCGGGAGAGCAGGAACACGCCGTAGTCCATGGAGAGACCGAAGGCGACGCAGAACATGAGCACGGGCAGGGTCGTCTCTATGTCACCGGTGCTGGTGAAGGAGAGCAGGCCGGACAGATTCCCGTCCTGGAAGACCCAGACCACCGCTCCGAACATCGCGGTCAGGCTCAGGGCGTTGAGCACCACCGCCTGGATCGGTATCAGCACGCTGCCGGTGAGCAGGAAGACCAGCAGCAGGGTCACCACGACGATGATCCCCACCGCCCAGGGCAGCCGGTCGGCGATGGCGTCCTTGGAGTCGACCAGGACAGCCGCCGTGCCGGTCACCGAGGTGTCGAAGGGGGCGGGTTCGGCCCGGAGATCCTGGACGAGCTGCTGGGCGCCCTGCCCGACGGACTCCCCGTCGGGAAGCACGGCGAAGTACGCGGACCCGTCTCCCGTGACCGGGCCGTCCACACGCTGCACTCCGGGGAGCGCGGCGATCCTGGTACGGAATTCGGCGTACTGGGCGGGCGTCGCCGCGCCTTCGGCGAGCACTTCGAGGCCGCCGCCCGGACTGCCTGGGAAGCCCTCCCGTATGTGCTCCTGCACGACACGGGACTCGGCGCTCGTGGGCAGCTGACGGTCGTCCGCCGTACCGAACTTCACTCCGAGGAACGGCAGCCCCAGAAGGACGAGCCCTACCGTGGTGACGACGGCGAAGACCGGAGCCCGGCGCATCACCAGCAGCGCGAAGCGTCCCCATCCCGCACCGGAGCCGTCGGGGACACCGCCCGCCGTGTCTGCCGCGCCCGGCCGGGAATGCTCGTCCCTGGCGCGGCGCCGCAGCAGCCGGCGAAGGTCGAGCGAGTTGACCCGGGGCCCGAGCAGCATCAGCGCGGCCGGCAGCAGAATCAGGGCAGCGGCCGCGGCCAGCAGCACCACGGCGATGCCCGCATAGGCGAAGGAACGCAGGAAGTACTGCGGGAAGACCATCATCGCCGCCAGCGACACCGCCACCGTCAGCGCGGAGAAGAGCACCGTGCGCCCCGCTGTGCGCAGCGTGGTGCCGATGGCCGTACGGGTGTCCGCCCCTGCGGCCAGCTCCTCGCGGAAGCGGCGCACGATGAACAGGGCGTAGTCGATGGCCAGTCCGAGGCCGAGAGCCGTGGTGAGGTTCTGGGCGAATACCGAGACGTCGGTGAACTCGGTGATGCCTCGCAGCACCGCGTTGGTTCCCAGGATCGCGACGATTCCGACAGCGAGCGGCAGCAGGGCGGCGATCGCGCTGCCGAAGACCATGACCAGCAGCACCAGCGTGACCGGCAGAGCGATGAGCTCGGCCCTCAGCAGGTCGTCCTGGATGATCGTCTGCATTTCGTGCCGCACTGCGACGGGCCCGCCGACGGAGACCTCCACCGGGCCGTGCACACCCCGGAAGGAGGGAGCTATGCGGTCGAGGATCTCGCCGGCGGCCTTCTCGTCACCCTCGATCCGCGCGGCCACGATCGCTTCGTGGCCGTCCTCGGAGCGCAGAGCGGGGGACGTGCTCTGCCAGTACGAGCCGACGCCCGTGATCCCCTCCTCCTCGGCCAGCCTCTCGGTGATCCGGGCAGCCTCCGCGGCCACCGCGGGATCGTCGACCGAGGCGCTTCCGCTGTCGATGAGGAGCAGCAGGTTGGGCTGCGAAGCGGGGAACTCGCGCTCCAGCACCTTGGTCGTGTAGGTCGACTCGGCGTCGGGGTCCTCCCAGCCGCCGCTGCCCATCCGGTCGGCCACACCGCTTCCCGCGAACACGGCGAGCGCCGTGATGACCAGGGCGGCCAGCAGCGCCAGCCGTGGTCGTGCGGTGACGAAGCGGGTCCAGCCCCCGACACGCTCCGAGCTGTTGACTTCGGACATGGTGCGGTGTCCCCTTCACCCAGACCCGGGCAGCACAGGGCAGCACGGGTCAGTCATTGCCACTTACACTGGCAAACACGAGTCAGCGCTCGCGTTATCCAAGAATGCGAGCGGGTGCTCGCGTTTGTCAACCGCGTCTTGAGAGCTGGGGATTGACCGTGTCGGAGGCCAAGGCCGGAGAGGCCACCTCGCCCGCGCAGAGCGCCAAGGAAGCCGGGACCGCCCGGCCGCGCCGCCGCCAGGCACGCGGCGAGGCCCGCATCGCCCAGCTGCTCGACGCCGCCGCCAGCGTGTTCTGCACCAGCGGCTACTACGGGGCCAGCACGAACGCCATCGCGCGCGAGGCCGGCGTATCGCCCGGCACCCTCTACCAGTTCTTCCCCAACAAGGAGGCCATCGCCGTCGAGCTCGGCGACCGGCTCATGGACCGCTGGCGGGAGACGTACGGCGCCGCGTTCGTCCCCAGCCACATGGAGCTCCCCCTGGACCGGATGCTGGACGCGATCCTCGACCCGCTGATCGCCTTCAACTGCGAGAACCCGGCGTTCGCCGTCCTCACCCACGGCTCCGAGATCCCCGGCGTGATCACCCAGGAGCACGACATCCTGCACGCGACGATGGCCACCAGGGTCGAGCAGCTCATCGGCTCCTACCTCCCGGAGCTCCAGGCCGACCAGGTCACCCGAATCGCCGCCATGTCCTTCATCCTCTTCAAGGCCGGACTTGACCTGATCATGTCCCACGAGGGTGACGAACGGGAGGCGTACATCAGGGAGTTGAAGACGGTGATGTACCGCTACCTGGATCCACTGGTCTGCGAGGGGCCCACAGGGGTGGCCTCGCGCGAATTTGATACCCCCTAGGGGTATAGTGAGGGACGGGTGGGGTGAACCGGCCTTCCGGTGTCCCCTCACGCCACGTCCATGTGTGCTCGCGAAAGAGGAGAACGTCATGACCGCCGAGACCGAGACCCCCCGGACCGCCGGCTCCTGCTGCTCGTCCACCGGTTCCTGCCAGGACGGGGCGGCCGACGTCCAGGTGGGCGGCGTCACCACCGTGTACGAGGTGAAGGGCATGACCTGCGGTCACTGCGAGGGGGCCGTGTCCGAGGAGATCTCCGGGATCGATGGGGTCAGCTCGGTGAAGGCCGAGGCCTCCACCGGCCGGGTGACCGTCGCCTCGAAAGCCCCGCTGGCCGAGGACGCGGTGCGCGCCGCCGTCGACGAGGCGGGTTACGAGCTCGTGGGCCTCGCCTGAGCGGTCCCGGGCCCGAGCGGCCTGCGGCATCCTTGGAACAGGTCCTCCACCGGACCCGCACCACGCACCACTTTTCCCTCGGGCCGATTCCCTCACCAGATGCGGCAGATACTGGTAGGGAGCGGCCCGACCTGCTTTACCCAGGAGTCCGGACATGGCCAGCACCACAGCAGCCGCGGCCCCGGCCGCGGAGACCTCCGAGGCCGAGCTCACGATCGGCGGGATGACCTGCGCCTCCTGCGCGGCCCGCGTCGAGAAGAAGCTCAACCGGATGGACGGTGTCACCGCCACGGTCAACTACGCGACGGAGAAGGCCCGCGTCTCCTTCGGCGCCGGAACCGCGCTCGACGACCTCGTCGCCACGGTCGAGAGGACGGGCTACACGGCACAGCCCGTACCCCGCCCGGCCCCCGACCCGTCTCCGGCCACCCCCGGCTCCCGTGACGGGGAAGCCGCGCAGGACGGGGAAGCCTCGCAGGTCGTGGAGACCTCGCACAGTGAGGAGACGTCGGCCGCCACGGGGGGCCAGGAATCCGGCGCGCCGGACCGGGAGCGCGAAGGCTCCCAGGACGTGGGCGACCGAACGGCCGCGGAAGCCCTCGCCGCACTCCGGCTGCGCCTGCTGGTGTCGGCGACGCTCGCCCTGCCGGTCGTCCTGATGGCCATGGTTCCCGCGCTCCAGTTCGACAACTGGCAGTGGCTCTCCCTCACTCTCGCCGCCCCGGTCGTCGTCTGGGGCGGCCTGCCCTTCCACCGCGCCACCTGGACCAACCTCCGGCACGGTGCCGCGACGATGGACACCCTGGTGTCGGTGGGCACTCTGGCGGCGTTCGGCTGGTCGGTGTGGGCGCTGTTCTTCGGCGACGCGGGCATGCCGGACATGCGGCACGGGTTCGATGCCACGGTCTCCCGCTCCGACCCCGCCTCCACGATCTATCTGGAGGTGGCGTCCGGGGTCATCGGGTTCATCCTGCTGGGCCGCTATCTGGAGGCACGGTCCAAGCGGGCGGCGGGCTCCGCCCTGCGCGCACTGATGCACCTGGGCGCGAAGGACGCGACAGTCCTGCGCGGGGGTACGGAGGTACGCGTCCCGGTCGGCCGGCTCGTCGTGGGCGACCGCTTCGTCGTCCGTCCCGGCGAGAAGATCGCCACGGACGGCACCGTCGTGGAGGGCTTCTCCGCCGTCGACGCCTCGATGCTCACCGGTGAGTCGGTGCCGGTGGACACCGCCACCGGCGACTCCGTGGCCGGAGCCACGCTCAATGTGTCCGGACGGCTCGTCGTCGAGGCCACCCGGGTCGGGGCCGACACCCAGCTGGCCCGGATCGCGAAGCTCGTCGAGGACGCCCAGAGCGGCAAGGCGGCGGCCCAGCGCCTCGCCGACCGGATCTCGGCGGTCTTCGTCCCCGTCGTCCTGCTGATCGCCCTGGGCACCCTCGTCGCCTGGCTGCTGGCCACCGACGACATCACCGCGTCGTTCACAGCCGCCGTCGCCGTCCTCATCATCGCCTGCCCCTGCGCCCTGGGACTCGCCACGCCCACCGCCCTCATGGTCGGCACCGGGCGCGGCGCCCAGCTCGGCATCCTCATCAAGGGCCCGGAAGTCCTGGAGACCACCCGCCGCGTGGACACGATCGTCCTCGACAAGACCGGGACCGTCACCACCGGCCGGATGGCCCTCGGGCGCGTCCACACCGCCGTCGGCACGACCGAGGCGGACGTCCTGCGCCTTGCGGGCGCCATCGAGCACGCGTCCGAACATCCCATCGCCCAGGCCATCGCCGCCGGAGCGGCCGACCGCACCGCGGCTCCCCTCCCCTCCCCCGATTCCTTCACCGCCGTCCCCGGACTCGGGGTACGCGGCACCGTCGAAGGACACCAGGTACTGGCGGGCCGCCCGAGACTGCTCACCGACGCCGGGATCGTGCTCACACCACCGCTGGCCGACGCCATGGCCGGGGCCGCGCGCCAGGGCCGTACGGCCGTCGCCGTCGCCTGGGACGGCGAGGCGCGGGGTGTCCTGGAGGTCGCCGACGCGGTGAAGGAGAGCAGCGCGGCGGCCGTCGCCGAGCTGCGCGCCCTGGGCCTCCGGCCGATTCTGCTGACCGGCGACAACCGTGCCGTCGCGGACGCCGTGGCACGCACGATCGGGATCGACGAGGTCCACGCGGAGGTCATGCCGCAGGACAAGGTGGAGCTCGTCCGGCGCCTCCAGGCCGAGGGCCGTTCGGTCGCCATGGTCGGTGACGGGGTCAACGACGCCGCCGCTCTCGCCGTGGCCGATCTGGGTCTGTCGATGGGTACCGGGACGGATGCGGCGATCGAGGCGAGCGACCTCACACTCGTTCGTGGAGATATTAAGGTGGCCGCTGACGCCATCCGGCTGTCACGGCGTACGCTGTCGACCATCAGAAGCAACCTCTTCTGGGCCTTCGGGTACAACGTTGCCGCGCTGCCTCTGGCTGCGTTCGGGCTGCTCAGCCCCATGATCGCGGGTGCGGCAATGGCGTTTTCGTCGGTCTTCGTCGTGACGAACAGTCTGCGGTTGCGCTCCTTCACGTAATTTCCACAAAGAGACTTAGATCACACCGATTCGAGGGTAACCATCTGATGGGTTGGTGAGTCTAAGAGTGCGATGCCAAGGATGTCTTGGGGGACGTCCGGTGGAGTGTCTTGGGGGACGCTCCTGGCAAGCGTTTGGCCGGGGCACGTGCACCGGGGAGCTTTGAGCGGCCCTCCCGTTCGTACGTACCCCGGCAGATCGCACAGCAGGACCGAACTGAATACGCACCACCAGCAAAACAACGGGAGCCTCGGCTCCCTTCAGACGCCCGGCCGGATCCCGTGGGGGGAATCCGCTCCGGGATATGGGAAGCGCCCTGTCCGTCGACCCGTGGGGGGATCGGCGGCGGGGCGTTTCTCGCACCCTGGCCACCCCGTGGCACCGCCCCGACCACCCCATGGCGCCGCCCTGACCACCCCCTGGCGCCAACCTGACCCCCGCATGTGCCGCCCTTGCCACGCCAAGGGGCCACCTCAAAACGCCCGCGGCAACCCATGGCCGCGCCCCCCGGCAGCCCCGCGGCGGAGCCCCCGGAACGCCGAATCGCCCCGGACACCGCGCTCTGAATCAGCGAGCGCGGTACGCGGGGCGAAGGCAGTCGGCCAGTACGGCCGGGTACTACAGCGTTTGGTACGGGAGTCGGCTTCAGCGACTCTCGACCGGGACGAAGTCGCGCAGGACCTCGCCGGTGTAGATCTGGCGCGGGCGGCCGATACGCGATCCCGGCTCCTTGATCATCTCGTGCCACTGGGCGATCCAGCCGGGGAGCCGGCCGATCGCGAAGAGCACGGTGAACATCTCGCTCGGGAAGCCCATGGCCCGGTAGATCAGACCCGTGTAGAAGTCCACGTTGGGGTAGAGGTTGCGCGAGACGAAGTACTCGTCGGAGAGCGCGTGCTCCTCGAGCTTGAGCGCGATGTCGAGCAGCTCGTCGGACTTGCCGAGCGAGGAGAGCACGTCGTGCGCCGCGGCCTTGATGATCGTGGCGCGCGGGTCGAAGGACTTGTAGACGCGGTGGCCGAAGCCCATCAGCCGGACGCCGTCCTCCTTGTTCTTCACCTTGCGGATGAAGGAGTCGACGTCGCCGCCGTTGGCCTGGATGCCCTCGAGCATCTCCAGCACCGACTGGTTGGCGCCACCGTGCAGCGGACCCCACAGGGCCGAGATGCCGGCGGAGATCGAGGCGAACATGTTCGCCTGCGAGGAGCCGACCAGACGCACGGTGGAGGTCGAACAGTTCTGCTCGTGGTCCGCGTGCAGGATGAGCAGCTTCTCCAGCGCCGAGACGACGACCGGGTCCGGCACGTACTCCTGGGCGGGGACCGAGAAGGTCATGCGCAGGAAGTTCTCGACGTAGCCGAGGTCGTTGCGCGGGTAGACGAACGGGTGACCGATCGACTTCTTGTACGCGTACGCCGCGATCGTCGGGAGCTTGGCCAGCAGCCGGATCGTCGAGAGGTGGCGCTGCTCCTCGTCGAACGGGTTGTGGCTGTCCTGGTAGAACGTGGACAGCGCGCTGACGACCGAGGACAGCATGGCCATCGGGTGGGCGTCGCGCGGGAAGCCGTCGAAGAACCGCTTGACGTCCTCGTGCAGCAGCGTGTGCTGGGTGATCTCGTTCTTGAAGGCCGACAGCTCGTCGACCTTCGGAAGCTCACCGTTGATCAGCGTGTAGGCGACCTCGATGAACGTCGAGCTCTCCGCGAGCTGCTCGATCGGGTATCCGCGGTACCGCAGGATGCCCTGCTCGCCGTCGAGGTAGGTGATGGCGGATTTATACGCGGCCGTATTGCCGTATCCGCTGTCCAACGTGACCAGGCCCGTATTGGCCCGGAGCTTCCCGATGTCGAAGCCCTTGTCGCCGACGGTGCTGTCGATCACCGGGTAGGTGTACTCGTCATCGCCGTACCGCAGTACTACAGAGTTGTCGCTCACGTCATCCCTCACCGACGTAGTGCCTCTTCTTCGAGGTGCCCTGACTGTCTCCACCCTCCCCCATTTGGCTCAGGAGAGTGCACTCGGGGTCGTCCATTGGACCTACTGGCGGCACTGAGTGCCGCCAACTTACTCATCCTGCCCCCTGGAATCCGGTTCCGGAAGGCCTCCGTGATGTTTCCCACCGTTTTGATCGATCATTTTTCCGCGAAGTCTGCGACCGGCGCACCGCGGAGCCGGAAATCCAGCCCCGTACAGCGTCTGCCTGCGGAAACCGTGCGGACCGCCTGACCGATGGCCTTGCGTGAACCGACCAGTACGACAAGCTTCTTGGCCCGTGTCACCGCCGTGTACAGCAGATTCCTCTGCAGCATCATCCAGGCACTGGTGGTCACGGGGATGACGACCGCCGGATACTCGCTGCCCTGGGAGCGGTGGATCGTCATCGCGTAGGCGTGGGCGAGCTCGTCGAGCTCATCGAAATCGTACGGAATCTCCTCGTCCTCGTCCGTGAGGACCGTCAGCTTCTGCTCGTCGACGTCGAGGGCGGTGACGACGCCGACCGTGCCGTTGAAGACGCCGTTCTCCCCCTTGTCGTAGTTGTTGCGGATCTGGGTGACCTTGTCGCCGACCCGGAAGACCCGGCCACCGAACCGCTTCTCGGGCAGATCGGGGCGGCCGGGCGTGATGGCCTGCTGGAGCAGTCCGTTGAGATGGCCCGCTCCCGCCGGGCCGCGGTGCATCGGGGCGAGGACCTGCACGTCACGGCGGGGATTCAGGCCGAACTTGGCGGGGATACGGCGGGCCGCGACGTCCACGGCGAGCACCCCGGCGTCCTCCGTCTCGTCCTCCACGAAGAGGAAGAAGTCGCTCAGGCCCTCGGTCAGCGGGGGCACTCCCGAATTGATCCGGTGGGCGTTGGTGACGACGCCGGACTGCTGCGCCTGACGGAAGATCGTGGTCAGGCGGACGGCCGGCACCGGGCCGCCCTCGGCGAGCAGATCCCGCAGCACCTCCCCCGCGCCGACCGAGGGCAGCTGGTCGACATCGCCCACCAGCAGGAGATGGGCACCGGGTGCCACCGCCTTCACGAGCTTGTTGGCCAGCAGCAGATCGAGCATCGACGCCTCGTCGACGACGACCAGATCGGCGTCCAGCGGCCGGTCACGGTCGTACGCGGCGTCCCCGCCCGGCTTCAGCTCCAGCAACCGGTGCACGGTGGACGCCTCGGCACCGGTCAGCTCCGAGAGCCGCTTCGCCGCCCGCCCGGTGGGTGCGGCCAGCACCACCTTCGCCTTCTTGGCGCGGGCCAGCTCGACGACGGACCGGACCGTGAACGACTTGCCGCAGCCGGGACCGCCGGTGAGGACGGCCACCTTCCGGCTGAGCGCGAGCCGGACGGCCGCCTCCTGCTCGGGTGCCAGAGTTGCCCCCGTGCGCTGCGCGAGCCAGGCGAGGGCCTTCTCCCAGTCCACGTCCTGGAAGGCCGGCATACGGTCCTCCGGTGTACGCAGCAGGCGCTGCACCTGGGCGGCGAGCGAGATCTCGGCCCGGTGGAAGGGCACCAGGTACACGGCGGTGACGGGCACCCCGTCCTCGGGGCCCGGCACCTTCTCCCGTACGACGCCCTCCGGGTCCTCGGCGAGCTCGGCGAGGCAGTCGATGACGAGCCCCGTGTCCACCTGGAGGAGCTTCACCCCGTCCGCGATGAGCCGCTCCTCGGGCAGGAAGCAGTGCCCCTGGTCGGTGGACTGCGACAGCGCGTACTGGAGTCCGGCCTTGACCCGCTCCGGACTGTCGTGCGGAATGCCGACGGCCTGGGCGATGCGGTCGGCGGTGAGGAAACCGATGCCCCAGACGTCGGCGGCCAGCCGGTAGGGCTGGTTCTTGACGACGGAGATCGAGGCGTCCCCGTACTTCTTGTAGATGCGGACGGCGATGGAGGTCGAGACGCCCACGGTCTGCAGGAAGACCATGACCTCCTTGATCGCCTTCTGTTCCTCCCAGGCCGCGGCGATCATCTTCGTCCGCTTCGGACCGAGACCGGGCACCTCGACGAGCCTCTTGGGCTGCTGCTCGATGATGTCCAGGGTGTCGACGCCGAAGTGCGTGGTGATGCGGTCGGCCATCACCGGTCCGATGCCCTTGATCAGACCGGAGCCGAGGTAGCGGCGGATGCCCTGGATCGTGGCGGGGAGGATCGTCGTGTAGTTCTCGACGGTGAACTGTTTCCCGAACTGCGGATGGGAGCCCCAACGGCCCTCCATGCGCAGTGATTCGCCGGGCTGCGCGCCGAGCAGCGAACCGACGACGGTGAGCAGGTCGTTGGCTCCGCGCCCGGTGTCGACGCGCGCGACGGTGTACCCGTTCTCCTCGTTGGCGTACGTGATCCTCTCCAGGACACCTTCGAGGACAGCCATGTTGGACATACGACGACGTTACCGGTCGGCGCCGACAGCCGGACGGGCCGGAGGCCTTCCTGCGGGCGGACGGAGGAGGGGGTGGCCGTTCGGCGGACCGCGCCCGGTGGCCGATGATGTGCGCATGGCACTGATCGACACCCTGGCGCGCGCGGACGCCGACCTCGCCGCCGGACGCATACCCATGGCCCGCACCCGGCTTCGCGGGCTTGTCCAGGCCTACCCCGCGAGCGCGGAGGTGCGCCGGCGTCTGGCGGAGATCTACCGGCTGTACGGAGAACCGGCGCAGGCCGGACGGTGGATGTACCTGGAGGAGGACCGCGATCCGGTGGAGACGGCCGCCTTCGAGGACAGGTACACCCTGCCTGCCCGCCGCATGCGCGCACTGGCCTGGCGAGGGCATGAGTCGCTGGCCGGATCCGCCTTCGCCGAAGCGCAGTTGACCGCTGTCCGTACCGCCTGCGCGGAGTCGCTGGGCCGGGCCGTCGACTGGGACACCTTCACCGGCGAGGAGGAGGAGCCGGATACGGGCGGCGTGCGCCGTTTCGCGGGGTGTGCGGGGACGTTCCTCCTCGTGGCCGCCTTCGTGGCGATCTGGGTGAACGGGCTGATCGACCTGTTCGACTGAGCCGGGCGCGGTCGGCCCGGCAACGGTGAACCGGTCGAGAAACACCTCCGGGCGTCCCTTCCAGCGCCCCGTCCAGGCCCGCAGGCGGGCCTCTCGGAGCGCACCCGCTCCTTCCGTACCCCTGCCTCCCGACCCCCTCGCGAAAGGCGCGCAGCCGCCCGCCCTGACTCACCATAAAGTGGCTCTGACCTGGAGTGATGCAGCAAATCCGCCTAGAATGAGGGCCTCTGGAAGGGGGTCCGGATGGACCGGAACGTACGCTCGGTGGACGACGTACTGAAGCTCATGGACAGCCTGTTCGCACCGGGGGCAGACCGGTGGACCGGCGGGGCGGGTTCATGGTGGGACGGGTTCTACGCGGACCGGTCGAAGCCCGTTCCGTTCTTCGTGGCGAAGCCGGACGAGAACCTCGTCTCGTACCTCGACCGGGGCCTGATCGCCCCGGGCCGGGCGCTCGACCTCGGCTGCGGGCCGGGGCGCAACGCGCTGCACCTCGCCTCGCGGGGCTTCGAGGTGGACGCGGTCGATCTGTCGCCCGAGGCCATCGCCTGGGCCGAGGAGCGGGCCCGCGAGGCCGGGGCGGACATCCGCTTCCACCGCGGCGACGCCTTCGCGGAGGACGCACCGGCCGGGCCGTACGACCTCGTCCACGACTCCGGCTGCTTCCACCACCTGCCGCCCCACCGCCGCGTCAGTTACCTCGCGTTCGTGGACCGTGTCCTCGCCCCCGGTGGGCACCTGTCCCTCAGCTGCTTCGCCTCGGGTGCGATGGGCTCCGAGCTGCCTGACGCGGACTTCTACCGTGAGGCGGGACTCCAGGGCGGACTCGCCTACTCGCCGGAGTCGCTGCGCTGGATCTTCTCCGAACTGACGGAGGTCGAACTGCGCCGGATGCGGGACGAACCGGCCGACTCCCCCTGTTTCGGCGAGGAGTTCCTCTGGACCGCACTGTTCAGGAAGGCCGGTTAGGTCTTCCGCCGCGAACCGGCCACGCGCCCACTCAGAAGAGCGTCAGCCCCAGATGTTCGTGGAGCGCCTCGCTCTGCGCGGGCGTGGCCAGCACGATGACGTTGTCGTGGATGGAGCCCGGCTCCCGTGCGAAGTCGACGTTGTGCCATGACCGGGGGTCGTCGTCGTGGGCGGTTTCCCTGATGGCCAGGTAGGCCGTCTCGTGGTCGTAGTAGTCCTCCGAGAAGTGCTCGGCCACGAGGGAGACGAGCGTGCCGTTCCTCTCGAACTCCAGAAGATCGCAGCGGCCGCCGTCCTCGAATCCGCCTTCGCCCTTGACGATCCGGACGTCGGTGACGGTGACTCTGCCGCCGGCGATCTCGGCGGCGGCTGCCAGCAGGGGTGCGTAGTCCTCGTAGATGGAGTCGATGTCGTCGACGTGCACCGAGACCGCCGCACCGAATTCCACCAGGGCACCGGCCGCCTCGTGGGGGGCCAGCTTCTTGTCCGCGTGGGCGGCGAGTCCTTCGAGGACGCTGTGCGCCTTCTCCGCGGACACCATGCCGGTCTCGCGGAGGAGCGCGCCGACACTCCTGTAGGTCATGAATGAATCCTTCGCCATTCCGGCGATCCTGCCAGACCGGCGACGGGCTCCGCCGCGGCGCCGGCGTTCCGGGAAGCCGCGTCCCGGAAAAGCGGAATGGGGTCCGGCCACAAGGCCGGACCCCCCTCGCTGTCCCCCTCCGTCGGGTCTTCCCGATCCCCCCGGATCCCTCCCCGGAAGTCCCGACGCTGAGTACGACCGGGGAAGGCGGGCAAAGGTTGCACGCCTTGACGTTCTCTTTACCAAAGTCCGCCGGACACGCTCTCAGCAGGCATGTTCCAGGTAGCGGGACGCGACCTCGGCCAGTACCTCGGCGCCGTCACGCGCCCACAGGTCCTCGTTGAAGATCTCGACCTCGATCGGGCCGTCGAAGCCGGTGGCCTCGACCTGACGGCGCATGGTCCTGAAGTCCACGCACCCGTCGCCCAGTTGGCCCCGGCCCACCAGGACGCCCGCCGGAAGCGGCGTGATCCAGTCGGCCAGCTGGAAGGAGTGGATCCGGCCGCCCGCGCCCGCCCGGGCGATCTGCGCGGGAGCCTGGTCGTCCCACCAGATGTGGTACGCGTCGACGACCACGCCGACCTGCTCGGCCGGGAAGCGCTCCGCGAGGTCGAGGGCCTGGGACAGGGTGGAGACGACGCAGCGGTCCGAGGCGAACATCGGGTGGAGCGGCTCGATCGCCAGACGTACACCCCGCTCCTGCGCGTACGGGCCCAACTCGCCCAGGGCGTCGGCGATCCGCTCCCGGGCGGCGTACAGGTCCCTCTCGCCGGACGGGAGTCCGCCGGAGACCAGGACCAGGGTGTCGGTGGACAGGGCCGCGGCCTCGTCGACCGCCGCCCGGTTGTCGTCCAGGGCGCGGGCCCGCTCGGCGGGGTCGACCGCGGTGAGGAAGCCGCCCCGGCAGAGGCTGGTGACGGTGAGGCCCGCGTCCTTCACCAGTTGCGCGGCGCGCTCGACCCCGTATTCCTGTACGGGCGCCCGCCACAGGCCGACCTGTCCGATGCCCGCCTTGACGCAGCCCTCGGTGAGCTCGGGCAGGGACCACTGCTTGATGGTCTCCTGGTTGATGGAGAGGCGGGAAAGGGCGGTGCTCATCGTGCTCCTCCGTGGACGGCCAGCAAGGCGCGCATCCGGGTCTCGGCCAGTTCCGGGTCGGGGAACAGGCCGAGCCGGTCGGCGAGTTCGTACGCGGTCGCCAGGTGCGGCAGCGAGCGTGCGGACTGCAGGCCGCCGACCATCGTGAAGTGGTCCTGGTGGCCCGCCAGCCAGGCGAGGAAAACAACGCCCGTCTTGTAGTACCGGGTCGGGGTCTCGAAGAGGTGGCGGGACAGCTCGACCGTCGGGTCGAGGAGGGCGCGGAAGCCCTCGACGTCCCCGGTGTCCAGGACCCGTACCGCATGGGCGGCGAGCGGGCCCAGCGGGTCGAAGATGCCGAGCAGCGCGTGGCTGAAGCCCCGGTCGTCCCCGGCGATCAGCTCGGGGTAGTTGAAGTCGTCGCCGGTGTAACAGCGCACCCCGCCGGGAAGGCGGCGCCGGACGTCGATCTCGCGCTCGGCGTCCAGGAGCGAGATCTTGATGCCGTCGACCTTGTCCGGATGTTCCGCGATGACCTTCAGGAAGGTGTCCGTGGCGGCGTCGAGGTCCGTGGAGCCCCAGTAGCCCTCCAGCGCGGGGTCGAACATCGGGCCGAGCCAGTGCAGGACGACCGGTTCCGTGGCCTGGCGCAGGAGATGGGCGTACGTCTCCAGGTAGTCCTCGGGGCCGTTCGCCGCGGCGGCGAGGGCGCGGGAGGCCATCAGGATGGCCTGGGCTCCGCTCTCCTCGACGAGGGCCAGTTGCTCCTCGTACGCCGCACGCACCTCTGCGAGCGTCGCGGGGCCGGTGAGCTGGTCGGTGCCGACACCGCAGGCGATCCTGCCGCCGACGGACTTCGCCTCGGCGGAGGACCGGCGGATCAGTTCCGCCGCGCCCGCCCAGTCCAGGCCCATGCCGCGCTGCGCGGTGTCCATCGCTTCGGCGACGCCCAGGCCGTGCGACCACAGGTGGCGGCGGAAGGCGAGGGTGGCGTCCCAGTCGACGACGGCGGGAGCGTCGGGGCTGACGTCGGCGTACGGGTCCGCGACGACGTGGGCGGCCGAGAAGACCGTACGGGAGGCGAGCGCCGCACCGCCCGGTGCGAGGTCGAGCGGGGTGGTGCGGGGCTCGTACGGGCCCTGCGGGAGGTGGATGGTCACAGGTTCAGCTCCGGCACGTCGAAGCGGCGGCCCTCGGCGGAGGACTTGAGGCCGAGCTCGGCGAGCTGGACACCGCGGGCGCCGGCCATCAGGTCCCAGGTGTAGGGCTCGTCGAGGACGATGTGGCGCAGGAAGAGCTCCCACTGGGCCTTGAAGCCGTTGTCGAAGACGGCGTTGTCGGGGACGTCCTGCCACTGGTCGCGGAACGGCTCGGTGACCGGGAGGTCGGGGTTCCAGACCGGCTTCGGGGTGGCCGAGCGGTGCTGGACGCGGCAGTTGCGCAGTCCGGCGACGGCGGAGCCGTGGGTGCCGTCGACCTGGAACTCGACGAGCTCGTCGCGGTTGACGCGGACCGTCCAGGAGGAGTTGATCTGGGCGACGGCGCCGCTCGCCAGCTGGAAGGTGCCGTACGCGGCGTCGTCGGCGGTGGCGGCGTAGGGCTTGCCCTGCTCGTCCCAGCGCTGCGGAATGTGTGTCTGCACGTGCGCGGATACGCTCGTGACCTGGCCGAACAGCTCGTGGAGCACGTACTCCCAGTGCGGGAACATGTCGACGACGATGCCGCCGCCGTCCTCCGCGCGGTAGTTCCAGGACGGCCGCTGGGCCTCCTGCCAGTCGCCTTCGAACACCCAGTAGCCGAACTCGCCGCGCACGGAGAGGATCTCGCCGAAGAAGCCGCCGTCGATGAGGCGCTTCAGCTTCAGCAGGCCAGGCAGGAAGATCTTGTCCTGGACGACGCCGTGCTTGATCCCGGCGTCGCGGGCGAGGCGGGCCAGGTCCAGGGCGCCCTCGACGTCCGTGGCGGTGGGCTTCTCGGTGTAGATGTGCTTGCCGGCCGCGATGGCCTTCTTGATCGCCTCGACGCGGGCCGAGGTGACCTGGGCGTCGAAGTAGATGTCGATCGAGTCGTCGGCGAGTACCGCGTCCAGATCGGTCGACCACTCGGTCAGACCGTGCTGCGCGGCGAGTGCCTCCAGCGCGTGGGCGCGGCGGCCGACGAGGACGGGCTCGGGCCACAGCACCTCGCCGTCGCCGAGGTCGAGGCCGCCCTGCTCGCGGATCGCGAGGATCGAGCGCACCAGGTGCTGCCGGTATCCCATGCGACCCGTGACGCCGTTCATGGCGATGCGCACTGTCCTGCGTGTCACGAAGTTCCCTCCATAAAGCCGTAGCAAGCGCTTTCTATTTGGTATGACGCTAGCCTGCCGACAGCGGCCCGGACAAGAGGGGCCGCGCCACAACTCCTCGGAGGAGAGCGATGACAGTCACCCTGGCGGACGTGGCGGCTCGCGCCCGGGTGTCCCCGGCCACCGTGTCCCGCGTGCTGAACGGCAACTACCCGGTGGCCGCGTCCACCCGGGAGCGGGTCCTGCGTGCGGTCGACGACCTCGACTACGTACTGAACGGCCCCGCCAGTTCGCTCGCCGCCTCGACGTCCGACCTGGTCGGGATCCTGGTCAACGACATCGCCGACCCCTTCTTCGGGATCATGGCCGGGGCCGCGCAGACCGAGATCGGCGGACCCGGCGACGGATCGGGCCGCGGGGGCGGCGAGAAGCTCGCCGTCGTCTGCAACACCGGCGGTTCCCCCGAGCGTGAACTCACCTACCTGACCCTGCTCCAGCGCCAGCGCGCCGCAGCCGTCGTCCTGACCGGTGGCGCCCTGGAGGACCCGGCCCACCAGGCCGCGATGGCCACGAAGCTGGCGAAGCTCGCGGACGCCGGTACCCGCATCGTGTTCTGCGGGCGGCCGCCGCTGCCGGACACCGACGCGGTCGTGGCCTCGCTCGCCTTCGACAACCGGGGCGGCGGCCGCCGGCTCACCGAGCACCTCGTCTCGCTCGGCCACCGGCGCATCGCGTACGTCGCGGGGCCCCAGGAGCGCACCACCACACGGCACCGCCTGGAGGGCCACCGCGAGGCGATGAAGGCGGCGGGGCTGTACGGGGACGAGGAGCGGCTCACCGTCCACGGCCCGTACGACCGCCGGTCCGGTTACGAAGCCACCCTCGAACTCCTGCGCAGGGAACCGGACGTGACGGCCGTCGTGGCCGCCAACGACACCGTGGCACTGGGTGCCGCTGCGGCGATCCGGGAGCGTGGGCTCCGCATCCCCGAGGACGTCTCGGTGGCAGGGTTCGACGATCTGCCGTTCTCGGTGGACGCGGTACCGGCCCTGACGACCGTACGGCTGCCGCTGTTCGAGGCCGGGGCACGGGCCGGCCGGCTGGCGATGGGCAAGGAGAAGCCGCCGACCGGGGGCATAACGACGATCTCGGCGGAACTGATGGTCCGCGGCTCGACGGCGCCGCCGCGGGTGGGGTGAGGATTCCCTCGCGGGAACGGGGGTACCGATCAGCCCGGCATCGACGGAAGGACTTGGATCGTGAAGCTCGCTTTTTCGACTCTCGGAGTGCCGGGCCTGCCCGTGGCCGAGGTGGTCCGGCTCGCGGCCGGGCACGGGTACCAGGGGGTGGAGCTGCGCACCCACCCCGAGGAGCCCGTCCACCTGGGGCTCACGCCGCTCGAACGGGCGTCCGTGGTCGAGGAGTTCAAGAACGGCGGGGTCGAGGTCCTGACCCTCGCCGGGTACGTGCGGATCGCCGCCGAGGGTGACGACGAACCGGTCCTGGCCGAGCTCGCCGGGCTGGTGGAGCTGGCCCGCGACCTGGGGGCGGCGAACGTCCGTGTGTTCCCCGGCGGCGGTGGCCAGGAACCCGCCGAGGCCGACGCGACCGCCGCCCGGCGGCTCGGCGCCGCGGCTCCGCACGCCGCCGACATGGGCGTACGGATCCTCCTGGAGACACACGACTCGCACCGCGCCGGGGCCGACGTGGCCCGCGTGGTGGGGACCGTAGGGCACGGGCAGATCGGTGCGATCTGGGACATCATGCACACCTGGCTGGCGGGTGAGGAACCGGTGGCCAGCCATGCGGTACTCGCCCCGCACCTGGGATACGTACAGGTGAAGGACATCGCGTCGGCCGAGGACACCGCGCCGCTGGCCCTCGGGGACGGCGTGCTGCCGTTGAGGGCGTGCCTGGACACGCTGGACGCCGACAGCTGGGTCTGCTGGGAGTACGAGAAACGCTGGCACCCCGGCGCACCGGAGCTGCCCGGACTGCTGGCCGGTGCGCGGGAGTACCTGCTGCGGCTGGGCGCACCGAAGCAGTAGGGGTCAGACCGGTGCCGGCTGCGCCTCCGTCGCCCGCGGGGCGGCCGTGCGCCGCCCCGCCAGGGACGTCAGGGCGACTCCTCCGACCAGCAGCGCCGCCGCGCACCATCGCAGCGGGCTCACCGCCTCGCCGAGGAACAGTGCGGCGGAGGACATGCCGAAGACCGGCACGAGCAGGGTGAACGGGGCCACGGACGAGGCCGGGTGGTGGCGGAGGAGGAAGCCCCAGGCCCCGAAGCCGAAGACCGTGGTGATCCAGGCGACGTAGACGATGATGCCGACGCCGCTCCAGTCGAGCGCCGCGAGGGCCTCGGCATCGCGGTCCGGGCCCTCGATGAGCAGGGACAGGCCGAGCAGCGGCAGTACGGGCACCGTCGACACCCACACCATGAAGTTGAGGGAGTCCGACGGGGCGGCCTTGCGGGTGAGGACGTTCGACACGCCCCAGCAGGCCGCCGCCGCCACGACCAGGACGAAGGCGAGCACGGGCCCGCCCGCTCCCTCGTCCACGGCCGCGACCCCGATGCCCGCGAGGGCCACGCCCATCCCCAGCGCCCTCACCCTGCCCGGCCGTTCACCGAGTGCCAGGGCCGCGAACAGTGCGGTGAAGACCGCTTGGACCTGGAGGACGAGGGAGGAGAGCCCGGCGGGCATCCCGCGGTCCATGCCGATGAAGAGCAGCCCGAACTTGGCCACCCCGAGGACCAGGCCCACGCTGATGATCCACTTCCACGCGACGGTGGGCCGCCCGACGAGGAACACGGCGGGCAGCGCGGCGACGAGGAAGCGCAGGGCGGAGAAGAGCAGGGGCGGGAAGTGGGCGAGGCCGACCTCGATGACGACGAAGTTCACGCCCCAGACTGCGGCGACGAGCGCGGCCAGGGCGATGTGGAGGGGACGCATGTACCGAGGATCGGCTGCGGGGACCGTGTAGCACCAGCGCGGATTTCTTCATGGTTGGATTAAGCGTTGCTCATGCTTCGCTCTCCCGGGAGGCTCCCGTGCTCGATCTGTCCCGGCTGCGCGCCCTGCACGCCATCTCCGTCCACGGCTCCGTCGCGGGCGCGGCGGCGGCGCTCGGGTACACGGCCTCGGCGGTCTCCCAGCAGATCACCAAGCTGGAGCGGGAGACCAGGACGACGCTTCTCGAGCGGCGCGGGCGTGGGGTGGCTCTCACCGAGGACGCGCTCCATCTCGCCGCTACGGCACAGCAGTTGCTGGCGATCGTTGAGCAGGCCGAGACGACGCTGGAGGAGCGCAGGGGGCTGCCGACGGGGCGGCTGTCGATCGGCGCGTTCGCGTCCGCGGCGCGGGGCCTGCTGCCCGGAGTGCTGGCGCGGCTGCAGCGGGAACACCCCTCCTTGGACGCCCGGCTCACCGAGGTCGATCCGCACCTCTCGGTCGACCTGGTGGCGAAGGGCGTGATCGATCTCGCCGTGGCACACGACTGGGACATCGCGCCGCTGCCCGCGCCGGAAGGGGTGGCGCAGGCGGTCATCGGCGACGACCGGTGCGACCTGCTGGTGCCGGAGGGGCACCCGCTCACCGGGCGGACGGCGGTGCGGCGCGAGGAGCTGGCCCGGGAGCGGTGGGTGTGCCAGCCGCCCGGCACGGTGTGCCACGACTGGCTCGTACGGACGCTGCGGGCGGCGGGGTACGAGCCGGACATCCGCCACCGGGCCGAGGAGAACCACACCCAGCTGGCCCTGGTCGCCGCCGGACTCGGCGTGGCGATGATTCCGCGACTGGGGCGGGGGCCGCTCCCGCCGGGCGTGGTGGAGGTGCGCCTGGATCCCGTACCGGTGCGGCGGCTGTACGCGCTGTGGCGCACGGAGGCGGCACGGCGACCGGCGATCACCGCGGCGGTGGCGGCACTTCAGGGGCACGGCGCGGGGGCGGGGCTGACGTAACCGACGGGAGGCACGCGTCCGCGGCGCGGGGGCGCACCTCCGAGCACGCGTGGGGGCACACCTCCCAGCGCGGCAGCGCGGGGGCACGCGTCCCGCCGCATGACACGGGTGTGGGCCATGTCCGGGCATGTCCACCCGTCCCCCCGCGTGTCACTGCCTTTATCGGGTGGTCCTCTTGACTGGTAGTTACTTTCCATATATCCGTACCTTCTTGGAAGTTTCTTTCAGCACCGGAAGGAGCTCACGTGCACCACCGCACCTCCAGACGCACTCTTCTCACGGCCACCGCGGCCACCGTCGCCGCGGCCGCGACGGGCGTCGCCGCCGTTCCCGGGACCGCCCAGGCATCCACGGGCACCTCCACGGACAGCCGCCTCAAGCGGCTCATCGCCCGGATGAGCCTGGAGGAGAAGGTCGGCCAGCTCTTCGTGATGCGGGTGTACGGGCACTCCGCCACCGCACCCGACCAGGCGGACATCGACGCCAACCTCGCCGAGATCGGCGTGCGCACCGCGGCCGAGCTGATCTCGACGTACCACGTCGGCGGCATCATCTACTTCGCGTGGGCGCACAACACCCGCGACCCGCACCAGATCGCCGATCTGTCCAACGGCATCCAGCGCGCCGGGCTCGCCGGGCCCACTCCCCTGCCTCTCCTCGTCTCCACGGACCAGGAGCACGGGATCGTCTGCCGCGTCGGCGAGCCCGCCACCCTGATGCCCGGCGCGATGGCGCTGGGCGCGGGCGGCTCGCGCTCCGACGCGCGCACGGCCGGCCGGATCGCCGGGGCCGAACTGGCCGCGCTCGGCATCAACCAGAACTACGCGCCGGACGCCGACGTCAACGTCAACCCGGCCAACCCGGTCATCGGCGTACGCTCCTTCGGCTCCGACCCGGAGTCGGTGGCCGGCCTGGTCGCCGCCCAGGTGAAGGGCTACCAGAGCTCCGGAATCGCCTCCACGGCCAAGCACTTCCCCGGTCACGGCGACACCAGCACCGACAGCCACACGGGGCTGCCCTACATCCATCACACCCGCGAACAGTGGGCGGAGCTCGACGCCCCGCCGTTCCGGGCGGCCGTCGCCGCGGGCATCGACTCGATCATGACGGCCCACATCGTGGTGCCCGCCCTGGACCCGTCGGAGGACCCCGCCACCCTGTCCCGGCCGATCCTCACCGGCATCCTGCGCGAGGAACTCGGCTACGACGGCGTCGTGGTCACCGACTCGCTCGGCATGGAGGGCGTGCGCACGAAGTACGGTGACGAGCGCGTCCCGGTGCTCGCCCTTCAGGCAGGCGTCGACCAGCTGCTCAACCCGCCGAACCTCTCCGTCGCGTGGAACGCCGTCCTCGACGCCGTGCGGAACGGTGAGATCAGCGAGGCCCGCATCGAGGAATCGATCCTGCGCATCCTGCGGCTGAAGTCGAAGCTGGGCCTGTTCCGGGACCCCTACGTCACCCACCGGGGCGTGGACCGCACCGTGGGCATCCGTACCCATCTCGCCGCCGCCGACCGGATCGCCGAGCGCACGACCACGCTGCTCGCCAACACCGGTTCGCTGCTGCCGCTCTCCCGCCGCTCCCACCGCAACCTGCTCGTGGTCGGCGCCGATCCGGCCTCCCCCTCGGGCACGACCGGACCACCGACCACGACGCTCGCCGCAGCGTTCGAGGAGCTGGGGTACACGGCCACCGCCCTGTCCACCGGCACCGCTCCCGCCCCGGCGAAGATCGCCGAAGCGGTGGCCGCCGCGCAGGGCAAGGACGCGGTGATCGTGGGGACGTACAACGTCACCGCGACCAGCTCCCAGCGCACGCTCGTCCAGGCCCTCGCGGCGACCGGGGTACCGGTGATCACCGTCGCGATCCGCAACCCGTACGACATCGCCCAGCTGGCCGCCACCGGTTACGCCGCGAGCCTCGCCGCGTACTCCTGGACGGACGTCGAACTCCGGGCCGCCGCACGGGTGATCGCGGGGCGGGCCGAACCCCGGGGCAAGCTGCCGGTCCCGGTGCAGCGTGCGGACGTCCCGGCACAGGCGCTGTACCCGGTCGGCTACGGACTGTCGTACCAGACGTACGCCGCACCCTAGGCGTACCGACACCGAAGAGCGCAAAGCCCCCCGCTCGCCTGGCGTGTGCCCGCTCCGGCGGGTCACGCTGGGTGTACGTCTTTACGGACGTATCGGGGGGTCATGCATGTACGAGCACCGTGTCCCGGGGGTCCTGCGCGGCCTGCTGTTCGCACTCGCGGCACTGTCCCTGAGCGCCTGCAGACAGCCCGTGGGCGCCTCGGGGCCCGGGGGCGACGGGCTGCGGGACAGTACCGCGCCGTCGGGTTACGGGGTGGTGTTCCTGGGGCCCGCCGACTGCAGTTCGCGCGGGGACGTGGTCCGTGAGGTGTCGTGCCGCAGCGAGAAGGCGGCGGCACGGGTACTGACGCGGTACACAGGTGCGCCCTCGGAGGGTCCGGCCTGCCCGCCCTCGACCGATTTCGTCCTGCACATCTCGCCGAGCGGCCCCTCCCAGGAGCCCGCCGTGCCCGGCGGGTACGCGTGCATGCGCAATCTGGAGTCTCCGCATCCTGGTGATCCGGGGCAGGGCGGAGGCCCTCTGACCGTCGTCGGGGACTGCGTCTACGGCTCGCGCAAGGGCGAGGTCAGGGAGACGGCTTGCGACGGATCGGGCGAGCGGCCACCGGAGTTCGAGGTCGGCTCCGCGGTGGGGCGGCGCGGTCTGTGCCCGGACACGACGGATCTCTTCGTGCAGTTGGGCGGGGAAACACCGGTGGGCTGCGCGCACCGGGTGTGAACAACACCCGGTGCGCACAGCCCACTTCGGCACAGAGGCCCGGACTGCAGTCCGACTACGGCCGCAGTGTGCCCTGGTCCCGCTCGAGCTCCACGTCCCGCTTGTCCAGACGCGCGTCGAACTTCGCGAGCGGCTTCGCCTTCGCCGGGTCGGCCTCGACGGCCGCGGGGGCCACTCCGGCCCAGCGCAGGATGGCCGCGGTGGCGTTCGCCTTCTCGTCGGCGACGAGACCGGCGACCTTGGAACCGTGGTTGCCGCCCGGCACGGTGTAGACGTAGCTGTCACGCGCGCCCCTGCCGAGGCGGAAGGGCTCGGCACCCCACGGGTCGTTCTCCCCGTAGACGTACAGCATGTGCCGGGCGTTGTTCCTGACCCAGCTGTCGATGTCCCGCATCGCCGACGGCTGGAACTTCATCGGGATGTCGCGCGGCACGAAGGTGCGCGGCGGCTGGTAGCCGTAGCGGCTCAGGCCGCCGAGCCACGGCTGCTTGATGTCGGGCGATCCGAGCTGCGTGCCCGCCTGGTAGTAGTACGGCGTGTACGTCCCCAGGCCCTGGTCGGCATAGGCCGAGAAGCCGGCGATGCCGTCGATCGAGTCCCAGATCTCCTGGTCGGTCGCCTTGGCGGCGTCGGCCGGGATGGCCTCGCAGTCGGCGAGCATGCTGTACTGCCAGAACGCCCAGACGTAGTCCATGACGACGGCTTCGTACGCCTTGTCGAGCGAGCCCACGGTGTTGAAGGTGTAGCCGCTCTCGGCGGCGTACGCCTCGTACTTCTTCTCCAGCGGCTCACGGCGGACGAGGGCCTCGCGCTGGACGCCGGAGAGCCGGTCGCGGCACTCCTTGGTGCCGACGCGGGCGAGGAAGCGGTCGTACGCCGAGTCCTCCTTGTTGACCACGTCGTTGGGCGCGACGTAGGCGACGACGCCGTCCATGTCCTTCGGGTAGAAGCGCTCGAAGTAGGTGGCGGTCATGCCGCCCTTGGAGCCGCCGGTGGTCAGCCAGTTCTCGGAGTAGATCTTCTTCAGCGCGGTGAAGACACGGTGCTGATCACTGGCGGCCTGCCAGATGTCGAGCTTCGACCAGTCCGCCGGCGCAGGGCGGGACGGGGTGAAGTAGCGGTACTCCAGCGAGACCTGGTTGCCGTCGATGATCTGTGTCGGCTCGCTGCGGCTGGGATTGGTCGAGACGTTGTAGCCGCTGGTGAAGAAGACCGTCGGGCGGCTCGTGTCCTTGTGCAGCAGGGTGATGCGCTGCTGGAACGTGCCCTTGGACGGCCTCTTGTGGTCGATCGGCTGGGTGTAGTTGAGGACGAAGTAGCGGTACCCGGGGTACGGCTTCTCCTGGATCAGACTCATGCCCGGGATGGCCAGGATGCGGTCCTTGATGTCCTCGCTGCTGCTCTCGCTGCTGCTGGTCGAGCCGCTGCTCTGCTTCGCGGTCGGTTCCGCGGCGGTGGCCGCACCGGCCGAGGCCCCCGTCGCACTCACTGTGCCTATGAGCACCGCGAGCGACAGGACCCCTCTGAGCGCCTTGCGCATGCACCCTCCCCTTGATTCACGACAGTCGCCGCGAACCTAGCCGGGGTAACACCTGCAACGCCAGACCCAGTTGTACGTCAGCACAGGATCCATCCCGTGGATGCCGATTTGCCCGCGATGGAACCGGACGCGCGGACGCAGCGGTTGAGGGCGTGGACCGTGACCGGACCGGCCAGCTTGGTGAACGTGCCGCTGTCGACGGCCGCCCGGCCGCCGCGCGGCTGCAGGGACACGCGCATGGCGCGGCGCGCACCCGGCTTGCTGGCGACGGTGACGGCGCACGCGTAGGCGCGGCTCTCGTAGACGCGTAGTGAACCGGTGGAGAAGGTCACCGTCTTGACCAGCCGTCCGGAACAGGCCGACGCGGCGTGCGCCGGGGACGCACCCGAAGTGCCGAGTACCAGCCCGACGGCTCCGAGCAGCGGCAGGACGAACAGGAGGACCCCCAGGCGCCTCCCGGCGGGTCCTCCCGACGGTCTCGACGACTTCAGCGGTCCCACCACCCCGTCCACCCCACCTGTTCCGTCAGTTCCATCGAACATTTCGAGCCTCACCAGACACGTGTACGTATGTGCGTACGACGCCGAGGCGGGCCGAAAGGTTCCGGAACCGGTGGAGTGGCCGGACGTTTCACACGCCCGCCGGTGTGCCCTCCCCTATGTCCTCCCCTATGAAGGTGCGCCACAGCCGGGCGTACGTCCCGTCCCTGGCGAGCAGTTCGTCGTGCGTGCCGTCCTCGGCGACCCTGCCGTGGTCCATCACCACGACCCGGTCGGCGCGGGCGGCCGTCGTCAGCCGGTGTGCCACCACGAGCGTGGTGCGGCGGCCGGTCAGCCGGTCGGTGGCCTGGTTGACCAGTGCCTCGCTGGCGAGGTCCAGGGAGGCGGTCGCCTCGTCGAGGAGGAGGATGTCGGGGTCGACCAGCTCGGCGCGGGCGAGGGCGATCAGCTGGCGCTGGCCGGCCGAGAGGTTGCGGCCGCGCTCGGCGACCTCGTGCAGGTAGCCGTCCTCCAGGGTGGCGATCATGTCGTGCGCGCCGACCCCCCTGGCCGCCGCCTCCACCTGCGCGTCGGTGGCGTCCGGCAGGCCGTAGGCGATGGCGTCGCGGACCGTACCGGCGAAGAGGTAGGCCTCCTGCGGTACGACTCCGAGCCGGTGCCGGTACGCGGTCATGTCGAGTGCGCGCAGATCCGTGCCGTCCGCCGTGACACGCCCGCTCGTCGGGTCGTAGAACCGGGCGACGAGCTTGACGAGCGTGGACTTCCCCGCCCCGGTCTCGCCGACGAACGCGACCGTCTGACCGGCCGGGATCCGCAGGTCGATGCCGGTGAGCGCCTCCTCCTGCCCCTTGTCGCCGTCGAAGGAGCCGTAGGCGAAGGAGACGTCCTCGAAAACGATCTCGCCGCGCAGCGAGGAGACGTCCTGCGGCGCGTCGTGGTTGGCCGTGGAGGTGGGCTCCCGCAGGAGCTCCTGGATCCGGCCGAGGGAGACCGTGGCCTGCTGGTAGCCGTCGAAGACCTGGGACAGCTGCTGCACGGGGGCGAAGAACAGGTCGATGTAGAGGAGGTAGGCGACCAGTGCCCCCGTGGTCAGCGTGCCGCTGTCGACGCGGCCCGCACCGACGATCAGCACGGCGGCCGCCGCGACGGAGGCGAGCAGCTGCACGAACGGGAAGTACACGGAGATCAGCCACTGGCCGCGCACCCGGGCCTGGCGGTAGTGGTCGCTGCGGGCCGCGAACTGCTCGGCGCCGTCCTGCTCGCGCCGGAACGCCTGCACGATCCGCAGGCCGGAGACGGACTCCTGGAGGTCGGCGTTGACGACGCTGATGCGTGTCCGGGCGAGCTCGTACGCCTTGACGCTCTTCCGGCGGAAGAAGAACGTGCCGACGATCAGCAGCGGCAGCGTCGCGAAGACGACCAGGGCCAGCTGGATGTCGAGGACGAGCAGGACGACGGTGATACCGAAGAAGGTGACGACGGAGACGAAGGCCGTGACCAGACCGGTCTGGAGGAACGTGGACAGCGCGTCCACGTCCGTCGTCATCCGGGTCATGATCCGGCCGGTCAGCTCGCGCTCGTAGTAGTCGAGGCCGAGCCGCTGGAGCTGCGCGAAGATCTTGAGGCGGAGCGAGTACAGGACGCGTTCGCCCGTACGGCCGGTCATCCGGGTCTCGCCGATCTGGGCCACCCACTGCACGAGGACCGCGAGCAGGCCGAGGCCCGCCGCCGCCCAGACCGCGCCGAGCGCCATCTTGGTGACGCCGTCGTCGATGCCGTGCCGGATCAGCACGGGCAGGAGCAGGCCCATGCCCGCGTCGACGGCGACCAGTGCCAGGCTCACCAGCAGCGGGAGCCCGAAGCCGCGCAGCAGTCTGCGCAGCCCGTACGACTCCTCGGGACGGACCGCGCTCGCCTCGTCGATGCCCGGGGCGTCCGTGGCGGGCGGCAGCGCGTCGACCTGGGCGAGGAGCTCGGGGGTCGCGGGCATTCCGGCCGCGGCCGTGTCGCGCTGCTCCTCCTTGCGGATCCACAGCTCGGGGGTGACGCCGCGCTCGGCGTCGAACTCGGCCTCCAGTTCCTCCTGGAGCGCGCGGTCGTCGTCCTCGGGCGCCCCGGTCATGACCGGCTGGTGGCCCGGTGAGGTGCCGCCCATTTCGTCGGGGTCGGTGAGGAGCCGGCGGTAGAGCGCGGAGCGCTGCTCCAGCTCCGCGTGCGTACCGATGTCCGCGAGCCGCCCCCGGTCGAGGACGGCGATGCGGTCGGCGAGGCCGAGGGTGGAGCGGCGGTGCGCTATCAGCAGGGTCGTGCGGCCGGCCATGACCTGTGTCAGGGCTTCGTGGATCTCGTGCTCCACGCGGGCGTCGACGGCGGAGGTGGCGTCGTCGAGGAGGAGCAGCCGGGGGTCGGTGAGGATGGCGCGGGCGAGCGCCACGCGCTGGCGCTGGCCGCCGGAGAGGGTGAGCCCGTGCTCGCCGACCGTGGTGTCGTACCCCTCGGGCAGCTCGGAGATGAAGCCGTGGGCCTGGGCGGCGCGGGCGGCCTGCTCGATCCGCTCCTGGGTGGCCCCCGGGTATCCGTACGCGATGTTGGCGCGGATCGTGTCGGAGAAGAGGAAGCTGTCCTCCGGTACGAGCCCGATGGCGGCCCGGAGAGAGTTCTGGGTCAGCTCGCGGACGTCGTGGCCGCCGACGAGGACGGCGCCGTGCGTCACGTCGTAGAAGCGGGGCAGCAGGAGCGAGACCGTGGACTTGCCGCTGCCGGAGGCGCCGACGACGGCGACCGTCTCGCCGGGCTCGATGGTGAGGGAGAAGCCGTCGAGTACGGGGCGCTCCTCGTCGTAGCCGAAGCGCACGTCGTCGAACTCGACGCGGGCGGGGGCGTCGGCCGGGAGCTCCTTCGTGCCGTCCCGCATGGACGGTTCGGTGTCGATCAGCTCCAGGACGCGCTCCACACCGGCCCGTGCCTGCTGGCCGACGGTCAGGACCATGGCGAGCATCCGGACGGGGCCGACGAGCTGGGCGAGATAGGTGGAGAAGGCGACGAACGTACCGAGGGTGATCTCGCCGCGGGTGGCGAGCCAGCCGCCGAGTGCCAGCATGGCGACCTGGCCGAACGCGGGGACGGCCTGGAGGGCGGGGGTGTAGCGGGAGTTCAGCCTGATGGTGCGCAGCCGGCCCGCGAAGAGCCTGCGGCTGACCTCGCGGAGCTTGCCCGTCTCCTGTTCCTCCTGCCCGAACCCCTTGACGACCCTGACTCCGGACACGGCCCCGTCCACCACTCCGGCGACGGCGGCGGCCTGGCTCTGCGCGTACCAGGTGGCGGGGAAGAGCCGGGCGCGGGAGCGGCGGGCGATGAACCAGAGGGCGGGGGCGACGGCGAGGGCGACGAGGGTCAGGGGCAGCGAGAGCCACGCCATGATCACCAGGGAGATGACGAAGAGCAGGATGTTCCCGATGGTCATCGGGAGCATGAAGAGGAGCCCCTGGATCAGCTGGAGGTCGCTGGTGGCACGCCCGACGACCTGCCCGGTCGACAGCTCGTCCTGCCGCTTCCCGTCGAGCCGGGTGATCGTCGTGTACATCTCGGTGCGCAGGTCGTGCTGTACGTCGAGGGCGAGCCGGCCGCCGTAGTAGCGGCGGACGAAGGTGGCGGCGTAGACGAGGACGGCGGCTCCGATGAGGAGGCCGGTCCAGACGCCGAGGGAACGGGTGTGGTCGCCGACGACGTCGTCGATGATCACCTTGGTGATCAGCGGGACGAGGGCCATCACGGCCATACCGGCGAGCGACGACCCGAGCGCCAGCACGACGTTGCGCCGGTAACGCCACGCGTATCCGGTCAGCCGCCGGCCCCACCCCTGTTGGTCGGCGCCCTGTTCCTTCGCGCCCTGCACCTTCGCGCCCGCCACCCCGTGCCTCCAGTTCCGCCCCGCTGTCCCACCTGACCTACCGCACGTCACCAACGCGGTCAGCTGCGGATTTCATCCCGCTGCAACAATTCTCGGCCCATGGTCGGAGACGGTACTCGGGTGGTCCTAGGACCGCCCGGGGGTGAGAGGGGCGCCTTCGGCCGGGCTCGCGCACGCCGGGGCGGGCGGGTTCGGCCGGTGGGTGAGCCGGGTAGTCATGTCCGCTGACGGGACCGGGACCGACGGGTGACGACGGGGACAGGGGACTCCATGCCGAACAGCGCCCACGCGGAGGCATTCCGCTGCGGACAGCTCTACGCGGCGCTGGCGGCGCTGCAGAAGTACAGCGACGGACCGCATCATTCGCTGGGCAGGCCCGCGACGGTGAAGGACATCCTGAGATCACCGTCGAAGGTGCTCAACGAGCACCTGTGGCGGGTCGGGAAGTATCTGATCACCGCGCACAACAAGGGGGACGGAGCGGCGGCGGCGGTGCTCTTCCGGTCGATCCCCGATCTCCTGCCGACGCGGAAGGAACCTCCGTTCGCCCTCGACGCCGGGCAGCGGGAGCAGTTCCAGCTCGGTGCCGAGGCCCAGAAGGCCGAGATCGAGAGGGCTCTTCAGTCGCTGTAGGCGCCCGGGGTGCCGCCCGGGGGCACGGCCGTCCGCGCACCCGGGGCACGGCTCACCGGGGTGCGCGGACGGCAGGTGCTCACAGGTGTGTCGGCTCGAACATCCTCAGCAGGGCGGGGAGCACGACCACCGACGGGCCGGGGCTCGCCAGGGCCTTCCCCAGGTCGGCCGCGAGGGACTCCGGCGTGGTGAGGACCGCGGGGACGCCGAAGGACTCGGCCAGGGCGACGAAGTCCGGCCGGGTCAGTTCCGTCGCCGTGGCCTCGCCGAAGGCGCCCGTCATGTACTCGCGCAGGATGCCGTAGCCGCCGTCGTCGACGATCAGCCAGGTGACGGGCAGGTCGTACTGCCGCGCCGTGGCGAGCTCGGCGATCGAGTACATCGCGCCGCCGTCGCCGGAGACCGCCAGCACGGGCTTCGTACGGTCGGCCGCCGCCGCTCCGATCGCGGCCGGGAAGCCGTAGCCGAGGCCGCCCGCGCCCTGCGCCGAGTGCATCGTGTTGGGGTGGCGGGCATCGAAGGCGGACCAGGCCCAGTAGGCGAGGATCGTCATGTCCCAGAAGCTGGGCGAGGTGTCGGGCAGTGCCTCGCGGACCGAGGCGAGCACCTGCTGCTCCAGGGTGAGGTCCTGGGCGGCGATCCTGTCGTGGACGGCCCCCAGCACCGTCGCGACGCGCTCGGCCGCGGTCTCGTCCTCGCGGGCCTCCACCGCGTCCAGGAGGTCGTCGAGGGCCTCGCGGGCGTCGGAGTGGATGCCGAGCGCGGGGTGGTTGGACTCCAGCTTCCCGGCGTCGGCCTCGATCTGGATGACCCGGCCGCGGGGAGCGAACGTGTGGTAGTTCGAGGAGAGTTCGCCGAGCCCGGAGCCGACGACCAGCAGCACGTCCGCGGACTCCAGGAAGTCCGTGGTGTGCCGGTCCTCCAGCCAGGACCGGAGCGAGAGCGGGTGCTCCCAGGGGAAGGCGCCCTTGCCGCCGAACGTGGTGACGACGGGGGCGTTGATCTTCTCCGCGAGCGCGCGCAGCTTGCCGGTCGCGTCGGACCGTACGACTCCGCCGCCCGCGATGATCGCGGGCCGCTCGGCGTTCGACAGCAGGTGGGCTGCCGCGACGGTCAGCTCGGGGCGCGGGTACAGCTCGCGCGGGGTCGCGTCGAGTGCGCTGACGACCGGCAGGAACGTCTCGGCGAGCAGCACGTCCTGCGGGATCTCCACCCAGACCGGCCCGTGCGGAGCGGTGAGCGCGGACTCCCAGGCGGCGGCGATCGCGGAGGGGATCTGCGAGGCCGTGCGCACGGTGTGCACGGACTTCACGATGTCGCGGAACGACGCCTTCTGGTCGCGGAGTTCGTGCAGGTAGCCGTGGCGCCCGCCGCCGAGCCCGGCGGTGGGGATCTGGCTGGAGATCGCCAGGACGGGTGCGGACGCCGCCGCCGCTTCCTGGAGTGCGGCGAGGGAGGTCAGCGCGCCCGGTCCGGTGGAGAGGAGCAGCGGGGCGACCTCGCCGGTGATCCGGCCGTAGGCGTCGGCGGCGAAGCCCGCGTTGTTCTCGACGCGCAGCCCGATGTACGCGAGGGAGGAGCGCCGCAGGGCGTCGAACATGCCGAGCGCGTGCTGGCCGGGCAGTCCGAAGACGGTGGTGGCGCCGAGGCCCTGGAGAGTCTCGACCACCAGGTCGCCGCCGTTGCGTCCGGCCGGCGGGTTCAGTGCTGCCTCGGCCTGCGCGGGGGTGAGCCGGGGCCGGTCGTCGTGGTCGTGGCTCACTTGCCCTGTGCTCCCTTGGCCGCCGCGATCTGGCGGGCCATGATCGTCGTGAGTTCGTACGCCGTGTGGGAGGCGGCGACGGAGGTGATCTCCGCGTGGTCGTACGCGGGGGCCACCTCGACCAGGTCGGCGGAGACCAGGTTGCAGGAGGACAGGCCGCGCAGGATCTCCAGGAGCTCGCGCGAGGTCAGGCCGCCGGCCTCGGGGGTGCCGGTGCCGGGGGCGTGCGCCGGGTCCAGGACGTCGATGTCGATGGAGATGTAGAGCGGCCGGTCGCCGATGCGCTGGCGCAGCTGGTCGGCGATCTCGTCGACGCCGCGCCGCATGACGTCGGCGGAGGTGACGATGCCGAAGCCCAGCTTCTCGTCGTCGGTGAGGTCCTGCTTGCCGTACAGCGGGCCGCGCGTGCCGACGTGGGACAGCGCCTCGGTGTCGAGGATGCCCTCCTCGACGGCCCGGCGGAACGGGGTGCCGTGGGTGTACTCGGCGCCGAAGTAGGTGTCCCAGGTGTCCAGGTGCGCGTCGAAGTGGAGCAGGGCGACGGGGCCGTGCTTCTTGGCGACGGAACGCAGCAGGGGCAGCGCGATGGTGTGGTCGCCGCCGAGGGTCATCAGGCGGGCGCCGGTGGAGAGCAGGTCGTCGGCGGCGGCCTCGACCGTGTCGACGGCCTCGTTGATGTTGAACGGGTTCGCGGCGATGTCACCGGCGTCGGCGACCTGGGCGAGGGCGAACGGGGAGGCGTCCTGCGCCGGGTTGTAGGGGCGCAGGAGGCGGGAGGCCTCGCGGATGGCGTTGCCGCCGAAGCGCGCGCCGGGACGGTAGGAGACGCCGCTGTCGAAGGGCACGCCGACCACGGCGATGTCGGTGGTGCCGACCTCGTCGAGCCGCGGCAGCCGGGCGAACGTCGCGGGACCGGCGTACCGCGGGACGCGGGAGGAGTCGACGGGGCCGCGCGGCGATTCGTTGCTGCTCATGGGGCGGGTGCCTTTCCTTCGGTTTTCGTACGGTATCCAGTGTGCGGGGTTCGGCGGTGTACCGGCCCCCACGCCAACGGTTGCGTCCTCGACCGCCGGACGGGCCCCGGATTGCTATCGGGCCCGCCCTGCGATCGAGGACGACGAGGTGGTCAGGTGGTGGCCGGCTCCGGGGCGGGCGCGGGCTCGGCGTCCGCACTCCGGCCCGCCAGCCGCTCGCGCCAGGCGACGAGCACCGCGGCGTCCGTCGGCTTCGTCGCCAGCGAGACGATCACGTACACGGCGAGCGAGGCGAGCAGTCCGTAGTAGACGGGCTCGTTGGCGAGGATCCCGTAGGTCGCCATCAGCCCGATCACCGCGACGCCGCCCACACAGACCGAGGCCAGCGCGCCCGCGGCCGTGCCCCTGCGCCACAGGAGGCCGCCCAGGATCGGCACCAGCAGCCCGCCGACGAGCAGGTTGTAGGCGACGGTCAGGGCCTCCACGACGTTGTTGAGCGCGATGGCGATGGCAATGACGGCGATGCCCATGATCAGGATGAAGACCCGGTTGCCCTTCACCTCGTCACGCTCCTCGCCGTCCCCCCTGCTGACCGCGCCTCGGAGCCGCGACCAGATGTCGTTGTTGGCGACGGTCGCACAGGCGATCAGCGCACCGGAGGACGTCGACATCACCGCGGCGAGCGCGGCCGCCAGCACCAGGCCGCGCACACCGACCGGCAGTTCGTCCTTGACGATGGTCGCGAAGGCGGCGTCCGCGCTGGGCAGGTTCGGGTACATGACCTTGGCCGCCGTGCCGATGACGGCCCCGGCGATCGCGTACACCAGGCAGTAGGTACCGGCGACGGTTCCGCCCCAGCGTGCCGTGCGGTCGCTGCGGGCCGTGAACACGCGCTGCCAGATGTCCTGGCCGATCAGCATGCCGAAGGTGTAGATCAGGACGTACGTGAAGATCGTCTCGCCGCCGATGCCCAGCGGGTCGAAGTACTCGGTGGGCAGCTGGGCCTTCATCTCGCTGAAGCCGCCCGCCTTGATGACCGCGATCGGCAGGAGCAGCAGCAGGACGCCGATCGTCTTGACGACGAACTGCACCATGTCGGTGAGCGTGATCGACCACATGCCGCCGAGCGTCGAGTACGCGACCACGATGGCGCCACCGAGGATGATCGAGAGGGTCCGGTTCAGGTCGAACAGGACGTCGAAGATCGTGGCGTACGCGATCGTGGAGGTGACCGCGAGCATCAGCGTGTAGGCCCACATGACGACGCCGGATATGAGCCCCGCCCTGCCGCCGTAGCGCAGGTCGAGCATCTCGGAGACGGTGTAGACCTTCAGCCGGGCGATGCGGGCCGAGAAGAAGACGGACAGGGCGAGCAGCCCGAGGCCGATGGTGAAGACCATCCAGGCGCCGGAGAGCCCGTACTGGTAGCCGAGGCCGACCCCGCCGATCGTCGAGGCGCCGCCGAGGACGATCGCCGCCATGGTGCCGGAGTACATCCAGGGGCCGAGCCGCCGGCCGGCGACCAGGAACTCGCTCTTGGACTTGGCGCGGCGCATGCCCCACCAGCCCATGGCGAGCATGCCGGCCAGATAGACGACGATCACTGCGTAGTCGACAGCCATGGGCTTCCTCCGTCTCGTCTCGATACACGGGGCGTGTGTCGAGAAGACGGTAGGTGGCCGGAAGCCGACGCTGAAGTGTACGTTTCATCCACTCCCTGCTCACCTAATGGATGGACCGTCCATGCCGGACTCCCCCGCCGGGCCGCCGACCCCTCCCATCCCCCTGGCCGAACTGCTGGCCAGGGAGGAACTCGGGCTGCGCCGGATCGCCGGTCCGGACCACGCGGATCTGCTGTGGGTGCACACCTCGGAGATGGCCGACCCGTATCCGTATCTGCTCGGCGGCGAGCTTCTGCTGAGTGCCGGGGTGCTGCTCACCGACCCGGACACGTATGTGGCCCGGCTGGTGGAGGCGGGGGCGGCGGCGCTCGGTTTCGGGGTGGCGCCGGTGCACGACACGGTGCCGGCGGCGCTGGTGGAGGCATGCGACCGGCACGGTCTGCCGCTGCTGGAAGTGCCCCCACAGACCCCCTTCACGGCGATCGCGCGGGCGGTGTGGCGGCTGATGGCGGAGGCCCGCCACCGCGAGCTGCGCCGGGTGACCCGCGCCCAGCAGGCCCTGGCGACGGCAGCCGCACGGCCCGACCCGGTGCCCGCGGTGCTCCACCAGCTCGCCGTGCAGCTGGAGGGCCGGGTGGTGCTGCTCACCCGGGAGGGCGAGGAGCTGCACACGGCGGGCGGCCATCCGCCGCCGGACGAGCGTGCGGCTCTGGCCCAGCTGTCCCGGGTGGTCTCCTCCGGCCGGCGGGCCTCCCCGGCTTCCGCGACCGACACCCTGGCCGGCACGCAGCTCGCCGCCTACGCGCTGAGCGGCGGTCAGGGGCTGGCCCTGGCCCTGGCGACCCGTCGGCGCCACCCCGGCGACCACACCGTCGCCGGGATTGCCGTCGTCCTGCTCGCCCTGCTGACCGCCCCGCACCAGGGCGCGGACGCGGCGGGCCGTGCGGCGGCGCTCGTACGGATGCTGCTGGGGGCACCCCCGGAGCAGGTGGCCCCGCTCCTCTCGGACGACGGCGCGCCCTGGACGGTGGTCCATGCCCGCCGCGCGGACGGCACGGTCCCCGACCCGCTCACCGCGGGAGCACTGGGTGCGTCGCTGGGCTCCGCCCTGGTCGACGCGAACGGCGAAACGGTGCGTGTCCTGCTCACCGGCGGCCGCGGGGCGACGGCGCAGCCGGGCTGGATCCTCGGCGCGTCCGCCCCCTCCCCCGCCACGGCCCTGCCCACCGCCGACACCGAGGCGGCCCGCGCCCTGGGCCGCGCGGAGGCCACCCGCTCCCCGCTGGTCACGCACCGTGCCGGTTCCGGAGGCTTGGCGGCCCTGGTCCCCGCCGACCTCGCCGAGGCACACGCCCGTACCCTCCTGGCCCCGCTCACCGCACCCCTGGCCGAGACGCTGCGGTGCTGGCTGAGCCTGCACGGCAGCTGGGACCGGACGGCCGTGGCCCTGCGGATCCACCGCAACACGGTCCGCCAGCGCATCGCCCGCTGCGCGGAGCTGCTGGAGGCGGACCTGGACGACATGGACGTACGGGCGGAGTTGTGGCTGGTACTGCGCTGAACGGACGGCGCCGACGCCCTCACCGGGCCGGTCTAACCCCCGTACACCGCTTGTGACTCCGCGAGGGTGTCCGCGAAGTCGCGGGCGAGAAGCCGGGATTCGGCGGGGGTCAGGGTGGCGGTGGTGACGCGCACGCCGGGCGGGGACGCGATACGGAAACGAGTGCCGGCCGCGGTCCACCAGCCGCGTGTGCGCAGCCCGTTGACGACGGCGGACTCGTCCCGGACGGGCACCCACACGTTGAGGCCGCTCACGCCGTGGGAGGAGATGCCGTGCTGCCCCAGCGCGGCACCCAGGGCATCGCGGCGCGTGGTGTACGTGTCGGCGGCCCCTGCCACCAGCCGGGTCACCGCCGGGTCGGTCAGGAGATCCGCCACGGTCGTCTGCAGGATGTGGCTGACCCATCCGGAGGTCAGCAGCATCCGGCCGTCGTGGCGCGCGAGGGTGGTGGGGTCGCAGGCGAGGGCGGCCCAGCGCAGATCGATGCCCAGGTGCTTGGACACGGTGCGCACCTGCGCCCAGCGGGGCAGCGCGCCGGAGGTGAGGCTCACCGCGGCCGCGCCGGCGATGTCCGCGTTGTGATCGTCCTCCACGACCAGCACGTCGGGGAAGTCGCCCAGCACGGACAGGAGTTCGTCCCTGCGCCCGACGGTGAAGCGCCCGCCGAGCGGGCTCTGGGCGCGGGGACTGCACACCAGTGCGCGTGCCCCCGCGCGCAGGGCCGCCCGCAGCGCCTCGGGGCGGACGCCCTCGTCGTCGACCGCCACCGGCAGCATGCGCAGCGCGAGTGCCGGGACGAGGTCGAGGAGGTGGTGGAAGCCGGGATCCTCCACGGCCACGGCGTCGCCGGGTCTGAGCTCGGTGGACAGCAGCCGCGCGATGCAGTCCAGCGCCCCGTGGGCGAACGTCACGGAACCGGTGGGCACGCCGTCGCGGGCGAACCAGTCGTGGGCCGCCTCCTCGAGTGCGGCGAGCCTCGGCGCGGCCCGGTGCGATCCGGGCACGGGCTCGACCCGCGCGGGCGGGGTCAGCACCGGAAGGCAGGCGGGATCGGGGTGCCCGCCCGCCAGGTCACGCAACCCCGACGGCACCCGGGGAGGCCGCCGCGAGGTGACGACGGGGGCGGACGCCACGACCGTGCCGCCGCGCCCCAGGGTCACCACCACTCCGCGCCCGCGCAGCTCCTTGTAGGCGGCCGCCACCGTGCCCGCGCTCACGCCCAGTTCCTCGGCGAGCCGGCGCACCGGGGGCAGCGAGGAGCCCGGGTGCAGCGTGCCGTCGGCCACGTGGCTTTCGACGGAGGCGGAAATCTCCCTGGCCGTACCACCCGTGATCCCATATTGTTCTGCCACAGAGAGAAGTTTGTACCGACACAAAGTTCATGTCAAGGGGGATCCTGATGCAGCCGACACCGAGCCGCGTCCCGTTCGTCCGGCGCCTGGCCGTCCCGGGCGGCCGGGACGGACGGCTGATGCTGGTGGTCGCGATCGTCGACAAGGTCGGCACCGGCCTGTGGATGAGCGTGGCGACGCTCTACTTCGTCTACGTCACGCATCTGTCGGTCTCCCAGATCGGCCTGCTGCTGGGGGTGTCCGGCATCCTCGGCATCGCGGGGCCCCCGCTCGCCGGGCGGCTGGCCGACCGCTTTCCCGTCACCCGCCTGCTGGTCGCCGCCCAACTGGTCAGGGGTGCGGCCCTGGTGGCGTTGCTGACCACGCACGACTTCGGACTGCTGGTCCTGTACTCGGCACTGGGCGCGCTGCCCGACCGGGCGTCGAGCGTGCTGACCAAGCTGTTCGCCGCACGTGTGGCCGGCCCGCAGCGCGTCCGGTACCAGGCGATCCAGCGCACCGCGGTGAACATCGGGTGGGCCGTGGGCGGCACGGGAGCCGCTGCCGTACTCACGGTCGGAACCGTCCTCGCCTATCAGGTACTGCTCCTCGCCAACGCCGCGTCCTACCTGGTCATGGCGGTCCTCACGCTCCGGTGCACGGAGCCGCCCGCCCCCGGCCGTGTCGTCGCCGGGCCCGGTGCCGCCGCCGGCGGGAAGGCTCCGCCGCTCGCGCGTACCGAGGGGGCGACGCCCTGGCGCGACCGCCGCTACCTCGCCTTCACCGGTACGGAGATCTGGCTGTTCCTGGACGACAGCGTGCTCCAGGTCGGATTCCCGCTCTGGATCGTCCACGCCACCAGCGCCCCGGTCGGGCTGGCACCACTCGTCCTCGTCCTCAACAGCGTCCTGGTGATCGGGCTCCAGGTCCCCCTCTCCCGCTTCGGGGAGACCCGCGCCGCGGCCCGTCGCCTCCTCGTCCCGATCGGTGCCGCGTTCCTGACGGGAGGAGTGGCGCTCGCGGCCTCGGCCGGAGGCGGCCCCTGGTTCGCCACCGCCGCCGTCGTCGTCGCGGCCGTCGCCTTCACCCTGGCGGAGATCCTGCACTCCCTCTCCTCCTGGGAACTCTCCGTCGCGCTCGCACCCCCTGAGGCGCAGGGCGCCTACCTCGGGGTGCACGGCCTGGCCCAGTCGGCGCAGCGCAGCCTGGGCCCTGTCGTCGTCGGGGCCGCGGTGAGCGCCGGCCCGATTGCCTGGCCGGTGCTCGGCGCCACCCTGGCGCTGGCCTGCCTGGCCCAGCACCGGCTGGTCCGGCCGAAAACCGCCCCGGAAGCCCCCGAGGCGCGGGCCCGGCCGAGTACCGCGAAGCCCGCAGGAGTACGGCAGTCCGACGTCTCCTGACGCCCTTGCCCGCAAGGGGGGCCGGGCATCGAAGCGGACGCCCGCGACACGCTGGAACGGGCGGGCGGCAGCCGGCACCGGAACTTCTGGTCCCTCGACCATCACCGCGCCGTCCGCAAGGAGTTGACCGCCGCGAAGGCCCCGCGCCCGGCACCCGCCGCGCCGGCGGAAGCCCCCGCGGAAGGCCCCGCCGCGGTCCCGCCGCCCGTGCACGAGCGGTTCGCCCGCGCCTGGGCGGAGGGGGCGGCACGGCCTCGGACGAAGGCATGACGCCGCTGCTGTGAGCCGACCGCTCACCCGTGGGAACGTGCCGGGGTGTCACTGATCGGCGCAGGAGTCAGGGCCATCCTCACGAGCGTCCCCGATGCGTTGATCAGCAGCTCCGGCACGTGTTCCTCGTAGAACCGGACCTGGCCGATGACGCCCTCGGTGCCGCAGTGGCGGGCCAGCCGCTCCAGGAGCGCGTCCAGATCGGGGAGGAGCTCGGCATGCACCTCCTGCCGCGCGGTGAGCGCCCAGCCGTCGCCGGTTCGGGCGACCTCTCCCACCAGGAGGCCCCCGATGCGCATCGCCGGCCCGCGTTCGGCGAGCAGGGGCACCCAGTCGTCCGGCTCGCCCTCCCGCGCGTCCGGATGCGTCCCGAGGTGCCGGCGGAGATCGTCCATCACCGCGCCCGGCAAGGAGGCCCGGAGGTCCAGTGCGAGATCCACTGCGTACATGTCACCCATTCCCGCAGCTTAGGGGCCCTCGGGGCGGGCCGGCCGAAAAGGCGGGGCGGGGGCGGGGAACTCTTGTGAGGATGAGGGCACTTCGACCCAGGAGGCCTGAACACCATGCCCGGTACCGTCACGCTGATCCGTTCCACCCGCTTGTCCGACGTCGCCCAGTACGCCTACGCGGCCACGGCACCCGCCGGCGCACGGCCGGTCTTCCTCGCCGGGGCGTGCCCGCTGAACGAGGACGGCTCGACGGCGGCTGTCGGCGACTACGCGGGCCAGGCGGCGAAGGCGTTCGAGAACATGCGGACCGCTCTCGCGGCCGCGGGCGCCTGCCTGGAGGACGTCATCAGCACGCGGGTGCTCGTCGCGTCGACGCGACAGGAGGACCTGGTGTCCGCCTGGGACGTGGTCCGGGCGGCGTTCGGTGACCATGACGCCCCGAGCACGTTGCTGGGCGTCACCGTGCTCGGATACGCCGACCAGCTCGTGGAGATCGAAGCCGTCGCCGCGGTGGTCGACTGCTGACGCCGCTCCCGCCGTCCGTCACCACTCGCGGGTGGCGATCAGCTCCTCAACGTCGGCGTCCGCGAACCCGTACGCCGTGGCGACGGCCCAGAAGTTTTCGGCTATCTCCTCGCGGGCGACGGTCTCGATCTCGCTCCCGGCCGCCTCGAACTCCGCCTCCAGGGCGTTGAACTCGTCGGTCGCCGCCGTGGTCAGCACGTACAGCGCGGCCAGGTCTGCCGGGCGCTCGGCCTCGATCCGTTCGCAGAGCCGGACCAGGACGGCCCTGCCCTTGTCCACGACGGGGTCGGGGAAGTACCCGTCCTCGTACAGCCCCCGCAGGAACGCGTACTCCGCCATGCGCTGGTTCGTGATCGCCACGGCGATCCCCCCGTCCACTCGGTGATCCGTCACCCCGATGCTGCACCACACCACTGACAACACCGGGCGGAATGTATCCGCCGTGTATGCCCGCCTCCTTGAATCGCCGTGTCACCCGACGACAAGGGGAGAAACCATGCACAGGAATTTTCGCCGGTCGCTGATCACCATGAGCGCGGTCGCGGCCACCGTGCTCACCGTTCCGGCCGCTGTCGCGGCGCCGGTCGTGGACTCGTCGGAGGCCGCTGTGGCCGCGCGGCCCGCCTTCAAGATGCCTTTCGAGTGCGACCAGACCTGGCTCGGCAGCAACTGGTCGGGGCACAGTCCCGCGCACGCGATCGACTGGAACCACTACGACGCGAACGGCACCCCCGACGACGAGGGCCGCCGGGTGTTCGCCAGCGCGGGTGGCACGGTGCTCGAATCGTATTACTCGACGGGCGCCGGGTACGGGAACACGATAGTCATCGGTCACGGGGGCGGCTGGCAGACGCGGTACGCCCATCTGAAGACTCGTTCGGTGGCCGCCGGCGCCACGGTGAACGTGGGCCAGAAGATCGGCGAGGTCGGCAACACGTCCGCCCTGTACGACATCACCCCCCACCTCCACTACGAGCAGAAGCTCAACGGCGCGGTCGTCGTCGCGGTCGTCCAGGGCGTCACGTGGAGCGACTACCTCAAGCGCAACCAGGTCAGCACCAACAGATGCTGACCCGCCGCCGGGTGCTGCCGAAAGGACGGGCCGGCACCCGGTGACCCCTGTGCCAGGTGCGGGTGCGACGGCGGTTGCACCCGCACCTGTTCTCCGTCGGCGCCGCCTCAGCGCATCGAGCGGAGTTTCGCGTCCACCCGTCCGGCCTCGTCGGACAGGCCCAGGCGGCGCCAGGTCGCGAGGGAGCGGTGGAAGTAGTGCCGCGCGGTCTGCTTGCGGCCGGTGGCGTCGTGCAGCTCGCCCAGCAGGCCGGCCACCCGGGCCTCGGCGCGGCGGTCCCCGAGCTGCTGCTGCACGGCGAGTGCCCCGATCAGCAGCGCCGACGCCTCACCTGCGTCGCCCTGCCGCAGGCACAGTTCCGCGATGCTCTGCTGCACGTAGGCGGCGCAGTGCAGATCGGCCAGCTCGTCGAAGATGCCGAGGGCCCGCTCCAGTTCGCCGCGCGCCGACTGCGGTTCGCCACGCAGCTCGTGCAGCACGGCGACCCTGCGGCGCACCTGTGCCTCGCGGTGCCGGTCCCCGTCGGCACGGGACAGCTCCAGGGCCCCGCGCAGCCAGCCGGCCGCGGTCTCCGGGTCCTTACGCTCCAGCCAGACGGAGGCGATCGCGTTGCGTGCCACCGCCTCGCCGTGCCGGTCGCCGGCCGCGGCGAAGTCCTGGAGCGCGGTGGTGAACGTTCCGAGCGCGGTGCTGAGATCGCCCACGACCCGGTGGACCGAGCCGGCCCCCACCGCGGCGATCGCTTCCCCCGTCGGGTGACCGAGCTCGGCGAAGAGCGCCCTGGCACGGTCGAAGGACGCGAGCGCGTCGGGGTACCGGTCCTGGTAGAGATGCAGCTGGCCGAGGTTGCGCAGCAGGGCCGCCGCTCTGAGGTCGTCGTGGTGCGGCATGGCGTCGAGCACGAGTCGGTGGGTCCGCAGCCAGTCCCCGTAGTAACCCCGCATGTCGAAGAAGCCGGCCAGTTCGATCGCGAGGTCGGCGGCCCGGTCGGTCCGTCCGAGCCGGACGGCCGCGTCGACGCCGGCGACGAGGTTGCGGTGCTCGCTCTCGAACCAGTCCACGGGCCGGGCACGCACCGTGGAGGCGACAGCGTGCGCCGGCCCTTCCGGCAGTCCCCGCTCGTCGGGCTCGCCCAGCACGCCGAGGAAGCGGGTGGGCATGGCGGCGTTGGCGGAGCGGGAGAGGGCGGTGAGCGCGTCGATGACCCGGAGGCGCCGCCGCAGCCGTATCTCCTGATTGTCCGTCAAGGCGATTTCCCGTGCGTACGACCGCAGCAGGTCGTGCATGCGGTAGCGGTTCAGACCGAGATGATCCCTGCCCACGACTTCGACGAGGTGTTCGTCGAGCAGGGTCTCCAGACCCCCCGCCGACTCGCTGTCGCACCCCGTCGCAACGGCGACGAGCCAGCCCGGGACCGCGTCGTCGGGCAGGTCACCGAACGTGCGGAATGCATGGGCGGCGGGCTCGGGCAGATGGCGGTAGCTGAGTTCGGCACCGGCCCGCACCTCCAGCTCACCCCCGGACCGCCCCGCCCCGAGGCGACCGCGCTCGTCGCGCAGCGAATCGGCCAGCGTGCCGACGCTCCAGCCGGGCCGGTTCACGAGCCGGGCGGCCGCGATCCGTACCGCCAGCGGCAGTGATCCGCACTCGACGAGGACACGGTCGGCGTCGGGTCCCTCCCTGCGCAGCCGGTCCGCGCCGACGATGGCCCCGAACAGGGCACGGGCGTCGTCGTGCCGCATCAGCCCGAGCGGGCAGGCGTGCGCCGGCAGACCGGGCATCCGGCGCCGCGAGCTGACCAGTACGGCCGAGCCGCCGGTGCCGGGGAGCAGCGGGCTCACCTGTGCGCTGTCCAGGGCGTCGTCGAGCACGATGAGGAAGCGCCGCTGGGCGAGGCGGGAACGGAACATCGCGGCGCGTTCGCCCGGTTCGCCGGGTATCGCGCTGTCGATGACGCCCAGGCCACGCAGCATCTCGGCCAGGACGTCCGCCGCCTCACGGGGGCACTCGCTCGTTCCGGCCAGGTCGACGAAGAGCTGTCCGTCGGGGAACGTGTCACGCACCCGGTGGGCGACATGCACGGCCAGCGTGGACTTCCCGGCACCCGGTGGCCCCGACACCGCCGCGACCACGGGCTGCCGGCCGGCGGTGGACAGTAACTCCTCCAGGTCGGCGACTTCGACGGCGCGGCCGATGAAGTCGGGTATGTCCATCGGGAGCTGGCAGACAGGAACGGGCGTTGCCGCACGGCGGCGGCCGGCGTAGCCGTTGACCTCGGCGCCGATGGCCCGCAGCGGTTCGCTCGGCCCGATCCCGAGCTCGGCGGCGATCACGTGCTCCGCCTCGGCGTACGCGGACCGCGCCTCGGCGCTGCGGCCCGCGTCGTTCAGCGCGTGCACGAGCATCCGCCACAGGTCCTCCCGCAGAGGACTCTCGGTCAGCCGGGACCGCAGGCCGGAGACCAGGTGGGCGTAGTCCCCGAGCCGGAGCCGCAACTCCAGGCACTCGTCGGCCGCGACCGACCGCAGCCCCTCCAGCCGCGTGATGGCCGGGTCCCACACCACGCTGGAGGCCACGTCCTGGAGCACCCCGCCTCGCCACAGCCCCAGGGCCGTTTCGTAAGCACGCAGTGCGGCGGCGTCGTCACCGCGGTCGCGGGCGGCTCGGGCCGCCGCGAGCCTCTGCTCGAAGAGCAGCAGGTCCACCTGCCCAGGTGCGACGTCCAACGAGTAGCCGGAGGTCTCGGTACGCAGTCCGTCGACAGCCGCGGGAGGCAGCCGCAGCCGTAGCGTCCGTACATACGTGCGCACGTTGGCGACCGCGGACCGAGGTGCGCCACCGGGCCACAGGACCTCCGTCAGCAGGTCCAGTGAGACGAAGCCGTTCGGCTGGAGCAGCAGAGTCGCCAGTACGGCCCGGGGTTTGGCTCCGCCGATCCGTACCGGGACACCGTGCGCCTTCACCTGGAGCGGCCCCAGGACCCCGAATGTCGGCTCCCCCACCGCAGGCCTCCGCGCTCTCGGCAACTGCGGTGCAGCGTAACGATGTTCGAGGACTCTTCAGCCGAAATCCGGGTGACGACTCGTGCGGTCGCGCGGCTCACTGCACGCGGGCGGATGCCCGGCGGCGGTTCTCCTCGCCCTCGCTGTCCTCGTCCTCTTCCTCACCCGGAACATGGACGTCGAAGACGTTGATGTTGATCTCGACGACCTCCAGACCGGTCATCGTCTCCACCGCGTCCGTCACAGCGGTCCTGACCTGCTCGGCGAGCTCATGGATCGGGACGCCGTACTCCACCTCGATGTCGACGTCGATCGCCGTCTGCTTCTCCCCCACTTCCACCTTGACGGCGCGTCCGTGTGCGGACGACCCGGATATCCGCCCGGTGACCGCGCCCAGGGCCTTCGCCGCTCCTCGGCCGACCGAATGCACGCCGTCGGTCTCGCGGATGGCGATTCCGGCGATGGTGGCCACCACGTTGTCGGAGATGGTGGTCCTGCCGCGCCCGGCCTGCCCCCCGCTCCTGTCTGTCGTTGAACTCCCGCCCAGGGACTCGACATCAGCCATGACTGCCTCACAGAGGGTTGTGGCGACGAGGCTGCCCTCGTCCTCGCCGGCTCCTCATTCACTCTGCGCCCGACCGTCGCGCACCGCCATTCGGGTGTACGCAGCGCTCGGGGTCAGCACTCTCCGCTACGGGTGCCCCAGGAGGTGCGGGCGTGCTGAGCATCACCCTGGACAGCCGCTGTGACCGCCGGGTAACTTTGACCAGGACTGAGCAAGCGCTTAGCCACCCGCGATCGAAGCTGCAGCTGACACCAGGAGGCATCCCGTGCGCCGTACGGTTTACAACGAGGACCACGAGGCGTTCCGGGAGACCATCCGCGCCTTCATCGCAGCCGAGGTCGTCCCCGTCTACGACGAGTGGTTCGCCGCGGGTCAGGCGCCGCGCGAGTTCTACCTCAAGCTCGGCGAGCTGGGTGTCTTCGGCATCGAGGTGGACGAGGAGTACGGCGGCGCCGGCATCGAGTCGCACAAGTACGAGGCCGTGATCTACGAGGAGACCGCCCGCGCCGGTGTCTCCTTCGGCGGCTCGGGTGTGCACACCCTGCTCGGCCTGCCGTACATCAAGATGCTCGCCAGCAGCGAGCAGAAGAAGCGCTGGCTGCCGAAGTTCGCCACCGGCGAGGAGATGTGGGCCCTCGCGATGACCGAGCCGGGCACCGGCTCCGACGTCGCGGGCATGAAGACCACCGCCAAGCTCTCCGAGGACGGCACCCACTACGTCCTCAACGGCTCCAAGACCTTCATCACCGGTGGCGTGCATGCCGACCGCGTGATCGTGTGCGCCCGCACGTCCGCGCCCCGCGAGGACGACCGCCGCTTCGGTATCTCCCTGTTCGCCGTGGACACCAAGTCGGCGGGCTACTCGGTCGGCCGCAAGCTGGACAAGCTCGGCCTGAGGGTCTCCGACACCGCCGAGCTCGCCTTCGTCGACGTCAAGGTGCCCGTCGAGGACCTGCTCGGCGAGGAGAACAAGGGCTTCGGCTACCTCGGCACCAACCTGGCGTCCGAGCGCTGGGGCATTGCCTTCGGCGCCTACGCGCAGGCCGCTGCCGCTGTCCGGTTCGCCAAGGAGTACGTGAAGGACCGCACGGTCTTCGGCAAGACCGTCGCCTCGTTCCAGAACACCAAGTTCGAGCTGGCCGCCTGCCAGGCCGAGGTGGACGCCGCCCAGGCCGTCGCCGACCGTGCGCTGGAGGCCCTCGACGCCGGCGAGCTGACCGCCGCCGAGGCCGCCTCCGCGAAGCTGTTCTGCACCGAGGTCGCGCACCGCGTGATCGACCGCTGCCTCCAGCTGCACGGCGGCTACGGCTTCATGAACGAGTACCCGATCGCCCGCCTGTACGCGGACAACAGGGTCAACCGCATCTACGGCGGCACCAGCGAGGTCATGAAGTCGATCATCGCCAAGTCCATGGGTCTGTAAGAGCGGCTACGTTCTTCTCCATGAGCGCAGCACTTGAATCCCTGCTCGATCTGCTCGACCTGGAGCAGATCGAGCAGGACATCTTCCGGGGCATGAGCCGCAGCGCGGTCGTGCCCCGGGTCTTCGGCGGCCAGGTCGCGGCGCAGGCGCTGGTCGCCGCGGGCCGTACGGTCCCCGCGGACCGGTCGGCCCACTCCCTGCACGCGTACTTCCTGCGCCCCGGGGATCCGGGCGCACCGATCGTCTACACCGTGGACCGCATCCGTGACGGGCGGTCCTTCGCCACCCGCCGGGTCGTCGCGGTGCAGCACGGCAAGCCGATCTTCCACCTCTCGGCCTCCTTCCAGGCGTACGAGGAGGGCATGGACCACCAGGCGGCCATGCCGTCCGCCCCGGACCCGGAGACCCTGCCCACGGCCGCGCAGATGCTGCCCAGGTACGCGGACCGCTTCGCCGATCCGCTGATGGTGGACCGGCTGCTCGAGGCGCGGGCCGCGGTCGACCTGCGGTACGTGGACGCCCCGCCGTTCGCCACGGCGGGCGAACCGCGCGAGCCGCGGTCCCAGGTGTGGTTCCGGACGCACGGCAAGCTGGCGGACGATCCCCTGCTGCACGTCTGCATGGCCACGTATGTCTCCGACATGACGCTGCTCGACTCGGTGCTGCTCGCCCACGGGCGCGGCGGCTGGGCGGTCGGCGACGTGGTGGGGGCCAGCCTGGACCACGCGATGTGGTTCCACCGGCCCTTCCGCGCCGACGAATGGCTGCTGTACGACCAGGAGTCGCCGTCGGCCTCCGGCGGGCGCGGTCTCGGCCAGGCCCGGATCTACACGGCGGACGGACAGCTGGCCATCACGGTCATTCAGGAGGGCGTGGTCCGCGTCCCGCGGGACTGAAGGCCCTTATACGGACATACTCCCCACCATGAGTGACGAGAAGAGCCATGGTGGGGAGTCCACGTTCACCGTCGTCGTCGCGATTGCGGCCAACCTCGGAATTGCCGTCGCGAAGCTGGTGGCAGGCCTGATCAGCGCGTCCAGCGCCATGCTCTCGGAGGCCGCGCACTCGGTCGCCGACACCGTCACCCAGATCATGCTGCTCATCGCGCTCAAGCGCAGTCGGAAACCCGCTGACGAGGAGCACCCGCTGGGCTACGGCCCCGAGCGGTACATCTGGGCGATGCTCGCCTCCGTCGCCACCTTCTTCGGCGGCGCGGTCTTCTCGCTCTATGACGGCATCCATGCCCTGATCCACGTGGAGGATCCCGGCGATCCGTTCGTGTCCTACGTCGTGCTCGGCGTCGCGTTCCTTCTCGAGGGCTACTCGCTGCGTACGGGGGTCCGGCAGGTCCGGCACGAGGCTGCCGGCCTCGGTATCCTCGCGCCCCGCTATCTGCGCCGTACCCCCGACACCGCGGTCAAGGCCGTCGTGATGGAGGACTCGGCCGCCCTGGTCGGTCTGCTGCTCGCCGCCGGCGGTCTGCTCGGCGGTCAGCTCTCCGGATCGGGGGTGTGGGACGGCATCGCGTCGGTGCTGATCGGTGTCCTGCTGGTGTTCGTGGCCTGGGTGCTCGGCCGGTCCAACGCCCAGCTGCTGATCGGCCGGTCGCTGCCGGAGGCGATGCGGGCGGGGGTGCGGGAGGAGCTGCTCTCCGTCCCGCACATCGTCGACGTCCTGGAGTTGACCACGCTCATCCAGGGCCCGGACGAGGTGCTGATCGCGGCGAAGGTGGACTTCCGCGACGTGGCGAGTGCCGAGCAGGTCGAATGGGCCTGCGAGGAGGCGGACGAGCAGCTGCGGGAGCGGTACCCCTCGATCCGCCGGGTCTATCTCGACCCGACGCCGGGCCCGGGCCAACGGCGCCGGGCCCGGCGCGGTCCGGACGAGCCCTAGAGGCTCGCGAAGAACTCCCGCACGTCCTCGACCAGTAGCTCCGGCTGTTCCAGGGAGAGGAAGTTGCCGCCGCGGTCGAACTCGGTCCACCGCACGACGTTGTGGTCGCGCTCGGCGTACCGGCGGATGGCGACGTCCGACGGCAGCGCGACGACGACCGCGGTCGGGACCGTGCCGCGCTCCTTGGGCGCCCAGGCGCTCGGGTCGTGGGCCGTCTCGTAGTACAGGTGGGCCGAGGAACCCGCCGTACCTGTGTACCAGTACAGGCTGACGTTGGTCAGCAGCCGGTCCCGGTCCACCGCGTCCTCGGGCAGTTCCTTCGCGGTGTCGGTCCATTCCTTGAACTTCTCCACGATCCAGGCGAGTTGGCCGACCGGCGAGTCGTGCAGTCCGTAGGCCACCGTCTCGGGGCGGGTCGACTGGATGGCGTTGAAGCCCATCTTGTCGTCGCGGAACTGCTGCAGCCGCTCCAGCCGGGTCTGCTCGCCCTCGGTGAGGCCGGCGAAGTCCGCGGGGTCGTCCGACGGGAAGGTGACCAGGCCGTTCACATGGATGCCGACCACGTGGTCGGGCGCGATCCGGCCCATCTCACCGGCGATCCAGGCGCCGCCGCCGTTGCCCTGGACGCCGTACCGCTCGTAGCCGAGGCGGGCCATGAGGGTCGTGAACGCGGCGGCGATCCGGCCGGTGTTCCAGCCGGGCGAGGAGAGCGGCCCGGAGAAGCCGACGCCGGGAGTGGACGTGACGACGACGTGGAAGTCGCGCTTCAGCGGCTCGATGACGTCGGTGAACTGGACGAAGGAACCCGGCCAGTCGTGGATCAGCAGCAGCGGGGTGGCGTCGGCCCTGTCCGAGCGGACGTGCGCGAAGTGGATGTCCTGCCCGTCGATCTCGGTGAGGTACTGCGGGAACTCGTTCAGCCGGGCCTCGGCCTTGTGCCAGTCGAACCCGTTCGCCCAGTACTCGGCGAGCCCCTTCAGGTAGTCGGCGGGTACGCCGCGCGACCAGCCCTCGACGCCGGGCACCCCGGTGTTCCAGCGGGTGCGGGAGAGGCGGTCGTGGAGGTCGTCGATCTCGGCCTGCGGGATCTCGACCCGGAAGGGCCGGACGGCGTCGGCGTGGGCGTTCGAGCTGGTGCTGCTGGTGCTGTTCTCCATGAGCAGAATTCTAGGATTCCAATAGGAAGAATTCGTTCCTATTGGGGCCTCACAGTGGGGGCATGTTGGAAACCTCCGCCCGTCTGCTGCGGCTCCTGTCCCTGCTCCAGTCACCCCGCGAGTGGCCCGGCACCGAACTCGCCGAACGGCTCGGCGTGAGCGGCCGGACGGTGCGCAACGACATCGAGCGTCTGCGCACACTCGGCTACCCGGTGGACGCCACCCGCGGATCGGCCGGGGGTTACCGGCTGGCGGCGGGCAGCGCGATGCCACCGCTGCTCCTGGAGGACGACGAGGCGGTCGCGGTCACCGTCGCGGTGCGCAATGTCGCCGGGAGTTCGATGGCCGGCATGGAGGAGACCTCGCTCCAGGCGCTCGCCAAGCTGGAGCAGGTCCTGCCGCCCCGGCTGCGCCGCCGGGTGCGGGCGCTGCAGCAGTACACCGTGCCGGTGCCCGCCGACCGGCCCGCCCCGGCCGTCGACACGGACGTCCTCATGACGCTGACGGCCGCCTGCCGCGACCACGAGCGTCTGCGCCTGGACTACCGCGACCACGCGGGGGCGTCGACGCGCCGACTGGTCGAACCCCAGCGTGTCGTCAACTGGGGACGCCGCTGGTACCTGGTCGCGTGGGACGTCGACCGGGACGACTGGCGCACCTTCCGCGCGGACCGGATACCCCCGCGCACCCCGTCCGGCCCGCGCTTCGCGCCGCGCGAGGACCCCGAAGGCAACGCGGCGGCCTACGTCGCCGGCAAGGCGTCCGCCGCCGCCTGGCGCCACCGCGCCCGGGTGACGGTGCACGCACCCGCCGCCGCGGTGCTCGAGCGGATCAATCCCGCGGTGGGTTCGGTGGAGGCGGTCGACGCGGAGACCTGTGTCCTGGACACCGGGGCCGACTCACTGGACACGCTCGCCGTCCATCTGGGCATGCTCGGCCACGACTTCACGGTGACGGAGCCGGCCGAGCTGGTCGAGCACCTGCGGGAACTCGCGGCACGCTACGCCAGGTCGACGGGTCCGAGCAGCCCGGCCGCGTCCAGCAGGTAGTCCGTCATCGGGTCGTAGAACCGCGGGTCGGTGACGTGGTCGTCCAGCGGGACGGTGACCTGGAGGGTGCCCTCGGCCTCGCCCAGGAACAGCGCCGGGTCGTTGGAGTCCGCGTACCCGACGGAGTCGAGCCCGCGCTGCCCCGCGCACCCGGCCCATCCGTGGTCGGCCACGACCAGGTCCGGCTGGGGCCGGCCCTCGCGCTCCAGTCCGTCCAGGATCGCGGCCATCGGCGCCGGGGAGTGCGTGTGCCACAGGGTCGCACCGCGTTCCAGCACGGCCACGTCCGCGAACTGGAAGACCATGCCCTCGTCCGCCATGAGCCCGCCGGGGATCCTGACGATCTCGCAGCCGGCGGCCCGCAGGGCCGCCGCGGTCTGCCGGTGCACATCGAGGAGCCCGCCCGGGTGCCCGGTCGCGAACAGCACCCGCTCCGCACCCGCCGCCGCCTTCCGCAGCCGGGCCGCCATCCGGTCCAGGGCGTCGACGGTGAGCTCCGGGTCGATGGTGTCCTGGCCCTGCCGGTGCTCCGGGTCGTCGCTGACCCCGCATCGCTCGGCCATCACGGCCAGCACGTCCTGCTCGTCGCGCCACCGGTCGCCGAGCTCGAGCCCCAGCCAGTAGTGGCGGTCGCCGTTGGCGAGTTTGCGGTAGTGGGAGAGGTTGTTGTCGCGGGGGGTGGCTACGTCGCCCGCGATACGCGTACGGACGAGGTGCTCGACGAGGGCGGCGCGGCTGGGTATCGGCATGAACCCATTGTGCCGTCGGCAACGCGCTGTGTGCCCGGCGTCTTGTACGCCGGACACCGGATCACCACACGAGCTGGTCAGGGCGCTGCGGCCGCCGCCTCGAACGCCCCGCGCGCCAGCCGGTGCAGCAGGGCGGCCGTCGCCTCGCGGCCCGGGAGTGCCTCGGGGCGGGCGAGGTGGGGGGTGGAGTTCAGCAGGCCGAAGACCGCGTGCACGGTGACGCGGGCCTCGTTCTCCGCGAGGCCCGGGTAGAGGGCGCGGACGACCTCGACCCACACCTCCACGTACTGCCGCTGGAGCTGGCGCACCCGCTTGCGGTCCGTGTCGCGCAGCCGGTCGAGCTCGCGGTCGTGGAGGGTGATCAGGGGACGGTCGTCCAGGGCGAAGTCGATGTGGCCCTCGATGAGGGCGTCCAGGAGGTCCTGGGGCGAGCTGCCCGACGAGGCGGCGTCCTCGGTGACGCGGAGCCTGCCGCCGGCGAGCAGGCGCTCGCTGATGCCGACCAGCAGCTCGGCGAGCATCGCGTCCTTGCCCGGGAAGTGACGGTAGAGGCCGGGGCCGCTGATGCCGACCGCCGCCCCTATCTCGTCGACGCCGACACCGTGGAAGCCACGCTCGGCGAAGAGGCGCGCGGCCTCCCTGAGGATCTGTTCGCGGCGGGTGGGAGCCGCGACACGGGAGACGGCACGGGCGGCGGTGCGGTCGGCGGCATTGGTGCTCATGAAGATTCATTCTAGACAGGCGGGTTAGCGCTCGTTAACCTGAACGTAATGCGTTAACGCTTATTAACTTCAGCGGTACGGGCAAGGGGGCTCGACACGATGCAGCAGGCACCGGTCCTGGCGAGCGCGGCCGATCCCGCCTCGGAGGCCTGGCAGGCCAATGAGGCGGCGCATCACGCGCTCGCCGAGGAGCTGCGCACGCGGCTCACCACGGCACGGCTCGGCGGGGGTGAGAAGGCCCGCGCCCGGCATGTGGCGCGCGGCAAGCTGCTGCCCCGGGAGCGGGTGGACACCTTGCTCGACCCGGGTTCGCCCTTCCTGGAGCTGGCGCCCCTGGCGGCCGAGGGGCTGTACGGGGGCGCCGCTCCGGCGGCCGGGGTGATCGCCGGAATCGGGCGGGTCAGCGGCCGGGAGTGCGTGATCGTCGCCAATGACGCGACCGTCAAGGGCGGCACGTACTACCCGATGACGGTGAAGAAGCACCTCCGTGCCCAGGAGGTCGCCCTGGAGAACCGGCTGCCCTGCCTGTACCTGGTGGACTCCGGCGGCGCGTTCCTCCCGATGCAGGACGAGGTGTTCCCCGACCGGGACCACTTCGGGCGCATCTTCTTCAACCAGGCCCGGATGTCCGGGGCCGGTATCCCGCAGATCGCGGCGGTGCTGGGCTCCTGCACGGCGGGCGGGGCGTACGTCCCGGCGATGAGCGACGAGGCGGTCATCGTCCGCAACCAGGGCACGATCTTCCTGGGCGGCCCCCCGCTGGTGAAGGCCGCCACGGGCGAGGTCGTCACGGCCGAGGACCTCGGCGGCGGTGAGGTCCACTCCCGTACGTCCGGGGTCACCGACCACCTCGCCGAGGACGACGCCCACGCGCTGCGGATCGTGAGGAACATCGTCGCGACGCTCCCCGCGCGCGGGGAACTCCCCTGGTCCGTGGAGCCCGCGGACGAGCCCAAGGTCGATCCCGCCGGGCTGTACGGGGCGGTGCCCGTCGACTCGCGCACGCCGTACGACGTGCGGGAGGTGATCGCCCGGGTGGTGGACGGTTCGCGTTTCGCCGAGTTCAAGTCGGAGTACGGCCAGACGCTGATCACGGGCTTCGCCCGGATCCACGGTCACCCGGTCGGCATCATCGCGAACAACGGGATCCTCTTCTCCGAGTCCGCCCAGAAGGGCGCGCACTTCATCGAGCTGTGCGACCAGCGCGGCATCCCGCTGGTGTTCCTGCAGAACATCTCCGGGTTCATGGTCGGCCGGGACTACGAGGCGGGTGGCATCGCCAAGCACGGCGCCAAGATGGTGACGGCCGTGGCGTCCACCCGGGTGCCGAAGCTGACCGTCGTCGTCGGCGGTTCGTACGGCGCGGGCAACTACTCCATGTGCGGCCGCGCCTATTCGCCGCGCTTCCTGTGGATGTGGCCCAATGCCAAGATCTCCGTCATGGGCGGCGAGCAGGCCGCCTCCGTTCTGGCCACGGTCAAGCGGGACCAGATCGAGGGGCGCGGCGAGGAGTGGCCCGCCGAGGACGAGGAGGCCTTCAAGGATCCGGTCCGCGCGCAGTACGAGCAGCAGGGCAGCGCCTACTACGCCACCGCCCGGCTCTGGGACGACGGTGTGATCGACCCGATGGAGACCCGGCAGGTGCTGGGACTCGCCCTGACGGCCTGTGCCAATGCCCCGCTGCCCCAGAAGGATCCCAACGGCCCGGGCTTCGGCGTCTTCCGGATGTGATGTGAGGACTTCCATGTTCAGCACTGTTCTGGTCGCCAACCGTGGCGAGATCGCGGTCCGGGTCATCCGGACCCTGCGCGAGCTCGGCGTACGGTCGGTCGCCGTCTTCAGCGACGCGGACGCGGACGCCCGGCATGTCCGGGAAGCCGATACGGCGGTCCGGATCGGGCCCGCGCCCGCCTCGATGAGTTATCTGTCCGTGGAACGGCTCCTGGACGCGGCCCGCCGCACCGGGGCCGAGGCCGTCCATCCGGGATACGGCTTCCTCGCGGAGAACGCCCACTTCGCGCAGGCCTGCGCGGACGCGGGGCTCGTCTTCATCGGCCCGCCGGCTTCGGCGATCTCACTGATGGGCGACAAGATCCGGGCCAAGGAGACGGTCGCCGCGGCCGGGGTCCCGGTCGTGCCCGGCTCCTCCGGGAGCGAGCTCACCGACGGGCAACTGGCCGAGGCCGCCCGGGAGATCGCCATGCCCGTGCTGTTGAAGCCGTCCGCGGGCGGTGGCGGCAAGGGCATGCGGCTGGTGCGCGACGAGTCGCTGCTCGCGGACGAGATCGCGGCGGCCCGGCGCGAGGCGCGCGCCTCCTTCGGCGACGACACGCTGCTGGTGGAGCGGTGGATCGACCGGCCGCGCCACATCGAGATCCAGGTCCTCGCCGACGGCCACGGCAACGTGGTGCATCTGGGCGAGCGCGAGTGCTCGCTCCAGCGCCGCCACCAGAAGATCATCGAGGAGGCGCCCTCGGTCCTGCTCGACGAGAAGACCCGCGCCTCGATGGGCGAGGCCGCCGTCCAGGCGGCACGGTCCTGCGGGTATGTGGGCGCGGGCACGGTGGAGTTCATCGTCCCGGGCAGCGACCCCGCCTCGTACTACTTCATGGAGATGAACACCCGCCTCCAGGTCGAGCACCCGGTCACCGAGCTGGTCACCGGCCTCGACCTGGTGGAGTGGCAGCTGCGGGTCGCGGCCGGCGAGCGGCTCCCGCACGCCCAGGCCGACATCACGCTCACCGGGCACGCGATCGAGGCCCGGGTCTGCGCGGAGGACCCGGCGCGCGGCTTCCTGCCGTCCGGTGGGACCGTGCTCGCCCTGGACGAGCCGCAGGGCGGCGGGGTGCGCACGGACTCGGGACTCAGCGAGGGCGTGCCGGTCGGCAGCACGTACGACCCGATGCTGTCGAAGGTCATCGCGTACGGCCCGGACCGGGCGACGGCGCTGCGCCGGCTGCGGGCGGCGCTGGCGGACACGGTGGTGCTGGGCGTCCCGACGAACGCCGGGTTCCTGCGGCGGCTGCTGGCGCATCCGGCGGTGGTCGCGGGCGATCTGGACACCGGACTCGTGGAGCGCGAGGCGGACAGCCTGGTGCCGGCGGGCGTGCCCGAGGAGGTGTACGCGGCGGCCGCACTGCTGCGGCAGGCGCCGGCCGCCAGGACCTCCGGCTGGGTCGACCCGTTCTCCGCGGTCGACGGCTGGCGCCTCGGCGGTACGCCCGCCGCGACCTTCCACCACTTCCGCGTACCGGGCCATGACCCGGTGCGGGTGAGCCTGCGCACGGCTGCGGGGGGCACGGCCGAGCTGGCGTTCGGCCACGCCGGGGACCGGGACGAGCGGGCCGACGCGTGCGGGCCCGTGCCCTCGCTGCCCGGCGCGCAGGTGTCCCGGTTGGTGGAGTCGACCGCGCGGCGGGTCACCGTCGAACTCGACGGCCTCACCCACGCGTTCAGCCTGGCTGCCTCCGCGGACGGGGTCTGGCTCGGCCGGGACGGGGACACCTGGCACGTCCAGGACCACGACCCGGTGGAGGCATCCCTCAGCGGCGCCGCGAGGTCCGGGGCCGACACGCTCGCGGCGCCCATGCCGGGAACGGTGACGGTGGTGAAGGTGGCCGTCGGGGACGAGGTCGCGGCCGGACAGAGTCTGCTCGTGGTCGAGGCGATGAAGATGGAGCACGTCATCTCCGCCCCGCACGCGGGAACGGTCACCGAGCTGGACGTCACCGCCGGTGCCACGGTCGCCATGGACCAGATCCTGGCCGTGGTGGCCCCGAGGGAGGAATCGTGACCGACACCGATCTGCCCATGAACGTGCCCGCTCAGGGGCTGCCGGACCGGGTCCGCATCCATGAGGTCGGGGCCCGCGACGGGCTGCAGAACGAGAAGGCCGTGGTGCCGACGGAGGTGAAGGCGGAGTTCATCCGCCGGCTCGCCGTCGCCGGGCTGTCCACGATCGAGGCGACCAGCTTCGTCCACCCGAAGTGGGTGCCCCAGCTCGCCGACGCCGAGCAGTTGTTCCCGCTGCTCGGGGACGTCGCGGATGTCGGGGACGTGGCGCTGCCCGTCCTCGTGCCGAACGAACGCGGTCTGGACCGGGCACTGGCCCTCGGGGCGCGGAGGATCGCGGTCTTCGGGTCGGCGACGGAGACGTTCGCCGCCCGCAATCTCAACCGCACCGTGGACGAGTCGCTCGCCATGTTCGAGCCGGTCGTGGCCCGTGCGAAGGCGGAGAAGGTCCATGTGCGGGGCTATCTGTCGATGTGCTTCGGCGATCCGTGGGAGGGCGCCGTGCCCCTCGCCCAGGTCGTCCGGGTGGCGAGGGCGCTGATGGACCTCGGCTGCGACGAGCTCTCCCTCGGCGACACGATCGGCGTCGCCACCCCGGGCCACGTGACCGCACTGCTGTCCGCGCTGAACGGGGCGGGGGTGCCCACCGACACGATCGGGGTGCACTTCCACGACACGTACGGCCAGGCGCTCTCCAACACCCTGGCCGCGCTCCAGCAGGGGGTGACGACGGTGGACGCCTCCGCGGGCGGCCTCGGCGGCTGCCCGTACGCGAAGAGCGCGACCGGGAATCTCGCCACCGAGGATCTCGTGTGGATGCTCGACGGCCTCGGTATCGAAACCGGGGTCGATCTCGGCGCACTCACCGCCACGAGCGTGTGGATGGCCGAACAGCTGGGCCGCCCCAGCCCGTCCCGAACCGTCAAAGCGCTCTCGGCGTCACAAGCGCCGTCGCACAAGGAGTGACGTTCCATGTCCCTGGACCACCGGCTGACCGCCGAGCACGAGGAACTGCGCCGTACCGTCGAGGAGTTCGCCCACGACGTCATCGCGCCGAAGATCGGCGACTTCTACGAGCGCCATGAGTTCCCGTACGAGATCGTGCGGGAGATGGGGCGGATGGGCCTGTTCGGCCTGCCGTTCCCGGAGGAGTACGGCGGCATGGGCGGGGACTATCTCGCCCTCGGGATCGCCCTGGAGGAGCTGGCCCGGGTCGACTCCTCCGTGGCGATCACGCTGGAGGCCGGGGTCTCGCTGGGTGCGATGCCGGTCTACCGCTTCGGTACCGAGGAGCAGAAGCAGCGCTGGCTGCCGAAGCTCTGCGCGGGCGAGGCGCTCGGCGCGTTCGGGCTGACGGAGCCGGACGGCGGGTCGGATGCCGGCGGCACCCGCACGACGGCCGTGCTGGACGAGGCCACGGACGAGTGGGTGATCAACGGTTCCAAGTGCTTCATCACCAACTCCGGTACGGACATCACGGAGCTGGTCACGGTCACGGCGGTGACGGGCCGCAAGGAGAACGGCGCGCCCCGCATCTCGTCGATCATCGTGCCCTCCGGCACCCCCGGCTTCACGGTCGCGGCGCCCTACTCCAAGGTCGGCTGGAACGCCTCGGACACCCGTGAGCTGTCCTTCTCCGACGTCCGCGTCCCGGCGGCGAACCTGCTGGGCGAGGAGGGCCGGGGCTACGCGCAGTTCCTGCGGATCCTGGACGAGGGCCGGATCGCGATCTCCGCGCTGTCGACGGGCCTGGCGCAGGGCTGTGTGGACGAGTCGGTGAAGTACGCGAGGGAGCGGCACGCCTTCGGGAAGCCGATCGGTGCCAACCAGGCCATCCAGTTCAAGATCGCGGACATGGAGATGCGGGCGCACATGGCCCGGATCGGCTGGCGGGACGCGGCCTCGCGGCTGCTGGCGGGCGAGCCGTTCAAGAAGGAGGCGGCGATCGCCAAGCTGTACTCGTCGACGGTGGCGGTGGACAACGCCCGCGAGGCCACCCAGATCCACGGCGGCTACGGCTTCATGAACGAGTACCCGGTGGCGCGCATGTGGCGCGACTCCAAGATCCTGGAGATCGGCGAGGGTACGAGCGAGGTCCAGCGGATGCTGATCGCACGGGAGTTGGGGATGGACGCCTGACGCGGACGAAGGGCCGTCAGGCCACTCGGACGGGCCGCTCGGTCCCCATCGAAGGCCGCTCCGCCGGATACCGGCAGGGCGGCCTTTCGACCCCCCACCTGCCAAGATCTGAGGTTAGGCTAACCTACCCTCGAACCCGTCGGCGGCCAGCCACGACCCGCACGAAAGCAGACAGCCCATGCCCAACGTCCGGCCCACCTCCCTCTCCCGTCGCGGCCTGCTGGCCGTCGGCGGAGCCGTCGGCCTCGGCGCCGTGCTTGCCGCGTGCGGCGACAGCGACTCCAAGGAGTCCGGCGCCGGCTCGGAGTCCGCCAAGTCGGGTCCGTGGACCTTCAAGGACGACCGGGGCCTGACCGCCGAGGCCGGGTCGACCCCGAAGAACATCGTCGCCTTCGTCGGTGTCGCCGCGGCTCTCCACGACTACGGCATCGAGGTCAAGGGCGTCTTCGGCCCGACGAAGACCGCTGACGGCAAGGCCGACGTGCAGGCCGGCGACCTCGACATCAACAAGGTCGAGGTGCTCGGCAACGTCTGGGGCGAGTTCAACGTCGAGAAGTACGCCGGTCTCGCACCGGACCTGCTCGTCACCGCCATGTGGGAGAAGGACGCCCTCTGGTACGTGCCGGACGAGTCCAAGGACAAGATCCTCAAGCTTGCGCCGAGCGCTGCGCTGTGGGCCGCCCAGACCACCATGCCGAAGGCGATCCAGCGCCACGAGGACCTCGCGGCCTCACTCGGCGCCGACGTCAAGGCCAAGAAGGTCACCGACGCCAAGGCACGCTTCGAGAAGGCCGCCGCCCGGCTGCGCGCCGCCGCCAAGTCCCAGCCGAACATCAAGGTGCTGGTCGGCTCGGCGAGCCAGGACCTCTTCTACGTCTCGCTCGCCAAGACGTCCGCGGACACCCTGTACTTCCAGGAGCTCGGCGTGCAGTTCGTCGAGCCGAAGGTCAACGCCGCAGGCTTCTTCGAGGAGCTGAGCTGGGAGAACGTCGACACGTACAAGGCCGACGTCATCATGATGGACAACCGCTCCTCGGCCCTGCAGCCCGACGCCCTGACCTCGAAGCCGACGTGGGCGCAGCTGCCCGCCGTCAAGGCCGGCCAGATCGTCCCGCGTACGACGGAGCCCATCTACTCGTACGACAAGTGCGCGCCGATCCTCGAGGACCTGGCCGAGGCCATCGAGAGCGCCAAGAAGGTCAGCTGATCCCCGGCCCGGCCCGGAGCGAGTCGCTCCGGGCCGGGCCGTCGCCGTTGTCGCCCCGGTCCCGGTTCCTGGGAGGAGCCCTCGCATGACTGCCGCCGCACCCGTCGAACCCTTCCGGTTCTTCGGCCTGACGGTCCTCGGGACCCGTCGGCTGAGCCCTTCCATGTGCCGGGTCACCTTCGGCGGCCCGGGGCTCGACGGCTTCGCCGCCGGGGGCCGGGACCAGAGCCTCTCGCTGTTCCTGCCGCACCCGGGCCAGAGCGAGCCCCTCGTGCCCGTCGACGGGAACGGCGAGTGGTTCAGCGCGTGGCGGGCGCTCCCCGAGGACGTGCGGGCGGTGATGCGCTCGTACACGGTGCGGGCGCAGCGCCGCACCGAGGACGGTTCCACCGAGGTCGACATCGACTTCGCGCTGCACGAGGACGGCGGGCCCGCCTGCCGCTGGGCGGCCGCGGCCGCGCCGGGGCAGCTGCTCAAGGCGCTCGGACCGGCCGTCGAGGACAACACCGCGGTCCGCTTCCGGCCGCCGCAGGACACCGACTGGGTGCTGATCTGGGCCGACGAGACGGCCCTGCCCGCCGCGTCGGCCGCGTTGGAGTGGCTGCCTGCCGGGACGAAGGCCAGGGTCTGGCTGGAGATCCCGCACGCCCAGGACCGTCAGGCGCTCCGCACGGCGGCCGATGCCCGTATCAGCTGGCTCGTGCGGGCCGAGGGCGCGCCCTCGGCCGTGGAGGCCGTGCGCGCCGCCAAGCTGCCCGAGGGCACCCCGTACGTCTGGATCGCGGGCGAGTCCTCCGGTGTCCGGGCCCTGCGCCGCCATCTCGTGCAGGAACGGCGGTTCGACCGCAAGCGGGTGACGTTCGTCGGGTACTGGCGGCGCGGACTGAGCGAGGAACAGCTGAGGGAACAGGCGGCTTCCCAGGACGCGTAGTGCCTGTCGGTTTCCGCGGCACGGGTTCCTGACCCCCGTGTCCCGGGCTGCCCGGGCGGTCGGACCGCCCGGGCAGCCCGGGGCGGCTACCTCACTCCGTGCGCCAGGGGACCTGCGGCGACCGGTAGAAGTCGATCCCCAGCGCCGACAGCCGCGGCCCCTGCGCCGCGAGGCGCACCTTGTAGGTGTCCCAGTCGTGCGTGGCCGCGGGCGACCATCCCAGTTCGGCGACCCCCGGAAGCCGCGGGAACGCCATCTGCTCGATGTCCGCGCTGTCGGTCAGGGTCTCGGTCCAGATCGGTGCCTCCACCCCGAGCACGGCCTCCTCGGGGACGCCCTCCAGATAGGCCGCCGGGTTCCAGTCGTAGGACCGCTGGACCTCGACGTAGCCCGCCCAGGCCAGGCCGAGCTTCGTGTCCTTGGTGTACTTCATGTCCAGGTACGTACGGTCGGCCGGGGACAGCACCAGCTTCGTGCCGTTCTTCGCGGCGTCCACCACCTGTTGGCGTTCGGCCGCGCCCGTCCGGTCGTAGCCCCAGTACTGGGCGACGGCGCCCTTCACGGGGACCGCCCCGGTCAGCTGGTGCCAGCCGACGACGGTCTTGCCGTACCTGGCGACGACGGCCTGCGCCTTCTCCATGAACGCCACGTAGTCCTCATGGCTCGTGGAGTGCGCCTCGTCGCCGCCGATGTGGAGGTACCGGCCGGGCGTGAGAGCGGCCAGTTCGCGGATGACGTCGTCCACGAAGTCGTACGTCACCGCCTTGGGCACGCACAGCGAGCTGAAGCCGACCGAGGTTCCCGTGTAGAGCGGCGGGGCGACGCCGTCGCAGTTCAGCTCGGCGTAGGAGGCGAGTGCCGCGTTCGTGTGGCCGGGCAGATCGATCTCGGGGACGACCTCCAGGTAGCGGGAGGCCGCGTACCGGAGGATCTCCCTGTAGTCGCTCTTGGTGTAGTGGCCGCCGGGGCCGCCCCCGACCTCGGTGGAACCGCCGTACTCGGCGAGCCGGGGCCAGGAGTCGATGGCTATGCGCCAGCCCTGGTCGTCGGAGAGGTGCAGGTGCAGTTTGTTGATCTTGTAGAGGGCGAGCTGGTCGATGTACCGCTTCACCTCGGCGACCGAGAAGAAGTGCCGTGAGACATCGAGCATCGCGCTCCGGTACGCGTAGCGCGGGGAGTCCGTGAGCGTGCCGCCCGCGATCTCCCAGGGCCCCTTCTGCGGGCTGTCCTCCTCCACGGCTGCCGGGAGCAGCTGGCGCAGTGTCTGGACGCCGTGGAAGAGCCCTGCGGGGGCGCGTGCGGTGATGGTGACGGAGCCGCGGGAGGACTTCAGGCGGTAGCCCTCGGCGCCCAGGGCGCTGTCCCTGGAGCCGAGTTCGAGCCGTATGCCGTCGTGCCCGGCCCGTTCGGTGACCGGCAGCGCGTACCCGGTGGAGGGCCGCAGCGCGTCCGCGAGGTACTCACCGATGCGCCGGGCCTCGCGGGAGGTGCCGTCGACCCGTATGCGCGTGCCCGCCGTGATGGCGTACGCGGGTCCTCCCGGCTTCACCGACACCGGGGCGGGGACGATCTCGCCGAGCGGCCGGGGTGACGCGGCGGGCGCCGGGCCGGCGTCGGCCGGGGCCGCCGAGATGCTGGAGACGCCTGCCGCCACGACGAGCAGCAGCGAGCCGAACAAGCGGTGGATCGTTCTGTGTTGTCTCACAAGCCGGTCCCTTTCGACGGGTTCACACCTGTGGATCTCCTGAGCAACCGAACGGTCACCATGCGTACCGCGCGTCACACAGACCGTCAAGGACTAGACCACTTCTCGTCGTACGGCTGGCAGAATCGGCGGCATGGCGGAAATCATCCAGCGCGACGGCACCTGGACGTTCGACGGGGACACGGTGCGCGTCGTGCCCGGCAGCAAGGTGCATCCGGTCCGGCAGGACCTGGGCGAACTCGCCATCCCCGTGCAGGCGTTGGCGGGGATATCGTTCGAGCCCGACCGGAAGGGCGGCCGGCTTCGACTGCGCCTGCGCACCGGTGCGTGCCCGGTGCTGCGGGCTGCGGACGGCAGGCTCAAGGACGCCTCCGACCCCTATCAGCTCGCGGTGGAGAAGGACCGCACGGGCGTCGCGGAGTACTTCGTCGACGAGGTGCGCAACGCCCTGGTCATCGAGCAGGTGCCCGATACGCCCGCGGAGGGCTTCCTGCTGCCGGGCCCCTCACTGCCGGTCTCCGGTGGCGGCGGGGACGGCACCGCATCCTTCGACGGGGAGACGGTGCGCCTCACCTGGAACTGGAAGGCCGCGGAGTCGAAGACCTCGGGCGGCTCGGTCACGTTCCCGGTGTCGGAGGTGACGGGCGTGCGCTGGCTGCCGGCGATCGGCCTGGAGAACGGGTACCTGCGCTTCGAGAGGGGCCCGGGCGGCTCCTCGGCGCCACCCAAGTTCGACCCCTACTCGCTGGAGCTGTGGGGGCTGTCCAGGAAGGAGTACTCGGCCGTCCTGGTCGCCGCGGCCGTCCTGACGCGGCTGCCCCGCACCGGGACGGCGCCGGAGCTGCGCGCAGCGGACCGCGCGAAGGCCGCGGTCCCGCCCGCCGACGATCACGACGTACTCCTGCGCAGACTGCGCGAGCTCGGCGAGCTGCATCAGGCGGGGATCCTCACCGATGACGAGTTCAGCACCGCAAAGCAAGCGGTTCTGAGACGCCTCTGACCCGGCCGCCGACGTATTCCTGTGTGACCCTGCCCGATATCGGGCAGATTTCTTGCACATTACGGCCTGGGCAAGCAATATCGACGGGTGCTCGAACGCCGCCCGTCGCATGACGACCTCATCGACCACCTCGTACGCTCCACCGCGCTCCAGCGCGGCGAGGCCGCCAGGGTGATCCTCGACGTGCTGGCGTACTTCGACGAGACGACCGAGGACTACGTCCGCCGCCGCCACCGCGAACTGCAGTCCGGCGGCCTGGTGAACACGGACATCTTCGAGCGGATCGCGGCCGAGCTGCCCCACCGGGCGGTGGCGCCGCAGGAGCTCTCGCTCCGCCAGCTGCGCCGCATCGTCTACGGCTGAGCCGGACGGGCAGGGCCGGGCACACACTTTTGTACGTCGATGGAGGGGCAGAGACTCTATGTGCGGGATCGTCGGTTATATCGGAAAGCGTGACGTGGCTCCGCTGCTGCTGGAAGGCCTGCAGCGGCTGGAGTACCGGGGGTACGACTCGGCGGGCATCGTCATCACGGGCAAGGCCGCGGCGGGCAAGCCCGGCACCCTGAGGATGGTCAAGGCCAAGGGCCGGGTCCGCGAGCTGGAGGCCCGCGTACCCAAGCGGTTCGCCGGCACCACCGGTATCGCGCACACCCGCTGGGCCACCCACGGCGCCCCGAGCGACGAGAACGCGCACCCCCACCTGGACGCGGAGAACAAGGTCGCCGTCGTCCACAACGGCATCATCGACAACGCCTCCGAGATCCGCGCGAAGCTCGTCGCCGACGGCGTCGTCTTCCTCTCCGAGACCGACACCGAGGTCCTGGTCCACCTGATCGCCAGGGCGCAGGCCTCCACCCTCGAGGAGAAGGTCCGCGAGGCGCTGAAGTCCGTCGAGGGCACGTACGGCATCGCCGTGATGCACGCCGACTTCAACGACCGCATCGTCGTCGCCCGCAACGGCTCCCCCGTCGTGCTCGGCATCGGCGAGAAGGAGATGTTCGTCGCCTCGGACGTCGCCGCGCTCGTCGCCCACACCCGCCAGATCGTCACCCTGGACGACGGCGAGATGGCCACCCTCAAGGCCGACGACTTCCGTACGTACACGACGGAGGGCTCGACCACGACGGCGACGCCCACCACCGTGGAGTGGGAGGCCGAGTCGTACGACATGGGCGGCCACGACACGTACATGCACAAGGAGATCTCCGAGCAGGCCGACGCCGTGGACCGCGTGCTGCGCGGCCGGATCGACGACCGCTTCTCCACCGTGCACCTGGGCGGCCTGAACCTGGACGCCCGCGAGGCCCGCGGGGTCCGCCGGATCAAGATCCTGGGCTGTGGCACCTCGTACCACGCGGGCATGATCGGCGCCGGCCTCATCGAGGAGCTGGCCCGCATCCCCGCGGACGCCGAGCCCGCCTCCGAGTTCCGCTACCGCAACCCCGTCGTGGACCCCGACACGCTGTACGTCGCCGTCTCGCAGTCCGGTGAGACCTACGACGTGCTGGCCGCCGTCCAGGAGCTCAAGCGCAAGGGCGCACGCGTCCTCGGTGTGGTGAACGTCGTCGGTTCGGCGATCGCCCGCGAGGCCGACGGCGGCATGTACGTCCACGCGGGCCCGGAGGTCTGCGTCGTCTCCACCAAGTGCTTCACCAACACCGTCGTCGCCTTCGCGCTGCTCGCCCTGCACCTGGGCCGCATCCGCGACCTGTCGGTCTCCGACGGCAAGCGGATCATCGAGGGCCTGCGCAAGCTGCCCGAGCAGATCGGTCAGATCCTCGAGTCCGAGGAAGAGATCAAGAAGCTTGCCGAGGAGTACGCGGGCGCCCAGTCGATGATGTTCATCGGCCGTGTGCGGGGCTACCCCGTCGCGCTGGAGGCCTCCCTGAAGCTCAAGGAGATCTCGTACATCCACGCCGAGGCCTACCCCGCCTCGGAGCTGAAGCACGGCCCCCTCGCGCTCATCGAGCCGGCGCTCCCCACCGTCGCGATCGTCCCGGACGACGACCTGCTGGAGAAGAACCGCGCCGCGCTGGAGGAGATCAAGGCCCGCAGCGGCCGGATCCTCGCCGTCGCCCACCGCGAGCAGGAGAAGGCCGACCACACGATCCTCGTCCCGAAGAACGAGAACGAGCTGGACCCGATCCTGATGGGCATCCCGCTGCAGCTGTTCGCGTACCACACGGCGCTGGCCATGGGCCGTGACATCGACAAGCCGCGCAACCTGGCGAAGTCCGTCACCGTCGAGTAGGACGCCGTCGGGCCCGGCTCCCTCCGGGGGAGCCGCCCGTACGCACAGAGCGGCCCCCGCACCACGCCACCGAGGGTGCGGGGGCCGCTCTCTCCCGTTGGGCGGGCGGCACCCGAGACCGCCCCCCGCCCGACTGCTAGCCGGTGGCCGTCACACCCCGGCCTGCAGCGCGCTTGGGTACCGCGGTCGGCCACTTGGCCAGCGCCGCCGTCGCCCCGTACCAGGCGGCGAGCCCGGCCACGGCGGCCACCCAGCCGCCGACCTTACCGAGCCCGTCACTGCCGGCGAACTGCCCGACGCCCAGGAGCAGCAGCCCCAGGAAGAGCAGCCCGTACGTCCCCTGGGTGAGCAGACCTCCACCGGCCGACCCCAGGGTCAGGCTCAGCGCGAAGAGGGCCCACAGCAGCAGGAAGAGTCCTGCCGCGTGGTCCGAGACCGACGAGCCGGCACCGGTGCCCCAGGTGAACCAGAAGGCGCCGAGACCGGCGAAGGCCGTACCGGCGAAGGCGTTGCCCGCGCGGAACTCCAGGAGTCCCGCGACGAACAGCGCGATGCCGCCGACATAGAGCGCGAGCGACACGGCGTCGGCCGCGGTGACACCGTCGATGACTCCGGTGTGACCGATGCCGAACGCCAACAGAGTGAGACCCAGGGCGAGATGGCCGAGGGTGGTGATACTGGCACTTCCCGCAGAGACGTCGTTGTCCACGGCGGGCTCCCTTCAACTGCCGTGCTGCTGCTACCTGATGCAGTACAGATACCCTTCACAAGCGCACAATCCACCTCCGCGCACGAGCGAATTCACCGCGCGCCGAATAAGATTGACGATCAGTCAGGAAGACCTCAGGGGCAGGAGCACCTCAGTTGCCCCAGGGAGCGGAGCAGCGTTCCGGGAAGTGCCTCAGGGGATGACGATGACCGGGCGCTGGGCGCGCCGCGCGAGACGGCCGGCCACCGAGCCGAAGATCCGTCCCACGATGCCGTGCGTGGAGCCGACGACGATCGCGTCGGCCGAGTACTCCCGGCCGACCTCCTCCAGCTCGTGACAGATGTCGCCACCGCGCTCCACGAGCACCCACGGCACCTCGGCGAGGTAGTCCGCGCAGGCCAGCTCGAGCCCGAGGACCTCCGTGCGGTGATCGGGCACATCCACGAAGACGGGCGGCTCGCAGCCTGCCCAGACCGTGGTCGGCAGCCGGTTGGCGACGTGGACGATGATCAGCCCGGAGCCGAGCCTGTTCGCCATGCCGATGGCGTAGGCGAGGGCTCGTTCACTGGAGGTGGAGCCGTCGAAACCGACCACGACCCCGTGCCGGAAGGCCGGATCGCAGGACGGGCGCGACTCGGGGACCGTCTGCGGGTCCGACCGGGGGTCGGCTACCTGCTTGCGGTCTGCGGGTTCAGGGATTTCGTGACCGGCCATCGGTGTCTCGGCGAAGAGAGTCCTCGTGAGGAGGGAGCGGTTCGGAAGTTCGTTTATGGATGAAGCTGTGTCCGGGAATCATCTTCCCAACCCCCTACCCCCAAGGGTACGGCGCCACTCCTCCACCGCCCAGAACCTCGCAAAGCGCTTGCGGCGATGGAGGGAGCATGCCCGAGCCGGCCCCGTATGGCAATGCCGGTTGTGTCGTACATCCAGCTCGCGCGGCGCGGAGGCGCTCCCGCTCCGCGTTCCTTCCACGTTCCTTCGGCCGCGGCGGCCGGATCGCCGCAGACGGCCGGATGCCGCACACACCGCGCCGACCGGGCCGTCACGCCGCGCCACCGGGTGACTCCACCTCGTCCCCGCCCGGGGGCAGAAGGGCCCGCGGAGGCCCCCAGGGCGTACGGAGGCCACTGATGCACGGGGTGGTGCGCCGGTCTCATGACTGGAATCCGCGCACGCAACCACTACTTTTCAGCCAACTTCACATCGCCCTCACTTTCTTGGCGTTTTGGCCGACCAACCCACGTGCCACCAGGCAGGAATAGACCGCGCGGTACGCTTTGACCCTACGGGGACGGGCCATGATCGCTATGCGCACTTCCCTGAGGGGCTCGTGAGTGAAACGCTTCGTGATCGAATGCTTCGCGCCAAGTGGCCTTGTCGACATAGTGCCGGTGGGGAAACGTGTCACGTCGGCACCACGGAACGCAGTAGATTCGATCATGAGTGTCGAGGACTGGGGACGCGTGCGAGACCGAGGGGAAACGTGCAGGAACGACAGGCCCGTAGGGACCAGGGAGACGCGAACACCGAGGGGGGCTTAGCGTCATGAGCCAGGACTCCGCCGCCGCAACGGAGGCCGCACGGAAGCTGACCGGGCGGCGACGCCGGGAAGTTGTAGCCGTACTGCTGTTCAGTGGTGGCCCTATCTTCGAGAGCTCGATCCCGCTCTCCGTCTTCGGAATCGACCGGCAGGACGCGGGCGTTCCGCGCTACCGCCTGCTGGTCTGCGGAGGCGAGGAGGGACCGCTGCGCACCACGGGCGGGCTCGAACTGAGCGCGCCGTACGGCCTGGAGGCGATCAGCAGGGCAGGCACCGTCGTGGTGCCCGCCTGGCGGTCCATCACATCGCCGCCGCCCGCTGAGGCGTTGGACGCGCTGAGGCGCGCCCACGAGGAGGGCGCACGCATCGTCGGACTGTGCACGGGGGCCTTCGTCCTCGCCGCAGCCGGCCTGCTGGACGGCCGCCCGGCCACCACACACTGGATGTACGCACCGACGCTGGCCAAGCGTTATCCGTCGGTGCACGTCGATCCGCGTGAGCTGTTCGTCGACGACGGAGATGTGCTCACCTCCGCCGGAACGGCGGCCGGAATCGATCTATGCCTTCACATAGTCCGTACCGACCATGGCACAGAAGCAGCCGGGGCCCTGGCCCGCCGGCTCGTCGTGCCGCCGCGGCGCAGTGGCGGTCAGGAGCGCTACCTCGACAGGTCTTTACCTGAAGAGATCGGCTCCGACCCGCTCGCCGAGGTCGTGGCCTGGGCACTGGAGCACCTCCACGAGCAGTTCGACGTGGAGACGCTGGCCGCGCGCGCCTATATGAGCAGGCGGACCTTCGACCGCAGGTTCCGTTCGCTCACGGGCAGCGCACCGCTCCAGTGGCTCATCACCCAGCGCGTGCTGCAGGCGCAGCGTCTGCTCGAGACCTCCGACTACTCGGTCGACGAGGTTGCGGGCCGCTGCGGCTTCCGCTCGCCGGTTGCGCTGCGCGGGCACTTCCGCCGCCAGCTCGGCTCCTCCCCCGCCGCGTACCGGGCCGCCTACCGGGCCCGTCGTCCGCAGGGCGGGGCGCTGGAGAGCGTCGCCACGGTGATGGAGACGTCCGTGCCCGCCCAGGGCTCGGCACCGAGCCGGCGGACCGCTGCGGCGGCCTCCTCCGGCCTGTCTCCCGTCACCGCGGCTGCGACCTCCGGCGGTCCTGCGGAGCAGCTGAGACCGGGGCCCGAGTCGTACGTTCCGGGGCGCCCGAACCTGCCGGGGCAGCGGAGTGCCCCGTAGGGTGGGGCCATGAACGATCGCATGGTGTGGATCGACTGCGAGATGACCGGGCTCTCGCTGACGGACGACGCACTCATCGAGGTGGCCGCACTGGTCACCGACTCGGAACTGAACGTGCTCGGCGAAGGGGTCGACATCGTGATCCGCCCGCCGGACGCGGCCCTGGAGACCATGCCCGAGGTGGTGCGGCAGATGCACACCGCCTCGGGCCTCCTCGACGAGCTCGCCGGGGGCACGACCCTGGCCGACGCCGAGGAGCGTGTCCTCGCCTACGTACGCGAACATGTGAAGGAGCCCGGCAAGGCCCCGCTGTGCGGGAATTCTGTCGGCACCGACCGCGGCTTCCTGTCGCGGGACATGCCGTCACTGGAGGGGTACCTCCACTACCGGATCGTCGATGTGTCCTCGGTCAAGGAACTGGCGCGCCGCTGGTACCCGAGGGCGTACTTCAACAGTCCGGAGAAGAACGGCAACCACCGGGCACTGGCGGACATCCGCGATTCGATCACGGAGCTCCGCTACTACCGGGAAGCGGTCTTCGTCCCGCAGCCCGGCCCGGACTCGGCGCACGCCAAGGAGATTGCGGCACGCCACGCACTGCCCGCCGGGCAGTAGGAAAACGCCCCTGGTCACGGGCCCTGCGGGGCCCGTGATCCGGTCCGGAAGAACTCGGGCGCGAGCACCCTCCCGGACCCTGTACACTTTTTCTCGGCCGGTCGGAAACGACCGGACGACATGGTGGGTATAGCTCAGCTGGCAGAGCACCTGGTTGTGGTCCAGGATGTCGCGGGTTCAAGTCCCGTTACTCACCCTGATTGATCAAGGGCCGGTCTGTGAAACAGACCGGCCCTTCTTCATGCCCGGTCCCGCACCGCGTGCCCACGGGCCCGGCCGCCTGCTCACCCGAGGCCCACCTGCGAAGCCACCAGGTCTCCGGCCGGGAGTGACCCTCCGTGCCGGACCGGTCGTTCTCGGCGAGGGCGGGCGGGCGGGGTCACGGTCACCGGTCGGTCCGGGTTCCGCACGGCGTGGCCGAACGGGAGAATCTCCGCATGGTGATCACTGCTCGTGCTCTCAACCGCTCCACGCTCGCCCGGCAGTTGCTGCTCGGCCGGGAACCGCTCGGCGTCGTCGACGCGGTGCGCCGGGTCGTCGCCCTGCAGGCACAGGACCCGGCCTCGCCGTACCTCGCGCTGTGGAACCGGATCGGCGGCTTCGACCCGGCCGGCCTCGACAGCGCCGTGGACGGCTTCCGGACGGTCAGGTCGACGCTGATGCGGATCACCCTGCACATGGTCCACGCGGAGGACTACCGGCCCTTCCGCGAGGCCATGGAGCCGACCCTGCGCGCCTCCAGGCTCGGCTCCCGTTTCACGGCGTCCGGGCTCACGACCGACGACGCCGACGCGCTGGTCCCGGATCTCCTGAAGTACGCCGACCGGCGACGGACCTCCACCGAGATCCGGGGGTGGCTCGATGAACGGGTGGGCGCTCCGATGGAGCCGGTGACCTGGCGTCTGCTGCGGCAGTACGCGCCGCTGTGGCACGCGCCCGTCGGAGGGCCCTGGTCGTTCGGTACCCAGCAGTCGTACATCGCGGCAGCCGGCAAGCAGCCGGTGCTGACCGATCCTGACGCGGCCGCGACGGGTCTGCAGACTCTGATCCGTCGCTACCTGGAGGGCTTCGGACCGGCGTCGGTGGCCGACATGGCGCAGTTCGCGCTGGTTCAGCGGGCCCGGGTCAGGGCCGCGGTGCAAGCGCTGGACGCCGGGCTGGAGAAGCTGGAGGGCCCCGACGGCACGGTGATGTACGACGTCCCCGGTGCGCCGCGGCCGGCCGAGGACACTCCGGCGCCACCCAGACTGATGGCCATGTGGGACAGCATCCTGCTGGCGTACGCAGACCGCGGCCGCGTCGTCCCGCCCGCGTACCGCACACATGTGACGCGCATCAACGGGGACGTGCTGCCCACCCTGCTGGTGGACGGCTACGTCGCCGGAGTCTGGCGTCCCGTGGACGGCGGGATAGAGGCCCTCGCCTTCCACCCCCTCCCCGGCCACGTCTGGCAGGGGCTGGCCGCGGAGGCGGAGTCACTCAGGGCGCTCCTCGCCGACCGCGACCCCAGGGTCTACAGCCGATACGGCCACTGGTGGGCCAAAGGGCTGCCGGCCGCCGAGACCCGCCTGCTCCCCGGCCCCTGAACGGCAGAGGAGAAGCACGAGGGCGAGCACGACGAGGCCGGCGCAGAGCCAGAAGACGTTCCGGTGTCCCACCTGCGCGGTGACCACCCCGGTGACGGTTCCGGCCAGCAGTTGGGCGACGGTGAAGGTGGACGCGTAGAGCGCGGACGCGGTGCCGGCCCCGCCGGGTACCTCCTGCTGCGCCACCACCATCGGGATACTCGTCACCACCGCGATCCACACGGCGTTCGGCAGCTGCAGGGCGATCAGGACCGGTAGGGAGCCGGCCATCGGCAGGAGGCAGAAGAACATGACGGCGACGACCATGGCGGCGGCCACGACACGCATCTTCCCGATGCGGTCGGCCAGTCGGCCCGCCATGATCATCAGAGGAATCTCGAGTACCGCGCAGGTCCCTGCCATCAGCCCGACCGGAGCAGCCGACAGGTGCAGTTCCGTGGTGACGTACAGGGCGATGTCGATCAGGTAGATCTGGTTCGCCACGTTGACCACCGTGACCGATCCGAGCAGCAGCCACGTGCGACGCGGCACGGCGGCACACACGCGGCGCAGCCCGGCAAGGCGGCTGCCCGCACGGTCCCTGGCCGTCGGTCCGGGCGGCGGGGGCAGGGCCGGGAGGAACCAGCGGCCGAGCAGTGCGGTCAGCAGGAGCAGGACCGCGGCGCCCCCGTACACGGGCCCGAAGCCCACCTGTTCCAGCAGAAGGAATCCGACCGGCGGGCCGATTACCCAGCCGGCGGAGAAGATCGACCGCACTGCGGAACTGAACGGAGTCACTTCCCTGCCGGTGGACTCGGCGAACTCCTTGACGTACGCGAACAGCTGGGAAATGTATGCGTCATTCAGGCTGAGGAGCACGGCCCCGGTGGCGAATACCGCCGCGTAGTTCCGGACCCCGACGAAAACCGACGCACCGGCGACCCCGGCCAGTGCGGTCGCGGCGAGTGCGATCCTTCTGTCGGCCAGTCGGTCGGACATCCGTCCTGCGGCCATATTGATGGCGATGGCGGCCACGGCGCAGCCCGTGAAGTACAGGCCGATGAGTTCCGGTCCGACACGAACCGCATCGGCGAGGAACAAGCTGATCGTCGTGCCCAGCACCGCCATGGCCATGGCGTAGCAACCTGCGGCAATGCCCAGCGACACCGTCGCCCGGCCGAGCGTTCGCGACGCGGGTGAACCATCCACCACGTGTGGGCGAGCGAAATGGGCGAACTTCACCATGCTCCCTGGGTAAGTGCGACTCACCAGGGGCATGCGTTCTGCCGCGGGTATTTCTGAGGGGTGTGGTGAACCGTCTCGCGTTTCACCACGGCCGCAAAAGTAGATCGTTCCGGCAAGGAATGGGCAGCGCCTTTCACGCCGTATCTCCGATGGGTGGCCGGTTGTCGCCGTTACCGACGGAATCCTCTTCACCGGGTGGGCGTTCACCGGGTCGCGGAAACCCACGACCCGGTCGTCCACGACCCGGCTGCCCGCGACGCGGTAACGCACGACGTAAATGCTTTGAAGAACCAGGGAAATAACCCTCCCCACCCAAACCCGACCCACCCCGGCCGCCGTCACTCACAAGGGTGACTTATGGCAACTCAGCTGGATTTGAGGTGGGTTGGTCGGCATATGCTCGCCGCGACAACCCACAGACATGCGACGGCCCCCGACCGGGACAGCGAATCCCGGGCGAGGGCCTGACCACCGAGGAAGCGATACCTTCCCGATGGATACCCAGCAGATTACCGCGCCCCTCCGCGCCCCGGCCTCCGTATCCGGGGGCGGCACACCGTCATCCGGTGTCATCCACGTCAACGTCCGGCACACCGCCGGTTTCACGGTCGTCGGCAACCACCTGAGCCGGCACCGCGGCCTCTCGCTCGTCGCGATCGGGCTTGCCGTGCACATCCAGTCGCTGCCCGCCGGAGCGAAAATCGGCATCAAGGTCCTTGTCGGCCGCTTCCCGGACAGCGAGACCCGCATTGCCGCCGCCCTGCGCGAACTCGAAGCCACCGGTTACCTCCACCGCAGCCGCGTACGCCTCCCCAACGGCCGCATCGCGACGCGCACGGTCTCGTACAACCAGCCGGGCGCCGACGTGTCCACCGCGGCACCACACGCGCGGCCCGAGCCACCACCGGCCGCCCCCGTCCCGGCCCCCGCTCCCCCGCCGCGGCGCACCTTCGCTCCCGCACCGCAGGACGTTCCCACCGAGGTGGCCCCGGATCCCGCACCGCACGGCGTTCCCACCGGGACCGCCCCGGATCCCGCACCGCAGCCCGCCCCGGTCCTCGTACCGGCGCCCACCGCACGCCGGACACCACCCGCGCCACTCCCCCAGCCGCGGACGCCCTCCCCGGAGTTGCTCAGAACAGCCGCTGCGCTCCTCGCCGACCTGCGCCGGTACGCACCCCAACTCGTCCTCTCCGAGCACGACATCGGCGCGCTCACACCCGGAGTCACCGCCTGGCTCGAACGGGACGCCCACCCCGACACCATCCGCCACGCCCTCACCGCCGACCTGCCGGTCCCCCTGAAGCACCCCGCAAGGCTTCTCCGGCACCGGATCACGACACTCCTCCCGCCCCCGCTGCCCGGAGCCCAGGACCTCGCCCCCGCCCGCCGCGGCGTCATCGTGATCCCGCTCCAGAACTGCGACCGCTGCGACCGCGCCTTCCGGGCACGGGAGCCCGGCCACTGCCGCGACTGCCGCACCGACTCGGCCCGGGCGGCCTGACCCGAAGCGGTCGGAGCAGGGGCCCTGGGCTCGTACTTCGCAGGTCACCGGTTCAGGTGTGCCGGGCAGGTTCGTGTGACTGCGGCATCTACTAGTTCAGCTTGAGCAGTTCCTCGGCACTGGCCGGGGGTTGCTTCTGGACTCTGCCACCGAGTTCGATCAGCCCGTCCTTGCGGACGGCTGTGACCAGCTGCGAACCTCGCCCTTGGGTGATGGTGAGGTCGCGCCCGTGGTGGGCGGTCAGCAGCAGGGCGGCGGCGCCGGTTGCTTCGTCCTCGTCGATGCCGTCGCCCCGACCGGGGAAGCCGCGGGCCCGGACCAGGCTGCTTGTCTCGTCCTGCCACGCCCAGGCGTAGACCCACTCGCCGGGCGGCGGCACGGCCAGGGCGTCCACCTGTGCAGCCGAGTCGTACTGCCGCAGCGTTCGGGCCGGCGCCCAGTCGGCGCGCGCCTCGATCCAGGTGAACTCCGTGTCACGTCGCACGGACACGGTTCCCGCGCGGGTGACCAGCTGGGGCACCTCGAGCAACCAGGCCGCACCCACACACGGGTGGCCGGCGAAGGGCAACTGCGAGGTGGGGGTGTAGATGTCGATGACGCCCCGGGCCGCGTCGTCGACGAACACCGTTTCGCTGAACCCGAGGTCCCGGGCGAGGGCCAGCCGCTTCTCCTCGGTGGGCACGGCGGCGCCATCACGGACGATTGCGAGTGCGTTGCCGTGACCGCCGTCAGGCCCGCAGAAGACGCGTACTACGTCGAGATCACCCACTTGAGCAGTCAACCATGTGCGAGCGGACGGGCACGCGAAGCTGACCGCGATGTGCTCCAGGTTCGGAGCGATGGCGTCCAGGGCCCGGGCCGGACGATCATTGTTGAGCAGGCCGGGCTCGATCCCGAAGACCTCCTCCACCGCAAGGGCACCTGGCCCAGTCCTCCACCCGCACCAGCGGCACGGGCGAGGTCAACCGGTTGGCGACCAGCGCCTCGATCACCTGCCCGTGCGTCATGAATCAACAACCCGCGAAGTACGGGCCCAGGAAGGCGGCCACACCTACGGGCTGCCGTCCGTGCCCCATGTCCCGGCGGTCACCTCGTGGGCCACACGGCCCCACTCCGCCTGTCCCCCGGGCAGCGGCCAGGCCCAGGTGGGCCGTGTCGCCGTGTGCAGTCCCTCGATGTCACGGGTCAGGGATGCGCCGGCGATCGCTGCGCCGTCGGGGACGGCGGTGCCGTGGCGGCCGCGGAGTTCGGCGAAGCGGGCCAACTCGGCCTCGTACCGCTCCCTCGCCCGCTCCGTGCCCGCGGCCACCTCGTCGCCGTCCGCGGTGCGGTGCAGGTGCAGCAGAGGGGGTGTGGTCGACTCGGCGATCGCGGCGGCAAGCCGGGCGTGGCCGTCCAGAATCACGTGGCAGTCCAGGCCGCTGATCCACCACAACAGGACGGGCGCGAGGGTGCCCTCACGGGCCTGCTTGCGGTAGGCCTTGACCCTCCCGTCACGGTGATCGGGCATCGGGCGCAGCGGGAGTATCTCCCACGAGCCGGAGTGGACGAACCAGTCGATGTATCCGTGGGGATGGCCCTCGACCACCATCTCGCCCCAGTACTCGGATGGCTCCTGACGCACGTAGTTCCCGCGCAGGAGCGGGCTTTCGCACGACAGGAGCCACCGCCCGTCGTGCAGCGGACCGCCCGGTGCTTCCATCAGGTACTCCGCGAAGCGGTACGCCCAGCGGTCCGGCCGCCCGGCCAGATCCCGCCCGGCCGCCGCCCGCAACGGCGGGACGACGGAGCGGTAGGCGTCGGTGCGCCAGAACTCGACCTCGCAATGGTCGGCGGCAACGGAGGCGAGGAGCACCGGCTGCTCCCCCTGGGTGAGCATGAGCCGCCGCTCGGCACTGAACAGGCACAACCCTGGCCGACGGCGGGACCGCACCTCCAGGGACAGGCCCGTCCAGGTGCCGTCCTCCCGGACGATGTCCGTGCGTCTCATGCCGGAAACCCTAGACCAGGCCCCGGGCCCGGCAAGATCCAGGAGCCACGGCCAATTCGATTGCGGCCGGGGTGGGCGGCCCGGCATCGTTCGCGGACAACTCCCTTTCACGCAGGCCCGTCCAGCAAGGAGGCCGCTGTGACTACCGCTCCTGTACGTCGTCTGGCTCTGCTCGGTGGAGGCTTCTCGACCGATGACGACGGGCTGCTGGACGACTGGGTCCTGGCCCGTGCGCGTACACCCCGGCCCAAGGTGTGCTTCGTGCCCACGGCGAGCGGGGACGCCCCCGCCTACGCAGAGCAGTTCCGTGCCGCCTTCCACGTACGCACGGACTGCGAGCCCTCTGTACTGCCGCTTTTCCAGCGGGAGTTCGACGACGCCGCCCTGCGGACGTTCCTGCTCGCCCAGGACGTCGTGTACGTGGGCGGCGGCAGCACCGCGAACCTGCTCGCTGTCTGGCGTACGCACGGTGTGGACCAGCTGCTGCGGGAGGCCTACGACCGCGGGACGTTGTTGTGCGGGATCAGTGCGGGCGCGAACTGCCGGGCGGAGGGCTCCCATACCGATTCCTTCGGACCGCTGACCTACTTGACGGACGGTTTGGGCCTGCTGCCCGGCTCGGTGTGCCCGCACTACGACAGCGAGCCGGGCCGCCGCCCCTCCTACCGGGCAACCGTGGCGGGCGGGCAGCTCCCTGCCGGATGGGCGGTGGACGACGGTGTGGGAGCCCTCTTCACCGACGGAGTCCTCACGGAGGCAGTGACCCGGACGCGCGATGCACGGCTGTACCGGGTGGAGCCCGACGCGCTGGGCGGAGCCGCCGAACGTGCAATGCCGTGCCGCCCGCTCGGCCAGGGCTGATGATTCGGGAGCGCCGACCGACATCTGCCCGCAGCCAGGTGAGAACCGCCACAGAGCGCTCCTGACCGCATGGAAGCGCGACTCCCGGGCACTCGACACAACGGTCCTGCCGCGCATTCCCCCGACGCGGCAGGGCCGCCCCCGTTCACGGGGCGCCGCCACCCCCGCGTGCGGGGGCCCGGTACCCGTGTCGCCTCAGGACGACTCCCGCACCACCAGCTCCGTGGGCAGCACGATCCTCGGCCGTTCCTCCGTGCGCTCCTCCGTGCGGTTCGCGATCTCCTGGAGCAGGACCCGGGTCATCGTGCGGCCCATTTCCTCGATCGGCTGGCGGACGCTCGTCAGCGGGGGGTCCATGTGGCGTGCCACCGCCGAGTCGTCGAAGCCGATCAGGGCCACGTCGTCCGGGATCCGGCGGCCGGACTCGCGCAGGACCTGGCGGGCGCCCGCCGCCATCACGTCGGAGGCGGCGAAGACCGCGTCCACGTCGGGGCGGCGTTCCAGCAGCTCCCGCATGGCGCGGGCGCCGCCCTCCTCGGTGAAGTCGGCGGGGGCGATGAGCCGTTCGTCGGGGTCGAGGCCCGCGGCGGCGATGGCCTTGCGGTAGCCGTCGAGGCGGCGCTGCGCGCCGTACACGTCGAGGCGTCCGGTGATGGTGGCGATGGCGGTGCGGCCTCGCGATATGAAGTGGTCGACCGCCGCGCGCGCGCCCTCGAAGTTGTCGGAGTCGACCGAGGGCAGCGGCTCGGCCGCGTGCCTGCGGCCGCTGATCACGGAGGGCATGCCGAGCTGTTCGAGGAGCTCGGGCAGCGGGTCGTCGGCGTGGACGGCGATCAGCAGGACGCCGTCGACCCGGTGGGCGGTCAGGTACTGGGCCAGCCGGCGGCGCTCGCGGTCGTTGCCCGCCAGGGTCAGCAGCAGCTGCATCTCCGTGTCGGCGAGTGCTTCCCCCACCCCTCGTACGATGTCGGAGAAGTACGGCTCGGCGAAGAACCGGGTCTCGGACTCGGGTACGACCAGGGCGATGGCGTCCGTCCGGTTCCCGGCGAGCGCCCTGGCCGCCCGGTTGGGTACGTAACCCAGCTCGGCGACGGCCGCCTCGACCGCCTCCCTGGTCTGCGCACTGACCCGCGGCGAGCCGTTGATGACGCGTGAGGCCGTGCCCCGCCCCACACCGGCCCGTGCCGCTACTTCTTCGAGCGTGGGCCGCCCGCCACTCCGTACTCGCGCTGCCGCCATGGCTGCCTCCCGTTCGCGGTCAATTTCTCACAGCCGGATAGCCAAACCAAGTCTCGCTGTCCGATCCCTTGACACTCATCCGGACCGACCGGCCCTTCATCAGCGCCATAACTCTTGGGAGCGCTCCCAAGCCTACGGGGTCACTGTGACGAACGTGTAAGGCGGGCACAAAGAAGCGAGACCCGGCACTCGGCCGGGTCTCGCTGTTCGTGCAGGTCAGACAGTGCCGTCGGCCGGAGGCAGGCCGTGGCGGCGGATCACGTCGGAGTACCAGTGGGCGCTCGCCTTGGGAATGCGGCGCTGGGAGGCGTAGTCGACGTACACGGCGCCGAAGCGCTTCGAGTAGCCGTACGCCCACTCGAAGTTGTCCATCAGCGACCAGAGGAAGTAGCCGCCGACGTCCGCTCCGTCGGCGATCGCCCGCTGTACGGCGTCGAGGTGGCCGTGCAGGTACGCGATCCGCGCGGGGTCCTCGACCTTGCCCTCGGGCGAGACGTAGTCGTCGAACGCGGCGCCGTTCTCCGTGACCATCAGCGGGAGGCCGGGGTGCTCGCGGTGGGTGTCCATCAGGAGGTTGTAGAGACCGTCGGGGTCGATCGACCAGTCCATCGCGGTGCGCTCCTTCCCCTCGGCGAGGTGGAAGGCGACGCCTTCGGAACCGGGCCACGGGGAGTGGTCGCTCGCACCGTGGGCGTCGCTGCGCGCGTAGGCGGCCCCTTCCACCGGGGTGGAGACCAGGGTCGGCGTGTAGTAGTTGATGCCGAGGGCGTCGACCGGGCGGGAAATGGTGGCGAGGTCGCCGTCCTGGACCAGCTTCGACCAGTCCACCAGGTGCGAGGTGTCGGCGATCAGGTCCTCGGGGTACTCCCCGCGCAGCATCGGGCCGGTGAAGACGCGGTTGCCCACCGCGTCGATCCGGCGGGCGGCGTCGGCGTCGGCCGCGCTGTCGGTCAGCGGGCGGACCTGGTGCAGATTGAGGGTGACCGAGGTCTGCGCAGCAGCGGGGAGTTGGGCGCGCAGAACCTCGATCGCCCGGCCATGGGCGAGATTCAGGTGATGGGCCGCCTGCAGCGCGGCTGCGGGCTCGGTACGGCCGGGGGCGTGCACGCCGGATCCGTAGCCGAGGAAGGCCGAGCACCACGGCTCGTTGAGGGTGGTCCACATCCCGACGCGGTCACCGAGGGCGCCGGAGACGATGGCGGCGTAGTCGGCGAAGCGCTCGGCGGTGGCGCGCTCGGGCCAGCCGCCGGCGTCCTCGAGCTCCTGGGGGAGGTCCCAGTGGTAGAGGGTGGCGACGGGCGCGATCCCGGCGTCCAGCAGCTCGTCGACGAGCTTGCGGTAGAAGTCCAGGCCGCGCTCGACGGCGGGGCCGCGGCCGGTGGGCTGGACCCGGGACCAGGAGACCGAGAAGCGGTACGCCTTGAGCCCGAGCTGCTTCATCAGCGCGACGTCGTCGCGGTAGCGGTGGTAGTGGTCGGCGGCGATGTCACCGGTGTCGCCGTTGTGGACCTTGCCGGGGGTGCGGCTGAAGGTGTCCCAGATGGACGGCGTGCGGCCGCCCTCGGCGGCGGCACCCTCGACCTGGTAGGACGCGGTCGCCGCGCCCCACAGGAAGCCCGTGGGGAAGTTCGTTGCCTCGGGCGCCTGCTTCGGGGTGATGTCGGGTCGTACTGCAGTCATGCGGGAGCGCTCCCAAGAATGGACGAACAGGGACAGGGATGAGGGGGCCGAGGGCCCGTACGGCCTGTGGTCAGGTACAGGCCGTACGGGACGACCGGGGGTGGAGCGGGCAGGGCCGGGAAGTCAGCCCTTGACGGCGCCGGACATGATTCCCCCGACGATCTGCTTGCCGAAGATCACGAAGACGACGAGCAGAGGCAGGGTGCTGATCAGCGCACCCGCCATGACGACGCTCTGGTCGGGGACGTAGGACGCGCTCAGCTGACCGAGTGCGACCTGGAGCGTGGGGTTCTCCGCGTTCAGTGCCAGGTAGGGCCAGAAGAAGTCGTTCCAGGCCTGGACGAAGGTGAGCATGCCGAGAACCATCATGGCCGGTCGGGCGACCGGGAGCACGATGCTCCACACGATGCGGAGGTTGTTGGCCCCGTCCACCCTGCCCGCTTCGATGAGCTCGTACGGCAGTGCCTCGATCAGGTACTGCCGCATGAAGAACACGCCGAACGCGCTCACCAGGGTCGGGAAGATCACCGACTCCAGCTGACCGCCCCAGCCGATGTCGGCCATCATCATGAACAGGGGCACGACACTGAGCTGCGGGGGGATCGTCAGCGTGGCGATGACAGTCGTCATCAGCGCGCCGCGGCCCTTGAAGCGCATCTTGGCGAAGGCGTAGCCGGCCAGGGTGCAGAAGAACAGCGTCGCGAGGGTGATGCTGCTGGACACCAGGAACGTGTTCAGGATCGCCTTGCCGAGGCTGGCCTGCTCCCAGGCCGCCTCGAGGTTGCTGAACAGGTTCCCGCCGGGGATGAGCGGCGGGGTGGTGGCCAGCACCTCCTCCTGCGTGCGGGACGCGGCGACGAGCGTCCAGTACAGCGGGAAGAGCGAGCCGAGGCCGACGACGGCCAGGGCGAAGTAGGCGAAGGGCCCGGCGTGGTGCTGACGGCCGGCGCCGGGCTTGAAGCGGCGATGGCGCGAGGGCTCGCTGCGGGGCGAGGACCTGACGACGCGGCGGTCCGGGGCGGTGACGGTGCTGGTGGTGGTCATGGATATCGCTCCCCGTCAGGCCGCGGTCTTGCGCATGAAGCGCCCGACGAGCCAGTTGATCGCGGCAATGAGCAGCAGCAGGACGAGCATGGCCCAGGCGACTGCGGCGGCCGGACCGAGGTGCCCGAGATTCCAGCCGTAGTTGTAGAGGTAGATGCTGAGCGTCTCGTACTGGTTCTCGGTGCCGCCCTGCGCTCCGATGGGACCGGCTTCGAGGAGCAGGGGTTCACCGAACAGCTGCATCGAGCCGATGGTCGAGATGACGATCGTGAAGAGGATCGTCGGCCGCAGCGAGGGAATCGTCACGTTGCGGAACTGCTGCCAGCGCGAGGCTCCGTCGAGCGAGGCCGCCTCGTACAGGTCGGACGGGATGGCCTGCATGGCGGCCAGGTAGATCAGCGTGTTGTAGCCCGTCCAGCGCCAGATCACGATGATCGCGATGGCGATGTTGGACGTCCAGTGACCGTTGACCCAGTTCGTCTCGCCGACACCGAAGAAGCCGAGCACCCAGTTGAGCAGGCCCCCGTCCGCCCGGAACACCAGGGCGAAGACCAGGGCCGCGGACGCCACCGAGGTGGCGTAGGGGGTGAGGATCACGGTGCGCCAGAAGGTACTGGCGCGCAGCTTGTAGTTCAGCAGGTGGGCCAGGCCCAGCGCGATCATCAGCTGCGGGACGGTCGAGATGACGCCGATGACGAAGGTGTTGGTGACCGCGGTCCAGAACTCGTCTTCCTGCAGGATGGTGCTGAAGTTGTCCCAGCCGACCCATTCCATCTGGTCGAGACCGGTCATCTCCACCCGGTGCAGGGCGATCCAGCCGGTGTACAGGAGCGGGTAGAGCCCGAAGGCTCCGAAGACGAGGAAGAAGGGCGCGATGTACGCGTAAGGCGATGCCTTGTCGTCGAATCGCCACAACCGGCTGCGCCATGCCTGGCGGCGGGGGGTCATGGGCTTCGGAGCGCGGCGGCTGGGCCGGGTTCCGTGTGCGCCCCGGGTGGGGGTCGAGGTTGCCACAGGTGGGAGTCCTTCCCTGGGGTGTGCCGACACCGCAGGGGCAGGCCGGACCTCTGGTCAGGTCCGGCGGGGGTGTCGGAAACGGTGCGCGGTGCCGGCAGTACGACCGGCACCGGTGCGGACCGGCCGGGACGCGCGGTGGGCGTCCCGGCGGTCCGCACCGGCGGGGGTCAGCCGATCACCTTGTCGATCGCCTCGGTGGCGGCGTCCCAGGCCTTGTCGGGGCTGGTGCCCCGCTGCTCCATGTTGTTGATCTGGGTGGAGATGGTGTCCTTGATGATGCCGTCCTTCGGGCCGAGCACGGCGGCCGGGATGATCTCCGACTCCTCCGCGTAGAGCTCACCGATGGGGGCGTTGTTGAAGTACTCGAGCTTGGCGTTCTTCACGTCGGGGAGCTGGTGGGCGCCCTTGTTCGACGGGAAGACACCAACTGCCTTGAAGACGGCGGCCTGCTGCTCGGGGGCGGTCAGCCACTTGACGAGCTCGCCGGCCTCCTTGACGTGCTTGCCCTTCGCGGGCACGGAGAGGAAGGAGCCGCCCCAGTTGGCCGCGGTGTCACCCGGGGTGCGGGCGATGTCCCACTTGCCCTTGTAGGCGTCACCGGAGTACGTGGAGATCTGCGCGGCCATCCATGCCGGGCAGGCCATCGTGGCGATGCTGCCCTTGCGCAGGGCGGTCTGCCACGGGACACCGAACTGGGCCAGGCCCTGGGTCAGTCCCTTGTCGACGGCCTCGGCCGCGAGGTCCCAGCCCTTCTTGACGCCGGCGCTCTCCTTGTAGATCGCCTTGCCGTCCTTGGCGTAGTACTGCTCCGAGGAGGAGCTCACGACGCCGTTGTACATGGCGCTGGCGGAGTCCATGAAGAAGGTGCCCTTGGGGGCCTTCTTCTTGTACTCCTCACCGAGCTTGAGGTAGTCCTCCCAGCCGCCGGCGTACTTCGCGGCGACCTCGGCGCGCTCGACCGGCAGACCGGCCTTCTCGAACAGGTCGCGGCGGTAGCAGATCGACATCGGGCCGATGTCGGTACCCGCGCCTATGACCTTGCCCTGGTCGGTGCTGGCCTGCAGCGCCTTCCAGGTGACCCACTGGTCGGTGTCGATCACCTTGGAAAGGTCGGCGAACGCGTCCGCCTTGGTGTCGACGAGCTCCTTGACGCGGCCGACCTCGATGCCCTGCACATCGGCGAGGCCGCTGCCCGTGTTGAGCTGCTGGAGGAACTTGGGGTAGTAGACCTTCTCCTCGGCCGTGACGTTTTCCTTGACCGTGATGTTCGGGTTGAGCTCGTGGTACTTCTCGAAGAGCCCCGCCTCCTTGTAGCCGAACTGGCCGAAGTCGGCGACGGTCAGGGTGATCTTCCCGTTGGCGTCGGCTCCGTCCGAGTCCGAGCCGGAATCGCCGCAGCCGGTGAGCAGCAGGGCGGTGGCCGTGAGGCCCGTGGTGGCCATGACGAGGGTTCTGCGGCTTCGACCTGCGACAGTGCGGGTGATGCGCATTCCACTACTCCTTGTTCCAGGGTGGGACTGGCGTTCAATCTGCTCGGCATCGCACCGGTGGGTGCGGTTGCCATCGATACGGGGATGACATGGGCGGTGCCGTCCCCGTACGAGCGAAAACCTCGTTCGATATGGGAGCGCTCCCATGCGCTGATGCCGGAAGATTGCTGCCTCAAGGGGGTGGGTGTCAAGAGTTGAAGACGCTTCCGTTGCCCGAGTGTGTCCTGCAAGTCACGCGACCGTGTCCGGCAGAGGGCTTGCGTTAACCCGCGCGTCCTGCATGCGCGGCGCGACGGTACGCGAATTTCCGCAGGTCAGCGGCGCATTGCTCCCGAGGATCGCTCTCTGCCGCCGGAAAGAGCCATGGACGGGGCGGATTTCGGGACGGCGCTCCTGAAGGCTCCCGCGCCACCGGCCGGACCGGGAACGCCCGCCGGAAGATGAACGGGATCGCGCGCGGTGGGGGCGTCCTGAGGGCTTGCGGCCGATTTCGCGTTCTTTCCCCGAACTCCGTGTACTGGCCAGGTGATTCCGCTTGGGCCGTGGGAGCGCGGTGGCCCGGCAGATCTCGGTCCCGGGCTCGACGGGTGTTGCGCATGCAAGCGCCGGACGGGCAGGAGCCCGTCCGGCGATCACGTACGTACCGGGGCACGCAGGCCACATGGGGGGGCGCACCCCGGCCGGGTGTGGGGGGTGTGTGGGGCCGGCCGGGATGCGCGCGGGGGGTGGCGGTCTGCGGGGAGCGGAGGGCTACTTGAAGGCGCCGAAGGCCTTCGTGAACGCCAGCGGCTCCTGGAGGATCGAACTGCAGGACGCGTCCGCCGTCGGCTTCGTGCCGCCGGCGCACTCCTTGTCACGGGTGCCGGACCACATCGCGAGCCGGCCGATGCCCTTGTCCTGGGCGAACTTCACCAGCTGCGTGGCGTCGTCGACCTTGAAGATCTCGGTGACGACGTCGTTCACGCCGATCATCGGGGTGACCGCGACGGCCTCCCAGGCAGCCGCGTCGGACAGCCCGAGCACACCCTTGATCTGGGCCTGCGTGGCGGTGGCCGCCTGCGTCGCGTAGTCGCCCATGTCGCCGCTGTACGCGGGCCCGTAGTCCATCGCCATGATGTTGACCGCGTCGACCCGCACGCCGTTCTTCTTCGCGTCGGCGAGCAGGTCCACACCCGGCTGGGTCAGACCCTCGGGCATCACCGGCAGGGTGTACGAGACGTCCAGGCCGGGGTGCTTCTTCTGGAGCTGGGCGATGGCCTGCGAACGGCGGGAGTTGGCCGCGGTGTCGGGCAGCGCACCGCCCTCGATGTCGAAGTCGACCTTGGTGAGCTTGTACGTGTCGATGACCTTGCCGTACGCGGCGGCGAGGTCGCCGGCCGAGGAGCAGTGCAGGGCCAGTTCGGCGCCCGCCGCACCGCCGAAGGAGACCCGGACGTCGCCGCCCTTGGCCCGCAGCGCGTCGATCTGGCCGGCCACCTTGTCGTCGCCGAGGCCGGTCACGCCGCCCCAGAGCGGGGCGCAGCTGCCGCCGGAGGTGATGAAGGCGAGGTTGAACTCCTTCACCCCGGTCTTCCCGACGGTGTCCAGCAGGTCGTACGACGGGTAGAGCGAGGTGTCGATGTACGGGGCGAATCCGGCACCCGCGGCCGTGCCGCCGCCGTCACCGCCGCCGGACGTCTCGGAGGGCGTCGGTGAGGCCGTTGCCGACGCCGTGGCGGTGGGGGTGGGCGTGGCGGTGGCCGTGGGCGTCGGTGCGGGGCTCGCGGTCTCCGTGGGGCGGCCGCTGGGCTGCGGTGTCGCGCCGGTGTCGACGGAGCACGTGGCCTCGTTGATGAGGCAGTCGACCGGATCGGCGGCCGTGCCGGACGAGGCGGTGACGAAGCCGACCGTCACCGACGCACCGGGGGCGAGGTCCTTGTTCCAGCTCGCGGGCTTCACCGTGACGTGGTTCCCGCTGACGGTGTGCTCACCGTTCCAGAGGGAGTCGATCTTCGTACCCGCGGGAAGGTCGAACTCGAGCGTCCATCCCGCCTGGGCCTTGTCGGTGTCGTTCGTGACGACGTACTGCCCGGTGTACCCGCCGGTCCAGCCGCTCGTCCTGGTGTAGGTGGCACCGACCGCCGCGGCCTGGGCCGTGCCGGTGAGTGCGAAGACCGTGCCACCGATGACTGCGGCGGCGACGACGGCCCCGACGGCCTTGGTGCGGGTGCTCGTCGTACGGCGGTGCGTGCTGGTGCCCATCGCGTTCCTGCCTCTGTCCTGCGGGGGGTGGTGTTTGCGTCTGCACGCTAGCCGCCCCGAACCGGGCAAAAGCCGCTTCCTGGACCTGAGTTGATGTTCTTAGGGTTGGCTTAAGGAGCGCATCGGTGCTGGTTAAAGGTTCGGCTCCGCCCCGGTGGCTACGGGAGCTCTGCGTTCCGCCCCGTCACTCCGTGTCGCTGCCGCTTCCCGATCCGCTTCCCGGACCGCCTGCCCACCCGGTGCCCCCGGCGCCCGCGCTCGGACGGGGCGCCGTCGAGGCCTATCCAGATGCGCACCTCCGTACCGCCGAGCACCGAACGCCCGATCCGCAGATCGCCGCCGGTGGACTCGGCGACCCTGCGCACGATGTCCAGGCCGAGGCCGGTCGAGCCCACGGCGCCCGGTTCCTCACCGCGTCCGGTGGCTCCGCGGGCAAGGGCGGCCTTCGGGTCGGCTATGCCGGGCCCGGCGTCCGAGACCAGGACGAGTACGGCGTCGCCGCTGTGGTGCACGTCGACGGCGAACGCGGTGCCCTCCGGGGTGTGCCGGAAGACATTGCCGAGCAACGCGTCGACCGCGGCGGCCAGTTCGGGCCTGGCGACCGGAATCCGTACCGTGCGGTCCACTCCCGCGAGGCGGACCGTACGGCCCTCGTCCTCGGCCAGTGCCGACCAGAAGCCCATGCGCTCGCGGATCACCTCGGAGGCGTCGCAGCCGGCGCCCGCACCCGACTGCACGCCCTGGGTCTGGGGGCGCTGTTCCCGGGCGGTACGGATGATCGTGTCGACCTCGCGCTCCAGTTGCTCGACCGCCGCCCGGGTCTGTTCGGCGGCAGGGCCCTCGCCCAGGGACGCGGCGTTGAGCCGGAGCACGGTCAGCGGGGTGCGCAGCCGGTGCGAGAGGTCGGCGGCCAGTTCGCGTTCGTTGGCGAGGAGTTGGACCACCTGGTCCGCCATGGAGTTGAACGCGACGGCGGCGGAGCGCAGTTCGGTGGGGCCCTCCTCGGGGACCCGGGTGCCCAGCCTGCCCTCCCCCAGGTTCTGGGCGGCGCCGGCGAGCCGCTGGGCGGGCTCCACCATCCGTACCCCGAGCCGGTCGGCGACCGCCACCGAGCCGACGATCAGCGCGATGCCGACGCCCGCCAGCATCAGCCAGGCCGTGCCGACGCCGTTGGAGACCTCGCCCTCGGGTACGAACACCTCGACGACGGCGATGTCCCCCGAGCCCAGCGCGGTGGGCTGGAGCAGCGCGGAACCGCCCGGGACCTCGGAGATGGAGGCGCGCCCCGACGTCCGTACGGTCTCCAGGTCGTGGCGGGTGGCGCGCCGGGTGCCGATCTCCAGGCGCCGGCTGTCCGGCTCGTCGGCGGCGGGGACGTGGACGGCGAGCCGTCCCCGGCCGCCCGGTTCGGTGGACAGGACCGCGCGGGTCAGTTCCTCGCGGTCGGTGGTGATGGTGAGGGTCGGGCCGATGGTGGCGGCCTGGCGCTCGGCGTCGGAGAAGGCGCGGTCGCGGGCCATTTCCTTGATGACGAGCCCGAGGGGCACCGCGAACGCGATCACGACCATGGCGGTGACGGCCAGGCAGACCCTGACCAGGGCCCACCTCATGCGAGTGGTCCCGGTACGGCCTGCGGCGGCGCCGCGGGCGGTTCGAGTTTGACGCCGACGCCGCGCAGCGTGTGCAGATAGCGCGGCCGTGCGGCTGTCTCGCCCAGTTTGCGGCGCAGCCAGGAGAGATGGACGTCGATGGTCTGGTCGTCGCCGTAGGACTGCTGCCAGACCTCGGCCAGCAGTTCCCGGCGCGCGACGACCACTCCGGGGCGCCCGGCGAGGAAGGCCAGCAGGTCGAATTCGCGGCGGGTCAGGTCGAGTGCCGTGCCGTCCAGTTCCGCCTGGCGGCGCAGCGGGTCGATGGAGAGCCCGCCGACCTGGATGACGCGCGGGGACGGCGTCCGGTCGCCGGCGCCTCGGGTGCGGCGCAGCACCGCGGCCATGCGCGCCGACAGGTGCTCCACCGAGAACGGTTTGGTCAGGTAGTCGTCCGCACCGTCGTTGAGCAGCCTGACTATCTCGGCCTCGTCGTCCCGCGCGGTCGCGATGATCACGGGTACGTCGGTGATGGACCGCAGCATCTTCAGCGCCTCGGCGCCGTCGAGGTCGGGCAGCCCGAGATCGAGGATGACCACGTCGAACCGGAAGTGCGCCACTTCGCGCAGCGCTTCGAGCGCCGTGCCGACACTCCGTACCGTGTGGGAGGCCTCGGTCAGGTGCCGGATGAGGGCGGAACGTACGAACTGGTCGTCCTCGACCACGAGCACACTAGGCATGGGCGGCACCGTAGCCCATGCGGACGGACCCGGTCCTCTCCGGGACAGCACCGGTGCGCGTGGGGCAGGATGTGCCCGATGCAACGAGGACTCGTACACGCGATCGCCTGGTCGCTGTCCACCGGGGCGGCGGTCACGCTGTCGTGGTGGGGTGTGCACACGGTGATGTCGGGGACGGCGTACGACCCGCCGCGCGCCGTGCCGATCTCTGTCGGCGCACGGACCGAACAGGCCGCGGACAAACCGGTGTCGTCGTCCACCCACCGTGCCCTTCCCTCGCCCACTCCGAGCGCGAGCGCCTCCCGGACCACACCCCCGCGGTCCCCGCGCCCCTCCTCCCGTACTCCGTCGAGCAGTCCGGCAGCCCCGCCGAAGACCTCCGCGCCCGCGGCGGCGTCGTCGGGGGACGTGAAGAGCTATCCGACGCGCGGCGGCCGGGTGGTCCTGGAGCTGGCGAGCGCTTCGGCGAAGCTGGTCTCGGCGACCCCGGAGCAGGGCTGGTCGATGCAGGTGTGGACGAACGCGGAGTGGATCCGGGTGGACTTCAGCGACGGCGGCGGGGCGACCGTGTCCGTCTTCTGCACCTGGAACGGCCATCCGCCGACGGTGCAGGTCGTCGACCAGTAGCCGGCCTACGTGAAGGCGCCGGGCGGCGGGGCGGGGGACGGCTTGGCGCCCTCGTCGGTGACGACGGCGGCGCCGCCCGTGAAGTCCGCGAGTGCCCTGCCGTGTTCGACCCGGCCGGGGTGCGGGTCGCCGGCGACTCGTCGGGTCAGCTCGGCGACGGCGATCGGCAGGTCCGAGGCGACCAGGACCGCGTTCCCGAAGCGGCGGCCCCGCCAGACGGTCGGATCGGCTGCCAGGGCCAGTTCGGGGAACAGGGAGGCCGCCGTGGCGATCTGGCCGCGGAGGTGGGCGAGGGGCGGACCGTCGGCGAGGTTCGCGGCGTACCGCCCACCGGGCTTCAGTACCCGGCGTACCTCACCGAGGAATTCGGCGGAGGTGAGGTGTGCGGGGGTGCGGGCGCCACTGAAGACGTCGGCGATGACGAGGTCGGCCCAGCCGTCCTGGATCTTGGCCAGTCCGGCGCGGGCATCCGTGGAGCGCACCCGTATCCGGGCCTGCGGGTCCAACGGGAGCTCCCGGCGGACGAGTTGGACGAGGGCCGCGTCGATCTCGACGATCTGCTGGGTGGAGCGGGGGCGGGTCGCCGCGATGTAGCGGGCCAGCGTGAAGGCGCCGCCGCCCAGGTGTACGACCTGGAGGGGCTGGTTCGGGGGCGCCGAGAGGTCGATGACGTGGCCGAGCCTGCGCTGGTACTCGAACGAGAGGTACGAGGGGTCGTCCAGGTCCACATGGGACTGCGGGGCACCGTCCAGCAGCAGGGTCCAGGCGCGCGGGCGTTCGCGGTCGGGCACGAGCTCGGCGAGACCGCCGTCCACCGTCGCGGCGACGGGCTCCTGCCCGCGTTCGCGCTCGGACCGCTTACGGGCGCTCGCACCCTTGGCCGGCGCTCCTCGACGTGCCACGCGCGCTCGTCCTCGCTCACCGGATCGGGCCGGCTCCTGGGTCGGCCGGCGACGGCGGGATATCCGCCCACCTGGCCATTATGGCCTCAGCGGCAGTTGTCGGCCGCCTCGATGAGCCTGGCAGCCTGGTCGAGAGCGGCCCTCAGCACGGCCGGATCGGTGACCGGGGCGTCCTCGGCGGGCGGCAGGAGCCAGCCGCCGCCGATCACGGGCGGCTCGGCGGGGACGCGCAGTCCCCGGCCGTCCGTCCGCGTACAGGCACTGCCGGGTACGTCCCAGGCGTCGGCGGTACCGGGTGGTACCAGGAATCCGAGGGTGTGGCAGGCTCCGTCGTGCAGGACCGGGCCGACGGCCTCGTGGTCCGCGCCGCGGCGCAGGATGTCCACAGCCTCCAGTCCCTGACGTGCCGGGACGGTCACCAGGTCGCACGGCGCGGTTTCCGGACCGATGTGCAGCATGGGAACCCCTCCTCTCGTCGCGAGGCAGAGCCACGCTCCGCCTCCTCATGGACCAACGCACCGACGACGTCAAGGGCTACGGCACTACGCCGCCGCAAAGGGTGGCAGTTCATGGCAGATCGCGGGCGAGATGTCTTGCTTTATATGCAAACGCTGTGTGTGCGACGTGTCACAGCAGGTACGTTCTTGCTCCGCCGGGACACCGGAAGCAGGCGCCCGGCTGCACCAGAGAGGGCCCCGCCATGGTGTCGACACGGGCAGTTCCCAACCTTGCTTTCCGGCGGCTGCGCGGTTCGCGGTCCGCGGGGGAGTTCGCGGCGGCGATCCGCAGGGCCGCACGCGAGATCGGGGAACACGTCGCGTGCGACGCCCGGTACATCGGGCGCGTGGAGTCCGGCGAGATCCGCTGTCCCAACTACGCGTACGAACGGGTGTTCCTGCACATGTTCCCGGGGGCGAGCCTGGTGGACCTGGGCTTCTCGGCCCGCGAGAGCGTGCGCGGCCGGGGGGCACGTACGGGGGCCACCACGGCTGTGCCCCTGTCCCCTGCGCTCCACAGCGATATCGACGAGGAGAGCGACGTGCTGCGTCGCGTGTTCATGACGAGCGGCACCACCACGGTGGCAGCCGCGTCCCTGGGCCTGGGCGGCCCGTCCGCCGCCGCGGGCCCCACGGCTGTGCCCGCACAGCGCCGGGTCGGCGAGGCGGAGGTGAGTGCCGTCGAGAAGGCGGTGCGGCAGATCCGGCTGCTGGACGACCGGCACGGCGCGGACGGGCTGTACCGGCGGGCTTCCCAGCCGCTGCGGGCCGCGTACGCGCTGCTGGACGCCGGCACCGCGAGCCGCCGCTCCACCGCGGACCGGCTGCACTCGGGCGCCGGTGAGCTGGCGATCTCGGTGGGCTGGCTGGCGCACGACTCGGGCCGCTTCGACGACGCGCGCTCGCACTACGCGGAGGCGCTCGCGACGGCGCGGCTGGCCGGGGACGCGGCTCTGGAGGCGCACGCGTTCTGCAACGCGTCGTTTCTGGCCCGGGACACGGGGCGGGCGCGGGAGGCGGTCCGGGCCGCGGAGGCCGGGCAGCGGGTGGCCGCCCCGCTCGGCTCACCGCGGCTGCTGGCCCTGCTCGCCCTGCGGGAGGCGGGCGGGCGGGCGTGGCTCGGGGACCGTACGGGGTGCGAGCGGGCGATCGGGCGGGCGCGCACGGCATTCGAGCGGGGGGAGTGCGCGGGGGACCCCGAGTGGATGACCTTCTTCCGCGAGGCGGAGCTGGAGATGCTGGAGGCGCAGTGCTGGTCGGCGCTGGGCGACTGGCCCAGGGCGGCGCGGCACGCGCGGGCGGCGACACGGCTGCAGGACCCGCACTTCACCCGGAATCTCGCCCTGTACCGGGCGCAGCTGACCGGTGACCTGGCGCGGGCGGGCGCGGCCGACCAGGCGGCGACGGCGGGGCACCAGGTGCTGGACCTGCTGGACCGCGTCCAGTCCTCGCGGATCCGGGGGATGCTGGAGAGCGCGGTACGGGTGCTGAGACCGCGGGGCGGGGCGGAGGTCGTGGCGTTCCTGGAGCGGTACGAGGAGTTGCCGTCGGGGCCGGAGCCGGTGCCTTCGGCCGGGTGAGGAGGTCCCCCGGTGGCCGGGGGACGTTCTGTCCTCGAACGCCGGACGGGCTGGGGTGGGTCGCCGTCGGACGGACAGGGGGCGTTCCGGGTCAGCGGTCCAGGTGGCCCGTGTCGTTCCAGCGTTCCAGGGCGGGCATTCCGTACGCCCAGCCCAGCACAGACAGTGAGGTCGGCTCCAGTCGCAGGTGCGCGGCGAAGGAGACGTCCTCGCCCAGCCACCGTGCTCCCAGCGCCCGCAGGATGTGCCCGTGGGCGAAGACCAGTACGTCACGGTCCGCCGAGCGCGCCCACTCCACGATCTCGTCCGCGCGGCGTGCCAGGCCCGACAGGGTCTCGCCCCCGGGGACACCGTCCCGCCAGATGAGCCAGTCCGGCCGGTCCGCCTTGATCTGCGCCGGGGTCAGGCCCTCGTACTCCCCGTAGTCCCACTCCATCAGCGCGTCCCACGGTTCGGCGCGGTCCCCGAATCCCGCGATCGCGCACGTCTCGGCGGCCCTGACGAGGGGGCTGGTCCGCACGTCCACGCCGGGCAGGCCGGCCCAGGGCTCCCGGTGCAGGCGTTCCCCGAGCAGCTTGGCGCCCTCGCGGCCCGTGTCGAGGAGGGGAATGTCGGTCCTGCCCGTGTGATTGCCCTGCACGGACCACTGGGTCTGGCCGTGTCGGGCGAGCAGGATTCGCGGTGCCATGACGGCTCTCCCTGAAAAATACTGAGATCTGAAGATCCGAGGACCCTAGGATCTGTTGGGTCCTGGACAGCGGTGTCCGGGACGACGACGGGGACGGCAGCCGGCCGGGGGACGGTGCCGGTGAGGTCCCGCTCCATCATCGCGTACGTGCCCCGCAGGCAACCCGCGGGGCCGAATCGGCGTCCCTCCCTGCGCACGACCAGGGACGTCCACGGGGGACGCCCCCGGGGGAATTCAGGGCAGACGACCGCCGTACGGTTGAACGCCCGCCGTCGACCGCATGAACACGGGGAGAGCTACCGGATGCCGCACGCCACCGCCGCGACACGCTCCTCCGGTCATCGGCCACGCTGGTGGACGGAGCTGCCACTGATCGCGGTGGTGTACGGGCTGTACTCGGCGGGACGGCTGCTGGTCCGGGGCGACGTGTCGACTGCCGTGGACCACGGACTCGCCATACTCGACCTGGAGAAGGCGCTCCACATCAACGCCGAGCACCCGCTCAACCGGCTGCTGACCGCCAACCCGGCCCTGGGGATACCCGCCGACTTCGCCTACGCCTCGCTGCACTACCTGGTCACTCCGGCCGTCCTCATATGGATGTTCCGGCGCCGGTCCGCCGCCTACCGGGCGGCCCGCACCTGGCTGATGACCTCCACACTCCTCGGGCTGATCGGCTTCACGCTGATGCCCACCTGCCCGCCCCGGCTGCTCGACGCCCGGTACGGATTCGTCGACACGATGGCCCAGTACAGCGCGCACGGCTGGTGGGGCACCGGCGCGAGCGCCCCGCGCGGACTCAGCGGGATGACCAACCAGTACGCGGCGATGCCGAGCCTGCACGTCGGCTGGGCGCTGTGGTGCGGGGTCCTCCTGTGGCGCCACGGCCGCCACCCCGTCATCCGTGCGGCGGGCATCGCGTACCCGTTGATCACGGTGCTCGTGGTGATGGGCACCGCGAACCACTACTTCCTCGACGCGGTCGCCGGCGCCGCCGTGATGGCCGCCGGAGCCCTGCTGACCAGGCCGGTCATCCGGGTGGCCGACCGGGTCAAGACCCGGCTGAGGGCCGTTCTCGCACCGGTCCCCGTTCCTGTGACGGCCACGAAGTCCACGATTGTCAGTGGCGGATGCAAGACTTCCGCGGGTGAGCGAATCCCCGGCCAGCGGACCTCCTCCGCAGATTCCAGCGGCGCGGCCACCGGCTCCGCAGCCGAAGCCGCCAGCGACGACGCTCCGGCACCGGCTCGCTGAGCTGCGCGGCCCGTCCGTCGCGCCGCACCCGCTCGACGCACGCGCGCTCGCCGCTCTCGCCGCCAACCCCGGCTGCAAGCGGCGCGCCCTGCTCGACGGCGCCGGGGTCGACAAGGCCGTGCTGGCGACCGCGCTCGGCTCCCCTGCCGCCTTCGGCCAGTCGCAGTTCGCGTTCATCCGAGGCAACGCGTTCGAGGCGAAGGTCAAGGCCGACGGCGGTACGGAGCTGCTGCGCCTGCTGTTCGAGCGGCTCGGCAGCGGTGCGGACGCACCGGGCAGGGCCGCGGTGCCCGATCTGACGGCGGCCGGTCCCGAGGGCCGCGCCGCCCGTACGGCGCTGGCGCTGCGCGAGGCGACCGCGGCGGGCGGCTGGGCGCTGCTCGACCATCCGATGCTGGCCCTGGAGGTGGCGGGCTCACCGGCCTACCTGGAGCCGGACGCCGTGGTGGTGCACCCCGACGGCACCTGGACGGTCGTCGAGATCAAGTCCTTCCCCATGATCGACAGTTCGGCGGACGCCGCGAAGGTCGGTGCGGCGGCACGGCAGTCCGCCGTCTACGTCCTGGCGCTGGAGCGGATCGCCGCCATGACCGAGGGCGCCCGGGTCGGGCACCGTGTCCTGCTGGTGTGTCCGAGGGACTTCTCCAACCTGCCGACCGCCTCGGTCCTGGACGTACGCAAGCAGCACGCCGTCACGCGCCGCCAGCTGGCCAGGCTGACCCGTATCGAGGACATCGCGGCGGCCCTTCCCGAGGGCACGACGTTCGACCCGGGGTGCTCGGCCGAGGAGCTGGGCAGCGCGGTCGAATCGGTGCCCGCGGCCTACGCCCCCGAGTGCCTGGCCGCGTGCGAACTGGCCTTCCACTGCCGGGCGAAGGCCCGGACGGACGGGGCGGTGGAGGCGCTGGGCCGGAGCGTGCGGGGTGAGCTCGGCGGGCTGACGACGGTCGCCGGGGTGCTGGCCGCGGCGGCCGGCAAGGAGGGCGACCCGGCGGATCCGACGGTGGCGGCCCTGCGCCGGGCCGCGGCTCTGCGCGCGGAGGCCCTGGAGACGGCGAGCGGCGGCGTCCCATGTCGTTGATCAACACCCTGGCCCGGCTCGAGGCCGTGGACAGCGGGCGGGCCCAGCCGCTCACCACCGTGCGCCACCGCCATCTGACCGGCGGGCCGCTCGTGCTGGTACCGCTGACGACGGCCGGTGAGGCGGGAGCGCCCCTCGGGGCCCTCGTGGGGACGGACCGTGAGGCGCCCCGGCTGCTGGCGGTGGCCCAGCCTCGCGACCGCGACCTGCGGTTCGCGTTCCTCGCCGAGCTGGCGGAGGCGGTTCTTCCGCACATCGAGTCGTACGCGGACGTCATCGAACCGGCCGAGCGCAACGAGACCGATCCGGAGACCGGCAAGAGGGTCAAGGTCGAGGTCGAGCTGTGCACGGACGCGGCACAGCTGATCGTGCCGAGCCGGGCCGGCATCGACTTCGTCCGGCTGCTCGGGCGGTCGATGCGGTTCCGGCGCACCGCCGAGGACGATCCGGACACCCCGTATCCGGCGCCGGCCCGTGTCCCGCTGCTCGGCCGCTGGCTGACGCACTACGGGGAGCGGGCCAGGGTGCCGGGCTCCTCGCTGCTGCTCGCCACGACCGATCTGCTGAACCGGCACTGGGCGACGGGGCAGAGCAGCCTGGAGGACCAGCACCTGGGTGCGCTGCTGGCCTGGATCGACCCGCCGGAGGGCGAGTCGGGGGCGTCGGCCGCGCTCCGTGCGGAGTCGCTGCGGGACCGGGCCGGCCAGCTGGTCGTCCCGCCGGCGGGACCGGCCACGGACCCGGCGTTCGACAACAGGCTGCTCGCGCCCGCGATCGAGAAGTACGACCGGGCGCGCACGGCACTGGCCGCCGCGGAGGACGGCCTCGCGGCCGACGCGCGGCTGGGTGAGCTGAGCGCTGCCGAGCGGGAGATCAGATCGCTGCTGGCGGGGGTGCTGCTGCCCACGTGGGACGCCGTATGGCGGGGGCTCGACCTGCTGCGGGAGCTGCCGGAGGGGGCCAGGGCCGAGGACCGGTGGACCCGGGACCGCTGGTCGTTCACCGCGCACCGGGACCGGGTGCGGGCGGGCGAGCCGCCGCAGCCGCGGCGGGACGACGCGGTGACGGCGGCGCAGAAGCTGGCCTCGCGGGAGACGGCGCAGGCACAGCTGGAGGCGCAGGAGGCGCTGGACGACCCGCTGGTGCTGGCGGGGCGGCGGCTTGCGGGCGAGGCGTTCGTCGGCGAGGTGACGGACGTGGAGATGACGTACAGCGAGTCGAAGCGCCCCTCGCCGCGCCCGCTGGTCACGGTCCGTACGGACGAGCGCCCGCATCTCGGTGAGCGGACGAAGGTGTACCGCTCGCTGGACGGCAAGCCGCAGACGGCGGAGTTCGTGGGGTACGGGTCCGACGGGTCCACCGGCCGGGAGCCGGACCACGGACACGGACAGGACCCCGGCGCGGTCCTCCTCGTCCTGCGGATCACGGACCGCATGGGGCGCGGCAAGGAGCCCGCCCCCGGTTCCGTGCCGGAGCCGGGTGACCGGATCGCCTGGACGCTCTTCGAGCACGATCAGCGGAGCGGCCCGAAACTGCCGGACCCGGAGGACACCCCGTGGACCCACGGCGGCCCGCCGGGCACCGGTGACGGGCATGCCGAGAAGCCCGACCCCGTGACCGCGGAGGACCTTCTGTGACTGTCGTTTTCGATCCGGGTGCCGCAGCGGCGCAGGCGACCGACGCGATCCTCGGCGACACCCTGCGGGGTACGGCACGGGGCATCGTGGTGGACTCGCCGCCGGGTGCCGGGAAGTCGACGCTGGTGGTGCGGGCGGCGCTCGAGCTGGCCGCGGCCGGCCGCCCGCTGATGGTGATCGCGCAGACGAACGCCCAGGTGGACGACCTTGTGGTCCGGCTGGCGGAGAAGGCCCCGGATCTGCCGGTCGGCCGTCTGCACAGCAGCGACTCCGATCCGTACGACAAGGTCCTGGACGGTTTCGCGCAGGTGCGGAAGTCGGCGAAGGCGGCGGATCTGGCCGGTCTCGACATCGTCATCTCCACGGCCGCCAAGTGGGCGCACGTGAAGAACGTCGAGCCCTGGGGGCACGCGATCGTCGACGAGGCGTACCAGATGCGGTCGGACGCGCTGCTGGCCGTGGCCGGGCTGTTCGAGCGGGCGTTGTTCGTCGGGGATCCGGGTCAGCTGGACCCGTTCTCGATCGTCGGCGCGGATCAGTGGGCGGGGCTGACGTACGACCCGTCGGCGAGCGCGGTGGCCACCCTGCTCGCGCACAATCCGGAGCTGCCGCAGCACCGGCTGCCGGTGTCGTGGCGGCTGCCCGCCTCGGCGGCGCCGTTGGTGTCGGACGCGTTCTACCCGTACACGCCGTTCCGCAGCGGTACGGATCGCGGCGACCGCCGGCTGTCGTTCGGTGTCCCCTCGGACGGTTCGGGTCCCGACCGGGTGCTGGACGTGGCGGCGGAGTCGGGCTGGGGACTGCTGGAGCTGCCGGCCCGCCATACCCCGCGCACCGATCCGGAGGCGGTACGGGCGGTGGCCCAGGTGGTCCGCCGGCTGCTGGACCGGGGAGGTGCCGCGACGAGTGAGCGTGCGACTGATCCGGTCCCGGTGACGGCGGACCGGGTCGCGGTCGGCACGGCGCACCGCGACCAGGCGGCGGCGGTACGGGCGGCGCTCGCCGAGCTGGGGGTGACGGGCGTGGCGGTGGACACGGCGAACCGGCTCCAGGGACGCGAGTTCGATGTCACCGTCGTCCTGCACCCGCTGTCGGGCCGCCCGGACGCCACGGCGTTCCATCTGGAGACGGGCCGCCTGTGCGTGCTGGCCTCCCGGCACCGGCACGCCTGCATCGTGGTGTGCCGTGCGGGGGTGGCGGACCTGCTGGACGAACACCCGTCGACGGAGCCGGTCCAGCTGGGTGTGACGGTGAAGTTCCCCGACGGCTGGGAGGCGATGCAGTCCACGTGGGAGCTCTGGTCGAACCATCGCGTTGCGTGGCGGCCGTGAGTCCGTGGCGCTTCGCATGCATCGCGGGCCCCGATCGTGGGAAGCGGTCTTGCGCCGGGCTGGACAATGGAAGGTGGCCGTCCGGCCGTACGAGGAAGGAACACCACATGGCACAACCCGAGCGGAACGAGCGGCAGAGGCTGCGTCCCGCACCGCTGCTCTTCGAGCCGTCGGAGGCGGCGGCGGACCCGGAGCACTTCTTCGACCTCGAGTCGATGGACGATCCGAAGGAGCTGCTGGCCCGTGCGACCGAGCTGACGCTCGCGTTCCGGGCGGCGACCGACCGGGCCGTGGAGTTCCAGGCCGTGGCCGCCGCCCAGCTCGCCGATCCGCGCAGGTTCGACCGTCTCACCGCGGCGGACATAGCCGCCCGTGCGGAGTGGACCGAGGACTATGCCAAGAAGATGATCGAGTTCGGCCGGTCCCTGCTGAACGACCCCAGGCCCTGACGCCTCAAGGGCCTTCCGTGACTCCGGGTACAGCCTCTGGCATATGCCGTCGGGCAAGATACTCCTTCAAGGCCCACCCTGTCCGGCTTTCGGCAACTCTCGGAAACAGTACCGTCACTGCCGGTAGACCTGACGTCATGAGCGCATGGCTGAAAGACGAAACGACCCTTCACTCCGGTGCCACCCCGCGCCACGGCGTCGACATCTTCGCCCTGCTGCGGGACCGGACAGGCGACCGGGCAGCCGATGACAGGGCGGCCCAGGTCACCGCATCGGGAGCCGCCTGGCTCGCCGGTGCCACGGCCTACCCGCGCAGCACGCTCTCCCAGTGGGAGGCCCGCCCCGGCTCCCCCGGCGTCCTGCCGTGCGGATCCGCCTTCGACGTGGTGAACGTGCCCGCGCTGTTCGGCCGGCGCATGCTGGAGCAGCTCTGGGCCGAGGGCCCGGGCTCCGGTCCGGTCGCCACGCACCGCGGGCGGATGCTGCTGTTCGCCGCTCCCGGCACCGCCCAGCGGCTGCCGTCACTGCTGGCATGGGAGGAGTGGGGCACCGGAAGCGCGTCCGGGAGCTCACCGAGGCACCACGGGGCCATGCCCCCGCTGCTCTGTCACGGCACCGGTGACGCGGTCACGGTCCCGCCCCTGGTCGGCGGTTCCGGTGGCGGACCCCGCTGGCTGGTCGCCCCCGACACGCGCAACCCGTGGCTTCCGGGCCCGGACGTTCTGCTCTGGGCCTGCGTACGGGTGGGCAGGTCGGCGGCCCCGTCGACCACGGGGAATTCGATTTTTCCTCCGGCCGATCCGGGTGCTAATGTCTACGACGTCACCAGGCGCCGTTAGCTCAGTTGGTTAGAGCAGCTGACTCTTAATCAGCGGGTCCGGGGTTCGAGTCCCTGACGGCGCACAGACAGAAGAAGCCCCCTCGTACATACGAGGGGGCTTCTTCGTGCGTGCCCACGGCCCAGGGTTCACGGCCCGGGCGCCCGGCTCCGGGCTTCTCAGGTGCCGGTGGTGATCCGTACCGTCCACGCGCCGGACCGCGTCCGGTCGGCGACCTCGATCCGGGTGCGCTCGCCGGGCACGCTGTAGCGCTCGCCCTCGCGGAGGGGGGCGTCCGCGAGCGGCGGGTAGACCGAGCGCTCCCAGCAGGCGTCGGAGTCCGGGTGGGTGTCCAGCACCTCGATGGGGCCGCCGCCGGAGGGCGTGCGGTTGTGGATGCGGTAGATCAGTACGCCTTCGGTGCAGGTCCCCCGGTCGTTCCCGGTGGCGCTGCGTGCCTCCACGGCCAGCGCGCTGTCCGTGCCGGTCCTGATGACGGCGAGCCGGGTCCCGATGGATCCGCCGGGCACGGGCACCTCGGCCATGGGTTCGAGGGTCAGGTCGGCGCTGCCCTGCACGCAGACGACCTGGCCGCGGTCGAGCCAGCCGAGCTTCCACTTGTGCCAGCCGAACAGATCCGGGGAGAGTCCGAACTGGCTGCCCATGACGTCCCAGTCGCCGACGTAGGTGTCCCAGTCGCCCTTTCCGTCCTTGGGCCGGTGGTAGAGGTCCGCCAGGTCGAAGACGTGTCCGGTCTCGTGGGCGAGGACGTTGCGGTCCGGCGGGTGCTCCTCGAAGACGGTGACCACCCGCTTGATGTCCGCGCCGTCGGCGCGCAGCGGCCGGTCGAAGTTGACCACCTTCGTGGCGTCGGAGTCGACGCCGGGCGCGTCCGGGTCGGCGACGAGGTAGACGATGTCGTACGTGGAGAAGTCGACCTGGTCGTCGACGGCCTCGATCGCGTCGCGGAGGTAGGCGGTGCGCTGCTCGGATCCCCAGTCGCGCTGTATGCCGTACCAGGTGGAGGGGTGCGGCATCCGGGTCCACTGCTGCTGGGGGTGGGCGCGGAGGGTGAACTTCCCGTACGAGGCCCGCTTGAAGAAGCGGGTGGTCGAGGGGAAGTAGTCGGCGGCGAGCACGTCGGGGGTGACGGCGGGCTCGGAGTCCGGGAACGAGAGGAAGACCATGACCGCGTCGAGGCTGTGGTCGGGGCGCGGGTAGGCGTCGTTCCAGGTGTCCAGGCCGAGCGAGTGGTGTGCCCCGGTCCTGGGCAGGGCGCACGGGCTCGCGTCGCGCGAGGCCGCCACGGCGGGTCCGGCGACGAGCCCGGTGGCGGCGAGCGCCAGGAGGGAGGTGAGTGCGGCCGCCGCGCTGCGCAGACTCGGCCTCTCCACCACTCCCCCGGGTCTGTGCTGACGCGGCACATCTACCTCCGGGTGGCGAATGCGGGACATCCCCCTCACCCTGTGCCGATTCGGTGCCGTACGCCCTGTTGTGCTGCCCCACACGGGTAAGCGGGGAGGCGACAGCCCACCTCACTCACAGACAGTCACAATCAATCACCTCAACCACACACCAGAACGGATCCGCACAGAAACAATCAGTAGCGGGCAAAGAGGGTTACCGCGTGTCGCATGGGCCATACGCGTACGGCGAGCCCGAAACCGCGGACGCGCTGGAACGCCCGACGCGCCACCCTCTATGCTTCACCTCGCTTTCCTGCGTGGTTTCCGCCTCTGGCACGGGCACTCCACCCGATGACCCCCTGTCCGACCCTCCGGCCGATATCTGTTCACGACAATCTGCACAGCGGGAGCGAGCGGTGAGCGGAACCTCCGAAGGGCCGATGCCCCCGGCGGGCACGGCACCCGACACCGGGCAACCCGTGGTCACGGATTGTGACGGCACCGAGGTGGATCACTCCGCCCTGAGTGACTACCGTGCCGCGTTCCAGGTGACCGCCCTCCCCATGGCCGTCGTCGACCGGCACGGCCGGGTCGTCCGGGCGAACGACGCGCTGGGCGGACTGCTCGGCACCGAACCCGGCTTCCTGGTCCAGCAGTCGGCAGCCGATCTCGTCGACCTCGCGTCGGACCGCCGCACCCTGCAGGCGTACGGCGAGGTCCTGGGCGGCAGCCGCTCGCGCCTGCGCTGCACCCGCCGGCTGAAGCATCCCGACGGCCGGTCCCTGTGGGCCGAGATCACCGTCGTACCGATGGCCGGTGCGCCGCCCGGTCCGGGCAGCGGCGGTGTGCTGCTGTCCGTCGCCGACATCAGCGACCGGCGCGAACTGCAGAACCGGCTGCGCCACCTCCAGATGCACGATCCGGTGACCCGGCTGCCCAACCGGACACTGTTCTTCGAACGGCTCTCCACCGCCCTGGAAGGCCCGCCGTTCCAGGACGACTCGCTGCCGCGCCACGGCCGGATCGGGCTCTGCTACCTGGACCTCGACGGCTTCAAGGCGGTCAACGACACCCTGGGGCACCGGGCCGGCGACCGGCTGCTGGCCGCCGTCGCCACCCGGCTCACCGACTGCGCGGAGGCCGACGGCTTCGACCGCAGCGGCAGCCATCTGGTGGCGCGCCTGGGCGGTGACGAGTTCGTGATCCTGGTCGAGGACTCCGCGGGTACCCATCAGCTCACCGAGCTCGCGCGTTCGGTGCTCAACGCCCTCCAGCAGCCCTTCGACCTGGCCGGGCAGCGGCTCTCCGTCTCCGCCTCGATCGGGGTGGTGGAACGGGCCTCGGCAGGCACCTCACCCACCGGTCTGATGCAGGCCGCCGACACCACGCTCTACTGGGCCAAGGCGGACGGCAAGGCACGCTGGACGCTCTTCGACCCCGAGCGCAACGCCCACCGGATGACCCGTCAGGCACTGTCCTCCACACTGCGGCCCGCCGTCGAGCGCGGCGAGTTCACCCTGGAGTACCAGCCGCTCGTCTGCATGGCCGACGAGGTCGTACGGGGCGTGGAAGCCCTGGTCCGGTGGAATCACCCGCAGTTCGGGATGCTGGCGCCGAACAAATTCGTCTCGATCGCCGAGGAGGACGGAACGATCGTCCAGCTCGGCCGCTGGGTGCTGCGCACGGCGTGCCGCCAGGCCCGCCGCTGGCAGCTGGACCACCCCGGCGAGCCACCGCTGTTCATCAGCGTCAACGTCGCCGTACGCCAGTTGCGGGACTCCGACCTGGTCGCCGATGTGGCGGAGATCCTCGCCGAGACCGGTCTCGCACCGGGGCTGCTGCAACTGGAGTTGACCGAGTCCGCCGTGATGGGGTCCTCGGGCCGGCCGCTGCGGGTCCTCCAGGCGCTCAGCGACATGGGCGTCCGCATCGCGATCGACGACTTCGGCACCGGCTACTCCAACCTCGCCTATCTGAGCCGGCTGCCCGTCTCCGTGCTGAAGCTGGACGGATCCTTCGTACGCGGCTTCCGCTACGAGGACGGGGCGCACCCCAGCCCCGCCGACGAGACCATCGTCGAGGCCATGGTGCAGCTGGCGCACCGCCTGGGCCTGACGGTCACCGCGGAGTGCGTGGAGACGTCGGGCCAGGCGGAGCGGCTGCGCCGGATCGGCTGCGACACCGGACAGGGCTGGCTCTACTCACGTGCGGTCGCCCCGGAGCGCATCGCCGAACTGATCGGCACCCGGGCGCTGGAGGTCTGAGCCGGGCGGCCGCGTCGGACCTCGTCAGCCGAGGACGGGCAGGCCGTACGCGTCCGCGATCAGCTCGTAGGACCGCAGCCGGGCGTCACCGCTGTGGGCGTTGGCAGTGATCATCAGTTCGTCGGCGCCGGTGCGCTTGGCCAGGTCGTCGAGGCCCGCGCGGACCTCGTCCGCGGTGCCGTGGACGATGTTGACGAGCCAGCTGTCGACGAACTCGCGCTCCATCGGACTGAAGGCGTAGGCCTCCGCCTCCTCGGGCGTCGGGACGAGGCCGGGGCGGCCGGAGCGCAGACGCAGCATCGACAGGGCACCGGTCAGGACCTGGCGGCGGGCCTCGCGCTCCTCGTCGGCGGCCAGGGCGGCGACGCCGATCAGGGCGTACGGGGCGTCGAGCACCGCGGACGGCTTGAACGACTCCCGGTACAGGTCGAGGGCCGGCACGGTGTTCTGGGCCGAGAAGTGGTGGGCGAACGCGAAGGGCAGGCCGAGGACGCCGGCCAGCCGTGCGCTGAAGCCGGAGGAGCCCAGCAGCCAGATGGGCGGACGGGCCGCGGACTGGACGCAGCCTTCCGAGGTGGCCTGCACCGGTCCGGGGACCGCGTGGATACGGGCGTAGGGGTGCCCGTCCGGGAAGTCGTCGTCCAGGAACCTGGTCAGCTCGGCCAGCTGCTGCGGGAAGTCTTCGGCTCCCTCGTTCAGGCGCTCGGTGCGGCGCAGCGCCGCTGCCGTGGCGCCGTCGGTGCCGGGGGCACGGCCGAGGCCGAGGTCGACGCGGCCGGGGGCCATCGCCTCCAGGGTGCCGAACTGCTCGGCGATCACCAGGGGGGCGTGGTTGGGCAGCATCACGCCGCCGGAGCCGAGCCTGATGCGCTCGGTGTGGGCGGCCATGTGCGCGAGGATGACGGCCGGGGACGAGGAGGCCACACCCGGCATGGAGTGGTGCTCCGCCACCCAGTAGCGGTGGAAGCCGCGGCTCTCGGCGAGCCTGGCGATGTCGACGCCGGTGCGCAGGGCCTGGGTCGCCGTGCGGCCCTGGCCCACGGTCACCAGGTCGAGTACGGAGAGGGGCACGGGGGCCGTTCCGCCTGCGGTGCCGCGAATCTCGTCGCCTCGGTTCTCATCCACGTGTTCGACCTCTCCCGGTACTTCTGTGCGTATCGGGAGGTACGAACAGGAGGATGGCTCCGCTTATTCCCGCGCCGCTCCCCCGCGGCTCACTCCCGCACCTCGATGCCCCGGTGCTCGGCGGACCCGAGCGGGGGCTCACGGGTGGCGAAGAGCGTGCCGAGCGTCGGCGCCCAGACCCGTCGGTCGGCCAGCCGGAGCCCCTCCCAGACCGCCACCTGGTTCGCGGTGAGGACCGGCTTCCCGACGAGTTCCTCCAGCTCGGGGATGTGGGCCGTGGTGTGCAGCGCGTTGTCCGGGAGCAGCACCACCTCGGCGTCGGGATGGTCCCCGGCCACGGCCAGTTCCTTCACCCGCTCCAGGTCCACGGTGGCGGCCTCGGCGGCGCTGATGATGCCGTTGCCCCGGGTCGCCGCCACTTCGATGCCGGCGGACCCGAGGAAGTCCGCGAAGAGCGCGGCCACGTCCTCGGGGTACGTCGCCGCGACCGCGACCCTGGTGGCCCCCAGCTCCCCCACGGCGTGCGTGAAGGCGAGGGACGTGCTGGACGCGGGCAGTCCCGCCGTCCTGGCGAGGGTCGCCATCTGTTCGTGGGCCCCGTCCCACCCGTAGGCGAAGCTGCCGCCGGTGCAGGCCCAGACGATCGATTCGGCTCCTGCCATCCGCAGTTCCTCGACCCCGGCGGCCAGGCGCTCGGGCGTGCCCGCCCCGCGCAGGGAGTCGGTACTGCGGGAGTCCTCGTCGATGTCGGTGTGGAACAGCGGCACTCTGATGTCGCTGTCGAGCATGATCTCGGTCCGCGGGAAGTCGTCCTCCGCGGCGTAGCCCGGGTAGAGAAGTCCTACGGTCGTCATGTCCATCCTTCCGGTGCGTCCGGATGTCCTCTGCCGCCTCTCGGGCGCGCCCTGAAACCGCTGCCCCCGCCTGGGACAAGTATTCCTCCAATGGCCGCACAACGGCGCCCGCAACAGTTCTGACCTGCGGATTTCATGGTCCTGTTGACGGCGGGGCGGCCGGGTGCGAGCGTGATAGATCCTGATGCCCCAGCCTCTGATCCTCGTCCTTGACGCCGCCCCGGCGCCGCGCCTGGGCCGGCTCACCGGGCAGGCGCGCATCCGGTACGCCGACGGGCGCAGCCTCGCCCGGCAACTGCCGGACGCGGATGTGCTGCTCGTCTGGGACTTCACCTCCGACGCCGTGCGCGAGGCCTGGCCGGGCGCGGGGCCGCGGCCCCGCTGGGTGCACACGGCGAGCGCCGGCGTCGACCGGCTCCTCTGCCCCGAGCTGGCCGCGTCCCCCACCGTCGTCACGAACGCGCGGGGCGTCTTCGAGCTTCCGATCGCGGAGTACGTGGCGGGTCTGGTGCTCGCGTTCGCGAAGGACCTCCCGCGCACGCTGGATCTCCAGCGTGCGCGGGAGTGGCGCCACCGTGAGACCCGTCGGCTCGCCGGCAGCCGTGCGGTCGTCGTCGGCGCCGGCCCGGTCGGCCGGGAGATCATGCGGCTGCTGCACGGGCTCGGTGTCCAGGTGGCGCTCGTGGGGCGTACGGCGCGGCGCACGATTCACGGCGTCGAGGACCTCGACCGGCTCGCGGCCGGTGCCGACTGGGTGATCTGCGCGGCTCCGCTGACGGCGTCGACGCACGGCATGTTCGACGCGCGGTTCTTCGGACTCCTCCAGCCCTCCGCCCGGTTCGTCAACGTGGGACGCGGGCCGCTGGTCGTCGAGGAGGACCTGGCCGAGGCGCTGCGCAGGCGCTGGATCGCCGGTGCGGCGCTCGACGTGTTCCAGGAGGAGCCGCTGGACCGGGAGAGCCCGCTGTGGGACGTACCGGAACTGATCGTCTCCCCGCACATGAGCGGAGACACGGCCGGCTGGCGGGACCGGCTGGCCGAGCAGTTCGTCTCGATGTACGAACGGTGGGCGGCCGGTGAGCCGTTGCCGAACATCGTGGACATACAGCGTGGTTACGTCCCTTCCGAGGACATCCCCGCATAACGGACAGTCACGGGGCAGGCCTCCCAGGGGAGTACGCCCCGCGTTCCCCCCGTCGCTCTCCGCCCGCGACGAGACACGGGAAGGTCACCCTCCGGCCACTTTTCGGTTACATGGCAGCGCTTCCTGCATAGACGTACGGGATCGGGCAGGCGCTCACCCTGTCCGGACTGAGCGACCCCTCCAGGAGATTGCGAACCATGGCTGACTTCCCGAACCTGTCCCGCCGGGGTTTCCTCAACCGATCGGCAGCCGTGGGCGGACTGCTCGTCGTTCCCGGACTGCTCTCCGCGTGCAGCAAGACCGATGCCGGCTCCGTGGAGGGCGAGGGTGCGCTCGACAAGCTCCGCAAGCAGGGTTTCGTCCGGGTCGCGTACGCCAACGAGGCCCCGTACGGCTACCTGGAGGTCAAGGAACTCAAGGGCGAGGCCCCCACCTTGCACCGGGAGATATTCAAGGCGCTCGGCGTCGACGAACTGAAGCCCACCCTCTCGGAGTGGGACGGCCTGATCCCCGGCCTGCAGGCCGGGAAGTACGACGTGGTCAGCGCGGGCATGGCCATCACTCCCGAGCGCTGCGCCAACGCCATCTTCTCCGAGCCGGAGTTCATCTCCCCCACCGCTCTGATGGTGAGGAAGGGCAACCCGAAGAAGCTCACCGACCTGGCGTCCGCGAAGGCCGCCGGAGTCACCGTCGGCGTGATGTCCGGTGCGGTCGAGGGCTCGTACGCCGAGGGCGCGGGCATCCCCGAGGGGAAGATCAAGACACTGCAGAAGCCGCAGGACGGCGCCGACGCCGTCAAGGGCGGCCGGATCGACGCGTTCCTGCTCACCGGCATCTCCCTGCGCTGGCTCGCGAAGACCAACCCGGACACCGAGGTCACCGAGGCCTTCGTGCCGGAACTGGACGGGAAGCAGCAGTTCTCCCCGGGCGGCGCGGTCTTCCGCCAGGGCAACGAGGACCTGCGGGACTCCTTCAACCGTGAGCTCAAGAAGATCGTCTCGGACAGGTCGCGTTATGTGGGCCTGTTGCAGGAGTACGGCTTCGGGGCCACGGAGATCCCGCCGGCCACCTTGAAGACCGCCGATCTGTGCAAGGGCTGACGGGGCGGACCACACCGTATGAGTGACTTCTTCTCCACACTCCTCGACGAGCTGCCCCAGATCAGAGCGGGCCTGTGGGTGACGCTCGAGGCCACGGTCCTGGGCTCCCTGCTGGCCCTGCTCCTGTCGTTCGTGCTCGGCCTGGCGGCGGGCAGCACGCTGCTCCCGGTACGCGGTGTCTCCCGGATCGTCGTGGAGTTCTTCCGCGGCACCTCGCTCTACATCCAGCTGTTCTGGCTCTACTACGCGATGCCGCAGCTCACCGGGTACGAACTGACACCCTTGCTCTGCGGGATCGTCGCCTTCGGGCTGAACTACGGCGCGTACGGCTCCGAGATCGTGCGCGGCGCGATCAACTCCGTGCCCCGCGCCCAGTACGAGGCCGCCGTGGCACTGAACATGAGCCCCACGCACCGGATGCGGAAGGTGATCCTGCCGCAGGCATGGGTGCAGATGATCCCCTCCTTCACCAACCTGCTGATCCAGCTGCTGAAGTGCACACCCCTGCTGTGGCTGATCTCCGCGGCCGACCTGATGACCGTGATCCAGCAGATCCGCGACCGCACCGGTGAGACCCTGACCGCCTACCTCACCCTGCTGGCCGTCTACTTCGTCCTCGCCTACGCGCTGACCCTGCTGATGAACCTGCTGGAGCGGAGCGCCAAGCGGCGGCTCGGTCTGCACACCGGCTCGGGAAGCCTGCTCAGGACGCGCAGCGCGGAACCCGCCACGACCGTCGGAGGTACCCGGTGAACGCGTTCGACGGGGATGCCGTCGGGGACGCCCTGCCCCTGCTGCTCGAAGGGTTCAGGGTCACCCTCCTCGCGACCGTGCTCGGCACTCTGGTGGCAGCGGTGCTCGGTCTGCTGATCGCGATCGCCGGGCGGGCCCCGTCCCGCCTGGTGACCGTGCCCGTGAAGGCGGTGACGGAGTTCATCCGCTCCACCCCGCTGCTGGTCCAACTGGTCGGTGCCGCAGCCCTCTTCACGTCGGTGGAGCCGCTGACCATCGGCATCGTGGTACTGGGCGTCCACTACGCCGCGTACACCTCGGAGGTGTACCGGGCAGGGATCGACGGTGTGCCCAAGGGGCAGTGGGAGGCCTGCCGGGCACTCTCCATGACTCCCCGGCGGACCTGGCAGGCCGTGATCCTGCCGCAGGCGGTGCGCAACGTACTGCCCGCCCTCGGCAACTACGCGATCTCGATGTTCAAGGAGACCCCCTTCCTCGCCGTGATCACGGTGCAGGAAATGGTCTTCGAGGCCCGCACGTACGGGGCCGACCACTTCGCGTACACCGAGGCGTTCACGCTCGCGGGACTCGTCTTCCTGGTCGCGAGCTACCCCACCTCGCTGCTGATGAGAAAGCTGGAGAAGCGCCTTGGCCACTGACTCTGCTCCCCTGAAGGAACCCACGGAAGCCGCTCCGGGCCCCGTGACGACCGGCGTCGAGCCGCTGGTCCGCTTCGACAAGGTCGTCAAGCGGTACGGCGACCACGTGGTCCTCGACGAGCTGGACTTCACCGTGCGGCGCGGCGAGCACGTCACGCTGATCGGCCCGAGCGGCTCAGGAAAGACCACCATCCTGCGGCTGCTGATGACGCTGGAGAAGGTCAGCGACGGCGTGATCTGGGTGGACGGCTCACCCCTGTCGCACACACGGACGCCGAACGGCTCGTTGAAGCCGGCGGGCGAGAAGCAGCTGCGCGAGTCCCGGAAGAAGATCGGGATGGTGTTCCAGCAGTTCAATCTCTTCCCCAACATGAAGGTGCTCCAGAACATCACGGAGGCGCCCGTCAACGTGCTGGGCATGGACCGGGACGCGGCGGAGGCCAGGGCCCGTGAGCTGCTCGACCTGGTCGGCCTCTCCGGCAAGACCGACGCGCATCCCTCCCAGCTCTCGGGCGGCCAGCAGCAGCGGGTCGCCATCGCCCGGGCGCTGGCGATGCGGCCGGAGATCCTGCTGCTCGACGAGGTGACGTCCGCGCTCGACCCGGAGCTGGTGGCGGGCGTGCTGGAGCTCCTCGGTGACATCGCGAGGAACACCGACATCACGATGCTCTGCGTGACGCACGAGATGAACTTCGCCCGGGACGTCTCGGAGAAGGTCCTGATGTTCGACGCGGGCCGTGTCGTGGAGTCCGGAACGCCGGAGAAAATCTTCTCCGATCCGGAGCACGAACGTACGCGCGAGTTCCTCAACGCGGTGCTGTGACCTTGCTGTTGGTGTTCAGACAATGACTCTGGCATATGCCGGACGGGTGCGCCCCAGCTGACAGGGCCAGGGCGCGCCCAGCAACTCATCAACAGCCCCTCCGAATGGGCCTCTTGGCGGCTATCGTGGGGCAAAAGCTTGCGGTCACAACCTGGTAGGGGGAAACCGTGGCGTTGAAGCCCGAGCCGAAGGCGCCGTTCCACTCGGTGCAGTACGCCCTGCGTGTGCTCGAGTCGGTGTCCACACACGGCGGCGGTGTGACCGACGCACAGATCTCCCGCGAGACGGGGCTGCCCGTCGGCCACCTCTCCTCCCTGCTCCTGATGCTGCGCCGCGAGGGGTACGTCGAGCAGGTCGCCGACGGCGCGTACATCATCGGCGCCTCACTCATCGAGCTCGGCTCCGGCGCGGCCACCCGCAGGCAGGTCCTGGAGGACAAGCTCCAGCAGACGCTCGTGCAGCTGCGGGACTCGGTGGGCGCGGCGGTCTACATCAGCCGGTACGTCGACGGGGAGATCCGGGTCACGCAGATGGCCGACGGGCCCCGCACGCCCGCCGTCAACGAGTGGGTGGACTTCCGGTCGGCGGCGCACGCCAGCGCGATCGGGAAGTGCCTGCTGACGCAGCTCGACCAGAACGGCCGGCGCGACCATCTGTCGCGGCACCGGATCGCCCGGCTCACCTCGCGGACCATCACGAGCGAGAAGGTGCTCTTCTCGAAGCTGGACAGCCAGCCGGCGACGGTGCCGATGCTCGATCTGCAGGAGTACGCGGTGGGCACGGTGTGCGCGGCAGTCCCCCTGACGGCGGGTTCGTCGGCGGGGTGCCTGGCGCTGTCGCTGCCGATCGAGGACGCGCACCGGCTGCGGTCCGCGGCGGCCACGCTGAACCGGCGGGCGGCGCCCGTGCTTCTGTCGCTGGCGCTCTGATTCCTGGTCCGGTGCGGGGTCCGGGGGCGCCCTGGGATCGTCATTGTCCTCAATCGCCGGACGGGCTTGAAGTGTGCCCCGTCCGGCGATCGAGGACGGAACCCCGCGCTAGAGGTCCAGCCACGCCGCCGTGTCCGGGGGCAGGACGCCGTCCGGGAGCGGGCCGCTGGCGAGCAGGACTTCCGCGCCCGGCGGCAGGGCGACCGGTTCCGCCGAGATGTTCAGCAGGCAGCGGAATCCGCCGGGGCCCCGGTCGAAGCACACCGTCCCCGCGCCCGACTCCACCCACGTCAGTGACTCCGGCAGAGGCACCAGGCGTTCGCGGCGCAGAGCCAGCGCGGCACGGTAGAGGGTGAGGAAGGACTCCGGGTCCGTGTGCTGGGCCGACACGCTCAGGGCGGACCACGACTCCGGCTGCGGCAGCCAGGGCGTCGCGGCCCCGTCCGGCGAGAAGCCCAGCGAGGGGCCCGGTCCCCACGGCAGCGGGATCCGGCACCCGTCGCGCCCCCGGTCCGCCCCGCCCGAGCGGACGAACGTGGGGTCCTGGATCACCGCGTCGGGCAGGTCCTGCACCTCCGGCAGGCCCAGCTCGTCGCCCTGGTACACGTACACCCCGCCGGGCAGCGCCAGCGTCAGCAGTGCCGCCGCCCGCGCCCGGCGGCGGCCCAGGACCGGATCGCTCGGGTCGAGCAGCCGCTTGTCCCCCATGTCGAACGAGGTGTCCGCCCGCCCGTACCGTGTGACGTGCCGGATCGTGTCGTGGTTGGAGAGCACCCAGGTGGGCGGCGCCGCCACGGGTGCGTGCCCGGCGAGGGTCTCCTCGATGACGCGGCGCAGCGCGTCCGCGTCCCACGAGCAGCACAGGAAGTCGAAGTTGAACGCCGAGTGGAGCTCGTCCGGGCGCAGGTAGCGCGCCGACTGCTCGGGTGTCGGCAGCCAGACCTCGCCGACGAACGTGCGCTCGCCGTCGTACTCGTCGAGGATCTTGCGCCAGGACCGGTAGATGTCGTGCACCGCGTCGCAGTCCTGGTAGGGCAGGTCCGTGACGTCCGGGTCGGGGCCGACGTCCGGCAGGCCCGGCTTCTTCTCCAGACCGTGGGCCACGTCGATACGGAACCCGTCGACGCCCCGGTCCAGCCAGAACCGCAGGATGTCCTCGAACTCGGCCCGTATCTGCGGGTGTTCCCAGTTCAGGTCCGGCTGTTCGGGAGCGAACATGTGTAGGTACCAGGGCCCGGCGCTGCCGTCCGCCTCCGTCACCCGCGTCCAGGCGCTGCCGCCGAAGTAGGAGGTCCAGTCGTTGGGCGGCAGTTCGCCGCTCTCCCCGCGGCCGGGGACGAACCAGAAGCGTTCCCGCTCCGCCGCTCCCGGACCCGCCGCGAGCGCGTCGCGGAACCAGACGTGCTGGTCGGAGCAGTGGTTGGGCACCAGGTCGATCAGGACGCGCAGCCCGTGTTCATGGGCTGCGACGACGAGGTGTTCGGCCTCGGCAAGGGTGCCGAAGAGCGGGTCGATGTCGCGGTAGTCCGCCACGTCGTAGCCGCCGTCGGCCATGGGCGAGGTGTACCAGGGGGTGAACCACAGGGCGTCGACGCCGAGTTCGCGCAGGTACGGCAGGCGGCTGCGGACTCCGGCGAGGTCGCCGGTGCCGTCTCCGTCGCCGTCGGCGAAGCTGCGTACGTAGATCTGGTAGATCGCGGCGTGCCGCCACCAGTGGGTGGTCACTGAGACTCCTTGCTCGATCGGTGAAAGGCGGTGCGGGCCCGCGTCAGGGCGGGCCCGCACCGGTCGTCGGGCTACCAGCCGGTGTTGCCGGCACCCCGGGTGATGGTGAAGCCGCCGACGCCGGACAGACCGCCGTCGGTGGCGCCGCTGACGGTGACGCGGGAGAAGGTCCCGGCGCCCGCGGAGTTGATCTCGATGCCGTACGAACCGGCCTTGTCGATCTTCAGGCCGTCGACGGTGAGTGCGGCCACGTTCTTCTGCCAGGAGACGAGGAGGCCGCTGTAGGTGCTGTCGAGGATCTCGTTGTCCTTGACGAGGACGGGCGCGGTGATGTCGGAGGAGTCGGCGTAGATCCACAGGGCGCCGAGCTTGCTCTGCCAGTTGGGTTCGTAACCACCTGTCCGGGTCAGGGTGTTGCGCTGGACGGAGGTCGTTCCGCTGAAGGGGACCGGGGCGAAGCGGCTGCTGATCGCGATGCCGGAGGAGCCGGTGACCGTGTCGGCGAGGACGTTGTCCTCGACCCGGTTGCCGTGACCGCCGTAGATGCCGACGGTGTTGGCGAGCATCGGGAGCTGCACGGTGTTGAAGCGAAACGCGCTGTCGGTGACGGCCTGGGCCTCGGAGAACATCGCGAGTCCGTCGTCCCCGGTGTTGCGGACGCTGCTCTGGGAGACCTCGCTCGCCTTCGTGCCCTTGTGGAGGTTGACGCCGTCCGCGAAGGTGTCGCGGATGCGGAGTCCGGAGGCGTAGAGGCCGTCGGTCGGGGCGTCGATCCAGAGGCCGACCTTGGTGTGCTGCATCCAGATGTTCGCCAGCGTGGATCCCTTGCCGAAGTCGCCCTCGATCGCGGCGTGGAAGTTGGCGTCGTCGCGGTAGGAGACGTCACCGGCGATCATCAGGTCCTGGACGTTGCTGGTGCCGCCGCGCCCGAAGAGCCCGCCCTTGCCGTTGCTGCCGCGCAGGACGGTGTGCCACTGGCCGGCGCCGCGCAGGTCGGCTCCGGTGAGGTTGACGTGCCCGGAGATGTTGTACGTGCCGGCGGGCAGCCACAGCCCCTTGCCCTGCGAGGTGGCATTGCTGAGCGCCGAGTTGAGGGCGGCGGTGTCGTCGGTGGAGTCGCCCGGGGTGACACCGAGCGTGGTCGCGGAGACGAAGCCGGTGGACGGCATGGCGAGGGCGGCCGGCGCGGTCTCGGCCTCGACGAGGTCCAGGGTGTAGGAGGCGGCGGTGTCGCCCGCGTCCTTCTGGAACCTCAGCACGGTGCCGGCGGGGAGCGCGCCGGTCAGGAGGGAGCGGGTCTCGTCGAAGAAGTGGTGGCCCGAGCCCTGGGACGGATCGTTGTTGTAGGGGTAGCCGCCGTACACCCAGCTGTACTTGGAACTGAGGGGCAGGTCCCGGAGCTGGGTGCCGTCGGCGTAGACGCTGAGGGTGGTGTCGATGCCGGTGCCCGCGGTGTTGTCCGGGACGGAGTAGCGCAGGGTCAGGGCGTTGGCGGGCTCGGTCAGGGTGAACTGCACGTATTCGCCGGTGGCGTCCAGGACGACGGCCCTGCGGCCGGACGCCTCGGACGGGACGGTGAGGTAGGTGCGGTCGGGGCCGATGGTGGTGGCGTTGGTGCTGCCGTTCTCCGCCTCGTACGTGGTGTACGGGAGGGTCGCGCCCCGGGTGCTGTTGGGTGTGGAGCCGGTGATGCCTATGCCGTCGAGCTGGAGGGTGCCGTTGTCACCGGATGCGGTGCGCAGGCCGATGTGGTTGAGCGCGGCGCGCAGGGGGACGTCGGTGGCGGCGCTCTGCCAGGCGCCGCCGGTGCCGGGCAGGGTCACCCGGCGGACGGTGGTGCCGTTGGCGAGCAGGGTGACGGTGGAGGCCGCGGTGTCGGGGGTGCGGTAGCGCAGCGTCAGCGGGTAGGTGGCGGCGCTCGGGGCGTCGACCGCGAAGACGGCGCGGGCTCCGGGGGTGGTGAAGCCGGAGAGGTAGGCACTGCCCTCGTAGCCGGTGGCCGCCGTGGCCCGCGCCGGGCCGCCGGAGACGAACGCGTCCTCGGCCTGGTGGGTCAGGGTGGTGGGACCGGGGTCCGTGGGGGTGGCCGGAGTGTCCGCGGTGGCGTTGTCGATGTTGACGTTGCCGCTGTCGGCAGTGGTGAACGTCCAGGCGACGGTGTTGGCGCCCTTCGCGTAGGTCACCGGCTCCTGGTGCGTGGCCCAGGTGCCCCAGTTCGCCGTGGCGGGGAGGGCGACCTGGCGGACCTTGGCTCCGTTGACGTACAGGCTCAGCGTCATCGTGGCGGTGGTGCCGTTGGCGTACCGGAGGGTGAGGGTGCCGCCGCCGGCCGCTTCCGCGGTGACGTCGAAGGACACCGAGGCGGAGCCCTTGTTGGTGTCGGTGAAGCCGCCGACGAAGCCGGATCCGGTGTAACCGCCGTGCTCGGTGGACACGGCGGCCCCGCCGGACAGCCGGGCCGACTCCGCTTCGAGCGTCGTGGGGGCCGCCTGCACCGTCGCCGCCCCGTACAGCAGGGCGCCGAGCATCGACAGGAGCAGGGGGAGGATGAACCGTACGGCGTGGGAGCGCTTTCTTGGTGCAGGAGACACGGCTGGGTGTCCTTCCTGTGGGGGGGATGGGCCGGGTCAGCCCTTGAGGCTGCCCGCGGTGAGGCCTGCGATGATGTGGCGCTGGAAGATCAGGAAGAGGACGAGCAGGGGAATGCTCGCCATGACCATTCCGGCCAGCAGCTGGTTGGCCGGCATGAACTCCGAGAGCCGGTTGAGTGCCACGGTGATCGGCTGCTTCGCCTCGTCGGGGAGGACGAGCATCGGCCAGAGGAAGTCCTTCCACACGCCGACGACCGCGAAGATCGACACGACGGCGAGCACCGGCCGGGACAGCGGGAGGACCACCGAGACCAGGACCCTGAGCGTGCCTGCCCCGTCGATCCGTGCGGAGTCGAGGAGTTCGGCGGGTATCTGGTCGAAGAACCGTTTGAGGATGAAGATGTTGAAGGCGTTGGCGGCGGCGGGGAGCCAGATCGCGAACGGTGTGTTGATGAGGTTGACGTGGAAGAGCGGCACGTCGACCACGGTCAGGTACGTCGGTACGAGCAGCGCGGACACCGGCAGCATGAGCGTCGCCAGCATCATGCCGAGGACGACGTTGCCGAGCAGCGGCCGGAGCTTGGACAGCGCGTACGCGGCGGACACGTCCACCAGGATCTGGGTCAGCCAGGCGCCGAGGGCCAGCACCAGGGTGTTGAGGAAGAACTGGCCGAGCCCGACGTTGGTCCAGGCTTCGGTGTAGCTCTCCGGATGCCAGCTCTCGGGGAACAGCGTGGGGTGGGGGTCGGCGAGCTCGGAGGATGACTTCACCGCTCCCGTCGTCATCCAGTAGAGCGGGAACACGAAGGCGATGGTGAAGCCCGTCAGGGTGGCGACGAGCACGAACCGGTAGAGGAACCTGCCGGTGCGCCGGGTCATCTCGGCGGGTGCGATCAGTGTGCGTACGGGGGTTTCGGCAGCCATGGCAGCAGTCCTCTCAGCCCTTGCTCCGGGTCAGGCGCAGATAGACGACGGAGAAGAGGCCGAGGACCACGAAGAGCAGGGTGCTCATGGCGCTGGCCAGGCCGAAGTCGTTGTAGACGAAGGCGTAGCGGTAGAGGAGCAGGAGCACGGTGACGGTGGCGTCGTCGGGTCCGCCGCCGGTGAGGACGAAGGGTTCGACGAAGACCTGCATGGTGCCGATGATCTGGAGCAGCAGCGTGATCATCAGGATGAAGCGCATCTGCGGGATCGTGACGTGCCAGAGCCGCTGCCGGATCGACGCGCCGTCGAGCTCGGCCGCCTCGTACAGCTCGCCGGGGATGCCGCCGAGCGCCGCCAGGTAGATCAGGGTGGTGGTGCCCATGTTGGCCCAGGTGGAGACGAGGACCAGGGAGACCATCGCCAGGCTCTCCGACTCCAGCCACTGCTGGGCCGGCAGGTGGAGGACCTCCAGCGCGCTGTTGAACAGGCCGGGGCCCGGGTCGTAGAACCAGCGCCAGAGCAGCATGGTGACGATCGGCGGCAGCATGACCGGCAGATAGACGGTCATGCGCAGGTACGGGCGTCCGTGCCGCAGCTCGTTCAGGATGACGGCGGTGGCGAACGGGGCAGCGAAGCCGAACACGAGGGCGAGCAGGGTGAAGTAGCCGGTGTTCTGCCAGGCGGTCAGGAACAGCGGGTCGTCGAACAGGCGCCGGAAGTTGTCCAGGCCCACCCACCGGGCGGGCTCGGCGAAGGTGACCTGCTGGAAGCCGAGCAGGACACCGCGCACGATCGGGTACCAGGAGAAGAGCGCGAAGCAGAGGACACCGGCGGCCAGGAAGAGGTACGCGACCAGGTTCTCGCGCACCGCCCGGCCGAGGCGGGAGTTCCCCGCCCCGGCCGACGGCCGCACGCCGGCCGGGGGCCGGGGTGCGGACGGCGGCGCGTCCTCGTCGGTGCTCTTCGCCACGGCGGAGGAGAGCTGCTGGGCGGGCACGGTCACTTCACCGGGGCGAGGATGACGTCGGCCTTCTTCGCCGCCTCCGCGAGGAGAGCGTCGATGTCGGCGTCCTCCTTGGTCAGCACGGACTGCATGACCCCGTCGAGGACCGTGTAGAGCTGCTGGGCGTTGGGCGGCTCGACCTTGGTCTCCACCTGCGCGTTGCGTTCGACGAACGGCCGGTAGTTCTCCACCGGGGTGTTGGCGTACTCCGCGCGGATCTCGTCGACCTTCGCCTGCGTCTCACCGGCGAAGAGCCTCGGCTGCGGCAGCCCGATGGGTACGCCGTCGGCCTTGGCCCGCTTGCTGTCCACCGCCTCGCGCTCGGGGCTCCTCAGGTACTTCCACTGGACCCACTGGAGTCCGGCCCTGATCTTCTCCGGGGACGCCTTCGGGTTGAACATGAAGCCGTCGCCGCCACCGAGGGTCGCGTTGCCCGGCAGTGCCGCCAGGCCGTACTCCTCGTACTCCCGCTCGAACTGCTTGACGATGGTGGGGATGTTGTCGGGACCTGCCATGTACATCCCGAGCTTCCCGGCGCCCATCATCTTCTGGACGTCGCCTATCTCCAGCAGCTGGCGGGTGCCCATGCTCTTGTCGGTCCAGCGCATGTCGTGCAGCGCCTGGAGTGCCCTGCGTCCCGCGTCGCTGTTGAACGCCGCCTTCCACCTGCCGTCCTGCCTGCTCGCGACATCGCCGCCCATGGAGTAGATCCACGAGGTGAGGTGCCAGCCGCCCTGGTTGTTCTTGCTGTAGTCGGCGTACCCGACGGTGCCGTCACCGAGCGCGCTGATCTTCCTGGCGGCCGTGCGCACCTCCTCCCAGGTGGCCGGGGGCTTGTCGGGGTCGAGTCCCGCCTTCGTGAACAGGGCGCGGTTGTAGAGCAGGCCCAGCGAGTAGTTGCCGGTCGGAAGGCCGTAGGTCTTGCCGTCGGCGTCCTTGAAGACCTTCATCAGCGCCGGGTCGATGTCCTTGAAGTACGGCACGTCCCCGACGTACTTGCTGATGTCGGCCGCCTGACGGCGTTCGATCAGTCCGGCGGGGTCGGTGAAATAGACGTAGTACACGTCCTCGAGCTGACCGCCCGCGAGCTTGGCCGCGAAGGTCTTGGGGTCCATCTGGCCCTCACGGGCGTCGATCTTGATCTTCGGGTGACTCTTCTCGAACGCCTTGACGTCCTCCGCGAAGTTCTTGCGGTCGACCGGCTGCGTCTTGGCCGGCATGCCGTTCACGACGACCGTGACCACACCGTTCTTGTCCACACCGGAGGACGAGGGAGCGGAGCCGCCGCAGGCCGTGAGCGCGAGGGCCAGAGCGACGGCCGTCGCCGAACCGAGAACCTGACGTCTGCTGATGCCGGGCATGCCATCCATGCGAATCGTGCCTTCCTCGAGGTCCACTGCGGGGCTGTCGGACCCCGAGCACTGAGCTGCGCTGAAGGTAGAAGCCGGTTACGCAAGAAGTCAATGCATCTACGCAAGAAATTAATGTCTGAGGCTTGCGGGAGAAACACGGACGGGGTTCCCCCGCGAGCCCCCGGCGGCTCAGCGGGGCCGGGCGGCCGTGGAGCCCCGGACGATGAGCTCGGTGTCGAACATCATCAGGTCGTTTGCGCCCGCATGGCCGTCGATCTGCGTCATGAGCGAGGCGACCACCGCCGAGGCCATCGCCAGGATCGGCTGCCGCGCGGTGGTCAGCGGCGGGTCCGTGGCCACCATGAACGGGGAATCGTCGAAGCCCACCACGGAGAGGTCCCGCGGCACGGACACCCCCTGGCGGCGGGCTCCCCGCACCGCTCCGAGCGCGAGTGCGTCGCTGGCGCAAACGATGCCGGTGACCCCTTCGGCCAGCAGCCGGGGCAGCGCGGTGGCACCGCCCTCCATCGTGAACAGCGCATGGGCCACCCGTCGCCGCCACTCGTCCGGGGCGACGCCCGAGCGTGCGCAGAAGGCGGCGAAACCGGCGAGTTTCCTGGCCGAGGGAACGTGTCCCACCGGGCCGAGGACCATGCCGATCCGTTCGTGCCCCAGGGCCGCGAGATGGGTCAGCGCCTGGTCCGCGGCAAGCGCGTCGTCCACCCTGACCTGCGCGACGCCGAGGTTCTCGTCCGCGGCGTTGAGCAGCACCATCGGAACCTTGCGTTCCCGCAGTACACGGCCGTGTTCCGGGCCGGCGTCGGCATAACTGGCGCCGATGAACACGATGCCGCCGATGTTCTGCTGGAGCAGCATCTCGATGTAGTGGGCCTCGGAGACGCCGTCGGCGGTCCGGGTGCAGAGCACGGGTATGAGCCCGCGCTTGTTGAGGAGCCCGCACAGGGCCTCGGCGAACGCGGAGAAGATCGGGTTCTGCAGATCCGGTACGACCAGGCCGATCAGTGCGGCCCGTTCGGCGCGGTAGCGGAGCGGGCGCTCGATGCCGCACACGTCCAGCGCGCTCAGCACCGCCTCGCGGGTCGTGCTCGCCACATCGGGGCTGCCGTTGAGGACACGGCTGACCGTCGCCTCGCTGACACCCGCGTACTCGGCCACCTGAGAGAGTCGTCGTTTCGTCACGGGACTCACCCTACAAAGAGCTGCGCAAAAATGAAGATCACTTACGAAAGAAACTGACTTTCCCTGCGAGAAGGGCGCCTCGGCCGTGGGAGACGGGGCCACCGGGGTGACGCGGGCACGTGTCACCAGCACCCCTGAGGACCAGGTATTATTTTCGAGTCACCAGGCGCCGTTAGCTCAGTTGGTTAGAGCAGCTGACTCTTAATCAGCGGGTCCGGGGTTCGAGTCCCTGACGGCGCACAGACAACACAGTGGGCGGTTTCCGTAAACGGAGACCGCCCACTGTGCTGTGTGCTGCCGGTTACCCGGCTACGCCTCAGAACTGGACATCGGAGCACGCGTAGAACGCGTTGGTGGTGTCCGCGACGTTCCAGACGGCCAGGATGATGTGCTTCCCGGTCTTCTGGGTGGGGATGGTCCCCTGGTGGGTCAGCGTGGCCGGGGGCTGCTGGTTCCCGTAGGGCACCGTCATGAAGGGCTGCGACTCCAGCGCGGCCCTGGTGAGCGGCTGGCTGGAGTTCCAGCCGTTCTTGGTGATGTAGTACCGGAAGTCGGACGTGGAGTGACGCGCGGTGAACTGCCAGCGGAAGCCGTAGCCCTGCCCGCCGGTGACCTTGGTGGCGGGCCAGCTGCCGCCACGCGGGTCGTCGAGCTGGGCGAACTGACCGTTCCCGCCGGAACAGATCTTGCCGTCCGCGGGTCCTGCCGCCGGGAAGCCCTTGGGCCCCTCGACGCTCTGCGGCTCCCACTGGATGTTTCCGCAGTTGGTGACGGTGCCGTTGGCACAGAGCTTCTGCCGGCTGATGGGGGTGTCCGTGTAGCCGTGGCTACTGGCACTGCCGGTCGCGAACATGGAGACGCCCGCTATCGCAAGGCCGATGACGGCCGCGCTTGCCCTTTTCCGCATGCTGTGTCGCTCCTAGAGAACGTGGGGGATGTTCCGGGGGCTCTTGCTGCGCGCAAGTTGTGCGGTCTAGACCAAGTCCCAGATTATTGACGCGGCATGGACATGTCCAGACCAATGTGGGAACGGTTTCGGCCGGCCGCCGCCGGGCCCCCGGGGCCCGTCAGGCCCCTTCCCCGCCGCTGCGACCGGTGTAGAAGGCCACCGTCAGATCCCTGACCAGCGCCTTGTGTTCGTAGGCGTCGAGCTCGACGATGCCGCGCGAGGTCAGCCGCCGGACGGTGTCGTCCACCGCGTCGACCACGGAGGTCAGCACGCCGTCCCGGTGCTTGGCGTCGATGGCCGCCACCCGGCACCGCTGCATCGCCGCCGCGACCTCCGGGGCGTACTCGATCCCGGTCGGCTGCGCGGAGTACACCTCGATGCCCACCGGTACGCAGTCCGCCTTCAGCATCCGGGTCAGCGCGTCGCCGACGGTCTCGGCGTCGCGCAGGGTCCGGGTCTCCTCGTGGAAGGCGTCGGCGGGCAACTGCGAGAGCACGCGCGCGAGCGCCGCCTCCACCTGGTCCCTCAGGTACTGCTCGTGGTCCGCGACACCGAGCGCGGCCCGCACGGTGTCCTTGATCCGCCAGACGACGAGGACGACGACGCGCAGGGCGGTCCCGCTCGCGTCCACGGCGGGCAGCGGTTCACTGCGCCAGTGCCGCAGGCGTACGTCGACGCGGCGGCGCAGCAGGAGCGGGGAGACCCAGATCAGACCGGTACGCCGGGCGGTGCCCCGGTACTCGCCGAACAGGGTGAGCACCGAGGCGTACCCGACCCGGCCGCGTCCGAGACCGCAGAGCGCGAGGAGCACCACGGTCGCCGGGAGCGCGAGCAGCGCCCAGGTCCCGGTACCGATGCCGTCGTACGGGCGGGCGCCGATCCCGAGACGGCCGGTCACGGCAGGGGGAAGTGCGCCGGTCCACCAGAGCAGGGCGAGTGCGGCGCCGGTTCCGGCCGCCGCGGTGAGCAGCGCGGTCCACCCGGGGAGCACGGGCCCGGGCCGCTCGGCGAGCTTGGGATCGGCGAGGGGCGCGGGCCGGGTGGGCGACTGCTCCTGGGGCGAACGCGGCACGGGCGGCCGCCGGACACCGGGGGGCCGCACCGCGACACCGGCGCCGGCGTCGGCACCAGGACCGGTTCCGGTGCTGGTGCTGATTCCGGTTCCGGTTGCGGCACCGGTGGGCTTGCTGTCGTGGCCGCCGTGGCTGTCGTCGTCACGGAAGAGGAGGTGTACGGGGATGGGTGCGGTCGTCTCGTTGGCGATGACGGACTGCCGCCGGCCTGCCCCCCACCACGCACCCGGGTCCCCGTTGCCCGCGGCTCCTTCCGGGGCGTGGGCCGAGTCCCACCACCCGGGCCTCGCGCCGCCGTCACCCATCCGGTCCCACTCCCCCGGCGCGCCGGCGGCGAGGACCGCCCCGGTCACCCCGGCACTCCGGCTCATCGGGGTGGACAGCCCGAACACCGCACCCGGAACTGTCTCGGGCCGGGTTTCGTGCCGGATCCCGGTCTCCGTCTCCGTCTCCGTCTCCGTCTCCGTATCGGTCCTGGGATCCGGGCCGGGATGCGGGCCGGGATCCGGTTCGTGGTCCGCCGGGCCGCCCTCACCGGGGCGCGCCACGACAGCCGTCGCTCCCGGATCCGGCGACACCACGGCCCCCGAGTCCTGCACGACAGCCACCGCGAGAGCCGAAGCCGGATCCGGCTTCACGGCAAGCGCGTGACCGGTGACGGGGGCGACGGCAGGGCCGGCCCCCCACGCCTCGCCCGCGCCGGGTCCGGGCACCACACCCACACCCACACCCACACCCACACCTGCCGGCACCGGCACCGGCTCGGCAGCCACCGGCACGTCCCGCGCACCGGTCGCGGGCACCTCGGCCTGCGCCGGGCACCCGGTCGGCGACTCGTCCGGCCCCGGGCCCGGCACCGCATCAGGCACAGCACCACCCGGCGCGGCACCGGGCACCGGTACCGCGCCCGGCTCGTCGCACCCGGCTGCCGCCGGCTCCCCGGCCCACTCGTTCTCCGTGGATCGCATTCCAGCCTCCGTCATGTCCGTTCCGTTCCCACACCGCCGCTACCGTGTCTCCGCCCTCACGCGAAGAGCCGCCGCCAGGTCTCCGGCCCCGGATACCCGTCGGCCGCGCCTCCGCGCCAGCCCTGGGCCCGCTGGAACGCCTCGACGTTGCGGCGGTCCGCCTCCGTCCACTTCCGGCCGGGGCCCGTCACGTACTGCGCGCCGTATCCCTTCGCCACCAACTGGGTGCCGAGCCTGAGGACATGGCTGCTGGACTGCCCAGGCCTGAACACGCCGCGCCCGGGATACGCCGGGGCGGCGCTCGGGCTGCCGCCGGACCCGGCGGCGGGAATCCTCCGCCCGTTGCCCTTGACCAGCAGCTTCCAGGTGTCCGGGCCGGGGATGCCGTCCGCCTCCTTGCCCTTCCACCCCTGCGCCTTCTGGAACGCCTGCGTGGCGCGCTTGTCCGCGTCACTCCAGCGCGGCCCGGCGCCCTGCTTGTAGAAGCGTTTGCCGCCCTGGGCGATGAGCATCTTCCCGAGCCGGGTCACATGCGCGTTGTTGGCCCCGGAACCGAACTTCTTCACCCCGGGGAACGCGGTGCCCGACCCGCTGCCGCTCGTTCCGCTTGTGAGGCCTTTGTGGCGGTACGCGACGTACTTGGACGAGTTGCTCCAGTACGCCATGGGCGTCGTCGCCTTGCGGGTGTGCGGGCGGGTCTGCTCGTAGGCCAGGTAGTGACTGTGCGTGCTGTCGCTCCAGCCGCCGAAGATCGTGACGTGCGAGCCCACCGCGGGGTCGGCCAGGTTGTGGAAGAGCAGCATGTCGCCGGGCTGCAGATCGGCCCGGGAGATCTTCGTCCCGAACGTGGCGAGGCTGCCGGTCCACTCGTTGCTGCCGAGGTTCCAGGCCATGGACACGTAGCCGGAGCAGTCCTGCCGGTACCCGTCGGACCAGTACTTCTCCATGTTGTAGGGGACCTTCGAGGACACCCACTTCTTGGCGCGGTCCATGATGGCGGTCCGGGTCGTCGCGCGTGGCACGGAGCCGGGCCCGGACGGCGGCCCCGGGGCTCCGGTGCCGTTCAGGGGCCCGACCGAGCCCTGCGGGGTGACGGGCTGGGGGTCCGCGGCCCCGGTGGCCCCCGTACTCCAGTGGGCCAGGGACGCCGCCTCGGCCGCCCCGCAGGACAGGACCATTCCGGCCGCGGTGACCAGCACCAGCGCGCGCCGCGCGCCGTGGGCGGCCGGGTGGCCGCCGTACCTCACCGGCAGCGCGGCGGCGGCGCGCCGCTGCCGGGCGCACCCGGCGCAGCCGCAGTCGATGGCGGGTTCGTACTCCTCGAAGACCGGCACAGTCATGCCACTCCCTCTTCCCCTCCGCAACCGTCAGATCTTCCGTATCTCAACTTCACGACAGACATTTCTCATGTTGACGGACCAAAGGGAAAAAACGACCATCCGACAGGCCGTACCGGCCGGGAATCGGTCAGGAGCACTCCGGCGGATCGGGTAGAGTTCTCCAGGTCAGCAGGCGCCGTTAGCTCAGTTGGTTAGAGCAGCTGACTCTTAATCAGCGGGTCCGGGGTTCGAGTCCCTGACGGCGCACGCACCAGCAAGACCCCCTCACCGAGCGTGAGGGGGTCTTGTTCGTATACCCGGGAGCAGCGCGGTTCCGTGGCGCCGGCAACCACCTCCGCACGCCCCTTCACACACGTCACCCAAATCGTGCGTATGCCCGGTAAACAGCCTGTTTCACCCTTGCGATCACGCCACAGGTCGGACAATCTGTCCTGGTGCCGTCGACGCCAAGGAGGCTTCGGCGCCATGCAGTTGAGACGACGGAAGCAAGCGTTCCGGTTGCTTTGCCCGCGGGGTGGGGGTCCCGCTCGGGCGTTGACGCCGAGGAGGCATCATGCAACCGGAAGGGTTCCATTCCATGTCTGTGTGGACGGTGGCCCTTCACAGAGTGCGGACGTGGTGAACGAGGGGACCCGGCCGCGGACGAATTGACCGATCAACCACGCAGACGGCTTGCGTGCGGGGGGATGACCATGACGTCGACGCCGCCAGGCGACCGGCACGACAACGACCCTTCCCGGACGACACAGCTGCGGATACCGCCGCAGCTGCGCACCGGGGGATCACGGCGGCGTACGAAGAAGGCGCTGCCGCGCTACGACTACGAGCACTACAGCCGGCTCGCCGGGCCTCTGACCCAGCCCGACCCGACCCGGCCGTACACCGTCCAGTACCGCTCGCTCCTCTCGCAGGAGCCGCACCGGATCCGCGCGGCCCTGCTGCTGGGTGCGGCACCGCTCCTCTCGCTCGGCCTCTTCGCCTGGCTGATGCAGCCCGAGCACTGGACGGAGCGCGACCCGAACCTCAAGAACGACACGCTGCTCATCCTCGACATCGTCATGCTCGTCTCGATCGGCCTGATCGAGCTCTTCCGCACGATGAACGTCCTGTCGAACGCGCACGCGACGCTGGTGGCCCGTGACCCGGTCCCCGTCGTCCCGGAGACCGGTACCCGGGTCGCCTTCCTCACCTCCTTCGTCCCGGGCAAGGAGCCCCTGGAGATGGTGACGAAGACGCTCGAGGCAGCGGTGAGGATCAGGCACCGCGGACTGATGCACGTCTGGCTGCTGGACGAGGGCGACGACCCCGCGGTGAAGGAGGTCTGCGCCCGGCTCGGGGTGCACCACTTCTCCCGCAAGGGCGTCGCGCACTGGAACCAGGCCAAGGGCCCGCACCGCGCCAAGACCAAGCACGGCAACTACAACGCCTGGCTCGACGCGCACGGCGACGCCTACGACTTCTTCGCGTCCGTGGACACCGACCACATCCCGCTGCCCAACTACCTGGAGCGGATGCTCGGCTACTTCCGCGACCCGGACATCGGCTTCGTCATCGGCCCGCAGGTCTACGGCAACTACGACACGTTCGTCACGAAGGCCGCGGAGTCCCAGCAGTTCCTCTTCCACGCGCTGATCCAGCGCGCCGGCAACCGCTACGGCTCACCCATGTTCGTCGGCACGAGCAACGCCGTACGCATCTCGGCCCTCAAGCAGATCGGCGGTCTGTACGACTCGATCACCGAGGACATGGCCACCGGCTTCGAGATCCACCGCCACCGCAACCCTCTCACCGGAAAGAAGTGGCGCTCCGTCTACACCCCGGACGTCCTGGCCGTCGGCGAGGGCCCGACCGCGTGGACGGACTTCTTCACCCAGCAGCTGCGCTGGTCCCGGGGCACGTACGAGACGATCCTCAAGCAGTACTGGAAGGGCTGGTTCTCGCTCCCCGCGGGCAAGCTCTTCAACTACACGATGATGATCATCTTCTACCCGATGTCCGCGATGAACTGGATCCTCGCGGCACTGAGCTGCGCCCTGTTCCTGGGCATGGGCGCCTCCGGTGTGCAGATCGACCCGGTGATCTGGATGATGCTGTACGGCAACGCCTCCGCGCTCCAGATCGGCCTCTACATCTGGAACCGCCGCCACAACGTCTCGCCGCACGAGCCCGAGGGCTCCGGCGGCCTGGCCGGCATGGTGATGTCCGCACTCTCCGCGCCGATCTACGCCCGCTCGCTGATGGACGCGGTGCTGCGCCGCAAGAGCTCGTTCGTGGTGACGCCCAAGGGCGACTCGTCCAGCCCGGACACCCTCTTCGGCACCTTCCGTATCCACCTGTTCTTCATCCTGGTCTTCGGTGGGTCGATCGCCGCGTCCTTCTTCAACGGGCACAACCACCCGGCCATGCTGACCTGGGCCTGCCTGGCCCTGCTGATCACCGCGGCACCGATCTTCGGCTGGCGGCACTCCGTCCGCGCCGCGAAGAAGAAGAAGCGCCGGGGCGGCCCCGGCACCCCCCGGCCGGAGCACGCTCCGCAGGAGCAGCCCACCTGGGCCGGGAACGACCAGACCATGCAGATCGCCCTTGGGGGACGTAAGCAATGAAGTACCGTCCGAGCCGCCGTACCCGCCGTCTGGCGATCAGTACGGCGGTGGTTCTGGCGCTCGCGGGCGCGAACGGTCCGTGGCTGTACCGCGTCGGCACCGAGCGCTACCACGAGTACACGATCAACAAGCCGGAGTACAAGGCGGAGAACGGCCACTGGGACTTCCTGGACATTCCCTCCGAGTACCGGATCAACACGATCCACGCGGCGCTGCTGCACACCGGCAAGGTGCTGCTCGTCGCGGGCTCGGGGAACAACCAGAAGAACTTCGACGCGAAGAGCTTCCGCTCCGTGCTGTGGGACCCGAAGGCGAACACGTACAAGAACATCGCGACGCCGAAGGACATGTTCTGCGCGGGCCACACGCAACTGCCCGACGGCAAGCTCCTCATAGCCGGCGGCACGAAGCAGTACGAGAAGCTCAAGGGTGACGTCACCAAGGCCGGCGGCCTGATGATCGTCCACAACGAGGACCCCGACAAGCCGATCACGCTGCCCGCGGGCACCCGCTTCACGGGCAAGGAGAACGGCCGGACGTTCGTCACCAAGGACCCGGTGCTCGTGGAGAAGGCCACCAAGGTCTTCGACAAGCAGACCGGCGCCTTCCTGCGCAACGACCCTGGGCTGGGCCGGATCTACGTCGAGGCGCAGAAGTCCGGTGCGAAGTACGAGACGGGCACCGAGGACAACTACCGGATCGCCGGCCTGTCGGGCTCCGACACCCGGAACGTATACGGGATCGCGCAGAAGCTGGCCCTGGACAAGAAGGACTTCCAGGGCATCAAGGAGGCCTACGAGTTCGATCCGGTGGCGGAGAAGTACATCACCGTCGACCCGATGAACGAGGCCCGCTGGTACCCCACGCTGACCACGCTCAAGGACGGCAAGGTCCTCGCGCTCTCCGGCCTGGACGAGATCGGGCAGATAGTCCCCGGCAAGGACGAGATCTACGACCCGAAGACCAAGGAGTGGGAGTACACCGGCATCGTCCGGAAGTTCCCCACCTACCCGGCGGTCTTCCTGCTGAACAGCGGCAAGCTCTTCTACTCCGGCTCCAACGCCGGCTACGGCCCCGCGAACGTCGGCCGCGCCCCCGGCATCTGGGACCTGGAGTCTAACAAATTCGAGAAGATCCCCGGCCTCAGCGACCCGGACAAGATGGAGACGTCGGCGACCGTACGGCTCCCTCCCGCCCAGGACGAGAAGTTCATGGTGATCGGCGGTGGCGGCGTCGGCGAGTCGGAGAAGTCCAGCGAGAAGTCGCGGCTGGTCGACCTCCGGGAGGACGACCCCAGGTTCAAGGACGGCGCTTCCCTGTCCGAGGGCACCCGCTACCCGAGCGCCTCCCTCCTCCCCGACGACTCCCTGCTGGTCACGGGCGGCTCCAACGACTATCGCGGGCGCGGCGGTTCGGACAGTCTGCAGGCCCGGCTGTACGACGCGAAGTCGGACACGTACAAGCGGGTCGCGGACCCGGCGGTGGGCCGCAACTACCACTCCGGCTCGGTCCTGCTGCCCGACGGACGGGTCATGATCTTCGGTTCGGACTCGCTCTACTCGGACGAGTCGAACACGCGGCCCGGCACGTTCGAGCAGCGCATCGAGATCTACACGCCGCCGTACCTGTACCGCGATGCCCGACCGGAACTGACGGCGGGCCCGAAGCGGATCAAGCGGGGCGGCACGGGGCTGTTCACGACGCAGCACGCGTCCTCCATCGCCTCGGCGAAGCTGATGCGGCCGAGTGCGGTCACCCACGTCACGGACACGGACCAGCGGTCGATCGCGCTGGACCTGGAGAAGTCCGCGGACAGCGTCACGGTGAAGGTCCCGAAGAACCGGGCACTGGTCCCGTCGGGCTGGTACATGCTCTTCGTCACGGACGACCAGGGCACGCCGTCCGAGGGCACCTGGGTCGAGGTCCCCTAGGACCCCTGCCCGAAGGCTCCCCGTGCGGCCGCGCAGGCCGCACGGGGCCCTCGGCTACTTCGTGTTGCGGGCCAGGCCCAGCGCGTACTCGGCCCACCAGTCGCCCGCCTTGGGCCCGCCCTTGCAGTCGCCGTCCGACTCGCCCGGCCGTTTGACCCACAGGTACGCGTCGACCAGGTCGTCGCCCGTCTCGGTCGTCGGGGGCTCGCCCAGCGCCCGTCCCGGCGGGTTGCACCAGTTCTCGGCGGGGTCGCCGCCGTCGTACGGGCCGTTGCCGTTGCGGCTCGTGTCGATCACGAAGGGCTTGTCGCCCACCTTCGCGGACAACTGCTTGCCGAACTCGGTACTGGCCGCCGTCGTCTGGAAGTTGGACACGTTGACGGCGAAGCCGTCGGCCTCCCCGACGCCCGCCCTCTGCAGGGGCTGGAACAGCGCGTCGGGCGTCTGCCACCCCGCGTTGCCCGCGTCCACGTAGACCGTGGTGCCCGGCTGCTGCTTCAGCCGCACGACCGCGCCCTTCAGCAGGTCGTACCGCTCCTCGTGGAACTCCTGCGGGGTGCATCCGTCGACCAGGTGCAGCAGCGCGTCCGGTTCGAGGACGACCGTCGCCCGGCGGTCCCCGATGCCCTTGGCGACGCTCTCCACCCAGGCCCGGTACGCGTCGCCGTCCGCCGCCCCGCCCTTGGAGAACTGTCCGCAGTCCCGGTGCGGGATGTTGTACAGGACCAGCAGGGCGTCCCGGTCGGCCTTCTCGGCGGCCTCGGTGAAGCCCTTCGCCGCCTCCTGCGGATTGTCCGGACCGATCCACTCGCCCACCGGCTGCTCGGCGATCTTCCGGATCAGGTCGGCGTTCTTCCTGTCGCCGTCCTCCACGTAGGAGGCCACCTGCTTCGCCGCGTTCCCGTCGGGGTTGACCCAGTACGGGTCGGTCCCCTTGGGCTGCTGGTCGACGGCGGCGGGCGCGTTCTTGTCCCCGTCATCGGACGAGGAGCATCCGGCGAGCAGCAGGACCGCCCCGATCACGGCTGCCGTACCGGCCCTCGGACCGGTCGTCCTCGCGCGCGTGCGCGCGTCGGACCGGCCGGTGTAACTGCCGTACATCCATTCCCCCTCGCAGCGATGTACTACCGGTCGGATCCATCCTGGCACAGCGCTCCGGGCGGTGGACGTCTCCTTCGGACCCGGACGTCCTGTCAGAAACCCACTGGGCCGCGCCGGTCCCCCGCCCTACAGTGTCCTGCAGTGCGGACCACCGACCTCCCGTGCTGTGCCGGGCTTCTCCCGCAGTCCGGGCACCGCGGTCGAGGACCGGCCCGGCCGGCGACTCCGAGGGGGAGCGGGCCGCCGGCCGGGCCCGGTGTGCGTGCCGGGTCCCGCCTCAGGCGCTGCTCCTGGCCGCGCCGCGCTTCTCGCCCGTCAGATACGCGGAGACGACCACGTTGGCCGTGTACGCGTGGGACTTCCGGTCGTACGTGCCGCCGCAGGTGATCAGCCGGAGCTCCGCCCGCCCGTCCGCGCGGGGCCCGTAGGCCTTCTCGGCGTCGAAGCGTTCCCGGGTGACGACCTGCACGTCGTCGATGGTGAACTCGGCGACCGTCCCGTCGGACCGGCTCACCCTGATCTTCTCGCCGGGCCGGGCCGCGCTGAGCCCGTAGAAGACGGCCGGCTTCGTCTCGGTGTCGACGTGTCCGACGAAGAGCGCCGCGCCCTTGGTGCCGGGCTCGGTGCCGCTGTCGTACCAGCCGACGGTCTGCGGCATCTCGTACGGGGGCGGGTCGATGGCACCCGAGGTGTCGAGGCCGCGTCCGACGACAGGTGCCTCGATCCCTATCGAGGGGATCTCGACCCGCTGCGGCGTGGCCCCGTCGAGGGGTTCGTGCGCCGGTGGCAGCGGTACGCCCAGGGGGCGCCCCACCGCGGCGACGTCACCGGTCGTCGGCGCCGAGCTGCCGTCGGTGGCCTCACGGCCCCACAGCCACAGCCCCAGCAGGAGGACGGCCCACGCGACGCCGGTCAGCAACCGCCCGGATCCTGCGGGGCGGTCGGAGGCCGGCATGTCAGTCCCGCGCCGAACGTCGGCGTCGCGCACTGCGGAACGCGACGGTCACGGCCGCTGCGGCGCCGAGGGCGAGCCCGATCACCGCGTGCCGGGTCCCGGGACCGCTCTGCTCGGTGCCGGCCTGTTCGGCGAGGGTCGCGGTGCCTCCGCCGCCGGCCCGGACGGGGGCGACGGGCGAGGGGCGGCTGTGGTGGACGACGGTGAAGGTGCCGGTCGCCTTGCCGTGGCCGTCCTTGCAGGTCACCCAGACCTCGTAGTCGTCGGGTGCGGCGTCGGAGCGGATCCGGGCCTCGGCGAAGAGGCCTTTGCCGTCGGCCGGTGCGAAGCGCGCTTCGGAGACGAAGGCTTCGGAGTTCCCCGTGGCCGACCTGCTCTTCCCGCAGGCGTCGACCCGGAGTTCGACCTCCCCGCCGGGGGAGACGGTGGACGGGCTGACCGAGACCGAACCCTTGTGGTTCCTGGTCTCGGAATCGGCCAGTGCGGCGGACGCGGGCAGGGCTATGGTCGCGGCCGCCAGGGTGGCACAGAATGTGAGGGGCAGTGAACGCATCGTAAACCTCCTGATGGCAGATTCACCTGCGTCACTGCTCCCCGCATCCGCTGTGGGCCGGTCGGGTGACCTCCGGCCCGGGACGGTTACTCCACGGGCAGGTCGACGAGTTCGACCAGGTCCGCGATCGAGTCGACGACGGTGGACGGCCGGAACGGGTAGCGGTCCATGTCGGCGTGCGTGGTGAGCCCGGTGAGCACCAGGAACGTCTGCATGCCGGCCTCGAGACCGGCGAGCACGTCGGTGTCCATCCGGTCGCCGATCATGGCGGACGTCTCGGAGTGGGCGCCGATCGCGTTGAGTCCGGTCCGCATCATGAGCGGGTTGGGCTTGCCCGCGAAGTACGGGGCCTTGCCGGTGGCCTTGGTGATCAGTGCGGCGACGGAGCCGGTGGCGGGCAGCGGGCCCTCGGCGGACGGGCCGGTCTCGTCCGGATTGGTGCAGATGAAGCGGGCCCCGCCGTTGATCAGCCGGATCGCCTTGGTGAGCGCCTCGAAGCTGTACGTGCGCGTCTCGCCGAGCACCACGTAGTCGGGCTCGTGGTCGGTGAGGACGTAGCCGATGTCGTGCAGCGCGGTGGTGAGCCCCGCCTCGCCGATGACGTACGCGGTGCCCTGCGGCCGCTGGTCGTCCAGGAACTGGGCGGTGGCCAGGGCCGAGGTCCAGATGTTCGCCACCGGCACGTCCAGGCCCATGCGCTTGAGGCGGGCGTGCAGGTCGCGGGCCGTGTAGATGGAGTTGTTGGTCAGGACCAGGAACGGCAGTCCGGACTCCCGCAACCGCTTGATGAAGGCGTCGGCTCCGGGGATCGGCGTGCCTTCGTGGATCAGGACCCCGTCCATGTCGGTCAGCCAGGATTCGATCGGCTTGCGCTCTGCCATGGGACGGGCTCCTGCCGTACGCACTGTGCACTCGGGGTGCCGGACGCCGGCGGCACCGCGCTGTGCAGCGCCGACGTCCTTGATTTTAGGGTGCCCGTTCGGCCGGACGGAACTGGTTGATCAAGGGAAACCCGTCGTGGGGCTCAGCGGCGGCCGCGGCGCAGGCGCCGGGCGTGGATCAGCGCGGCGGCTCCGCCGAGGAGCAGCGCCCCGGCCCCGAGGCCGGCCAGCGCGGCGTACCGCTCGCCGGTGCGGGCGAGTTCGGGCAGGGGGTTGCCCGCAGCGTCACGCCGCGGGCTGCCGGTATCCGTGCCGGTGCCGCTGTCCGTGCCGGTGCCCCGGTCCGTTCCGGTGCCGCTGTCGGTGCTGCCCGTGTCGGTGTCGGTGTCGGTGCTGCCCGTGTCGCTGTCGGTGTCGGTGCTGCCCGTGTCGATGTCGGTTCCGCCGTCGATGTCGCCCTCGACGATGTCGAAGGGGTAGTCGGCCGACTCCCCCACCCAGTCGCCGTCGGCGGTGCCGCCCGCCTGCTTCTGCTCGTCCTTCGCGGAGCGCCGCTGGACGATGGCCGCGTTCGCCGTGACCCGGCCGGGCCGGGTGTCGGAGGTGAACGCCATCCGGACCTCCACGGTGACGGTCTTCCTCGCGGGGACGGTGAAGCCTGCGAATTCGTCCTCCTCGCCGCTGCCGAAGACACCGATCTGCTCGTCCCGGTCGGTCGACTCCCAGGTGACCCGGTGTTCCTCGTCGGGGTGCGCGCGTTCGGTGAACTCCAGCTGGATCTGCTCGGGGGTCAGCGTCCGGTCCTCGTCGGTCAGGACCAGCACGGGGTGGATGGAGTGGCAGGACTCGGCCGTCGTGTTGGTCAGGTCGAGGTACCAGGTCCCGTAGCCGCCGCCGGACGCATAGGTGTCCGGGCCACCGTGGATCCTGGTGTCGATCGGGAAGTCCTCGCCGTCCGGATCGCCGCAGACGGGCTGTCCGGCATCAGGCAGGCCGACGGCCGCGGAAGGGGTCGCCGGCGCCGTGACCGGGACGGCCATCGCGGCCGGGCCTCCGAGGACGACGACGGGAACGGCCAGGCCCGCTGCGAGCCCGAGGCTGGTGAGGGCACGGCCGTCGCGCAGTCGTGCGGGGGTTTTGGGGGGCATAGGGGGACACCCTTTGCTGCTCGCGAACGGTCGGGGCGGGAAGGCCACCGACTGTGGACGCGACGCTGCCACGCACGAGCGGGGGGATGCCACCGAGGAAGGGGAAGAAACGCCCGTTCGGGCGTCACAAACCCCTCGACCGGCCCCGCCCCGCACTCGTTCAGCCCTGGTCCCCGCCCTCGCCCACCCGGCCGAACACGGGCGCCAGGACCAGCTGGGCGGCCCCTTCGGCGACCGGGCGGTCGCCGCCGCCCGCGACGGTGACCGGCACCGCGGCGCCGGTGCCGTCCCGGCGGGCGCGCTCCTCGATCACGGCACGCACCCCGCGTACGTACGTGTCCTCGTCGGCGGCGACGGTACGGCCGCCGAGGACGACCCGGTCGATGTCGAGCAGCCCGACGAGGTTGGCGGCGCCCGCCCCGAGGACCCGGGCCGCCTCGGCGATGTCTCCGCGGGCCACGGCGGCCAGGCAGAGCGCCTCGATGCAGCCCCGCCCGCCGCAGCCGCACGGGGGGCCGTCGAGCTGAAGGGTCTGGTGGCCGAACTCCCCCGCGCCGGTACGGGCTCCGCGGTGCACCGTCCCGCCGAGGACGATCCCGGCGCCGAGACCGGTGCCCAGGTGCAGATACGCGAAGTCGGCCGCGCCGCGTTCGCGCAGGGCGAGGCCGAGGGCGGCGGCGTTGGTGTCCTTGTCGAGGACGACGGGCAGCCCGGTCCGCTCGGCGAGCGCGTCCCGCAGGGGGTAGCCGTCCCACTGCGGGAACCCGGTGACGCGGTGCAGTACCCCGGCCCGGTGGTCCAGGGGGCCCGGCATCGCGACCCCCACGCCGAAGACCGGCCGGTCCTGGGTCCGGGGCGCCCCTGCCCGTACCGTCTGGACCGCACGGGCCGCGGTCGCGACGACCTCGGCGGCCGGAGCGCCGAGGTCGAGAGGGGTGGTCCGGGTGCCGACCGGGGTGCCGGACAGATCGACCAGGACGGCCGTCAGTTCGTCGCGGTCCAGGTGGAGCCCGACGGCGTACCCCGCGTCCGGAACCAGCCGCAGCACCGTGCGGGGCTTGCCGCCCGTGGAGGCGAGATGACCGGCCTCGGCCGCCAGCCCTTCCGCGCGCAGCCTGCCGGTGATCTTGCTGACGGCCTGCGGGGTGAGTCCGGTGCGCTCGGCGAGCTCCAGCCTGCTGATCCCGCGCTCACCGGCCACGCGCAGCAGGTCGAGCACGAGCGAGGCGTTGTGGTGGCGCAGGGTCGGCAGGTTCGCACCGCCGCCGCCCCTGGTGTTGCTCCTGTTCACCCGACCATTGTCCCCATAGCTTGCACTTTGGCAACAGCGTTGCTTAAGTGGTTTGCATGACTGCCAACGCCCCTCTCCGCGTCGGACTCGTCGGCTACGGCCTGGCGGGCTCCGTCTTCCACGCCCCGCTGATCGCCGCGACCGAGGGCCTCGTCCTCGACACGGTCGTCACCTCGAACGAGGAGCGGCAGGCGCAGGCCCGCGCCGAGTTCCCCGGTGTGCGGTTCGCGGCCTCGCCCGACGAGCTCCTCTCGCGCGCGGACGAGCTGGACCTCATCGTGATCGCCTCCCCGAACAGGACCCATGTCCCGATCGCGACGGCCGCGCTCGAGGCCGGTCTGTCCGTGGTCGTGGACAAGCCCCTCGCCGGCACGGCCGCCGAGGCCCGCGAGCTGGCGGCGCTGGCGGACGGCCGGGGGCTGCTGCTCTCGGTCTTCCAGAACCGTCGCTGGGACAACGACTTCCGCACGCTGGCGCAGCTGATCGAGGACGGCGAGCTCGGCGACGTACTGCGCTTCGAGTCCCGTTTCGAGCGGTGGCGTCCGGAGCTGAAGGGCGGCTGGCGCGAGTCGGGCGACCCGGAGGAGATCGGCGGGCTGCTGTTCGACCTGGGCAGCCACGTCGTCGACCAGGCGCTCACGCTGTTCGGGCCCGCCGTGCAGGTGTACGCGGAGTCCGACGTGCGCCGGGCCGGTGCGGCGGCCGACGACGACACGTTCATCGCGATCACGCACGCGAACGGCATCCGTTCGCACCTGTACGTCAGTGCCACGACGGCCCAGCTGGGCCCGCGCTTCCGGGTGCTCGGCTCGAAGGCCGGCTATGTGAAGCACGGCCTGGACCCGCAGGAGGCGGCCCTGCGCGACGGTGTCCGCCCGTCGGCCGGCGAGCCCTGGGGCGAGGAGCCGGAGGAGCTGTGGGGCCGGCTCGGCGCCGGTGAGTCGCCGCTGACCGGCGGCGGCAAGCCGGTCCGTACCCTCCCGGGCGACTACCCCGCGTACTACGCGGCCGTCGCGGCGGCCCTGCGCGGCACCGGCGAGAACCCGGTGACCGCTCTGCAGGCAGCCGCGGCGCTGGACGTCCTGGAGGCGGCGCGCCGCTCGGCCCGCGAGGGCGTCTCGGTCACCCTTCTTCCCCACCACGACGAGGAGCAGCACGCATGAGCCCCAGCGCTCCGACCATTTCCGAGCTCATCGCGCAGGAGCGGCGCCTGACGCTGCCGCACTTCAGCTACGACGACGCGTACGCGCTGGGCGGCCTCCTCGTCGCGCTGGCCCGCGACCGGCACGCCCCGGTCGCGATCGACATCCGGCGCGGCGCGCAGCAGTTGTTCCATGCCGCGCTGCCGGGTTCGAGTGCGGACAACGACGCGTGGATCGACCGCAAGCGCAAGGTCGTGGAGCGGTACGGGGAGAGCTCCTACCTGGTGGGCACCCGCTTCCGGGCGAAGGGCACCACCTTCGAGGAGTCCTCCCGCCTGGACCCGGACACGTACGCGGCGCACGGCGGATCGTTCCCGATCTCGGTCGAGGGCGCGGGCGTGATCGGTACGGTCACGGTGTCGGGCCTGCCCCAGGCCGAGGACCACGCACTGGTGGTCGAGGCACTGGAACAGTTCGCGACGCGCCGCCCGTCCTGAGATCGAGCCCACCGGGCCGGTCGACGTGACGGTGCCCTGCGGACCGCACAGGCGGACCGCACAGGCGGACCGCACAGGCGCACCGCACAGGCACATGTCATGTTTCGGACAACATCCGAGACGTTCGCCCGTGGGGGCCGCCCTGCGGGGCGGCCCTCGCCGGCGTCCCGACCGGGGCGCGGCCGGAGCAAGGGCGACGGAGGATTTCGCGGTCCGCGCCGTGAGCGGGGTCGCTGCCTGCGGGAACGGAGATCGACGATCATCCCGCCCGCGCGCCGTACGGGTCGGCAGGGACCCCGGTGGCGCCCGTACGTATACGGCGACACATAGCGGCAATGATCCCGAAACGATCGACGATTGGGCCGCGGTGGCAGGATTTCATCCACCATTGACCGATGAATCTATCGGCCCCGTTGACGTCGGATGGGGCCTGTTTTAGCGTTGCGTCTCGTGCGACCAGCCGGTGGCTGAAATTCTGGTCTTATCGCATCCACGGGGAGCGGTGAGTATGTCCGAAACAGAAGCAATATCGGCATTATCGGCACAAGAATTCCCCACACTCGTCCATGTACTCAGGCACAGGGCGGAAAAGCAGCCCGACGCCACCGCCTACGTCCTCCTCGCCGACGGCGAGGAGGACGAGCTGCGCATCGGGTACCGGGACCTCCTGGAGGCCGCGGACGGTGTGGCGAGAGCGTTGGGCGCGCACCGGCCGGGCGAGCGGGCGCTGCTCCTCTTCCCGCCGGGGCCGGACTACGTCATCGCGTTCTACGGATGCCTGCTCGCGGGAATCGTGGCGGTCCCGGCTTACCCTCCGCAGGACGCACGCAGCCTGGGCCGGCTGGACGCGATCGTCGCCGACGCCGGCGCGAGCATCGCTCTGACCACGACAGATCTGCTGCCGGTCGGCAGGTCGGCGCTGGACGCCCCGCTGGCGTGGATCGCGACGGACGCGGAGGCGAAGGACGCGGCCCCCGCGCCGGACGCCCGCCCCGCGACCGAAGGGCGGACGGATCCCGCGGGACCGACGGCCGACCAGGTCGCGTTCCTCCAGTACACGTCGGGCTCCACCCGGCTGCCGCGCGGGGTGGTACTCACCCACGCGAACCTCATGCACAACGCTGAGGCCATTTATCACGCCTTTGCCGGAACGCCCGACGATGTCATGGTGAGCTGGCTTCCTCCCTACCACGACATGGGACTCATCGGGGCAATACTCTCTCCCCTTTACGGTGGATTCCCCGCCGTTCTGATGTCGCCGTTACATTTCCTCCAGAAACCTTATCGCTGGCTGAAAGCAATTTCGGTACACCGCGGCACCATCAGTCCGGCCCCGAATTTCGGCTACGAATTATGTATCCGCAAGATCGACGACGAGCAGCTGGCTTCGCTCGACCTCTCCTCCTGGCGTGCGGCGGTGAACGGCGCGGAGCCGGTACGGGTGGAGACGGTCGAACGGTTCGCGGAACGGTTCGCGGCTGCGGGCTTCGACCCCGCCGCCTGCCGCCCCAGCTACGGCCTCGCGGAGGCCACCCTGCTGGTGACGGCGGACCCCTTGGGCGAGAGCGTGCGGCGTTTCCCGGTCGAGGGAGTGCCGAGGATCGCCTGCGGGACCCCCCGGGGCGGCCAGTCCGTCGTCGTCGTGGACACCGCGACACTCGAACCGGCGGACCCCGGGCAGGTCGGCGAGATCTGGGTGTCCGGCCCCAGCGTCTCCACCGGTTACTGGGGGCGCCCCATCGAGAGCGCGGCACTGTTCGGCGCCACCCTGCCGGACGGCCGGGGCCCCTACCTGCGCACCGGCGACCTGGGAGCGCTGGACGCGGGCGGTGGGCTCGCCGTCACCGGAAGGCTGAAGGATCTCCTCGTCCTGCGCGGGCGCAATCTCTATCCGCACGACGTGGAGAACGCCGCCGAGCAGGGCCACGCCCTGCGGCCCGGTTGCGCAGCGGCGTTCACCGTCCCCGTCGACGGCGAGGAGCGGCTGGTCCTGGTGGCCGAGGTCGTCAACGGAGCGGACCTCGAAGCCGTCACTCTCCAGTGCCGCGGCGCGGTGTGGGAGGAGTGCCAGGCCGAATTGCACGAACTGGTACTGATTCCGCCCCGCACCATCCCCAAGACCTCCAGCGGGAAGATCCAGCGACGCGCGACCCGGGAGGCGTATCTCTCCGGCGACCTGCCCCGGATCGGCGGTCTGCGGGCCGACGCCGCGGCGGCCACGCCCGGGGGGCCGGACCGCACACCTCCGCGGACGGCCCTGGAGTCACTGATAGCCGGAGTCTGGGCAGAGTTGCTGGGACGGCCCGAAGTCGGAGTCCACGAGGACTTCTTCGCCTCGGGGGCGCAGTCCCTGCTCCTCGCCCGGCTCGCCGTGCGGATCGAGGCGGAGCTGCCGGTGCGCGTCACGGCCGGGGACCTCTTCCAGGCGTCGACGGTCGCGAAGCTGGCCGAGCTGCTGGAGAGCCGCCCGCTGGACGTCGACGAGACGCACGCCGCCGGCCTCCTCGCGGGCGGCGACGGCTGAACCGGGGTCCCACCCGGAACAGGCTCCCCCGTCGGCCCGAAGGCCGGCCGCACGTCGCCCGACCGCTCGCTCCGCACCTCTCCTACGTACGCCGAACCGGCAGGGGAAACCATGGACACGTCAGACGTGGCGGAAACGCTCGACCATCTGGTCGCCGACGCGACCGATCACCACTACAGCCCGTACACGCGCTTCGACTGGGTCGACGAACTCGACGAGCAGCAGTGGTGGATGACGCCCGACCTGCTCAGCGTGGCCGGCACCCGCCACGCGCGGGAGCTGGACGAGAAGCAGCTCATGCGGCTCAGCAAGTGGGAAGCCGTCAACTTCTTCAGCCTGAACATCCACGGCATACGCGAGCTGCTCATCGAGGTGACCCGCCGCATCCACACCCCCGGGTTCGAGTTGCCGTCCGAGTTCTTCCACCGCTTCCTGGGCGAGGAGAACGGGCACATGTGGTTCTTCGCCCAGTTCTGCCTGCGCTACGGCGACAAGATCTACCCGGACAAGTCGCTCCCCGTCACGACGACGGAGGAGGACACCGATGTTGCGCACTTCCTCGTCTTCGCCCGCATCCTCGTCTTCGAGGAACTGGTGGACCACTTCAATCTCCGGATGGGACGCGACGCGACGCTCCACCCCCTGATCCGGGAGGTGAACCAGGTGCACCACGACGACGAGTGGCGCCACATCATCATGGGCCGCAAGCTCGTGGGTCTGCTCTACGAGCCGCTGCGCGAGCGCGGCGACCAGGACCTGCGCGACCGCCTGGACCTGTACCTGCGGCGCTACATCACCGCGAGCGTGCAGTCGCTCTACAACCCCTCGGTGTACCGGGACGCGGGCATCGCCGAACCCTTCGCCTTCCGCGAGGAGCTGCTGAAGGACCCGGCGCGGACGGCCTATCACGAGACGTTCTTCAAGCGCATCACCGGGTTCCTGTCGAGCCAGGAGATCATCAGCGGCTCTCCGTTCGAAGGGAGCAGGGTCTGATGGCGGGCGACGAGATCGAGCGCGTGCGGGCCTGGCTGCTGGCGCGCAACCCCGAGGTGACGGCGATCGGCTGGGACGAGGACCTCATCGACAGCCGGCTCATCGACTCCCTCGACTTTCCCCATCTCCTCTTCCTGCTGGAGGACGTGGCCGGCCGCGAGCTGGAACTGACCGCGGAGAATGTCGTCGGCTTCCGGACCCTGCGCGGCATCCGGGACAAGGTGCTGGTGGACTCACTCGGCGGCGGTGCGCCATGAGTGACCTCTACACGGCGCGCGGCGGACTCGTCTCTCTCGGACCGGAGCTCGTCCGCCTCATGGACCTGCTGGACGGGCACTTCCGGACCTGGGCACGGGAGGCAGGAGCAGCTCCGATGCTCTTCCCGACCGTGATCGGCGCCGCCGACCTGGCATCCATCGACTACTTCGACAACTTCCCGCAACTCGCTTTGATGACCGCTCCGTTGAGACTTCCGGCCGAAGGGGGACCAAAGGCCGGGGCATTGCTGGACGGCCCGGCGGTCGCGGCGGACCGTCTCGGCCCGAGTGAGTACGGTCTGGTGTCCGCGGCCTGTTACAACGTCTACCTCCATCACCGCTCCAGCAGCCTCGCCGGCCCCCGGTTCGTGACCACCGTCGCCAAGTGCTTCCGCAACGAGGACTACTACGACGGGCTGCGCCGGCTGCGGGGCTTCACCATGCGCGAGATCGTCTGTCTGGGCCCCCGGGAGGCGGTCCTGGAACACCTCGCCGCGTTCCGTACGAAGGTGGTCGAGTTCGCGGCCGTTCTCGGCCTCGCCCTGTCGGTCGAGGCGGCCTCGGACCCCTTCTTCGAGAAGGACGGCGGGCGCGCGCTGCTGGCCCAGCTCTTCCCGGTGAAGGAGGAGTTCGTGCACGGCTCCACCCTGGCCATCGGCTCCCTGAACTTCCACCGCAACTTCTTCGGGGAACGCTGCGACATCTCCCTCGCCGACGGGGGGCCCGCCTACACCGGCTGTGTCGCCTTCGGCCTGGAACGGTGGATCGCGGCACTCCTTGAGACGCACTCGAACGTCGACGACATCCTCGAACGGGTCGCGGAGGCCACTTCGTGAGCGGCCTCCTGGGCCGGCTGGCGGCATTACCCGAGGCGGAGCGGGCCCGGCTCATGGCCCGGCTGCGGCAGCAGCCTGGCGCGATGACGGCGCCGGAGGTCCCGGGACCCGGAGCAGCGTCACCGGATACCGCCGGTCCGACGTCGCGTTCCGCCGGGTCGGCAGGGGTCTCCGCCGGGTCGCCACCGGTCTCCGCCGGGCCCGTCGCCGCCTCAGACGCGCAGGAGCGGCTGTGGCTGCTCCAGCGGCTCGACCCCGCGAGCCCGGCTCACCACCTCTCCGCCGCGTTCCGTCTGACGGGGCCCCTCGACACCGGGGCGCTGAACGCCGCACTGACGGAGATCACCGCACGCCATCCCTCGCTGCGTACGGGCTTCCGCGAGCACGAGGGCCGGCCGGTGCCCCACGTCGTGGAGCCCGCGGCCGTCGAGCCGGTGCTCGTGGACCTCCGCGAGCTCGCACCGCGGGAGCGCGAGCGGCGGGCGGGCGAGAAGCACCGGGAGTTCGGCACCCGTCCCTTCGACCTGGAGCGGCCGCCGCTCGTCCGGTTCGCCCTCTACCGCTTCACGGCCGAGCAGCATGTGCTGACGGTCGTCGCGCACCACCTGGTCTGCGACGGCTGGTCGGTGGGTGTCTTCGCCGAGGAACTGGCCGCGCTCTACGGCGCTCTGAGCGAGGGACGCCCATCCCCGCTGCCGCCGCCGACCGTCGCGGCGGCCACCCGTCCCGAGGAGTATCGCGCGGCGGAGTACGACAGCTCGGCCGCGTACTGGCGTGCGCAGCTCGCCGACGGCCTCCCGGTCCTCGACCTCCCCACCGACCGTCCGCGGCCCGCCCTGGAGACGGTCGAAGGCGCCCGGCACGGCTTCCGTATCCCCGCCGCCCTCCACGACAAGCTGCGCGCGGCCGCCGGACGGGACCGTGCCACCACCTACGGCTTCCTGCTCGCCGCCTACGCCGCGACGCTGCACCGCATCACGGGCGGGCTGGACTTCGTGATCGGCGCCCCCGTGGACGAGCGCCGTGGCGCGGACGAGGGGCGGCTCATCGGCTTCCACGTGAACACGTTGCCGCTGCGGGTACGACTGCGGCCGGGCATGACGTTCGCCGGAGCGGCCCGGCACGCCGGTGAGGTGCTGGGCGGGGCGCTGAGCCATGACATCCCCTTCGGGGACATCGTGCGCGAGGTCGGTCCGCCCAGGCCGGCCGGGCGCACCGTGCTGCGGCAGACCGCCTTCTCCCTCCAGCCCGCTGTCGCCGGCAGGCTCCGGGCGGGCGGGCTGGCCTTCACCCCGGCCGCCCCCGACGACTTCCACCTCGGAGTCTCGCCCCTCGATCTCGGTCTCCATCTGCGCGAGCAGGACGGCGAACTGCTCGGCTGCCTCGAATACCGCACCGGTCTCTTCGACGCCGCGACGGTCGCCGCGTGGGCCGAGGAGTTCCAGCGGGTCGTCCGCCGGGCCGTCCGTTCCCCGCAGGCGCCCGCCACGGCCGAAGCCTCGGGGCCGACGGGCACCCCGGCCCCCGAGACCAACCTCACGGACAGCCAACTGGCGCTGTACTTCGGCAAGAAGACCTCCGGCGACGTGCGTCTCTACTACGAGAACGTCACCGCGCTCTTCACCCTCGCGGGACCGCTCGACCACGAGCGGTTCCAGCGGGCCTTCCAGAAGCTGGTGGACCACAGCGACGCGCTGCGCAGCACCTTCCACGAGGTCGACGGTGTCCCGGTACGACGGGTGAGCGAGGCAGCCGCCGCCCCGGTGGACCTGGTGGATCTGACGGACGAGCCCGACCCCCGTGCCGCGGCCCTGAGCTGGGCGCGCAAGCGTTCGGCAAGCGGGCTCGACCCCGCCCGGGCCGTCTTCGACTCCGCCCTGCTCCGGCTCGGGCCCGCCGACTGCGCCTGGTACCTCAATGTGGACCACCTGGTCTGCGACGCCTGGTCCATGGCGCTGATCCTGCGCACCCTGTCCACGTACTACGACCTGGACGGGGAGGGGCGGCTCGACGAGGCCGAACCCCTGCCGCCTTTCCAGGCGTACGTCGACCACGAGCGTTCACTGCGTGGTTCGGAGCGCCGCCTCCGGGCCGAACGCCACTGGCGCGGAACCCTGGAACGGCCCGTCGAACGACTCGCCTTCTACGGCCGGGAGGACACCCCTGGGGGCACCACCCGGACCGCCCGCCTGAGCATCGACCTCGGCATCGAACGCAGCACCCGCATCACGGAGTTCGCCCGGACGGAGGGGTACGCCTCGCCCGCCACCGCGTTCGGGGCTGCGCTCTTCGCCTATCTCCACCGGATCGGGGGCGGCGAACACCTGCGTGTCGGGACGCCGTTCGCCAGCAGGGGGCCTGAATTCCGGTCCACCGTAGGGCTGTTCATGAACGTGCTGCCGCTTCAGTTGCGGATCGGCGGTGACACCACCTTCCGGCTGCTCGCCCGGGAGGTCCAGCGCTCCTTCCTCGACGCCGCCCGCCACCAGGACCACGTACCCCGGCACCGCGGCGGCGCCCGCCTCTACGACGTCTACCTCAACTACCAGAACGCCGTCTTCGAAGGCTTCGGCTCCCCGGCCGGGTTCGACCTCGTCGACACCGGTCACTCACCGGACCGACTCACCCTCCAGGTCCGTGAACTGCGCCCGGACGCGGCCGCCCCGCCCCGTTTCGTACTCGACTTCGACTTCGGCACCGCCTTCTTCGGCGAGACCGAGCGGGAACGCACCACCGGCCACTACCTCGCGCTGCTCGACACCCTGCTGGAGAGCCCCGACGAACCGGTGGCCGCCGCGGCGATGCTGTCCGACGAGGAGGTGCGGCAGCTCGACTCGTACAACGACACCGCACGGCCCTACGACCTCGACACCCCGCTGCACATGCGGGTCGAGGACCAGGCGCGCCGCACCCCCGACGCTCCGGCGGTCGTCTTCGAGGGCAGCACCCTCACCTACGCCGAGCTGGACGCGGCGGCCGACCGACTGGCCCGGCGCATCCGCGGGGCCGTACGCGCGTCACGGGCCGGTGGCCTGCGACCCGGTGCCACGGTGGCGGTACACCTGGACCGTTCGACGGAACTCGTCGTCTCCCTGCTGGCGGTCCTGAAAGCGGGCGGCGCCTACCTCCCGGTGGACCCGGCCACACCCGCCGAGCGCATGGCGTTCATGCTGTCGGACGCCGGCGCCGACCTCGTCCTCACCGCCGGGCCGCTCCCTGCGGGCGCGCTCCCGGACGGCATACCCGTACTGCGGGTGGCCGGTGCCGCGTCGGAGCGGGAGGAGGAACCGGGGCCGACGGGGAGCCCGGACCCGGTGGTCGGTCCCGACCAGGCGGCGTACCTCATCTACACGTCGGGTTCCACCGGCACACCCAAGTGCGTCGAGCTCACCCACCGGGGCATCTGCAACCGGCTGCTGTGGATGCAGGAGACCTACGGGCTCACGGCCGCCGACGCGGTGCTCCAGAAGACCCCGTTCACGTTCGACGTCTCCGTGTGGGAGTTCTTCTGGCCGCTGACGACGGGCGCGCGGCTCGTGGTGGCCCGCCCCGGGGGCCACCGCGACCCCGGGTATCTGGCCGAGCTGATCCGCCGCGAATCGGTGACGACCGTCCACTTCGTGCCGTCCATGCTGCGTGTCTTCCTCGCCGCCACGGCATCCGGTCCGACCGCCGGCCGGGGCGGGTCGCTGCGTCGCGTCTTCGCCAGCGGCGAGGCCCTGCCCGCGGACCTCGTCGGGCAGTTCTTCGCGCACCACCCGCATCCGGGCGTCGAACTGCACAACCTCTACGGCCCCACCGAGGCGTCCGTGGACGTGTCGGCATGGCAGTGCGGGCCGCAGGACGCCGAGGGCCCGGTCCCCATCGGCCGTCCCGTCGCCAACACCACGCTCGACGTTCTCGACGACAGGCTGGTCCCGGTGCCGCTCGGGATCGTCGGCGAACTGCACATCGGCGGCGTCCAGCTCGCCACCGGCTACCGGAACCGCGACGCCCTCACCGCCGAACGGTTCGTCCCGGACCCACGCCGGCCGGGCGGGCGGCTCTACCGGACCGGCGACCTCGTACGCCGACGCCCCGACGGGGCGATCGAGTTCCTCGGCCGGGCGGACGGGCAGGTGAAGCTGCGCGGATTCCGCGTCGAACTCGGCGAGATCGAGACCCGGCTGGCCGCCCACCAGGGCGTGCGGGCCGCCGCCGTGCGCGTGTGGGAGGACCGCCTCGTGGCGTACGTCGTCGCGGCCGGCAGAACCGGCGGGGTGCCGGGCCGGGACGAACTGCGGACCTTCCTCGCGCGCTCGCTGCCCGACCACATGGTGCCGCCCGTGTACGTCGCACTGGACGCCCTCCCCGTCACCGCCAACGGCAAGCTCGACCGTGCGGCCCTGCCGGCGCCGGGCAGGCCGTCCGGTCACGGCGGCACGGTCCGCACCACGCGGACGACGGTCCACCGGGCCGTCGCCGCGCTGTGGGCCGAACTCCTCGGGCGCGACCCGGCCACGATCGGCCTCGACGACGACTTCTTCGAACTGGGCGGCCACTCGCTCCTGGCGGCCCGTCTCGTCTCCGCGGTGACCCGCCGCTTCGGGGTGCGGCTGCCGCTCACCTCCCTCTTCGAGGCGCCCACCGTGGAGCGGTTCGCCGAGCTGATATCCGTCGGGTCCGCGCACGCCCAGGTCCTCCCGCTGCGGGCTCCCGTCACGCCGGCGCCGCTCTTCCTGCTGCATCCGGCGGGCGGCGACGTCATGGCGTACCGGCAACTGGTACGGCTGCTGCCGGAGGGGCGGGAGGTGCTCGGCATCCGGTCCCGTGCCCTGTCGGGTGAGCCGGAGGCGGAGACCTTCGCCGCGATGGCCGCCCAGTACGCCGACCTCGTCCGTGACCGCAGGCCCACCGGGCCGTACCACCTCGCGGGCTGGTCGATGGGCGGCGCCCTCGCCGTCGAGGTGGCGGCCGTGCTGGAGGCGGCGGGCGAACACGTCGCTTCGGTAGCCCTGCTCGACTCGTCCGTCCCCGGGGCCGGCGACCCAGATCCGCTGCTCGCCCCCGCCGTGGCCCTCGCCGGCTCCCTCCCCGGGCCGGCCATGACGCTCGACGAGGCGGCCGCCCTCCGCGAGCGGCTACGCGGGCTGCCGTTGCAGGAGCGGCTGAAGCAACTGATCACCTGGGCCGAGGAGCGCGGCTTTCCGGCGGCACCCACCGAGGCCCTGTTGCTCCAGGCCCAACTGGCCGAGCAGCACGAGCACCTGGTGCTGACCCACCGGCCTTCGGCGGTCGACGCCCCGCTCACCGTGTGGTGGGCCCGCGAGCGGCTCCGTGAACCCCGCACCTCCTGGGCCCCACTGACGCGAGGAGGAATCCGCGAGGAAGCGACCCTCCCCGGCAACCACTTCACCCTGCTGCGCCCGCCGCACGTCGCCGAGGTGGCACGGCGACTGGCGTCCGCCCTGGACCCTTCGGCGGCTCCGGCACAAGAACGACCGTCAGCCCGCAACGAAACAGAACGAGAAGGAAGTGAACAGCTGTGACCTCCGCGCAAGCCAATCAGGGGACCACTCCGCCGCCCGAGACCTCCGCCCCCGCCACGGGCACGCCCCGGCTGGCCGTGGTGGCGGGGGTCGTCACGGTCGTCCTGTGGGCTTCCGCGTTCATCGGCATCCGTGCGGCCGGTGACGACATCGACCCGGGCGCCCTCACCCTGGCACGGCTCTTCATCGGGGCCGTCCTGCTGGGCGCGGTCGTCCTGATCCGCCGGGTCCCCATGCCGCCCCGCTCCGACGCGCCGCGACTGATCCTCTGCGGATTCCTGTGGTTCGGCGTCTACAACGTCGCGCTCAACGCCGCCGAGCAGCGCATCGACGCGGGCACCACCTCGATGATCATCAGTCTGGGTCCGGTGCTCATCGCCGTACTGGCCGGGCTGCTGCTCAAGGAGGGGTTCCCCCGCTCGCTGGTCGTGGGTGGCACCGTGGCGCTCGCCGGCGTCCTGCTGATCGGCCTGGCCACGTCCAGCGAGGGCCTGGACGCCGGGACGGGGAGCGCGCTGGCGCTGCTGGCCGCCGTGGCGTACGCGGCCGGCGTCGTCACGGAGAAGCCGCTGCTCGCCAACAGCTCGGCGCTCGTGGTCACCTGGCTCGCCTGCGTCGTCGGCGCCGTGCTGTGCCTGCCGTTCCTGCCGCAGCTCATCGACAACCTCTCGCACGCGAGCGGCGAGTCGATCGCCTGGACGATCTACCTCGGTGTCTTCCCGACCTCGGTGGCCTTCACCACCTGGGGGTACGCGCTCGCCCGCTCGACCGCCGGGAAGATGGGCGCGCTCACCTACCTCTCCCCGCCGATCGCCGTGACCCTGGCCTGGCTGATCCTCGCCGAGACGCCGCCGTGGCTGGCGGTCGTCGGCGGCGCGCTGTCGCTCGGCGGCGTCGTCTTCAGCCAGCGCAAGAAGTGAGAACGGGCCCGGCGGTCACCGCCGTCACCGTCGTGGTCGCCGACACCCGCGAGGTACTGGCCAGGCCCGGGGCCGACTCCTCGGTCCTGACACCGGCCGAGGCGCTCCGCCTCGCGGCGGCCCGCACGGACGGGGCGCGGGCGGACTTCGTCGCGGCACGCTTCCTGGCCCGGCTCTGCGCCGCCGACCGGAGGGGAGGCTCGCCCCGGGACGTCGTCCTGGAGCAGCGGTGCGCGGACTGCGGCGGCCCGCACGGCAGGCCGAGGGTCGTCGGGGGCCCAGGTACGGCGCCCGAGGTCAGCCTCTCGTACGCGGACGGGGTGGTGGCTGCCGCGGCGGCCGACCGCCCGGTCGGCGTCGACGTGGAGCGGCTGCACCGCCGCGGGGCGCCCGGACTCCGTACGCTCCGGCGCTTCCTGACCTCCGCTGAGGCCGACCGGATCCGTGGATCCGCCACTCCCCGGGAGGCTCTCCTGCGCACCTGGGTCCGGAAGGAGGCGCTGGTCAAGGCGACCGGTGCGGGCCTGCCCGCGATGGCCCTCCTCGACCTCTCCCACCTGCCCCCCGGCCGGGCTGATCCGGACCGCCCGCACCGGGCCCCTGTACCGGGGCCGCACGGTTCGCGTCGCTCGTACGACCTGTACGACCTGGCCGACGTCCCGTCCGGGGTGATCGCCGCGGTGGCCGTCGCGGTCGCCGCCCCCGGTCCCCCGGCCGTCCCCTGTTCCCCCGCCGCCTCCGGCCTGCGGTCGCTGCGGTCGCTCGACCTCGACGAAACGATCGACACCCCCTCATATCAGGGAGACACATCATGACCGAGGTACAGAACCCGTTCACCCCGCACGAGAGCGTCATCCCCGACGCCCTGACCACGGTGCTGCTCGGACACAACGCCTTCCAGTTCATGCGTGCCGGAGTCGAACTCGGTCTCTTCGACCTGCTGGAGCGCAGCCCGGGCGCCAGCCGCCAGCAGATCCAGGACGAACTGGGTCTGCAGGAGCGGGCGTTGGACATCCTGGTGCTGGGCGTCAGCTCGCTGAAGCTCGTCCGGCGCACCGAGGAGGGCTACTTCAACACCGAGGCCGTCTCCGACCTGTTCACCGGCGGCCACTGGGAACTCGTCAAGGCCGTCGTCGGGTTCGAGGCGTACGTGACGTACCCCGGGCTCGTCGACTTCACCGAGTCGTTGCGGGACAACACCAACGTCGGCCTGCGCAGGTACCCGGGCGACGGCGCCACGGTGTACCACCGGCTGAGCGAGGACCCCGAACTGCTGCGGGTCTTCTACCACTTCATGGGCGCCTGGTCGGCCGCCGCCTCCAAGCACCTGATCAACTACGGCGACTTCAGTTCGTCCCGGCGCATCCTGGACGTCGGCGGCGGCGACGCCACGATGGCCATCGCGGTGGCGAAGGCGCATCCCGAGGTCGAGGTCACCGTCCTCGAAATCCCGAAGGTGGTCGAACTGGCCCGCAAGCGGGTGGAGGAAGCGGGGGTGAGCGACCGCGTCAAGGTCGTCGAGGGGGACATCTTCGAGGACGCCTACCCCGAGGGTCACGACACGGTGATGTTCGTCCACCAACTGCAGATCTGGCCGCAGGACCGCATTCGCGTGCTGCTGGGACACGCGCACTCGGTGCTGCCCGACGGCGGCCGGGTGATGATCCTCAACTCCATGTCGGAGGACAACTACGACGGCCCTCTGATGGCCGCACTCGCCAGCCCCTTCTTCGCCGCGGTGGCGGGTGACGGCGGGATGCTCTACGCCTGGGAGAAGTACGAGGAGTCCCTGAAGGAGGTCGGGTTCGCGTCGGTCCTGCGTACGCGCTGCACCGACGCCATCACCCCGCACGGCATCATCACGGCGACCAAGTGACGGGCACGGTGCCCGCGTCCGGGCCGGTCGAGGACCTCGTACGACTGCGTGAGGACCTCCACCGGGAGCCGGAGCTGGGCCTTCACCTTCCGCGGACCCAGGCGAAGGTCCTCGCGGCGCTCGACGGGCTGCCTCTGGAGATCACGACGGGCAGCGGCCTGTCGTCCGTCACGGCCGTGCTGCGCGGCGGGGGCGGAAAGGGCGACGCTCCCGCCGTGCTCCTGCGGGCCGACATGGACGCGCTGCCGCTGACGGAGGCCACCGGCCTCCCGTACGCCTCCGGGTTCGAGGGCCGGGCGCACGCCTGCGGGCACGATCTGCACACGGCCATGCTGGTCGGCGCGGCACGGCTGCTCGCGGAGGAGCGGAACGAACTGGCCGGGGACGTGATCTTCATGTTCCAGCCGGGGGAGGAGGGTCACCACGGCGCGCGGCTGATGATCGAGGAAGGGGTACTGGACGCGGCGGGACAGGGCCGTCGCCCCGTTGCCGCGTACGCGCTCCACGTGGCGTCCTCGATGCTGCCGGCCGGCCTGGTGCTCACCCGCAAGGGGCCGCTGCTGGCCGGGGGCGACGCGCTGCGGGTGACGGTCCGGGGCCGGGGCGGCCACGACTCCCAGCCCCATCTGCTGAGGGACCCGGTCCCGGCCGCGTGCGAGATGGTCCTCGCCCTGCAGACGTACGCGAGCCGGGGCTTCGATCCCTTCGACCCGGTCCTGCTCTCGGTCGGCAGCATCCACGCCGGCACCTCGGCGAACATCATCCCGGACGAGGCCGAGCTGAAGATCGGCATCCGCACCTTCGGGCCGGGCGCCAAGGCGCAGGTCCTGTCCGGGGTGACCAGGGTTCTGGAGGGGGTCGCGGCGGCCCACGACGTGACGGTGACGGTGGACCACTCCATGGACTACCCGGTCACCGTCGTCGATCCGGCGGAGGCGGACTTCGCGGCCGAGACGGTCGAGAAGACGCTGGGGCCGGGCCGGCTTCTCTGGGCGCCGACCCCGCTCAGTGCGTCGGAGGACTTCTCCTTCGTACTCGACGAGGTGCCCGGAGCCATGCTGTTCCTCGGCGCCTGCCCGCCGGACCGCGACCCCGGGACGGCGAGTTTCAACCACAGCCCCGACGCCGTCTTCGGCAACGAGGTCCTCGGCGACGGGGCCCGGCTCCTCGCGGACCTGGCCGCACGGCGGCTGGCCGTGGCGGACTGACCGGGCCGCTGTGGGACGGCGGCGGCCCGGGACGCGGAATCGGCACCGCTCCCGGGCCGCACCGGCGATGGCGGGTGCGGCGCCGGACCTACGATTCCGGGTTCAGTGCCGCTGCCGCAGCTGTGCCCGCAGCTCCCGGTTCTCCGCCTCCAGCTCGGCGAGGCGCTCGGAGACCTGCTCCAGCGAGTCGGCGAGTTCGGCCTGCGAGAAGCGCGGCGTGATGTGCTTGGCACAGTTCCACGCGAGACCCTCGACCCGGATGACCATCAGCCGCTCCTGATGCCCGTCGGTACTGATCCGCCCGACCCGTTCGGGTAGTCCGGTGAAGTCGCCGGTGTCCCTGACCTCGGCACGGCCGAACACCTTGAGCCGCGCCCGGTGCGCGTAGTCCATGAAGAAGAGTGCGACACGGTCGTTGCCCCGGAGGTTGCCGGCGGTGATGTACTGCCGGTTCCCCCGCACGTCGGCGAACGCCAGCGTTCCCTCGTCCACGACGTGCACGAACCCGGGCGGACCTCCTCGGAACTGGATGTACGGCCAGCCGCCCTCGCCCACCGTGCCCAGGTAGAACCCGTCCCGCGCCCCGATGAACTCGGCCTCGTGGGGTCCGATCCGATCGGCCTGCCCGCCGTCCCCGGCGAGCAGTCGCTCCATGGCCGTGGCGCTCCCCAGCTCCTCCTGCACACGCCGGACGTTCTCGGTGAACGCCACCTCGGCGTATCGACTCATAGGGCGGTTCTCCCTTCCAGGACGCGGGTCCCCAAGCGGAAAGAGCTGCCTGAACACATCACTGCCGAGCCTAGTTCAGCGACTGCGGCGGATTGTGTATGCCGTATGAACACCGTCGGTGACCCGGCGGCGGGTCGCACGAGAGCGGGTCCGCCGGGCCATCGGGGGCAAACCGTCGGCCGGGCGGGCCCGGCGACACGCCCGCCCCGGACCTACGCGTCCTTGAGCGCCTGCCGCTGCCGTCCCAGCCCTTCGACCTCCAGCTCGACGACGTCCCCCGCCCGCAGGTACGGCTTCGGCTCCGGCCGGCCCATGGCGACCCCCGCGGGCGTACCCGTGTTGATCACGTCCCCCGGGTACAGCGTCATGAAGTGGCTGAGGTAGCGCACGACCTCCCCCACCGGGAAGATCTGGGCGGCCGTGGTGCCGTCCTGCTTCAGCTCCCCGTTGACCCACAGCTTCAGCGGCAGCGCCTGCGGGTCCGGGACCTCGTCCACCGTCACGAGCCACGGCCCCAGCGGATTGAACGTCTCGCAGTTCTTTCCCTTGTCCCAGGTGCCGCCGCGCTCGATCTGGAACTCGCGCTCCGAGACGTCGTGCGCCGTCGCGTACCCGGCGACATGGCCGAGTGCCTCCTCGGCGGAGTCCAGGTAGCGGGCGGTGCGGCCGATCACCACCGCGAGCTCGACCTCCCAGTCCATCTTGCGGCTGCCGCGCGGCACGAGCACCGTGTCCTCGGGCCCGACGACGGTGTCCGGAGCCTTGAAGAACAGGATCGGCTCCTCCGGGATCGCCGCGCCCGTCTCGGCGGCGTGGTCGTGGTAGTTCAGCCCGATGCACACGATCTTGCCGATCCGGCCGACCGGGGGCCCGATCCGCAGCCCGTCCGCGTCGAGCGGCGGCAGCACATCGGGGGTCGCCGCCGCCTCCCGCACGCGGGCCAGCGCCGACGCGTCGCCGAGCAGCTCGCCGTCGATGTCGTCGACGAGTCCGGAAAGGTCGCGCAGCGTGCCGTCACGGTCCAGCAGCGCGGGGCGTTCCGCTCCAGCCGTACCTACTCGAAGCAGCTTCAACGGTCCATCTCCCCTTGGTCGAGATCGAGCCCGCCGATGGGTTGCGGCCAGCGAAGGGCTTGGCTGATCCTCCAAGACATCCGATCACCCAGCAATACCCTGTTCACACACTGGACCGCCGCTCAGAGCGCGAGGGCCGGCGCGGCCTCGGCGGCCGGGGTGTCCCGGTAGAGGTACGCCCGCTCGATCGCGGTCCAGGTGGTGCTGGTGACGATGTACAGGGCCGCGGCCAGCGGCACGAAGGCCACGGAGAACAGCGTCAGGAACGACATCAGCGGCATCACCTTCGTCATCGCGCCCATGCCCGGCATCGGCTGCCCGTCGGGGCCGGTCGCGGGGGTCACCGGGTTCGCCGCCATCTGGCGCTTCGTGCGGCCGTAGTTGAACGTGGCGACCGCGGCGACGATCACGAACAGCGCGAGGTAGACCAGCCCCTGCGCACCGAAGGGGCCGCCGTCGGCGAGCGCGTCGTGCCAGCGTTCGCCGAGAGGTGCGCCGAAGAGCTCGTGGCCGAGCAGCGAGTTCGGGTCACCGCCGATCCTCTGGCTGGAGAAGAGGTGGTAGAGCAGGAAGAAGGCCGGCATCTGGAGCAGGCTGGGCAGGCAGCCGGAGAGCGGCGAGACCTTCTCCTTGGCGTGCAGTTCCATGAGCGCCTTCTGCATGCGCTCGGGATTCTTCGCGTGCTTCTTGCGCAGCTCGGTGATCTGCGGCTGGAGCTTGGTGCGGGCCTTCTGCCCGCGCGCCGCGGCCCGCGACAGGGGGTGCACGGCCAGCCGTACGAGGGCGGTGAACAGGACGATCGCGGCGGCGGTGGACGCGGTCTGGAAGAACGGCTGGAGCAGATCGGCGAGCGCGCCGACCAGGCTCGCGAAGGCGGACATGAATGCGGACATGGGTGAGCCCTCCGGGGGTCTCGTCGTGCCGGGAAGAGTGGAACTCGGCAGGACGACCCGCGCGGGGAGTACGAGGAGGAACTGGTCCCTACGCGGCCGTCAGGAGGACGGACCCGGGCGCTCGGGGCCTGGTGCGCCCCCTGGCGTCGGGATCCCGCTGCGGAAGGAACGCGGTGCGCTTCTCCCTGTCGCGCATCGCGGTGCGCACCCGGGTACGGGGCACGGGGGCGGCGCAGCGTGCGCTGATGACGGAGCAGACGAGGAGTGCCGAGCCGGCCGCGGCGGTGGCGGCGAGCGCGACCGCGGCGGAGAAGCTGCCGCCTTCGGCGAGCAGGACCTCGGTGAGGAACAGGACGAGGAACGCGGCGGGCCGGAGCAGTCGGGCGACCGTGCGACGCAGACGGTTCATGTCGTTCATCGGTCCCTCCCTCTCCTTGTCGTGCGACGCGTGCGCGCCTGGCCCGGTCTGTCCTGCTGGTCCTTCATGTCCCTCAGCCGTTATACACGATCGGCCTCACGGCCTGCCCCGGGCGGCTGCGGAATCCGGCCGGGCGGGAGCGGGGCACGGCCGTCCTGATTCGCCGGGCGCCGCCTGCGCTGTGGCCTCCACCACGGCTGCATCCGTTGCTCTCTCACCCAGCCCCTGTACCGCAGTACGGTGTGGTTCATGCGCCCCGACACGCCTGCCGACCACACCACCGAAGCCGAGCGCCTGCTCCGCACCGCGGCGCAGTACCCCGAGGACCACGAGCCGCTGTTCCTCCAGGCCGCGGCCCACCTGGAGCTCGCCGGCGACCGCGCCCGCGCCGCCACTCTGTACGACGAGCTCCTCGCGTCCTCCGAATCCGCCGTCGACAACCCGCATCTGGTCAAAGCGCTCAAGGCGGCCAACCTCTGGGAGTACGGCCACGAGGCGGAGGCCCGCGCGATCATCGACGGCATCCGCGCCGCCGGACCGCTCGACGCGGCACCGTGGGAGATCATCGCGGAGACGCTCGAGGCCCACGACGAGCTGGAGGCGGCCCACGACTTCTTCTCGGCCGCGCTGAGGCTCCTGCTGTCTCCGGGCGAGGAGGTGCCGTACGCCACCCAGTCGCTGCTGACCGGACGCCACCGGGTGCGCAGACTGATGGGGGTCGGTCACGACGCGTGGGACGAGCTGGCCGACACCCTCCACACGGCGGCCGTGCCGCTCGACGAACTCCACGACCCGAAGCGGCTGTGGGCCCTGGGTTCCTCGGATCCGGGCGAGCTGCGGGCGGAGATCAACCGCATCCGCGCCGAGCTGGGCACCTACCGCACGGCGCTCTCCCGCCCGTTCCCCGTCGCGGTGCTGCACTGGCCCGAGGACGAGCTGCGTGAGCTGCTCACCGCGTATCCGGAGCTGACCCAGGAGTACCTCGGCCACGCCGACCACCTGGCGCGCCTGGAGGCCGCGTTGCGGGACCTGCACGCCACCGGCACCCCGAACCTCGGCATCGTCACGGGGACGGTCCCCTCGTACGAGGCGTTCGCCGCGTCGGAGGCCGCCTCCCCGTCCGACCCGGACCTGCTCCCCCAGTACGCCACCACGCTCGCGGCCCGCGGCCGTGCGGTCCCGTGGCCCCCGGCGCGCAGTGCGGAGTGCTGGTGCGGCTCGGCACGCACGTACCGGGAGTGCCACGGCACCGCGTAACACGCCGGGAGTGCTCGCCCCGGGCTGCTGAAGCCCGGGGCGACCGCGCCCGGCGGGCCCGGACCGTTCAGGCGGGGTCGGGCGGCAGTGTCTGCTCGGCCCAGACGGTCTTGCCGTCGGGCGCGTACCGGGCACCCCAGTGGCTGGCGAGCTGGGAGATGATGAAGAGGCCCCGCCCGCCCTCGTCGACCGTCCGGGCATGTCGCAGGTGCGGAGCCACCGGGCTCGTGTCGCGGATCTCGCACGTCAGTCCCCGGTCGTGGATGAGACGCAGGTGGAGCGGCGGGCTGCCGTAGCGCACGGCGTTGGTCACGAGTTCGCTGACGATGAGCTCGGCCGCGTAGCGCGTGTCCTCGTCGAGGTTCCACTCGGCGAGCTTCCGGGTCGTCAGACCGCGTGCCTCCGCGGGGGCGGACTTGTCGTGCGGGAGCTCCCACGCGGCGAAACGGTCCGCGGGCATGCTCTGGGTCCGCGCCAGGAGCAGGGTGGCCCCCTGGAGGTCGAACGTGTCGGGGAGCGCGTAGGCGGCCGCGTCGCACAGCTCCCGCAGGGAGTGGTCGGGTGCGGTGAGCGCACGGCGCAGGGCGCCGGACGAGGACTCGGCATGGCTCTGCATGGCCCGGCTGTAGAACGCCAGCATGCTGCCCTCGCTCAGCGTGAACGAGGAGGTCGCGAACGGTGTCTGCTCGGGGGATCCGAGCGAGGGTCCTTCGGGCAGCCCGACCACCGACGCGGAGCCGTCCGGGCCGATCACGAGCGGGGCCGGATGCCCGGCCGACGCGACCGTGCACGTACGGCTGAAGGGGTCGTACGTGGCGTACACACAGGTCGCCGCGAGCGGGCTCCTGTGCAGCGGGTCGCTGAGCGGCAGTTCCGCGCGCTCCCGCGCCAGTCGGCGCGAGGTGTCGTACAGGCGCGCGAGCAGCTCGTCCGGTTCCAGATCGAGTGCGGCGAGCGCGTGGACGACGGTGCGCAGCTGGCCCATGGTGGTGGCCGCGTGGATGCCGCCCTCGGCCACTTCGCCGACGACCATTCCGGTGCGGGCACCGGAGAGGGCGATCGTGTCGAACCAGCAGCCGCTTCCTCCGCCGGGCATCAGCAGATGGGCCGTGTCGACGCCGGTGCGTGTGGCCGGGTACCGGGGAAGGAGCCGGCGCTGGAGGGTGCTGGCGATGGTGTGCTCGTGCACGTAGCGGCGGGCGTTGTCGATGCTGAGGGCGCTCCGCGAGGCCAGTGCCGAGACGACCGGGAGGTCTTCGTCGCGGAACGGTTCGGAGTCGTTGCACCGGTAGAGACTCACCATGCCCAGAATCGCTCCGCGCAGGGTCAGCGGCGCCACCAGGAGGGTGTGGGCACCAACCGAACGGATCGAGCGGGCACGCGCGGGGTCGGCGTCGGCCCACGGGGCGTCCTTCAGGGGGACCAGGCGCGGCTGCAGATCGGACAGCACCAGCGAGTAGGGCGTACCCGGTGCGACGGCGCGCACGTCTCCCACCGGGTGGGCCGGATCGGTGCTGTTGCCGCCGGCGGCGGCACGGCGCAGCGGAATACCGGGGGCCAGCGGGAACGGATCGGGATCTTCGCCGCGCAGCACCCCGTCGACGACCTCGACCACGGCGATGTCCGCGTAGCCGGGAACCAGCGCGTCGACGAGTTCGTGGCAGGTGGCCTCGACATCCAGCGTGCGCCCCACGCCCTGGCGGACCGAGGCCAGAGCCGCCTTCCGCGCCCTCGACCTCATCCGGTCGGTGGCATCGACCATGGCCACCCCGACCCCCAGGACCTCCCCCTGAGGGTCCTGCAACCGGAACGCCGATACGGAAAGGGTGCGCAGCCCCACCGACCCGTCGGACGGCCGGACCCGGAACGTACGCTCCGTGCCGCGGCCGTCGGTGTCGGTGTCGGCGTCCAGTGCCTCACGTACGAAGGACTCCACGCCCTCCGCGTCCACGAAGCCGCACGCCTCGGAGAACGGCCGCCCGCGAAGGCGCGCGGCAGCCGCCTCGTCCTCGGGCGGACCACTGACGCGCATGACGTGGAGCTGCGGGTCGAGCGCGAGGACACGGACCTGCGACTGCGTGAAGAGTGCTTTCAGCACGGCCGGTCCCACGGCGTCCTCATCCGGCCCGCCCTCCGCGTCGGGCCAGATGCCCCAGCCCCCCTCCGGCCCCGGCAGCGGCCGCAGCCGCAGCGCGGTCCCCCGCCCGGCACCCGCCTCCTGCGGCGCCGCGCGGTCGAGAACCGCCATGACGTGCTGCCCCACCGCGGCGGCAGCCGCGAGCCCGAAACGCTGCTCGGCTCCGTGGCTCCACCCGGTGACCACGCCGGCGCTGTCCACGGCCATCAGGGGCGTGTCAGCCATCAACCCAGCTCCTTCGGCCCCCTTCACGGGACCCGGGAGCGAGTCGCCGTACACCGATATCGACGACCCCAGGATCGGCCCCCTGCCCGACGCCCGCGACCGGAGCCTGAGCCGGACGCGGTACGGGCCCGGACATCGGATTCTGAAAGACCGACCCGGGCCACCGATCACTTTCGGGCGCGGCCGCAGTCATAGACGCAACAGAACGCGATCTCACCCGACGACATACGGAAACGAACAGGACGCGACGACATGACCGAACCGGTAAAGGGCCCCGCGAGCTACTTCCCCTCGATCGAGAAGAAGCACGGCCGTCCGATCGCGGAGTGGAAGGCCCTCATCCGCACCTCCCCCCTGACCAAGCACATGGAGCTCGTCTCCTGGCTCAAGGCGGAGCACGGCCTGGGCCACGGCCACGCCAACGCCCTGGTCGCGCACACGCTCGCCGAGGACAAGGCCGAGTAGAGGACGCTCGGCCTGCCGGGGGACCACCGGCCGGTCCGGCAGATAGGACGCCACGCACCCCACTACCACTTTCCTCACCCCGAAGGACGAGTACATCCACATACGCGCAATTCACTGACATCAGGGTCATACCTGCGCCACACTCTGGCTCCCGAATCAATGACAGAGCGGACGGGTGGCCGGATGACAGGCCCGGTCGGCCGCGCAAGGGGAAGGCAGGCACACCGGTGCTGAACGGACTCGGGCAGCTGGGGAAGTCCGTCCGAAGGCGGGACATGCTCAGGTACGGCGGCCTCGGCCTGCTCTCCGTCGCACTGGCGGCCTGCGGCGGGAAGAAGGACGGCGACGAGGCGCCGGGCGCGGGCGGCAAGCCCGCCAGGCCGACAGTCACGGGGGCCGCGATCCAGGCCTTCGCAGCCGGCTCATGGAACCTCGCCTACGCCCCGCAGGGGCAGGTCAACGCCGGGAGCGAGTACCCACGGATCGACATCACGGGCCGCACCTGGAGCCTCGACGGGGGTGACCTGACGGGTTCCTTCGAGCTCACCGGGAACGAGCTCGTGGTCCGGGTCGACGGCAGGAGCTCGGACAACGTCTGGGCCGCTACCGGCATGCCCGGCACGGTCGGCGACAGCGAGTCGCTCACCCTGCAATGGGGACACGACGCGGAATCCGGCCCCGTCGATCCCGGCTCCCCGGTGGACACCACACCGACCCCGCTCCCCGTCGTCTGGGACGGCACCACACTCCGGATCCAGGCGGGGAACGGCCTGCTGATCACCGCGGTACGCGCCTGACACCTCACCGCGACCCCCGTACGAAGCGCCTCCGCGCCCGCACGGGGGCGCTCGGCTGCGTGGGCGTGGTCTGCGCCTCCGTTGTGCGGGGTTCACGAACAGCGGTAACGCGCCACAAATCCCCCGCTCCCCAGGCCGGGACGACCGGAATTCACCAGGACTCCCCTATGTCGCATCTTTGCAATACGATCACATTCAACTAATCGTCCCCGGGCCGCCCGTCCCCACACAGGCCCCGTTCTGTCTGCGCGAGGAAGTTCCCATGCCGCCCTACCAGCCTTCCGCGGACTGGCAGTACGAGATCCCGACGACCGGCAGCAAGCGCCTCCCGCCGGCGCCCCGTTACGTCGAATCGCTGACGCACCAGGGGTACGGATTCGAGGCGGCGATAGCCGACCTCGTGGACAACTCCATCGACGCGGGCGCCCGCAATGTCGTCATCAGCTTCCTCCGGGACGAGGACCGCCTCGTCAGTCTCCTTGTCGTCGACGACGGTTCCGGCATGAACGACGAGGCGCTCGACACCGCCATGACGGTCGGCGGCAGGCAGGACTACGAGGCGCAGGCGCTCGGCCACTTCGGTGCCGGCCTCAAGGCGGCGTCCCTCTCCCACGCCGATTCGCTCACCGTGATCAGCCGGACCAAGCGCAGCCCGTCCACCGGCCGCCGCTGGCTGACGGCCCGCGCGCAGGCCGACTTCACCTGCGACATCGTCGACCCCGGCTACTGCCAGGACCTGGTCGACCGCTACGACGGACTGATCGAGTGGCACGGCACGATCGTCCGCTGGGACCGGGTCCGTGCTTTCGACACGATCACCGCAGGGCAGGCGGACCGCTACCTCAACGACGCGATCGAGAAGCTGGAAACCCATCTGGGGCTCCACCTGCACCGTTTCCTGGCCGACGAGCACTTCAACGTCGACATCGTCGTCGAGGACGTGGCGACGAAGGAGGAGCTGGATCACCGCGGTGTCGAGCCGATCGACCCGTTCGGCTACCGCATCCCGGGACGGGCGGGCTACCCGCGTACGTACACCGCCCCCGTCGAGGGTGTCGGCGAAGTGGCTCTGACCGCTCACATCTGGCCGCCGAAGTCCCCGCTCGTCAGCTTCCGTGGTATCGGTTCACTCGCCGAGCGCCAGGGCTTCTACATCTACCGCAACAACCGGCTCGTCCAGGCGGGCGGTTGGAACAGCACCCGCACCGGGGAGGGGCACCTGGCCCTCGCCCGTATCGCGATCGATCTTCCGGCCGAGCCGAACGACGTCTTCAGCCTCACGGTCAAGAAGGACGGCGTGACCGTCACCCCGGCCTTCGCACGGGGGCTTGAGCAGGCCACGGATGCGGCGGGCCACTCCTTCGCCGAGTACGTCCAGGAGGCGCAGGCGACCTACCGGGAAGCCGCCAAGCGTGCCTCCGAGCCGCAGCGCAAGGCGGTGATCCCCGCAGGCAAGGGACTCGACCCGCGTCTGAAGCGCACGCTCCGCGACGAACTGCCGGAGCTGGAGGGCGAGGACCCGCTCACGTTCCGGTGGGACACGCTGCCGTCGGAGCTGTTCTTCGAACTCGACCGCGACGAGCGCGTGATCAAGCTCAACAAGGAGTACCGGCAGGTGTTCAACGGCGGCCGGCGCGGTGGTCTGAACGACGCCCCGGTGGTGAAGAGCATGCTCTACCTGATGGTCAACGAGATCTTCCAGAAGGAGCGCGTCCGGGCCGTCCACACCGACAACGTCGCCCTGTGGAACAGCGTCCTGGTCGAAGCGGCCCGCTGCGAACTCGCCCGCTGACACCCACCGCCCCGTACTCCGCCACGCCTGAGGAAGCCACGCCGACGATGACCGATCACCTGTTCAACCTGCACGGCGACGTCCTGGCGGCCATGCGCCGGGGCCCCAAGGCCTTTTCGAAGCTGGCCTTCGCACTGTCCGACGCGGAGGAACCTGCCGACACCGCCCTCGGTCACTTCCAGGACCGGATAGTGGCAGCGGGCCCCGGCGACGAGCTCACCGCGCTCTGGCATCGCACGCTGACGTCCTGGGACCTCACCGAACAGGCCGACTGGTCCGACGCCCCCGCGCGCACGGACGCCCGGCGCTCGGACACGTACGACCGTCTCGGCTTCGGCGCCGATCTTCGTAAGGCACTCGACGTGGCCGTCCCGGTCTTCAAGGAGCCCGGGGCCACGGTCATCAGCAAGGAGTTCACCTCCTGGTACTCCCGGGACACGGCGGCGGCACGCGCCTTCTACTGGAACTCCTACGAGCAGACACTGCGCCGCAAGGGCTGGTCGGACGCGGCGGTTTCGAGCCTGGACGAGGCGAGCCACGCCGTGGTCGAGCGTCTGTCCGACCCCACCCGGACCGAGGCGTACGGCGCACGGGGCCTGGTCGTCGGGTACGTCCAGTCGGGCAAGACCGCCAACTTCACCGGGGTCACGGCGAAAGCCATCGACGCCGGCTACCGCCTGGTCATCGTGCTCGGCGGCACCCTGAACCTTCTCCGCGGCCAGACCCAACGCCGTCTGGACATGGAGCTGATCGGCCAGGAGAACATCCTGCGCGGCGCCGACCCGGCGGACACGGACGCGCTCGTCGGCGTCGACTACCAGGACGACGAGGACTGGCCGGCGAAGTTCGTCAGCCACGGCGGCCGTCCGTCGACGCTGGGCTCCTTCGACATCGAGCGCCTGACGACACGGGACAACGACTACAAAAGCCTGGAAACCGGCATCCGGGCCCTCGAATTCGACAAGCAGGACCGCACCCAGCCGCTGTACGTCCCGGACAACCTGCACCACGCGGCCGCGCGCGTGATGGTGGTGAAGAAGAACTCGCTGGTCCTGGCCAAGCTGCTCAAGGACCTGAAGAAGATCGGCCCGATCCTCTCCGAGATCCCCGCTCTGATCATCGACGACGAGTCCGACCAGGCATCGGTGAACACGACGGACCCGAAGAAGTGGGAGGACGGCAAGGTCACGCGTAAGGCCATCAACAGCCAGATCACGCAGCTCCTCAGCCTGCTTCCGCGCGCCCAGTACGTCGGCTACACGGCGACGCCCTTCGCCAACGTCTTCGTGGATCCGGGCGACGAGGAGGACATCTTCCCGCGGGACTTCCTGATCTCACTGCCCCGCCCGACCGGCTACATGGGCGTGCAGGACTTCCACGACCTCGAGTCCGAAGGAACCGCCGAAGAGACTCACGTACGCGGGATCTACGACGGCACCACCGACCGTCTCCAGGAAGCCCTGGATGCCTTCGTCCTCACGGGCGCTCTGAAGCTGTACCGAGCGGCCAACGGCGTTCCCGAAGGACCGTTCCGCCACCACACGATGCTCGTCCACGAGTCCGTACGGCAGCGTGAACACGCGATTCTCGCCCTGCGCATCAACTCGATGTGGCACCGGTCGGCCTACACCGGCCAGGAGGGTCACGCCCGCCTCGCCGCCCTCCTCGCCGACGACTTCCAGCGGTTCGCGGACGACGGCCTGCCCACGCCCACGTCGTACGACGACCTCAAGCCGTACGTCTCCCGTGCACGCCAGCTCATCAACTCGGGCGGCGAACCGGTCATCATCGTCAACGGTGACACCGAACGGGACTACGAGCAGCCGGAACTGGACTTCGACCGCACGCCGCACGTGTGGAAGATCCTGGTCGGCGGCACCAAGCTCTCCCGCGGTTTCACGATCGAGGGCCTCACGATCACGTATTACCGCCGCACCACCCAGCAGGCCGACACCCTCATGCAGATGGGCCGCTGGTTCGGCTTCCGCCCCAACTACCGGGACCTGGTCCGCCTGTACATCGGGCGCGAGGAGGCCCTGGGCAAGTCCAAGACCGTCGACCTGTACGAGGCCTTCGAGGCGATCTGCCGCGACGAGGAAACCTTCCGCGCCCAGCTCACCCGCTACGCCGCCTTGGTGGACGGCAAGCCCCAGGTCACCCCGGCCCAGATCCCACCACTGGTCTCGCAGCACCTGTCGTGGCTCAAGCCGGCGGCCCGCAACAAGATGTTCAACGCGGAGCTGGTGGAGATCCGGTCGCCGGGGCAGCCGATCGAACCCGCCGCCTACCCTGCGGACGCAGCAGCGACGGGGCGAAACACTGAACGTTGGGAGCCTCTGCTCAGCACCCTCACCTCGGCACCTGTCACACTCACCAACCCTTCAGACAGCACGAGTTCACTGTCGCGCAGCTTCTCTGCCCTCACATCGACCATCTCCCACGCGGAACTTGTCTCTATTCTGAGTGCGCTCGAGTGGGAGCGGCCTGAGCTCTTCCGGCCCCATCTGACCTACCTCTCACAGCTCGATGGACGGCTGGCCAAGGTGGACGACTGGCTCGTCATCGTTCCCCAGCTGTCCCGCTCGAACCGAACCGAGGCAAGCATCCTGGGTTCAGTGCCCCTTTCGCTTGCCCGTCGAAGCCGTCAAGCAGGGAAGACTGTCTTCGGACGCATTTCAGGTGTAGAGCATCGGACTTCAGCCCAGCGCATCATCGACGGACCGGGCAGCGAGGATCTCTCGATCAGCCCGACCACCGGAGTGATGCTCCTCTACCCGGTGGTTGAGGGTCAGAATGATGCAGAGACAGCCTCGGCAGCACCCCACGGAGTTGCTGACCCGTCGAAGGTCACGATGGCCTTCACGTTGATTCCGCCGAAGTCTGCGATCGACTCCACGCGACAGCTTCTTCGCTTCCAGGCCAAGGACTCCAGCCACGCACGGGACGTCTTCGTGACGTCAACTTCCCTCTGACGGGAACTCGGCGATCACCCCGGTAGTCAAGCAGGTACCCCGTCCGCGCCGCTTCACGAAAGAGTGCCAGGTGACTCTGTTTGACCCTCCGGGGCCGGTACCCGGCGTTTGCGATGATCCTGAACTGATGCTGGTGCACCAGCACTTGATCCGGGTCGATCCTGATGGCGACCGCTTCGCCCGGGTGCTGCGGGACACTATCGACCAGCTCCTGAACGGTGAGGCGACTGGCCGCTATGACTGGGCCACTCTGTTCAAGACCGAGAAGACCCACGCGGGAACTCTTGTTGAGATCAACCTGCAGCGCGAGTTCGAGTTCCACGACGGCGTTGACATGGACTACCGCATCGAGGACATCGACGTCGACTGCAAGTACTCGCAGACGTTCGGCTCCTGGATGATTCCCCCTGAGGCGGAAGGCCATCTGTGCCTGCTCGTCTGGGCTGATGACTATAAAAGCCTCTGGAGCGCCGGTCTCATGCGGATAAAACGCGAGTGGCTCAATGGCGGCACCAACCGGGACATGAAGTTCACTGTCAAGGCAGAGCACAGAAGCAAGATCACATGGCTCTGGAAGGACGCTGCTCTGCCAGAGAACATTCTGCTCCACCTTCCCCCGTCAACGCGGGCGCGCATCCTGATTCCTGGCAAGAACAAAGGGCAGGCACGCGTACGTGAGCTGTTCCGGGCGGTCCACGGCAAGCGAATCGGCCGCGGCGTCGTACGCACTGCTGCCCAGCAGCTCGACTACATGGCACGCGTACGAGAGGGGAGCAAAGGGCGCGCCCGCCCCGCCCTGCGCCCCGAAGGAATCATTGTTCTGGGCGACTACCAAAGCCACCAGGCAGTGGCCAGAGACCTTGGTGGCCCGGTCCCAGAGGAAGGCGAGTTCGTCGCACACCGCGTCGTGCGCGCCCGGCCCGAGTACGAGAGTCGCCCACAGGCCGAGATCGACGGGGAGTTCTGGGTCGTGGCCAAGCCTGGTGACGCGGTGGAGACGGCACCGCAGCTACCAGAGGCTCAGGAGAGCAGGGCCAGATCAGTTCAGTAGCGCCCCCCGCCTGAAGCAGAGATCATCACCTTCAGCACCTAACCGAGGGCAGGAGTTGAGCAGTGGCCAGTCTTGAGGGCGATCTCCCGTTGATCAAGCAGTACCGGGACTGGATCCAGAAGAGCCCGTCTGAGAACGATCCGGACCGGGATCGGTTCTTCACAGACGGAGTCGTCGTACTCGATACGAATGTCCTGCTCAGCCTCTACGAGTACACCCCCACCGCACGCCAACAGGTGCTGGATGCCCTCCAGAACGTCCAGTCGCAGCTATGGCTTCCACACCAGGTCGGGCTCGAATTCGTACAGAATCGCCATCGTGTGATCACCGGCAGAAAGAAGGCGCTCGAAGAAGGTCGCCGGATCCTTCAGAACAAGCTGCGCGACGCCAAGACGGCAGTGAAAGAAGCCCGGTCACACACTCAGCGGATGTTGATGAAGTACGCACAGGACATCCAGGCATCCAACGAGCTAGACACACAGATCTCCAACCAAGCCATTGAAGAACTTTTCAAAGACTGGAGTACGGCTCTAGGAGAACAGATCTCCAAGCTGTCAGACTACGACGTCACCATATCGCCTGGCGGTGAGGGCGACGATGTCCTGTCCCAGGTTGCCGCACTCTTCGGAGACCAGATCTCAGACCCGCCCCATCCAGAAGAGATCCGGAAGCGTGTCGAGGAAGCCTCAGAATATAGGTTTCCTAATCTCATCCCTCCCGGCTTCATGGACGCCGGGAAAGGTACTTCCCTTGCATCTTCTGGCGACTTCCTGCTCTGGGAGGAGACCATGGCACACATGGCCGCCTCGACAGAACGCTCACATCTCCTCTTCGTCTCAAACGACACGAAAGAAGACTGGTATCAGCCAAAGGGGGAAGGCCGAAATTCTGCCCGCCCCTGGCCTGCTCTGGCCAATGAATTGAGGCTGCGCACCGGGGCAGAGTTGAGGATGGAGACTCCAGGAGATTTCTATCGAGGCATCAATCGATTCCTTCACGTGGAAATCACAGAGGCAACGTACGCCGAGATCGACCGGGCTGCCGTGAACCCCGTCGAGGCAGTGATCACGGAACAGGATGCTGTTAGCAAGCAACCTCCCGCTGACCTTGTCGCTGCGTCGCTCGACGCAGCCGGGCTGGAAGAGTCCCTGCTCAGCGACATGAACGATGCCGAGCATCGCATGCTTCTGCTGTGGTGGCTGATCGGCGCCACCGCACAACTGAAGCGGCGGCCCTGCTTCGATGACGAACCAGATGTCGTAGTCGCGCCGGCGACTCGCTCGACGTCACAGCCTGACCCCAGCTGGGTTCCGGGGACCCGCCTCCATCTCGGCGAATGGCCCTACCGGAGCTCATCATGGATCGCCCCATGGTTTGCCCAGGCAGTCAACAATGCGTCTCGCCGCGACAGGAAGGTTCTGCAGACTCTGGCTGCTCAGCAGCTGGCCTTCGAGACGACGGACAGGATGCCCGATCAATGAAACACTTACCGGAGAACGGATTCACTCAATGACCATTCAACAGTCCCCCGATGAAGAGTGGCAGCAGCTCAGGCAGAATGCCGAACACGCCCTGGGTATCCTGCTGTCAGAAATCTCAAACCATCGAGATCCGCAATCACTTTTCGAGGCTTACACCTACGCGAAGGAAATTTCCGCGCGCGCCCTCCAGTCTCGAATGCTGGATCACCTCCCTGCGGAGAATCATAAATTTCGGGCCCTTCACAGGGAAATACGGCAGGAAATGCTTTCACGTTATCAAGACGTGGTCCCGGAAGTCCTTCTAAGAACTCCGTACGGCGGCAAGACGCACGAACGTCTCTTCTCCTTGCTTCAGGAGAACCTTGAACGGCCGGTCCAAGCAGCGATGCTTCGCATCGTAACGGGGGATAATGTTCACACCGAACGACGAGCTCGCGAACTCCGCGAGCTCGGATTCGACCTACACTGGCATGAGGAAGAAGAGATCAGCATCTATGAACTTCGCTCACTTGAGCTGGATTTCGACATGATCCCCTCCATCGTAAGAAACAATGCACGGCGCACGAAGTCCTACACGAAGGACGAGAAGAAGCGCATCCTCAGGGACGCTGGCATTCCCGAAAATGGTTAGCAACGACGATACCTGGCAAGCTCCAGAAGGCTCCTGGGCTTCATCCGCCGCCCGGCGCCGCAACATGCAGGCGATCCGCAGCCGCGACACCAAGCCGGAACTGCTGATCCGACGACTCCTGCACGCCCAGGGCCTGCGTTACCGAGTGGCTGCGAAGCCTCTGCCGGACCTTCGCCGGACGGCGGACATCGTCTTCCGTCCGGCGAAGCTGGCTGTCTTCGTCGATGGCTGCTACTGGCACGGCTGCCCAGACCACTACGTCCCACCGAAGACCAACTCCGGCTACTGGTCCGCAAAGGTCCTGCGAAACGTCACCCGCGACCGGGACACAGACGAGCGGCTCCAGGCCGCGGGCTGGACGGTGCTCCGGTTCTGGGAACACGAGTCACCCGACGACTGCGCCCACACGATCGCCACTGCGGTCAGCCGGACTCGGAACTGCAGGCATTGAAATCTCAGCCCGCGTGAAGAGCTGCTCGCTGTCCCGCTTGCCAGCCTTGGTCCGCTGCTCCCGGACGCTGACAATAACGTCGGCCTCCTTGGCAGCCTTGAGTGCGGCGAGGATCTGCTCACCAACCGCTTGGGCGACCGGCGGGGGGAAGGCGTTGCCCACTTGCCGGTAGGCAGCAGTCTTCTTGCCCTTGAACTTCCAGCTCTGCGGGAAGCCTTGGATGATCGCGGCCTGCTCGACAGTTAGCTTCGGTCCGGCAGCGGCAAAGAGGTCACGCTCCTGGCTTTCCTGTCGCTCCATTTCTGCTGAGTCATTTGCTACTCCCAGCCCGCAGACGCCAAGCGCCTCCCATGCCTTCTTAGCCCGGGTCGGACCGAGGTCGGCTCCACCGTGCTTCTTAGATCCGCCAACGAGCGTGGGGGCAACGCCCTTGAGCGCCTTCTCCTGCCAGGTCTTCAGCGTGCTCGCGGCTCGCGGGTCATCGACGGCAGCGAAGCGGGCAGTCATCGTCTTGTCCAGTGCTGCCCGCACCGTGCGCAGCTCGCGCTTCTCTGGCTTGGCAGCAACGAAATAGGGGATGCAGTCCCGCTTCATGGCCACCAGAATAGCGCGAGGGCGCAGCTGCGGAACGCCGTAGTCCTTGGCCTCCAGCACCGTCCAGTAGCACTTCTCGTAGCCCATGAGCTCCAGGCGTTCCAGCAGTTCCTCCCGGTACCCCTGGAACTTCTCCACGGGCTCCAAAAGCCCTCGGACGTTCTCGATCATTACGGCCTTGGGCTCAAGCTCGTCGACCAGCTCGAGCATGACCGGGAACAGGTCCCGCTCATCGTCCCGACCCAACTGCTTGCCTGCCACCGAGAACGGCGGGCAGGGCACGCCGCCGGCCAGGAGATCAAGCTCCCCCGGCTCCAGCCCCAGCTCAAGTCGCAGATCCAGCGGCTTGAGCTCCGTCAGATCGGCCTGCTTGACCAGGCAGCCTTCCCACTCCGGGTTCCCCTCCACATTCTCTCGGAGGGTTTCCACCGCATGGGGATCGATCTCGATCAGCGCCAGATGCCGGAACAGCGCATTGTGCAGGCCTAGCGCCTGCCCACCCGCCCCAGCGCAGATCTCGACCGAAGTGAACGTCCTCTCGGTGCTGGTCATGCACCCTCCTTCCAAACGAGCCCGACTGGCACGGTTCCCCACCAGTCCTCACAGAGGGTGACAGACCCCACTGACAACGCGACCGCCTTCAAGTGTGCGTCACGCATCAATGCACTCCGACCGCCCCACACGTGACAGCGAACACTCATACGATATGGCCCATGCCGAGAATCCCTACGTGGACCCACGACGAGCTGCTGCTGGCCTGCGCACTCGTGGTCGAGAACGGCTGGAGTGAGCTCCGGGAGGGCGACCCTCGGGTGCTCGACCTCTCCGACCTGCTTCGTTCCTTGCCCATCCACAAAGGTGTCGCGCAGGTGACCCCGCAATTCAGGTCCACAGGAAGTGTCAGCCACAAGACCACCGACCTGGCGACGAACCATCCTGCCTACGTCGGCACTCCTACCAAGGGAGGGCGCCTGGACAAGGAAGTGATCACAGCCTTCATCACGCGGCCCTCCGAGATGCTTGAGGCTGCCGAAGCTCTGCGGCTGGGGATCAGCACGGGTGAGCTGTACAAGATTCCAGAGGATCCAGACGAAGTCGACAGTGAGGGAAACTCGGCGATCGAGGGCCGCCTCCTTGCCCGCTGGGCCTTGCATCGCGAACGTGACCGGGGTCTCAGGGCTAGCAAGATCGCACGGGCGGTGAAGCTGGGCCACCCGTTGCAGTGCGAGGTCTGCACCTTCGATTTCGGCCAGTTCTACGGGCCCCTCGGGCAGGGCTACATCGAGGTTCATCACCGACTGCCCCTCCATCTATCCGGACCCCGAGAAACCAAGCTGGACGACCTGGCCGTCCTCTGCTCTAACTGCCACCGGATGTGCCACAGGAGCCGCCCCGGTGAATCCTGGCGCACACCCGCCGCCCTGCGGGCCGAGATCGCACAGTTCACTCCCGGATTTCTGACCAGAGACCTTGCCTGCACGGAAGATCACGCGGCTGCACCCAGCCCGGCTTCGTAACGCTGCTGGGCGCGATCGAGGACGTCATCGGGGTCATACCCCTGAGAGACCATCCAATGGAGCAGATCGACAATCAGAGCGGTCGCTGCCTCCTCTTGCGCTCGCGAATGGCTGAGTGGAACAGCAACCGCCCCCACCAGCTCCCGATACTCACCAAGAACCACCCTGGCGCGCTGGACTCGGGCAGGCCCGCCATCGCCATGCAGAGCCAGCTCGCACCAGACCGCCTTTCCCGACGCAGTGACGCGAGTTCCCCAGTCACGTGTCATGCCTGCAAGAAGGTGGAGCCCACGACCACACTCTGAGGCACATCCAGTCTCAGCAAGGGCCGGGGTCTCGTGGCTTGTGTCGTGAATCTCCACGTGGATGGCATCGGTGCGAATCTCGACCACGAGTGCGGCAGCTGTTCCCACACCAACGTGCTTGACCACGTTGGTAGCGAGCTCGGTCACTACGAGTTCAGCCTCGTCGGCCAGACCAGCCAGCCCCCAGGGTGACAGCTCCGCACGCACGGCTCTCCGCAGCCCGCACATGCTCTCGGGGCACGCCTTGAACGGCAGAACATACCGGTACGGAGTCTGAGGCTTGCTGCAACCTGCCATGTCAGGTACTCCCTCGTAAGCCAGACAGCGCTGAACCCACCGTGCCCACACGAGTGCACTGTGTAGCGCCTGGATGCGAGTATGGCACTGAGATATCTCGCTGTGTAACTTCTCACGACTATCCATCGAGTGAATCTGGTGGTGCAGCAACTCGACGTCGATCTAGCCTCGTTGGGCCGGCACCCCGGTACCACCCGGAAGGGATCCACATGCCAGCGAGGGCCACCACCCGCCGACGCCACCTCGGTGCAACTATGCGCAAGCTGCGCGCCCGCACGGGAATGACCCTGGAGGAGGCCGGCCAGCTCGTCGGGGTATCCAAGGCCACTGTCAGCCGTTACGAAACGACTGAGGGGCCGGTCAAGTGGCTGGTGATCGACGCGCTCTGCCGCGAGTACGGCGCCAGCGAAGCTGAGCGCCTGGTCGTCGTGGGACTGGCCAAGGACGCCAAACAGCAGGGGTGGTGGAGCTCGTTCGCCGACCACATCCCCGAGACCATGAACCTCATGCTCACCCTCGAAGACGAGGCTGTGCGTGAGGACCACTTCTCCTGCGTGTACGTACCTGGGCTGCTCCAGACCCGGAGCTACACCACCGCACTGCAGCAGGCTAACGAGATGCGCCGCTCCCCCGAGGAGATTGAGCGCCTCGTCGATATCCGCATGCGGCGCCAGGCGATCCTCAACCGCCCCGACGCGCCGCACCTCTGGGCCATCCTCGACGAGTCAGTCCTCCGGCGGGTGATGGGCTCCCCGGACATCATGCGTGAGCAGCTCAGTCACCTGCTCGCCAGCTGCGACTCGGGGAACGTGACCTTGCAGGTCCTGCCGTTCTCCCGGGGTGCTCACTGCGCTGCCCTGGGCAGCTTCGTCATCCTCGGCGGTGCCGAACCGACACTTGATGTGGTGTACGTCGACCTTCACGTCGGATCGGTCTTCATGGAGAAGGAAGCGGAACTGGATCGCTACCGACTTGCGTTCGAATACCTGCGCGCACAAGCGTTGGACATCGAAGCCTCACGGGAGCTGATCAGCCGTGCTAAGGAGGACCTGAAGGATGCCAAGGACGAACATTGAGGTTCCAGACTCTGCCTGGTTCAAGTCGTCTTACAGCGGAGGCAACGAGACCGAGTGCGTGGAGACAGCCGTCTCCCCCATCGGCGCCTCCGTACGCGACAGCAAGCGGCCACACGAAGGCCACTTCCACATAGGTGCCGCTGCTTGGGCCGACTTCATTGGCTCGGTGCGCCAGGGAGATCTGAGCTAGACCTCTGACGGCCTACGCCCGCCACAGTTCATGGTGTGTGGGCGGGCGCTTGGCGCCGCCCGGCTGTGCACACCGGCCAATGGCCGAACGCCCTCCTTGGCAACACTGGTTACCCCTGGCACAGTTGCCCGGATCAGCGGCTCTCGGGGGGCATGTTCAGTGGCGCACGTACGTCGCGAGGCTGCCCTTGCGCTATGCGTTCTCCTGCTGATCCCGCTCGCTGTGCACCACCCAGTTGAGCGTGACGATGCGGTCGACGCCACGCAGTTCACGGTGGCGTTCTTCGCGACGCTCCTCACCGGTGAAGCGGTGATCTTCGCACTCACATTCTCCGCAGCCAGCTCCTGGCCGTCCCTGCGCGCCATCGACAGCCACATCGCATTCCGCGAGTGGGTCTTCATCGGCTGGATCGCCGCACTGTTCACTGCCTGCGGATTACTCGGCAAGAGCGGCATAAGCCTGACGTACGGTGCGGAGCTGTTCATTCTGGCCAACATCTTCGGCGTCTTCTCGTTCATACGACTCTTCGGCCTCGCTAGCATCGGCGGCCGGAATCGCCTTCTACGGCAGACCCTTACCTCGGCCCTGGCGGGCCCCCAACCTCAGGCGGCCCTGGACGACCCCGTGATCGCCGCCTATCTCGGCGCACTCGATCAGGCCATCAGCACAAACGACCCGACCGGCATCCGCCATCTCGTCGCCCAACTTGTCGATGCCCGGGTGTCTCCTGCGGAAAGCGCCTCATCTGTAGCCCTGCGGATGGAGGTCCTGCACCGCCTTACACGGGCAGCGCTGGTCCGGGGTGCCGATCCGGTCGTCGTCGTCAGCTGCGGGGAATCGTTGATCGACTCCGTACTTCAGCAGGCGCGCAACCTTCCGGAGCCATCCGTCGTACTCGGCGAGCTCAGCAGGTATCTGGCCTGGCTCGGCAGCACCTCTCGCCTCATGTCAGTACGAGGAATTGCCTCCGGCCGTGCCGCGCGCGAGCTCATCGCCATGAGCGTCGACAGCCGCCTGCGTATCCTTCTGGCCGTCGACCCTGACCCCAAGATGTTCGACAGCGCCGACCAGGTCGGCTCCGCCATCACCGACCCTGTCGGTGTACTCGTCTGGGCGCGCGATTTCACCGAGTTCCAAGGTGCCCACCAGGCGAACGCGCTCTACAGCGTGTTCCAGTTACTTACCGGCACCAAGTTCATGGGCAACTACTGGGATGGGGACTCCGTCATCGGTGCGTTGCGCGTCTCTCTCTTCAGCCATGGCGAGCGGACGGCGGGTCCGGACGCAGATGCGGCCCGGCAGCTCTTCGGTAGCCCCGAGGAGTTCGACCGGTTCTGGGCGCTTGTCTCAGTCAACGCCGTCGCAACGCTTCGTGACACTCGGGTTGGGCATCCACCGGAGCTCATCCGTCCTGAGTTCACACCGGACCCGCAACTGTTGGGCGCCTACTTGCGCTCCTTCGCAACACACCGGTGGTTCGACTCGGCAGCCGATGCCCACGAAGCGCTCCTCTCACTTGTGAGCCGGTCGGAGGGCTCTACGTCTCCTTGGCAGCTCGCCAGCCACCGCACAACTCTTCAGGCGCTGCGAACACCCGCCCCGCGCACCGAGCCACGGGAGCGGCCTGCCGCCATGGTGCTGTCCATTGCATGCCGACTCGCACCCCTCGAGCCGGACGGCTCCGAAACGGAACTGCGCGCATTTCTTGCCGGCCTTCCCGTGCAAGCCCTGGCCGCGACTGACGAGCTGGCCGCACGGGTACTGCCGGGCGGCACGCATGAGGGTGAGCCGGGAGACGCAGTTGTCCATGGGCTCAAGGTCATGCAACTCGTCGGCGCACACACTCGGGCATCACGTGGATAGTGACCTCTGGCGAAACCAGACAGCTCGGCTGCTGAGGCCCTCCGTGCGAGCCGCAGTCATGGTTCAGTGCGGCATCGGATGGCTGCGGCCGGAACGGTTGGCGTTGCGCAACGCCCTCGATGAGGCCGTGTTGACTGCCCAGGTCAGACGTGGCGAGCATCTCAGAATCAACAGGATCGTCCTGCATAACCTGCCGGTTGTCGTCAGCCGGGAGCCCGACTTCCGGTCCGTAACGGCATCCTTCGACGAGTGGCAGTTCAGGCTGGCCACGGCCTGCTCACTGCTGTCATCGCCCGCACCACAGATCCACCGGCTCATCATCCGAGGTGACGAGCCTGGGCCACCGATGCCGGATATGGTCGCCGTGTTGGAGAACGGCCAGTGGTCCGATGCGGAACAGGCTGAATCCGCACTGCGAATCATCGGGGCTGCTGGGATGACAACTCCACTGACTGGTTACGACATCAATCTGTCAGGGCCGTTCAGCGACAGTGATCCATCGATTCACATGTGACGTGGAGGAGAGCCCATGCCGTACACCAAGGAGTCGCCAGAGGATCACGCCTTTCTGGAGAAGGCCATTTCGGTGTCGCGCCACGCGCTGGACGACGAAGGGAAAACACCCTTCGGAGCCGTGGTCGTGGTTGACGGCATCGTCGTGGGTACTGGCACAAGTTCCGTGGTGGAGCTTCACGACCCGACAGCCCACGCCGAGATGATGGCGCTCCGAGCGGCCGGTGGCGCGCTGCAGAACCACCTCATGGAAAACGCCGTCATGTACTCCAGCAGCGAGCCTTGTCCTATGTGCCTCGTCGCGTGCTACTGGGCCCGCATCCCACGCCTCGTTTATGCAGCCACCAGCCACGATGTGGCGGTGAATGGTTTCGAAGACCTTCAGTTTTACCGGGAGTTGGCACTGCCCAACAGGGATCGCGGTTTGCTGGAAGAGGTGCCAGCAGGAGGCCAACTACGCAAGGACGCGGCCGGAGCACTGGCCGAGTGGGCGGACAGGCTTCCGTTCGCGGTCGTACCGAAGCTCTGATGGTTCCGACAGCTCATCGGGCCAAGAGATCACGCCCGTTAGGACGGCCTCGTTGTCTCCGATGTGCGTCACGCGTTGGCGATCCGGCGGGACCGGAACCTAGAGCCGCTTCAGGTTCCGGTCCAGGATCGCCCTGAGCCGGTCCACGTCCGCGGGGTCCTGCGCCCCCCGCTTGGGCAGCACCGCGATGCCGGCCGCGCGTTCGCCGCCCAGCAGCACGAAGAGCCCGGGCGTCTCGAGGAACTCCCGGTACACCGTCCAGTCGGTGGTGAAGGACACCCGCTCGCCGGTGCTGACCGCGCCGCGGTCGTCGGCCACCATGCGGCATTCACCGTACGGCTCCACGATGCTGAACATCCGGCGGGCCATCGTGCGCAGCCCCCTTGCGGTGCCCCAGCACGCGGCTCCCACGGAAATGAGCAGCGAGATGATCCAGACGATCGGCCCGGCATCGCGGAGCGCGGCGAAGACGACCACGGCGACAGCCGCCGTCGCCGGTGCCAGCAGTGCCTGGGCCCGGCCCGCCGGTGTGCGGCGCGCTCGTGCGCGGAGCGCCTCCTCGAAGTCCGCGGCCGTCGGCCGGTAGACGAACTCCGCGGCCGCGCCGCGGTCTATGTCCTGCTGAGAAGAATCCCCGCCCATGGTGTCCATAGGCCGGGATCCTAGCCAGCGCGTGCTCATCAGCCTGAACTGCGGTGAAGCGGTGGGCACTCGCACCACCGGCTGCCCGTCTGCGATCGGTACGCGGGCACGAGGGCCAGCCGGCCGCTCACTGCCTGCATGTCTCCGTTCCGCAGCGCGCGCCCCGGGCCCGGCCGTCACCCCTCCGTGCGTCGGCGTGGTTCGCGGCGTGGGCGCGGCGGTGCGTCGGTGTCGCCGAAGAGGTCGGGGTGGCGCGTGCGGATCGTGTCGACGTCGGCGAAGACCTGCCGCAGGTGTCCCCGCAGCGCGGCATCGGCACCGTCGATGTCCCGGCGTTCCAGCGCGTCGACGACGTCGGTGTGCTGGCGGATGAGGAGCGGCAGCTGGTCCTCGAGCGGCAGTGACAGGCGCCGTGCCCGGTCGAGGTGCGCCTTCGCGTGGCTGACGACGGACCACACCTCGGGGTGTCCGCCGGCCGTCATGAGGCGGGCGTGGAACTCCTCGTCGAGCTTGAAGAAGGCCTCCGGGTCGGATTGCTCTTCCGCCTCGGACTGCGCGGCGAGCAGCGCGCGCAGTTCCAGCACGTCCCGTGCACCGGCGCGTGTCACGGAGTCCCGCAGGGCGGCCAGCTCCAGTGCTTCGCGGACGAACTGGGCGGAGGCGATGTCCCGCTCCTTGATCAGCGCCACGAACGTGCCGAGCTGGGGATACACGTCGACCAGCCCCTCCTCCGCCAGGAGGATCAGGCTCTCTCTTACGGGGGTGCGGCTGACGCCGAGCTCGGCGGCCAGGTCGTTCTCCGACAGGGCCGCGCCCGGCAGGATCTCCAGCAGCACGATCCGTGTGCGCAGGAGCTCGTGCACCAGTTGCCGGGTGTTGCGGCCCTGCGCTCGGGCGGCGTGCAGTCCTGTGGACAAGACCATCGTTGCCCCTCCCCCTCTTGACGTTGCCTGAAGTACTTGTATGGTAGCCGACGCGATCTAGATTGTGTGGTCCTTCACGCAACGGACCACCTGATCTTTTACCTGCAAGGAGGCAGGCAGATGAGCGAGCACACCCCCAAGGGGACCACCCCCGGGAGGACGACCGCACCCGGCGAGACTTCGCCCAAGGAGCTGCGCCGGACCGTGGGCGCTTCCGTGGTCGGCACCATCGCCGAGTACTACGACTTCTTCATCTACGGCACCGCGTCCGCGCTGGTGTTCAACAAGGTGTTCTTCCCCGAGGTGGACCCCGCGGTGGGCACCCTGGCCGCGTTCTCGACGTATGCCGTCGGATTCTTCGCGCGACCGCTGGGCGGCCTGGTGTGGGGTCACATCGGTGACCGTGTCGGTCGCAAGAAGGCTCTCGTCTTCACCCTGCTCCTCACCGGCCTCGGCACCTTCGCGGTGGGCCTGATGCCGACGTACGACCAGATAGGCATCTGGGCCGCCGTCATCCTCGTCCTGGTCCGCCTGATCCAGGGATTCGGTGTGGGCGGTGAACAGGGTGGCGCCGTCCTGCTCACCGCGGAGGCCGCACCACCGGGCAGGCGCGGCATGTTCGCCAGTTTCGTGCAGCTCGGTTCGCCGGCCGCGTACCTGATCCCGACCGGGCTGTTCGCCCTGCTCACCTCGTTGCTCTCGGAGGAGGCGTTCGTCTCCTGGGGATGGCGCGTGCCCTTCCTGCTGAGCGCGTTCGTCGTCCTCATCGGCCTGTTCGTGCGCATGCGCGTCAACGAGTCGGAGACCTTCAAGGCCGCCAAGGAGACGCAGGCCCACCAGGTCGCTCCGCTGAAGCTGCTCGCCCGCGACCACAAGCGGGAGGTGTTCGGCGGTCTGTTCACCAAGTTCGTCGAGGCCGCGGTCTTCCCCTTCTACACCGTCTTCCTTGTTAGTTACGCGAAGGAACACGGCATCGACGACAGCATGGTCCTGAATGCCGTGATGATCGCCATCGCCTGCGAACTGGTCGCGATCCCGCTGATCGGCAGGCTCACCGACAAGGTCGGCCGCCGCCCGGTCTACCTGGCCGCAGCGGTCCTCAACCTGGTGCTCGTCGTCCCCGCGTTCAAGGCGATCGAGAGCGGCAGCATGGTCCTCGTCGTGCTCCTGCTGATCGCCGGCCTCGCGCTCGGCCACGCCGGCACCTACGCGCCGCAGGCGTCCTACTTCCCCGAGCTGTTCCCGGCCCGCGCCCGCTACAGCGGCGTCTCGGTGGTCTGGCAGTTCGGCTCGATGATCGCCAGCGGCCCGTTCACCGTCGTCGCCACCGCTCTGCTGATCGCCGGTGACGGCTCCTACACCTGGGTCGCGCTCTACGTGACCGCACTCATCACGGTCAGCATCGTGGCCCTGTTCTTCATGCCGGAGACGGCACCCAACAAGCGCGGCGGCGTCGAGTACGCCGACTGGGGCCGGGGGGAGACCGCAGCCCCGGGCGCCGAGACCGCCGCCCCGCGTGCCGAGTCCCTCGCCCGCAACTGATCCACCACCTCGCTCCCCGAAGGGCTGCACCATGGCCACCATCACCCAGGCGAAGGTCATCATCACCTCGCCGGGCCGCAATTTCGTCACCCTCAAGCTGACCACCTCCGACGGTGTGACCGGCCTCGGCGACGCCACCCTCAACGGCCGTGAACTCGCCGTCGCGTCGTACCTGAACGACCACCTCGTGCCGTTGCTCATCGGCCGTGACGCCGACCGCATCGAGGACATGTGGCAGTACCTCTACAAGGGTGCCTACTGGCGTCGCGGCCCGGTCACCATGACGGCGATCTCCGCCGTCGACACCGCGCTCTGGGACATCAAGGGCAAGGTCGCCGGCATGCCGGTCTACGACCTGCTGGGCGGCAAGGCCCGCGAGGGCGCCCTGGTCTACGGTCACGCGAGCGGTGCCACCGTCGGTGAACTCATCGATGATGTCGCCCGGTTCAGGGAGGACGGCTACCGCGCGATCCGCGCCCAGGCCGCGGTGCCGGGTGTGGCGGGCACGTACGGCGTCCGCAAGGGTGCCGTCTACGAGCCGGCCGCGACGGCCCTCCCCGAGGAGCAGCTCTGGGACACCGAGCGGTATCTGGACTTCGCTCCCCGCTATCTCGGTGAGATCCGGGAGAAGTTCGGCTTCGACTTCCACCTGCTGCACGACGTCCACCACCGCCTCACCCCCACCGAGGCCGGCCGCCTCGGCGCGCGTCTGGAGGACCTGCGGCTGTTCTGGATGGAGGACCCGTCCCCGGCCGAACTGCAGGAGAGCTTCCGGCAGATCAGGCAGGCCACGACGACACCGATCGCCGTCGGCGAGGTGTTCAACTCGATCTGGGACTGCCAGCAGCTCATCACCGAGCGCCTCATCGACTACATCCGCTGCTCGGTCGCCCACGCCGGCGGCATCACCCATCTGCGGCGGATCTTCAACCTCGCCGAGCTGTACCAGGTCCGTACCGGCTCGCACGGCGCGACCGACCTGTCGCCGGTCAGCATGTCCGCAGCGGTCCACCTCGACGTGACGGTCCCCAACTTCGGGATCCAGGAGTACATGGAGCACGCCCCGGTCACCCACGAGGTGTTCCGCCCCACCTACGAGCTCCGCGACGGCGCCCTGCACCCCTCCGCCGCCCCCGGCCTCGGTGTCGAGCTGGACGAGGAGGCCGCGGCCCGCTTCCCGTACGACCCCAAGTACTTGCCGGTGGGCCGTCGTTCGGACGGATCGGTGCACGACTGGTGACCAGGCTCTCGTACGCGACGCTCGGCGCCCTGCCCGCCGGAACCGGACCGCTCGTCGACCCGGGGACACTGCGCACCCGGATCGTCCACCTGGGACTCGGTGCCTTCCACCGGGCCCATCAGGCCGTTCACACCGAGCAGGCGGAGGCCCTTCACGGCGGAGGGTGGGGCATCGCCGGCTTCTCCCAGCGCGGCCGCTCCGTCGTCGGGCAACTCGCTCCGCAGGACGGGCTGTACTCGCTGACCCTGCGCGCCCCCGAGGGCCCCCGCACCCGCGTGGTCGGGCAGCTCACGGAGGTCCGTCACGCCGTGGACGACGCGGCCCGGCTGCGGGAACTGCTCGCCTCACCGGACGTGACGGTCGTGACGACCACGGTCACCGAGAAGGGCTACCGGCGGGCCGCCGACGGCAGCCTCGACACGCGTGACCCGCTGGTCGCCGCCGACCTGGCAGGCGCCCCCGTCCCGGCCACCGTGGTCGGCCAGTTGGCGCACGGCCTGCGGACCCGTCGGATCACGTCCGGGGCACCTTTGTCAGTGGTGCCCTGCGACAACATGGCCGACAACGGCGCCGTCGTCGCCCGGCTGGTCGGCGAGTACGTCGAAGCCTCCGGATGGGCGGACCGCGACGCGCTCCTGATGTGGATCCAGGACGCGGTCGCCTTCCCGTCCACGGTCGTCGACCGCATCGTCCCCGCGACGACGGCGGCCGACCGCGACGCCGCGAGCGCTGTCCTCGGTGTCCGCGACGAGAGCGCCGTCATCGGCGAGCCGTTCACGCAATGGGTACTGCAGGACACGTTCGCCGCCGACCGGCCCCGCTGGGAGGACACCGGAGCACTCTTCGTCCCGGATGTCGCCCCCTACCAGGTGATGAAGCTGCGTCTGCTCAACGGCGCGCACACACTGCTGAGTTGCCTGGGCATCGCGGACGGCCGGGAGAGCGTCGCCGATGCGATGACCGCCCCGTGGGGAGAGCCGGTCCTGCGCGCCTACGCCGCCGAGGTCGCCGGCAGCCTGCCCGCCGGCCTCGATGTCGAGGGGTACGTCGACGGACTCGTCCTGCGTTTCTCCAATCCCGCCATGCGGCACCTTCTGCGGCAGATCGCCACGGACAGCTCGCAGAAGATCCCCGAACGGTGGCTCGCGCCGCTGCGCGAGATCCGGGTCGCGGGCAGGCCCGGTACGGTCCTCACCGGCGCCCTCGCCGCGTGGATGCGCCACACCCGGGACCAGTCGCTGGACGACCCCGCGGCCGACCGCATCCGTGCGGCCTGGACAGGGTCCGGCGACGAACCGGTGCGCGGGCTGCTCGCCGTACTGGGGGCGCGGGACCTCGCGGATGACGACGCGCTCGTCACCGCCGTACGGGAACGCCTCTCGGCCCTCGACGCCGACGGGCCGAACGCACTGCTGTAGCCCGGCCGGAGGAGGTCCTGCCCCGGTGCCGGGGGCTCCGTGTATCGCGGGCATATCGAAAATCGCATACGCCGTGGCAACAGGCCTCCGCCTTCAATGGCTGCCATGGTCCACAACGCATCTCCGACAGCACCGCCCCGCCGCACGCGCAGGGTCGTGTTCTCCGGCCTGGCGATCCTCGGCGTGGCATGCGTCCTGTTCGTCATTCGGGGGCCCTTGTTCATGGCCGCTCCGAGGTGCGCGGCCGGGCGGTGGCACGGCTGCTGGGACACGTTCAACGGTGTGGTGCTCATGACGCTGGTCGCGCTGCCGTTGTCCGCGCTGGTGGTGTGGGTCCTGGCGCGCCGTCGGGGTGCCGCCGGCGTCCCGTCGGCGTGGCGGAGGTCGGTGGCCGAGGTGGGCATGGTCCACGGGACGGTGCCGTTCCTCTGGCTGACCATGATGCCGGGCGGCGGAGCCGGCATCGTCCCCGCCCGGGTGAGCCTGGTTCCGCTGCGGGACCTGGTCACGATGGGGCCGCTCGGGATCGTCGGCAACCTGCTGGTCTTCGCGTCGCTGGGGTTCTTCGCCCCGATGCGGTTCGCGGCACTGGCTTCCCTGCCTCGGGTACTGGCCCTCGGGGCGGGCTGCTCGGCCCTGGTCGAGACCGCGCAGTACGCCCTGGACCTGGACCGGGTGTCCTCCGTGGACGACGTACTGGTCAATGCCGCCGGTGCCGTACTGGCCGCGCTGGCCTCGCGCCGCTGGTGGCGCACCAGGGCGCAGGCGCCGTCGGACCGGCCCCGCCCCGAGCCGGAACTGGTGGGCTGAGGCGTGCGGCCGGTGGGCACGCGACGTCGCCTGCGCCGGCGGCACGGTCCGCTGCTTAGGCTTCGGACATGCGCGTACTGATCGTGGAGGACGAGCCCTACCTGGCCGAAGCCGTCCGTGACGGCCTGCGGCTGGAGGCGATCGCCGCCGACATCGCCGGTGACGGCGAAACCGCCCTGGAACTGCTCCGGGTCAACTCCTACGACCTCGCGGTCCTCGACCGCGACATCCCCGGCCCCTCCGGCGACGAGGTCGCCCGGCGCATCGTCGCGTCCGGCAGCGGCATCCCGATCCTCATGCTCACCGCCGCCGACCGGATCGACGACAAAGCCTCCGGGTTCGCGCTCGGTGCCGACGACTACCTCACCAAGCCGTTCGAGCTGAGGGAGCTGGTGATGCGGCTGCGGGCGCTCGACCGCAGGCGCGCGTACGCCCGGCCCCCGGTCCGTGAGATCGCGGGCCTGCGGCTCGATCCGTTCCGCCGGGAGGTCTTCCGCGACGGCCGTTACGTGGCGCTCACCCGCAAACAGTTCGCCGTGCTGGAAGTACTCGTCGCCGCCGAGGGCGGGGTCGTCAGCGCGGAGGAGCTGCTGGAACGGGCCTGGGACGAGAACGCCGACCCCCTCACCAACGCCGTGCGCATCACCGTCTCCGCGCTGCGCAAACGGCTCGGTGAACCCTGGATCATCGCCACGGTGCCGGGCGTCGGCTACCGCATCGACATCCAGCCGGTGGCGGGCCGCGCGGGAGGAGACCGTGGATAGGGCGCCCGGTCCGAGTGTCCGTCTCAAGCTCACCCTCAGCTACGCCGCATTCCTCATGATTGCCGGAGCCCTGCTGCTCGCCGCGGTATGGGTATTCCTCCTGCGTTACGTCCCCGAGCAGGCGCTCATCGTGCCCGGTTCCACCGGCAACCCCACCGAGGGCGTTTTTCCCGTCCGCTCCAACCTCCTGCGCGTCTTCGCTCCGAGGGCGGCCGCGGTCATGGTGTTCCTGCTGGTACTCGGTCTCCTGGGGGGATGGATCCTCGCCGGCCGGATGCTCGCGCCTCTCACCCGGATCACGGATGCGGCACGGATGGCCGGGAACGGGTCGCTGTCCCACCGGATCCGCCTGGAGGGCCGCCAGGACGAGTTCCGTGAACTCTCCGACGTATTCGACTCAATGCTCGAACAACTCGAGTCCCACGTCGCCGAGCAGCGGAGGTTCGCCGCGAACGCCTCCCACGAACTGCGCACCCCGCTGGCGATCTCACGGACCCTCCTCGACGTCGCCCGTAAGGACCCCACGCGGGACCGGGACGAACTCATCGAACGCCTGCACGCTGTCAATACGCGGGCGATCGACCTCACCGAGGCCCTCCTGCTGCTCGGCCGCGGCGACCGCGGACACTTCACCCGCGAGAGCGTCGACCTCTCCCTCCTCTGCGAGGAGGCCGCCGAGACGCTGTTCCCCCTCGCCGAGCGGCGCCGGATCACGCTCGACGTCACCGGCGGTGCGGCCCGGACCAGCGGCTCCGAGGAGCTGCTGCTGCGGATGGTGACGAACCTCGTCCAGAACGCCATCGTCCACAACGTCCCCTCCGCAGGCACCGTGACGGTCCGCACCGAGACGCACGGCGACACGAGCGTGCTGCGGGTGGAGAACACGGGCCGCCGGATCCCACCGGACCTGGTGCCGACCCTCACCGAGCCGTTCCAGCGCGGAACGGAACGCGTACGCACCGACGAGTACACCGGGGTGGGCCTCGGCCTGGCCATCGTGCGGAGCATCGTCCGGGCCCATGACGGAACTCTCGAACTCGTCCCCCGACCCGCGGGCGGTCTCCTCGTCACGGTCCGGCTTCCCGGCACGCAGGGCCCGTAGCCCCGGAACGTCACGCGATTCGGAACGTACCGTCAAGTGCGGTCTACACACCGTGTGATGTGGGTAAAGGATGTGCCTGGTGTGTCGATATTCCTTCGGTTCTGATTGAACTGGGCACAAGATGTTCACTAGGGTCGGCTTCGGATCTTCGCACGATTGATCACCCATCCGGGGTGGCAGCGAAGACACCGTCGAGTCCGTGACGTGCACGGAGCCGGGATTCACCGTCCCCACAGCCCGGCAGGCGGCTCGAGGAGGAAGGAGTCGCCTTCGTGGCGTCCCACCGTCGTCCCAAAACGCCGAGCCGCACCCGCGTGACCGTGCTCACCGCGACCGCCGCCGCTGCCGTCGCACTGACCTCCCAGGCAGCCCACGCCGACCCCAAGCCGACCAAGAGCGAGGTCAAGGCGAAGGTCGACAAGCTCTACCACGAGGCCGAGAACGCCACCGAGAAGTACAACGGGGCCAAGGAGAAGCAGGACAAGCTCAAGAAGCAGGTCGACGCGATCCAGGACAAGGTCGCCCGCGAGCAGGCCGACCTCAACACCCTGCGGCGCGAGCTCGGTTCGATCGCCACCGCGCAGTACCGGTCCGGCGGAATCGACCCCTCGGTGCAGCTCTTCCTCGCCTCGGACCCGGACAGCTTCCTCGACCAGGCCTCCGCGCTCGACCAGCTGACGGCCAAGCAGGCCGAGTCGCTCCAGAAGATCAAGGCCAAGCAGCGGACCCTCGCGCAGCAGCGCAAGGAGGCCCAGGAGAAGCTCGGCACCCTCGCCGACGTACGCGAGGCGCTCGGCAAGAACAAGCAGAAGTTCCAGAGCAAGCTCGGCGAGGCCCAGCGTCTGCTGAACACCCTGACCGCCGCCGAACGCGCCACGATGGCCGAGGGGGAGCAGCGCGCCAGCCGCGCCGCCGGTGACCGGGTCGAACTCGGCAACGAGGTTCCCGCGTCCGCCCTCGGTGCCGCCGCTCTCCGGGCCGCCGACACGCGCGTGGGCATGCCCTACGTCCGTACGGCCACGGGCCCCAACTCGTTCGACTGCTCGGGTCTGACCCAGTGGGCCTACGCCCAGGCCGGTGTCGAGATCACCCGCACCACGTTCACCCAGATCAACAGGGGCACCCACATCGCGCGCAGCCAGCTGAAGCCGGGCGACCTGGTGTTCTTCAGCAACACCTCGCACGTGGGCCTCTACGCGGGCAACAACACCGTGCTGCACGCCCCGTACCCGGGCGCCTACGTCCGCTACGAATCGATGAGCACCATCGGCAGCTACCAGGCCGCGGTACGCATCTGATCTCCGTACCGGCCCGAAGCTCGGGACTCGGGTCCCGAGTCCCGAGCTTCGGAGTGGTCCGTTCGCTCTTTCGAGGGTACGGAGAGAGGCCCCGGCCCGGCGCTCGAGCTTCGGGATCCGGGGGTCGGGATCCGAGGTCCGGGATTCGAGCCGTGTCTTTCACCCGGCAGGTGAAAGAAGGGTGGGGAAGAACCTCACCACCCTCCCCGACCCGTCACGGCCAGCAAGTATGACTAATCGTGACCGACTTGCGGCGGAGTGTCGCGCCTGCTTACGGTTCCCACAACTGAACGACCCCGACGCGGTGTTAGCGCACCATGCCGGGGTCTCACCCCAAGATCGAAAAGAGCGATCTCGTGGCTACCGAGCAGCCTAACTCCGCCGTGCGCGCACCCGCACGCCCCTCCCGCCCGTACCGCAAAGCCCACCGCGGCTACGGCAAGCGCTCCGCACCCGGCCAACGCCCGCCCGGAGCCGCCGATTTCGCGCTGCTGCCGGAGCGGGAACGCTACATCGCCGGATACGTCGACCTCCTGCCCGACGGTGCGGCCATGGACATCAAGTCGCTGGCCAAGGACCTTCCCCTGTACGGGCAGATGGCCATCGGCACCGCCCTGCGCGCCCTGGGCGTGGCCGGGCATCTGCGCCACGTACGGTGCCGGGTCGAGGCTCTCGGGCAGAGCCGCTGGGTCACCCTCACCTTCTGGTCGCGCACCGCCCGCGACAACGAATGGTGGGCCGCCCACCTCGACGCCGAGAGCGGCCGGGCAGCCGGGACGACGACCGCGACCGCTTCCCCGGTCACCTCGGAACCGGCCGACGCGGCCGAGCCCACGGTCGCCGTCGCCGTCTCCGTACCGCAGCAACGCACTCCGGCACCGGCGCCGGTCGACGGCCCCTCCCCCGCGTACCTCACCCTGGCCCGACTGGGCCGCACCGAACCCCGGCTCGCGCTCTCCGCCTCCGACTGCGGCGCCCTCGAAGACCTGGCCGCGGCCTGGTTCGTACGCGGTGTGAGCGCCGACTACCTCACCCAGGCACTCGTCTCCGGGCTCCCGGCCCAGGTCGGCTCCCCCGTCGGATTCGTACGCCGCCGGCTCCTCGACAAGATCCCGGCCCGGCTGCCCGACGCCGCACCCGCACCGGACACCCCGGCACGCCGCCTGCTGGTCGAGTGCACCGAATGCGGCCGCCCGGGACCCGCCGAGTCGCTGCCCGACGGTCTCTGCCGCCCCTGCCGCACACCCGGCCCGGCCCCGGCGGAGCAGGAGTCCCCGGCCGGGCTGCCCACCGAGCGCGATGTCCGCAGTTACGTCGACGTACTGCGCGGCAAGCACCGCATGCCCTCGTGACCGCCGGAGACGGGCGTCAGAGGAAGCACTCCAGGATCAGCGGCAGGTCCTCCAGCCACTCCTTGAGGCGCGCCCGCCTGCGGGCGGCGATCAGGCACAGGTGGGTGGCGCCGCTGTGGAGGCGGACCGTGACCCTGAGGTGCTTGGAGCCGTCGGCCGCGTACTCGACCGTGCTGATCTCGGTCCAGGTGAACTGCAGTTCCCCTGCCTCCGATTCGAACGTGACGCCCATGGCGTCGATCAGAAGGGAACTCTCCGCGGAAACCGCGACGAAGACCAGGTCGGTGTCCTCCGGAGCAGCGGCCACGGTGGCGAGTTCGGTCGGGGCCTGGTGCAGCGGGACGGCGCCGAACGGGGCATAGGACGGCGGTGCGGGTACCACCACCGTCGGTGCGGGTACCACCACCGTCGGGGAGCCGCCCGCGACCGCCGGGGCCAGCAGATCCAACAACTCCCCCGGCGTGGGCCGTTGTGCCGGATCCTTGGCCAGACACGACTCCAGGACCGGCCGCATGCCCTCCGGCACCGCGGTCAGATCCGGCGGCGCGTGCACGGACCGGTACATCAGGCCCATCGGCGTACCCGCCCCGAACGCGCTGCCGCCCGCCGCCGCGACGAGCACGGCACCCAGAGCGAACACATCGGCGGCGCCACCGACTTCCAGCCCCTCCGCCTGCTCGGGCGCCAGGAACCCCGGCGTCCCGAAGGCCATACCGGTGGCCGTCAGGCGAGTCGACTCCAGCGCCCGCGCGATCCCGAAGTCCAGGACCCGCGGGCCGTCCGCGGCCATGATGATGTTCCCGGGCTTCAGATCACGGTGCACCAGACCGCAGCTGTGGATCGCCACCAGCGCCTCGGCGAGCGCGGCACCCAGCTGCCGAATCCGCGCCTCGCCCATCGGCCCCTCCGCCTCGAGCAGCGCGGAGAGCGTCGGCCCGGGAACGTACGCCGTGGCGAGCCAGGGCGCCGCAGCCGCCGGGTCCGCGTCCACCACCTGGGCCGTGTGGAAGCCGCCCACGCTGCGCGCGGCCGCGACCTCGGCGCGGAACCGCTCCCGGAAGTGCGGGTCGGCCGCGAGTTCCGAGCGGGCCACCTTCACGGCCACCGCCCGCCCGCCGCGCGAACGCGCCAGGTACACGGTGCCCATCCCGCCGGCCCCCAGCTCCCGCTCCACGGCGTACCCGCCGATGTGCTCCGGCAGGTCCCTACCGTCTGCCCCGTGCCTCATGCGCTGTGTGTCCCCCTCCGTGCTCCGGCGGCCCAGTATGGCGCCCAGGCACCCTCAGGTCCGCCGGATCCGCATCGCGGTCCTGCCCAGGACCGCGCGGCGCGTCACGCGGGTTCGACCGGAAGCCACAGCTCACAGGTCGCGGTGCTGAAGTCGTCCGCGCGCTCGAGGACCGCGACGACCGAAGGTCCCGGCCGCGACCGCCACGGGTTGGAGGGGAACCACTCGGTCGCGGTCGCGGCCCAGGCCGTCTGCAGGGCCTGCGGATGCGGTCCGCTCGTACGGAAGACCGCCCACATCCCGGCCGGTACCTCGATGGTGTCGAGCCCGTCCGGGACCGGCGTGTCCCGGCCGACAGCCACTCCGTGCAGGTAGGTCAGTTCGCTGCCCTCCGTGCCGTCGGGGTCGAGGTCGTCGCTGACCTGCAGCAGGCCCGCCGGTTCGGCGTCGCTGAGGGCCTTCAGTCGCCCATGCTCCTCCAGGGGCAGCGCGGTGATGTGTTCCTGGATATGCGGGTTGACGCCCCGGTGGATGAGCGGAACTCGGGCTGCGTGTCCTACCAGCCTGAACGCGGGGCGGTCGGTGAGGCGGGTGTCCATGGGGAGAATCCCTTCGACGGTCAGGCGGAACCTGAGCTGTGGTTGTGTGCGCAAGGGGCCTCCGTCACGGCGCACATCACCGGGGCCGACACCGTGGACCGCTCGGAACGCGCGCCCGAACGCCTCACTCGAGCCGTATCCGTGCCGGACGGCGATGCCCAGCAGGTCCTCCTCGCCCCGGACGACGTCGGCGGCGGCGACGGTCATACGACGCCGCCGCACGTACTCCGACAGCGGCATGCCTGCCAACGACGAGAACATCCGGCGCAGGTGGTACTCGGTCGTGCCGAGCGCCCCGGCCAACCCGTCGACGTCGAGCTCCTCCACGAGGTGCTCCTCGACAAGGTCGACGAGCTGGTTGAGTGCCGAGATCACAAGGCCTCCCTTTCGACTCCAACCCTGGCAGCAGGTACCCCGGCCGCACCCGACCGTTGCGAACCGATCCGATCAGGTTCCTGGACCGACGCGCAGCAGACACACACTCCCGCCTCAGCAGTCCGCCGGAACCTGGTCCCGTCAGGGATTCCCGGGAGCAGTGCGAAGGTCGAGGAGCTGTTGGGTATGCCCCGGCACGTGACTCCCGGCGAGGCCGTCGATGAGGCTCGACAGCGGGATCGGCGCGTCCAGCACCAACTCGTCGTCGGACAGGAGGAGCGTCGGCACCAGAACCGAGGCGGCCTGCTCGTCGAGCCGATCGGCGATGTCGCAGAGGACGGCGGCCTGGCTGCGGACGTGATCGATCAGGTCCGCCCTGCCCGAGTGCTCGGCGATGATCCGGCCGAGGTTCCAGGTGTCGAGGGAGACCCGGTTGTCGAAGGCGGGCCGCGCGCCGGCCACCACTCCGAGAGCGACCGCCGCGGTCGCGGCATCGACACTGAGGAGATGGGCCAGGACCTGGTCGGCGTCCCACCCGCCGTCGTCGGCGTCCCCGAGGTCGGGGATCGCCGCCGCATCGAGCAACCTGCCGTAGGCGCTGCGCAGTTCTGTCGTGTCCATGGGTGCCTCCTCAGTCGGGTTGCGCCGGGGGTGAATCCCGCTCGGCCGCCTCGGCCGCCTCTGCGACGCGTTTGATGTCGGCCAACCGCCGGTCCCAGTCGGTGGCGAGCGTGGCCATCCACCGCGCCGTCGCGTCCAGCGCCGCCGGCCGCACCGTGTAGCGGACCTCGCGTCCGACCCGGCCGCCGGTCACCAGACCTGCCGCGTCCAGAACGGCGAGGTGCTTGACCACCGCCTGGCGTGAGACGGGGAGCCCCTCGGCGAGCGTCGTCGCGGTGGCCTCCCCCTGCGCGGCGAGCAGATCGAGCAGCCGGCGTCGCGTCGGGTCGGCCAACGCGCCGAGGACGCTGTCGACGACCTCGGCCGCGCCGGGACGTTCTTCCGTCACGTGGAGGGCTGTTCCGCGCGGGCCTTGAGCGCGTCGAGCTCCAGGGGCCAGCCTCCGCTGTGGTCCTTGAGGTTCTGGCTGCGCAGCTCCTGGGAACCCGCCAGCGCCGCGAACCCGCTCTCGACGACACGCAGCCGCGTCCGGTCGCCTTCCTGGGCCAAGGTGAACTCCACGAGGGTGCTGTTGTCCTCGCGCAGCTCCTCCCCCGGGAAAGCGCTGGTCCAGCGGTACGCCAGGTACGTCGGCGGCTCGACCTTCTCCACGCGCACCGGGAAGTCTCCGTGCTCGGGGTGCTTCGCGATCATCACTGCCCCTTCCTCGGCCACCGTGCCGGGCAGGCTCGCCTTGTCGGCGACCCAGAACCCGGGCTGGGCAACCAGCGACCAGACCCGTTCCAGGGAAGCCTCGATGAGGGTTTCGCGTTCGATCCGGTCCTCGCTCATGAGCTGACTCCGTTCATCGCCGCCATCACTTGCAACCCCAGAGTTGCACAGCGACCATTTGAATGCAACCTTGCGGTTGCACCTCGTGTCGGCACGCGCGGTTCAGACGAGGGCGGCGACCAGCAGGGCGAAGGCGGCGACGATGACGGCGACGCGCACGTAGTGGTAGCGGTCCCAGCGGTTCATCTGCTGCTTCCAGTCGGCGGGCCTGTTCTCAGGGGTCCACGTCTTGCCCTGGTTGTTGATCGGGACGAGCAGCAGGACCGACATGATCACGCTGAGGATCAGCAGCCCGCCTGCGGTGATCACGAGGCCGGTGCCGTGGCGGTCCCATCCGGCGACGGCCCACACCGCGACGAGGACGAGCGAGCTTATGTACCAGACCGGCATCACGGCACCGAGCATCCGACCCCCGTGGGCGCGGCCGAGCTGGCCATTGTCGCCGGGGAGTGCGTCGAGGATCCGGTTGATGACGAAGGCGACGGAGAACTCGACCCCCACCATCACGCCGACGCTCACGACGGTGAAGACCTGGAGTGCGTTGATCATGATGACCTCTCCCGAAATCTAGCGTTGCTAGCTGTTGAGGCAACGCTAGCGCTAATGCCGCTTGAATGTCTAGCGGTGCTAGGATCGAGTCATGTCGGTACAGGAACGCAAGGAACGCGAACGTGCGGTCCGCCAGCGCCTCATCGTGGCGACGGCCCGCGAACTCGCCGAGCAGCAGGGCTGGGACGCGGTCACCACCCGTCGGCTCGCCGAGCGCATCGAGTACAGCCAGCCCGTCCTCTACAGCCACTTCCGCGGCAAGCGCGAGATCATCGGCGCCGTCGCCCTGGACGGCGCCGCCGAGATGGCCGTAGCGCTGCGGGCCGCGACCTCCGCCGCGGACGGCCCGCGCGCCCGGGTCACCGCTCTCGCCGGCGCCTACCTCGACTTCGCCGCGCGCAATCCGGCGGTCTACGACGCCATGTTCCAGCTCGACGGCGGCCTGGCGTTCGCGGCCGAGGAGACCCCGGAGCCCCTGAAGGACGCATTCGCCGCCCTGCTGGAGACTCTCACCGAGGTCGCCGGGGACGGCGTCCACCCGGGGCTGTTCACCGAGGTGTTCTGGGCGTCCCTGCACGGCCTGGCGACCCTGACCCGGGCGGGACGGCTGCCCCCGGGGGATGCCGGGCGGAGGGCCGAGCTGCTGGTGGACCGGCTCGCGGCGGTCTGACAGGTCGTACGGCCGAGCAGCGAACGGCCGTCACGTGGCTGCCCGGTCCGGTGCGCGGGTTCGGTGTGGCGTCAGCTCCGGAACCAGAGCCCCGGATCCACACCGAGCCCGCGTTTCGGATCAGGAGCCGTCGATCATCTTCTGCACCTCGGGCGGGAGCTCCGAGCCGGAGCCGACGGCGAAGAACGTGGCCGTCTTCGGTGTGTCCCCGATGGCGATGGCGACCTCGGGAGAAATGCCGTCCACTTCGTAGGCGGTCTGCGTCGTCACCGCCTCTTCGCTCTCGTCCCGGCCACCGGTGTCGTCGCAGGGCGGTTGGGTCGCGACGCCCAGCTTCTTCCCGAGCGTGAATTCCACGTTCGCCACGTCCCGATACGAACTGTCCTGGTAGGTGTACACATTGGCGCAGGAGGCCCCGCCGCCACCGCTGTCGGCCGTGCACGCGGCGACCGACATCACCATGGCCGCCGCCCCCAGCAAGCCGATGGATCGCCCGGTCCAGCTCATACGTATCCCCCTCAGTGGATGTGGCAAAGGAGAGAAGTGCCTCCTCTTCGCCGAACAACCTCGCCTTCGCTCAGCACGGGGTGAGACCGTGCCCGTGGTGAGGCCTTCGTGTTCCGCGATCCGACGTCGGCAACACGATTCGGGTTCCCTTGCGGCGCGCTCCTCGACCCGCGATGTGATCTTGCGGCACTCATGACGGGCGCTCGATCTCGTCCAACCGCTTCCGCGCATGCGCGCGTTCGGGCTCCGTGCCTGCCAGCCCCAGCGCCTCCCGGTACGCATCCGCAGCCTCCGCGAGGCGGCCGAGACGGTGCAGCAGATCGGCGCGCGCGGTCGCGTAGGGGTGGTAGGCGCGCAGCCTCGGCTCGTCGGCCAGTTCGTCCAGGAGGGCCAGCCCGGCCTCGGGCCCGTCGCGCATCGCCACGGCCGCGGCCCGGTTCAGGGCGATGACCGGGGACGGGTCGAGTGCCCGCAGTACGTCGTAGAGCGCCACGATCTGCGGCCAGTCGGTGGCCGCGAAGGAACCGGCCTCGTCATGCAGTGCCGCGATGGCCGCCTGCACCCCGTACGGGCCGGGCGGGCCGCCCTCCAGCGCCGTGACCACCAGGCGGGTGCCCTCCTCGATCATCGCGGCGTCCCAGCGGCCCCGGTCCTGTTCGTCGAGCAGGACGATGTCCCCGTCGGGACCGGTCCTGGCGTCACGTCGGGCATGGATCAGCAGCATCAGCGCGAGCAGCCCGGCCGTCTCCCGCTCGGCGGGCAGCAGCGTGTGCAGGATCCGGGCCAGCCGGACGGCCTCTTCCGCCAGGGCGATCCGCTGCAGCTGCGGGCCCGAGCAGGCCGCGTACCCCTCCGTGAAGATCGAGTAGAGGACCTGGAGCACCCCCGGCAGGCGCTCCGGCAGCTCGTCCGCGCCGGGCACACGGAACGGGATGCGGGCCTCGCGGATCTTCTTCTTGGCCCGCACGATCCGCTGCGCCATCGTCGTCGGCGGTACGAGGAAGGCCCGCGCGACCTCGGGGGTCGTCAGGCCCGCCAGGCAGCGCAGGGTCAGCGCGCTCCTGTCCTCGGCGCCGAGCGCCGGGTGGGCGCACGTGAAGAAGAGCTGCAGCCGCTCGTCGGGGAGGCCACCGTCCACGTCGGCGGGCGGTGCATGTCCGGCCCGCTCCGCCTCCACCTGCAGGACGGCCAGCCGTGCGGCGTACGCCTGGTCGCGGCGCAGCCGGTCGACGGCCTTGCGCCGGGCCGTCGTCAGCAGCCAGGCGCCGGGCCTGGCCGGTACGCCGTCGACCGGCCAGTGCACCAGGGCCGCCTCGATGGCGTCGGAGGTGACCTCCTCGGCCAGGTCCAGGTCGCCGAAGCGACGGACGAGGGAAGCCAGCAGCCGGCCGTGCTCCTCGCGGAAGACCGACGCGACGGAGGACACCGCGGGCGGCCCGTCCTGCGGCGCCCGGGGTCCGGTGGCTCCCTCGTCCATGACGGTCAGGCCCCGAAGTCGGCGACCGGCCGCACGACGACCGACCCGCTGCCGCGCGCGCCGGGGCACCGGGCGGCCCAGTCGAGGGCGACATCGAGATCCGGTACGTCGATGACGAGGAAGCCGCCCAGGACCTCACGGGTCTCGGCGAAGGGCCCGTCCGTGACGGTCCGCTCCCCGGTGGGCCCGACACGGACCGTCGTGGCGGTGACCAGGTCGGCGAGCGACTCACCGGAGACGAGGATCCCGGCGTCCTTGACCTCCTTGTCGTAGGCCATCCAGTCCTCGACCGTGCATTCGGCTGCGCCACCGCTCTCGTCGGTCGCACCGCTGTGGATCAGCAACATGTACTTCATGGTCCGGCTCCTGTCGTGCTTCGTCATGCTCTGTACTGCGTCCGGTACACGTTCTCCGTGTACACCATGACGACGTACGGGACCCCGCCGTATCGACACGCCCTTCCAAGATTCTTTGTCCGCCGGTCGAGTGGGGCGCGGTGGACGACGGGCGGAGACCCCGATCGCCGGGCTTGCGGTTGCCGCAGCGGCAGCTCCTACCGTCGTGAACAGGGCCGGAGAGACCGGCCCAGGTGAAGCACCAACGAGGGAGGCGGGCGATGGCCTGGCCGATTGCGGAGGTCGCCCGGATGTCAGGGGTGACGGCCCGCACGCTGCGGCACTACGACGAAGTCGGACTGCTGCCGCCTGCCTGGATCGGGACCAACGGCCACCGCTACTACGAGGAGCGCCAGCTGCTGCGGCTGCAGCAGATCCTCGTCCTGCGGGAACTGGGCGTCGGTCTGTCCGAGGTCGGCCGGATCCTGGCCGAGCAGGTCGACGAGCTCGAAGCCCTGCGCGGCCACCGTCGTCGGCTGCTCGCCGAGCGTGACCGGCTCGACGCGCTGGCCGGGACCGTGTCCCGCACGATCACCGAACTGGAACAGTCCAGAAAGGACGGTAAACCCATGACCGCCATCAGCCGGCCCGAGAACCTCTTCGAGGGCGTCCGGCCCGCCCAGTACAGGGAGAGTCTGCGTGACTTCCCGGAGCTGGCCGGGAAGGTCGAACAGCACACAGCCGGGATGAGCCAGGACGAGATCGAGGCCGGGCACCGGGAGCGCACGGCGCAGATGATCCGCCTGGCCGAACTGCTGGCCGCCGGCACTCCCGCGGACGACGACGCGGTGCTCGCCGAGATCGACGGCCAGTACCGGGCGCTCACCGAGCTGCGTGCGGTCTCCGCCGAGGAGTACCGCGCGATCGGGCGCTCGTGTGTGGAGAACGCGCAGTGGCGCGCGGCGTACGAGGCGATCGCGCCCGGCCTGGCCGCGTACCAGCGGGACGCCATCGAGGCGTACGCCTCGACCTGGCTGCGCTGAACCGGACGTGCCGCCGCCACGGAAGTCGACCCGTGGCGGCGGCACTTGGGCACACCGCCGCCCGGAACGAGGCCAGGACAGCGGACCGGACTACGAGGGCTCCAGGAGGCCCGTGTCCGCCGGGGCGGCGGGCGGTGCGGTAATCAGGGGCAGGAGCTCGGGGCGCTTCGCGGTCCGGCCGTCGCCGGAGGACCTGCCGCGCAGACGCCGTCCGAGCCAGGGGCCGAGGAACCCGGCCGCCCAGCGCAGTTCTGCCCGCGCGGCCTGCAGGCCCGAAGGAACGGGCTGCGGCGGCAGCGGGAGCGTCCAGCTGTCGTCGCTCCCGGGCAGGCCGACGGCGCGGGCGACGGCTGCGGCGATCCGCTCGTGGCCGAGCGGGCTCGCGTGCAGCCGGTCCTCGCTCCACATCCTCGGGTCGGTGGCGACGGCCTGCGGCGCGATGTCGGCGACCGTGACACCGTGCCGGGCCGCCGCCTCGCGGATCCGGGCGTTCATGTCGAAGACACGGGACCTGACCGGCCGGGCGATCGGGGCGATCTTCCCCACGTCGGGAAAGGTCATCGTCACCACATGGGCCCCGGCCGCCGTGAGCGCGGCGAACATCTCCTCCAGGTGCCCCGCCACCTCCTCGGCGTCGAAACCGGGCCTGAGGAGGTCGTTGACCCCGGCGAGCACGGTGGCGAGGTCGGGGCGCAGGGCCAGCGCGGGGCCCAGCTGTTCCGCGCGGACCTGGCCGGCGACCCGTCCCCGTACCGCCAGATTGGCGTACTGGAGACCGGGGTTGGCGGCCGCGACGTGCGCGGCGAAGTGGTCGGCCCAGCCGCGCAGGCCGGTGGCGTCGTCGCCGTCGCCGACCCCTTCGGTCTGGCTGTCGCCCAGTGCGACGTAACGCAGGTACTCACCGCTCGGCACGGGTCGTCCGCCTCTCTCTCAGTACGTTCGCGATCCGCAGGCACCAGTCCCGGTGCCCCTCCTCGAAGGCGAGGCCGCGCAGGCACGTCAGGTACGGACCGACCCGCTCGCCCGTGCGCAGGTACTCCTCCTCGTCCATGTCGCCGCGGAACTGCCGCAGCAGATTGCCGAGGAGCTCGATCTTGGCCTCGGCCGCGGACGCCCGCTCCTCCAGCTGTTCGATCACCGGTTCGGTGCCGATGCGGTCGGCGGCCTGGACCTTGACGAGCAGGTCGTCGCGGATGAACGACGGCTTCGACACGTCCGCGGCGAACCGTTCCAGCTCGGCGCGGCCGGCGTCGGTGACGTGGAAGAGGCGTTTGTTGGGCCGGGTCTCCTGGATCACCTGCCGCCCTGCGACCAGCCCGTCCTTCTCCAGCCTGGCCAGCTCCATGTACAGCTGCTGGGGCAGGGCGTGCCAGAAGTTCGCGACGCCGATGTCGAACGCCTTCGCCAACTGATATCCGCTGTACTCACCGTCCAGCAGTGCTGCCAGCACGGCATGCCGCAAGGCCATCGAAGCGCTCCTTCTCCCGTTTCTGGTCCGCCCTCCACCTTACTCAATAAATTGTCTAGTCATACGTTTGAGCATGAAGAGGAAAATCGCGTGGAGGAGTACGGCGCCGGCCATGAGGATGACGGGATGAGCACCCACACAACTCCCGTAGAGGCCCTGCTTGTCGTCGATGTCCAGTCGGCCTCCGTCGTCGGCGACGGAGCCCTGCCGGACGCCGCCGGACTCCTGGACCGGACGACGGACCTGATCACCCGGGCACGGCAGGACGGGGCACTCGTCGTCCACCTGCAGAACGACGGGCAGCCCGGAGCGGACGACGAGCCCCACACACCCGGCTGGGAGCTCCACCTCCCCGTCGAGGCCGGCCCCACGGAGACCGTGATCCGCAAAAGTCACGACGACGGGTTCAAGGAGACGGCACTGGGGGACGTGCTGGCCGGTGCGGGAGTGCGATCGCTCGCCGTCTGCGGACTGATGTCCGAGATGTGCGTCCAGGCGACGGCCCGCACCGCCCTGGCGCTCGGCCACCGGGTCGTCCTCCCGTACGACGCCCACGCCACACATGACATCCCGGCGGCCCCCGGAATCAGCGGAGTGATCCCGGCCGCGGTGGTCTCACGGGTTGCCGCGTGGGCCATCAGCGGGGGCGCCGACGTCACGACGCAGGCCTCGGACGTCGGCTTCACGGCACCACCCCGGCCCAACTCCCCTGCGGGCGCCTGACCGTACGCGTCCCTCGACGCACCGGGGGCAACGAACGAAAACTTTCGAAGCGTTGACCGAAATCTGTCGGAGAGCTAGCCTGCCGCCTGAATCCCTGGGCGCAAGTGAGGACACGGTCCATGTACATGGACCAACTCCCCGCTTGCCCCTACGTCTTCATGCCCTGCTTCCCCCACCCGCCCAGAGGGAGCACCACCGTGAACCGAAGATCAGCGATCATCGGCCTGCTCGCCACCGCAGCACTCGCCGCCACCGTCGCCACCCCCGCGATCGGAGCCGGGGAAGGCGGCCACGGGCCGGGCAGTTCCCCGAGGCCGACCGAACGGAACGCCCGCTGGGTGAGCACCTGGACGTCCATGCCGCAGCTGACGGAGCCGGGCAACATGCCTCCGGCGCCGTTCACCCAGGAGGGCTCCGTACTGACGGACGCCACCCTGCGGCAGACCGTCCACGTCTCGGCCGGCGGCGAGCACATCCGGCTGCGCTTCTCCAACGCGTTCGGCGGCGCGGTGCTGCCGATCACCAAGGTGACCGTGGCCCTTCCCCGCGACGGCAAGGCCGGAACCAGCGCGGTCCAACCGGGAACCACGCACGAGGTGACCTTCCAGGGGCGCTCCTCGGTCTCGGTGCCGGCCGGTGCGCAGGCGGTCTCCGACCCGCTGGACTTCCGGCTCGAGCCGGGCTCCAACCTCACCGCGACGGCCTACCTGGCCAACGGGCAGGCGTCCACCGCGATCACCTCGCACCCCGGCTCCCGTACGACCTCCTACCTGCAGGCCGGGAACCACGTCGGCGACACGGACCTCACCGGGGCGACGCCCACCGACCACTGGTACTTCCTCAGCGGCGTCGAGGTCTGGTCCAGGAACACCACCTCGGCCGCCGTCGTGCTCGGTGACTCGCTGACCGACGGGCGCGGCTCCACCACCAACATGAACGACCGCTGGCCCAACCTCCTGCAGAAGCGTCTCGCGTCCGGGCCCGCGACCGCGAAGGCCGCGATCGTCAACCAGGCGGCCGGCGGCAACAGGCTGCTCAACGACGGCCTGGGCCCCAACGGCCTGGCCCGCCTGGACCGTGACGTCCTGGCACAGAGCGGCGTCGACTGGCTGGTCGTCTTCGAAGGCGTCAACGACATCGGCACCGCCGAGGCGTCACCGGCAGCGCAGAAGCAGGTCGCGGCCGACGTCATCGCCGCGTACGAGCAGATCATCACCCGGGCCCACACCCAGGGCATCCGCGTGTACGGGGCGACACTCACCCCCATCGGCGCCAACACCGGGTACGACGACCCCGACGGTTACCGCGAGGAGGCACGGCAGGCCGTCAACACGTGGATCCGCACGAGCGGCCGCTTCGACAGCGTGCTCGACTTCGACCGGGCGGTGCGCGACCCGCTCGCCCCCACCCGGCTCCGGGCCTCGTTCGACACCGGCGACCACCTCCACCTCAACCCCGCGGGCTACCAGGCCTTGGCCGACGCGGTCCCGACCCGGCTGTTCCAACAGGCTCCGCTTCCCCGGGGCTTCGGCTACAACTGACCACTGCCTAGGGTCGGGGGCATGACCGATCACTCGCACCTCGCCGCCGTCCGGGACTCGTACGACACCGTCGCCACCACCTACGCCGTACGGGTCCCGCGGCCCTCCGAACTCGACCCGCTGAACCGGGCGATGCTGGCCGGCTTCGCCGAGCTGGTGCGGGCCGGGGGAAACAGCCGGGTCGCGGACCTCGGCTGCGGGCCCGGCCTGGTGACGGCACACCTGGCCTCGCTGGGACTGGACGCGTTCGGTATCGACCTGTCCCCCTCGATGGTCGGGATCGCCCGGGAGGGCCACCCCGGTCTGCGGTTCGCGGAGGGCTCGATGACCGCCCTGGACGTCGCGGACGACGAACTGGGCGGCATCCTGGCCTGGTACTCCACCCACCACACCCCACCGGAAGAACTGCCGCGTGTGTTCGCCGAGTTCCACCGCACCCTGGCGCCCGGCGGACATGTGCTCCTCGGTGGTTACATCGGCGAGGACGAACACCTGAGCCCCGCCGAGGCCTACGGCCACCCGGTGTCCTACCGCTCCTACTTCCTGCCGCTGGACCGCCTCGCGGAGCTGCTGCGCGGGGCGGGGCTCGTCGTCGCGGCGCGCCTGGAGCAGGCGGCGTCCGGGCGGGCGAAACGACCCGACGTCTGCATCGTGGCCCGGAAGCCTGAGCGCCCGTAAGCCCGGCGCCACGGGTGCCCGGCGCCGCTGTGCGCGCCGCGGCGCCGATCGCGACATCCACGCAGCGGCGGTAAATTGTCGACATCAGCGCACCGGACCCGTGCCGGGCCGAGCGCGGCCCGGCAGACCCGCGGCACGGCCGACTGCGGCGCAGCCGATCCGGTGGGCGCACCCGATCCGACGGGTGCGCACAGTCCGTACCGACTCGTTCGAGAGGACCCGTCATGCCGTTCATCACCACGCAGGACCGGACGCCGATCTTCTACAAGGACTGGGGAACGGGACAGCCTGTCGTGTTCAGTCACGGCTGGCCCCTGAACGCCGACGCGTGGGATCCGCAGGCCCGGCTGATGGCGGAGAACGGCTTCCGCGCGATCGCCCACGACCGGCGCGGTCACGGGCGTTCCGGACAGCCGTGGAACGGCAACGACCTCGACACGTACGCCGACGACCTGGCGGCGCTGATCGAGGAACTCGATCTGCGGGACATCATCCTGGTCGGCCACTCCACGGGCGGCGGCGAGGTGGCGCGCTACATCGGCCGCCACGGCACGGGCCGGGTCGCCAAGGCCGTCCTGCTCGGTGCGATCCCGCCGCTGATGCTGAAGACCGAGGCGAATCCCGAAGGGCTGCCGCGCGAGGTGTTCGACGGCATCCGCAAGGGTGTCGCGGGCGACCGCTCCCAGTTCTACCAGGAGCTCAGCGAGGCCTTCTACGGCGCCAACCGCCCCGGGTCGGAGGTCTCCCGGGGCACCCGCGACGCGTTCTGGCAGTGGTCGCTGCAGGTCGGGATCAAGGGTGCGTACGACTGCATCAAGGCGTTCTCCGAGACGGACCTCACCGAGGATCTGAAGGCGTTCGACATCCCCACCCTCATCGCCCACGGCAGCGACGACCAGATCGTCCCCATCGTGGCCTCGGCGGAGAAGTCCTCCAAGATCGTCAAGGACGCCACGCTCAAGGTGTACGAGGGGGCCCCGCACGGCCTGTCGATGGTGGCCCCGTTCAGGGACGTCTTCGACGCGGACCTGCTGGCCTTCGCCCGCGCCTGAGCGGGCCACGCGCACCGTCCGGCCCGGCGGGGCAGTGCTGCCGCCGGGCCGGGCGACGCCGGTCAGGCCGAGGCGAGCCAGTCGCGGTAGTGGGTGGGCGCGATGAGCACATCGCTCTTGGCGATGATGGCGTCGCCCGGGACGGCCGCGAACATTCCGGCGCTGTCGTCCGTGACGACGGTGCGCCCGTCACCGCGGGCGGCCAGCGTGATCCTGCCGAGCTCGTCCAGCGAAAAGACGTCGGGGCCGGCGACGTCGCGGGTGCCGCCGAGAGGGCTGTCCACGGCGACGTCGGCCACCGCCCGGGCGACGTCGGCCGCGGCCATGGGCTGCAGCGGGGTGGACGGCAGGCGGACGGTCTCCCCGTCGTCGGTCCAGGACAGGACCGCGTCCATGAACTCGAAGAACTGCGTGGCGCGGACGATCGAGTACGGGACGGGCCCGGCCTTGAGCACGTCCTCCTGGAGGACCTTGGCCCGGTAGTAGTCGAGGCCGGGCACCTGGTCCGCGCCGACGATGGACAGCACGACCGCGTGACCGACCCCCGCCCGCTCAGCTGCCGCGAGGAGGTTGTCCATCGTGATCCGGAAGAATTCGAGGGAGAGGTCGTCGAAGGTGGGCGAATTCGTCAGGTTGACGACTGCATCGGCCCCTTCGAGCGCCTCGGGCAGTCCCTGACCGGTGAGGAGATCGACGCCGGTGGACAGCGAGTGGGAACCCGCGTCATGCCCTTCCGCGTTCAGGATCTTCACCACCTGTGAACCGATGAGTCCCGTTCCGCCGATCACTGCGACCTTCATGTCTTGTCTCCCGGAGAGTGAACCCTGGATCCGATATGCCGGATTTGCCGCGACCTGCTCACTCTACTCAGACGGCTGGGAAAGTACCGCTGTGGGCTGAGAAGGTGGATTCATGGCCACTCTGCCCCGGATCGCCCCGATGCTCGCCACACCCGGCACCCTGCCGCCCGCGGCCACCGACGACCGGTGGGCGTTCGAGGTGAAGCAGGACGGTCAGCGGGCCGTCGTGTATCTGCCGGGAGACGGCACCGTGGAACTGCTGGCCCGCTCCGGCGCCGACATCACGGCCGCCTATCCGGAACTCGCGGCACTCGGCCCCGCACTCGACGGCGTACCGGCCGTACTGGACGGCGAGATCGTCGCACTGGACAGCCAGGGGCGCAGCGACTTCGAGCGGCTGCAGTCCCGCATGGGCCTGTCCGGGTCACCCGCCAGGGCCGCCCGCATGGCGGAGCGGGTCCCCGCCCACCTCGTCCTGTTCGACGCCCTGTTCCTCCGCGGCACCAGCCTCCTCCCGCTGCCCTACACGGAACGCCGTGCCGCCCTGGAGGGACTGGGGCTCGGCGGGGCGCACTGGTCGACGCCCTCGGTCGTCGTCGGGCACGGCGAGGAGGCCCTCGGGATGACCCGGGAGGCCGGACTGGAGGGACTGATCGCCAAGCGGCTCTCCTCCGCGTACGAGCCGGGAGTCCGCTCCCGTACCTGGATCAAGATCCGCCACGTTCACACCGTGGACGTCGTCGTGGGCGGCTGGGTGCCCGGTCGCGGCCGGCTGGACGGGCTGCCCGGAGCGCTGCTCGTCGGCGAACGGCACGAGGGCGGGCTGCGCTACGCGGGCAACGTCGGGACGGGGTGGAGCGACGCGGAGCGGACCACCCTCGGCGAGCTGCTCCGGGTCGCCGAGATCGACACCTGTCCGTTCGACGAGGTGCCTCCGATCGCGGGTGCCCGATGGGTGCTGCCGCGGCTGGTCGGCGAGGTGCGGTACGCGACCCGGACCAGGGCGGGGCGGCTGCGCCAGCCCTCCTGGCACCGGCTGCGGCCCGACCTCTCCCCGGACGGCCCCGGGTGAGGGAACGCGCGGGTCTCAGGACGCCGTGCGCTTCCTGGCGGCCGTCTTCCGTGCCGGTTTCCCGGCCGTCGTCTTCCTGGCCGCCGTCTTCTTTGCCGCCGTCTTCTTCGCGGCCCGCTTGCGGGTGCCGGACTTCATCTCGTGCACGGTCGCGTGCTCGCCCTCCGTCCCGGTGGCCTCGCCGCGCGTCTCCTTCGCCGCCTTCACCGAGGCGTTCAGCGCGGCCATCAGGTCCATGACCTTCCCCGGCTCCTCCTCCTCGCCCCCGCGCGGCTCCGGCAGCTCCTTGCCCTCGGACTTGGCCGCGATCAGCTCCTCCAGGGCGTCCCGGTAGCGGTCCCGGAAGCCGGAGATGTCGTCGAGGGCCATCGTGTCGGTGAGCTGGACGGCCCGCTCGATCTCGTCCTCGTCCAGCTCGACGTCGCCGGGCGCCAGGGACTCGGGGCTGCGGATCTCGTCCGGCCACCGCATGGAGTGCAGCACGATGGCGTTGTCCCGCACCCGCAGCAGACCGAGGCGCTCGCGGTTGTGCCAGGCGAACTTGGCGACGGCGACCTTGTCGCTGCGCTCCAGCGCCTTGCGCAGCAGGGTGTACGGCTTCGCCGCGACCTGGCCGTCGGTCGCGAGGTAGTAGCTGTCGCTGATCCGTACCGGATCGATTTGATCCGCGTCGACGAACGCCACGATCTCGATCGCCTTCGCCGTCGGCAACGGCATCCGGTCGAGCTCCTCGTCCGTGACGGGAACGGTCCGGTCCTTGGCGATCTCGTACCCCTTGCCGATCTCGTCCTGGGAGAGGACCTCGCCGTCGAGCTCGCACACCTTGCGGGTGCGGATACGGCCCATGTCCTCGAGGTGGTACTGGTGGAAGGAGATCGAGTGGTTCTCGGTGGCGGACACCACCTTGATCGGGATGGTGACCAGCCCGAAGCTGATCGCTCCGGTCCACAGGGGCCGCGGCATCCAGTACCTCCAGACCCCCCTGTCGGCTGGGCCGGGAGGCGGACCGGAGCGCCCGGAAGGGAGAACCGGCCCGAGAGGGCCTGGGCGCGACCGGGCCACCGCCCGTACTCCCGATCCTCGCTCCACGGCCCCGGGACCGCATGTGGATCACCGCGGGTACGTCACACCCGGGGCAGGTCCAGCTCGCCGACCACCTGGTCGCCGCTCATCTCGCCCGTCCTGCGGAAACCGAGCCGCAGATAGAAGTCCTCCGGCCCGTGCTCCCCCGGCAGCCAGGTCACCGTCGCGCGCTCCTGCCCGCGCCGGGCGAGCTCCTCACACACGGCGTCCACCGCGAAGCGCCCGTACCCGCGGCCCTGTTCACCGGCGGCGACGGCCAGCCGCCAGAGTCCGGAGCGGGCCCGGTCGTCCGGGATCTCCGGATTGAACCGCACGTCCAGGAAGGCCATCACGAAGCCCACCGGCCGGTCACCGTCGACGATCAGCCGCGGCCAAGCCGTCTCGGGCTGCGCGTACGCCTCGGCCAGCGACCGCGCGACCGGAGCGACGAAACGCTCCTGTTCGGGGGCGACCGTCAGGCGGCAGGCGTCCAGCACGTTGTCGGGGGTGATCTTCTCCAGGCGGAGCTGCGCATTCATGCGGGCACCGTACGGACTCCTCCGTCGGCCGGGCCACCGAATACCGGTGGAACGGGGCGCCGGGCGCCGGTACGCACGGGGCGGCGAGGCGCCGCGCGACAGACTCTCCACATCTCCTCCATGCTTTCATCACAATTCCGCTTCCTTTCGCCGAAGCCCGCCTCCCCGCTCCCCACCACTGCGAGCATCGCCGCTCCACCTGCACAGAAATACTGCGCAAATGCCTTGGGGGGCACATGACTTCGAGAGTGAAGAGCGGTCCGGTCCGGATCTCGGCAGGGATCGCCGTCCTGGCGATGACCCTGGCGGGGTGCGGAGGAAGCGGCAGTGACGCGAAGACGGTGGCCGACTCGTCCAGGACCGCCTCCGGCGAGCGGGCGCTCGCACTCGTGGACGACGAGGCGAGCGCGGACGCCGGCACGGAGATCGTGATCGAGGCGCTCGCCAACGATGCCGTGACCCTGGAGGACGGCAGGGACGCCCCGCTCCTCGGCACCTACGACACGGCCGAGTTCACCTTCTCCGTCGAGAGCCCGACCCCGCACGGGACCGTCACCGTCATGGGGACCTCGCTCGTGTACACGTCCGCGGCCGACTACGGCGGCGAGGACGAGTTCGTCTACCACGTCCTGGTCGACGGGAAGGCGGCGCCCAGCGGCAGCGCCGTCGTACGGATCACCGTGGCCGCGCCCGCCCCGTCCCCTACCCCCACGCCCACACCCACGCCGAAACCGAAGGTGAAGGTTTCCACCGAGCCCTCGGTGTACTACAGCAACTGCGACGCGGTACGGGCGGCCGGGGCCGCGCCCGTCCGCCGCGGGGACCCGGGCTACGCGGCCCACCTGGACCGCGACAACGACGGGGTCGGCTGCGAGCCGTACGGGGCCGGGTCCGGCACAGGATCCTCCAGCGGCGGTTCGACAGGCGGCGGTTCGGCGGACGGAGGTTCCTCCGGCGGCGGTGGCGACACCTACTACGCCAACTGCTCCGCCGTGCGCGCCGCAGGGGCCGCGCCCATCCACCGCGGGGACCCCGGCTACGGCTCCCACCTCGACCGGGACGGCGACGGCGTCGCCTGCGAGTAGAGCGAACGGAACGGGAGCGCGCGGAGGGCGCCGAGCCGAGGGAGCCGAGGGCATCGCGCGGGCAGATGTGAGCGCATGGGACCCGGGACGCTTGAAGTTGCTCCAAGTGCGCAATAATCGAGCAACTTCGAGCATTGCTCGCCGTCGTACCCACGAAGGAAGCCCCATGCCGCTCATATCCACCGGTGACCTCGCACACCGCGCCAGGACGAACACGACGGGTGTCGGGGCGTTCAACGTCGTGCAGATCGAGCACGCGCAGGCCATCGTCGGCGGGGCGGAGGCGGCCGGGCTGCCGGTGATCCTGCAGATCAGCGAGAACACGGCCCGCTATCACGGCTCCCTCGAACCGATCGGGCTCGCCTCGCTCGCCCTCGCCCGGGCCGCGAGCGTGCCCGTGGCCGTCCACCTCGACCACGCCGAGACGGACGGCCTCGTACGCGAGGCCGTCCGGCTCGGCTTCACCTCCGTCATGTTCGACGCGTCCACGCTCCCGTACGACGAGAACGTCGCCGCGACCCGTGCCGTCGCGGAGTACTGCCACCTCCACGACGTATGGGTGGAGGCCGAGCTCGGCGAGGTCGGCGGCAAGGATGGGGCCCACGCCCCCGGGGTCCGTACCGACCCGGACGAGGCACGGGCGTACGTCGGCGCCACGGACGTCGACGCCCTCGCCGTCGCCGTCGGCAGCTCGCACGCGATGCTCACCCGCGACGCCGCGCTCGACTTCGGGCTCATCTCCCGGCTGCGCGACGCGGTGGACGTCCCGCTCGTCCTGCACGGCTCGTCCGGAGTCGGGGACACGGGCCTCGCGAGGGCCGTCGCCGCGGGTATGACGAAGGTGAACATCTCCACCCATCTGAACAAGCTGTTCACCCAGGCCGTCCGCACCTATCTGGACACCCACACCGAGGCGGCCGACCCCCGCACGTACCTCGGCCCGGCCCGCGAGGCGGTCACGACCGAGGTGACGCGCCTGCTGCACGTACTGGCCCGGACCGTCCCCGGCCAGGCGCGATAGGGTTCGGCGGCGAAACAAGGAGGAACAGGTGGCGGCACACACCCGATGGACCCGGCTGCTGGAGATCCTCAGCGAACAGGGTCATCTCGACGTCCTCGACGCCGCCGCGCGACTGGACTGCTCCGCCGCCACCGTACGGCGCGACCTGGACGAGCTCGCCCGGCAGAACCTGCTGACCCGCACCCGGGGTGGCGCCGTGGTCAGCACCGTCGCCTACGACCTGCCGCTGCGCTACAAGGCGGCCCGCAGGGCGGACGAGAAACAGCGCATCGCGAAGGCCGCGGCCGAACTGATCCCGTCGGGCTCCACGGTGGGGATCAACGGGGGCACGACCACCTCGGAGGTGGCCAGGGAACTGGCCGTGCGGCCGGAGCCCGCGGGCGGCGGGATCGCGCTGACCGTGGTCACCAACGCGATTAACATCGCCAACGAACTGGCGGTCCGCCCCCAGGTGAAGATCGTCGTCACCGGCGGGGTGGCCCGCCCGAACTCGTACGAACTCGTCGGCCCGCTGGTCGACTCGGTCCTGCGCACGCTCGCACTCGACTACACGATCCTCGGCGTGGACGCCGTCCATCCGACCTTCGGAGCGGCCACCCACGACGAGTCGGAGGCCGGCGCCAACCGGGCGCTCGCCGAGTGCGCGGGCACGGTGATCGTGGTGGCCGACTCCTCCAAGCTGGGCCGCCGGGCGTTCGCCCAGGTGTGCGAGACGAGCGCCGTGTCGATCCTGGTGACGGACAAGGACGCGCCCGAGGAGACCGTCGAGGAGTTCACCGGCCTCGGCATCGACGTGCTGCGCGTGTGACGTCCCGGCCGTGGCGGGTCAGCGGTAGTCGTCCGGGTGGCCCTGCATCCAGGTGTTGATGCGGTCGCGGGTGCCGATCAGCTGGGTGCGGTGCTTCTCCAGGTTGGCCGTGGAGGTGTCGTTCTTCAGCTCCATGCGCAGGGTGCCCATCCAGGCCAGGGGCTTCTTGAAGTGGCCCGGACCCTTCGCGTCCGCCTTCATGGCCGCGTCCAGGGTGTTCAGTTCCTCGTTGACCCTGCCCAGGAAGTAGGCGCAGTTCCCGTCGCCCGGGGTGCAGTTGTCGTACAGAGTCGCCTGCAGGCCGGCGAAGGCGTCGCGGACCAGCACGGGCCTGTTCAGGTCCGCTTCGGTGAGCTCGTCCGGGCTCTCCGAGGCAGATGCTTCCGCCTCCGCCCGCTCGACCGCCGCGCTCGCCGCCGCGGCGTTCGCCTCCGGCGCCACCTGCGGGACGTCGCTGCCCGGCCCGTTCGTGGTGGTCGCCTCCGAGCAGCCGACCAGGCCCGCTCCCAGGATCACGGCCGGTATGGCGGCACGCAGAGCGCTGCGGATGAACATGAGGCCCCCCTCGTCGTTTGGCCCAGACCTTACTGCCTGCGGCCGGCCGACGACCGGTCAGCCCGCGACCAGGCTCTGGAGCGCGGGAGCGTACAGGTCCGCGAGGTGTTCCGGGGTGGCGCGGGAGCCGGCGCCCTCGCGGTGAAGGCTGAGCGTGGCGCCCAGGCCGATCAGGTGGCCGGCGATCAGCTCGGCGCGCAGGGCGCGTTCGCGGCCGGGGAGACGGGCCGTCAGGCGCCCGGTGACCTGCTCGTGGAAGCGGGTGCGCAGCAGGGAGCGCTCGTCGTGGTTGCCGAGGGAGAAGACGACGCGCAGCAGTGGGTCGCTCTGGTGTGCCCTGCGGCTGCGTACGAGCGTCAGCACCATATGGCGGCCGAGCCCGTCGAGCGGGGCGTCGAAGAGCTCCTCGGCGGCCGGGCCGAAGTCCGCGACGGTGTTGAAGAGTTCTTCCTTGCGGCCGAAGTGCTTCACCACCAGGGACGCGCTCACACCGGCATCGGCCGCGATGCCCCGGATGGTCACCTCCGCGTACGGACGCTGCGTGAACGCCCTGCGCGCCGCACGCAGAATCGCGTCCTTGCCCGTGGGGACATCCGGTGCGGACGGTGCGGGTGTCGCTGCTGCGGTGGCTCGGGCGGTCATGCGCCCTCCTGGATCGGCATCGCCCGCGTACGGTTCCTCCTGCGGTTCCCCCCGACCGTACCCGTATCCGCGCGCCCTCCCGGCAGGCACAGCGTCACCGCCAGGGCCAGCAGTGCGGCGCCCGCCGCGATCAGGAAGACCAGCCGGTAGGCCTGGAGCGTCGGAGCCGTACGGCCACCGGCCAGGAAGGTCATGTTGGCGAGCACCGCCGCGACCGTGGCACTGCAGAACGCCTGGCCGATCGAGCGCATGAGGGTGTTCAGACCGTTGGCGGCGCCCGTCTCGCCGACCGGGACCCCGCGCATGACCAGCGCGGGCAGCGCCGAGTACGCGATGGCGGTGCCCGCGGCGACGACCGTCGCGCCCGCGATGATCAGCCACAGGCTGTGGCTGGTGAAGTACCGCACGACGTAGCCCACGGCGATGATCCCGGCGGCCAGGGCGAGGCTGGTCCTCGGGCCGCGCCCGGCGGAGATCCGCGCCGACACGGGCGAGAGCGCCACCATCGCCAGACCACCCGGCAGCAGGCACAGGCCGCTCACGACGAGCGAGGCGCCGAGCCCGTAACCGGTGGCCTTCGGCTCCTGCACCATCTGGGCGGTGACCAGGGAGTTCGCGTAGAAGGCGAAGCCGATCAGCAGGGCGGCGACGTTCGTGAGGAGCACCGCGGGGCGGGCCGAGACCCGCAGGTCGACCATGGGGGTGGGCATCCGGAGCTCGTACGCGCCCCAGAGCAGCGCGACGACCACGGCGCCGGCGAGCAGCCCGAGGGTGCGCGCCGACGTCCAGCCCCAGGCGCCGCCCTGGGTGACCGCGAGCAGCATGCAGACCAGCGCGGCCGACAGGCCGAGCGCACCGATCGCGTCGAAGCGGCCACCGGAGCGGAGCGGGGACTCCGGTACGCAGCGGAGCACCAGGACGATGTCCAGGACGCCGATGGCCCCGGAGACCCAGAACATCGTGTGCCAGTCGAAGTTCTCGATGACGAGCGCCGCGACCGGCAGGCCGACGGCCGCCCCGATGCCGAGCGTCGAGCTCATCAGGGCGACCGCGGACAGCACGCGCTCGGGCGGCAGTTCGTCCCGCAGGATGCTGATGCCCAGGGGGACGACGGCGATCGCCGCTCCCTGCAGGGCACGGCCGGTGATCAGCACTCCGATGTGGGAGCTGACGGCGCACAGCACCGAGCCGACGACGAGGACGCCGAGGGACGCGACGAGCACACGCCGCTTCCCGTACATGTCGCCGACCCGGCCGAGGACGGGGGTGAACACCGCGCCGGTGAGGAGGGTGACGGTGACCAGCCAGCTCGCGGCGGCGGGGGTGGCCCCGGTGAGGGCCGGGATGTGCGGGAGGAGCGGGACGACGATCGTCTGCATGACCGCGACCACGACACCGCAGAAGGCCAGCACGCCGACGGCGAAGCGGGGATGGTCCGGGGCGGTGGCAGGGGCGGTCATGCGGTCTCCGTACGCCAGGGGGTGCACAAGCGTTCACCTTCAGGGTAAACGCTTGTGCACCCCCTGGGTGCCACTGGAGTTCGAAGCAGCGCGTTAGCCTCGGAACCTCGACCTGTACGAAGGAAGCGAAGGTGGCTGCGATGGCGAAGGTCCCGGCGGCGGCAGTGGCGGCGAGCGGACTCCTCGGGGGGTACGGGGTCGCCCGGTGGACCGGGAAGCGGCCGCTCGGCGGTGTCGCGCTCGCCGCCGCCGGCTCCCTCGCCGCGTACGAGTGGAACCGCCAGGCCGGAACCCGGGCGGCCGTCGGGCTGACCGTCGCCTACGTCGCCGCGTTCGCCGGATCGCACCCGCTCGCCAAGAAGGTCGGCGCCTGGCCCGCCGTGTTCACCGTCGCGGGCGGGGTCGCCGCGGCCTCGTGGGCGGTCACACGGCGCAGCGCCTGAGAAAAGGTGCGCCGGGCGATGAACACCGGCGGCGCGGGGCGCGTACTGAACGACAACTCCCCCGCGTGACCCGGGGGTGCTCCCGTACGACAGGACGGGAGCACCCCCGGAGCCTTCCCTCCACGACGCCCCGCCCGCTACGGCCCGCGCCGGAGCCCCGACGCCGCCCGGTGCCGTCGAGCGCCGTCAGGCACCCAGTGCCCGTGAGACCGAATAGATCACCAGACCGGCCAGCGCACCCACCACCGTGCCGTTGATCCGGATGAACTGCAGGTCGCGGCCGATGTGCGCCTCGATCTTCCTCGACGTCTGGTGCGCGTCCCAGCCGGCGACGGTGTCGCTGATCAGCGACGTGATCTCCGTGCGGTACGTCGTGACGACGTACACCGCCGCGTCCTCCAGCCAGCCCTCCAGCTTGGCCTGCAGCCGCTCGTCCGTCGCCAGCCGGGCGCCCAGCGACATCAGCGAGGCCCTGGCACGCAGCCGCAGCTCGCTCCGCTCGTCCTCCGCCGCCGCGATGATCATCGTGCGTACCGAGGACCAGGCCGACGCGATGACGTCCTGCACCTCGCCGCGCCCCAGGATCTCCGACTTGAGCCGCTCCACCCGCGCCCGGGTGTCCGAGTCCGTCTGGAGGTCGGCGGCGAAGTCCGTCAGGAAGGTGTCGATCGAGCCGCGCGCCGGGTGCCCCGGCATGTCCCGCATCTCCGTGACGAAACGCAGCAGTTCCTTGTAGACCCGCTCCCCCACCCGCTTGTCGACGAAGCGCGGCGTCCAGCCCGGAGCCCCGCCCTGCACCGCGTCCATCACGGACTCGCCGTGCTCGACCAGCCAGTCGTGAGCCCGCACACAGACGAGGTCGACGACCCTGCGGTGCCCGCCGTCGGCAACGACCTTCTCCAGCATCTTGCCGATGCCGGGGCCGACCTCCGCAGCGTTCGCCCGCCGGGTGATCGCCTCTCCGACGACCGCCTGCACATCGGAGTCCCTGAGCACCGTCAGCGCACCGCGCAGCGCGGTCGCGAGCTCCGCGGTCACCCGGTCCGCGTGATCCGGCTCCGCCAGCCACGCCCCGAGCCGCGCGCCGACGCCCAGAGCGTGAATTCGGTCACGAACCACGTCTCCGGAGAGAAAATTCTCGCCCACGAAGGAACCGAGTGACGCCCCGAGCTGGTCCTTCTTGGTGGGGATGATGGCCGTGTGGGGGATGGGGAGTCCGAGCGGGCGGCGGAAGAGCGCCGTGACCGCGAACCAGTCCGCCAGCGCACCCACCATGCCCGCTTCGGCAGCCGCTGCGACGTAGCCCGGCCAGCCACCCACACCCTCGTTCTTCGCCCAGGTGGCGAGGACGTAGACGAGCGCGACGAGCAGGAGCAGACCCGTGGCGGTGGTCTTCATACGGCGCACTCCGCGCTGCTTCTCCTCGTCGGCGGCGGTGTACGCGAAACCGGCCAGCGGCGCCGCGGTCCGCCGGGCACCCGGGCCGCCCGCCCCGGCCGCGGATCCGGCCGTCCCGGCGTCGGCCCCGGCGCCACCTGCCGCGGCCCCGGGCATCAGCCCCGGCCGCCCGGACGCGGGACCGTGCGGCCCCGGTCCCGCCCCGGAGTCCGGGCCGGACCCCGTTCCCTGTCCCGCGTCGTGTTCCATCCGCTCCACCCGTCCGCGTACGCGTCACCCAGTGCCGTACGCATTGTCCCTACCTCACCTACTCCCGGGCCGCACGTCGAGTTCCCCGCGGCCTGTCGCATCATGAGACCAGCCCGATCATCACAAGGAGAATCACCGCACATGCCCAGGCGCCAGGGGTATGCCCTGCTCATCGCCCTCGTAGCAGGCACCGCCGCGCTCGCCGCCGCACTCGCGTTCGGTACGACACTGATCGCCGGGGAGCGCCGGGCACCGCTCCCCGGACCCGAGGCGCACACGGCCGCGCGCAATCCCGCCGCGCCGGCCAACTCCACCGGCACCTGGGTCGCCACCTGGACCGGAGCACCCGTCAGCGGCGAACCGGACACGGAACAGGGCCTCCCCGGACGCACCATCCGCAACACGGTGCACACCAGCGTCGGCGGCGACGCCGCCCGCATCACCCTCTCCAACCTCTTCGGCACGGCCCCGCTCGTCATCGACGAAGCCACCGTCAACACCCGCCCGGTGACCTTCCGCGGCCTGCCCGTCGTCACCGTCGCCGCCGGCCGTCAGATCATCAGCGACCCCGTGGTCGTGCCCGTCGCACCCGACGCCGATCTCGTCGTCACCCTGCGCACCCCGTACCGGAGCGGCCCCGTCACCCATCACGGCCACGCCCTGCAGACGTCGTACCTGGCCGACGACCGCGGCACCTGGCGGACCGACAGCTGGCGCTACCTCACCGCGGTGGACGTGCGCAACGAGACCTCACCGGGCACGATCGTCGTGATCGGCGACTCGCTCACCGCGGGCAGCGGCTCCACCACCGACGCCAACAACCGCTGGCCTGACGTGCTCTCCGACCGGCTGGAGCACCGCTACGGGATCGCCAACCAGGGCATCGCGGGCAACCGCCTGCTGCGCGACAGCGCCCCAGAGAGGAACGGCCGGGGCGGCGTCGGCGGAACCCACCGCTTCGAGCGTGACGTGCTGTCCGTCGCCGGAGCCAGGACCGTGATCATCGCGCTGGGCATCAACGACGTGCAGCAGGCCCCCCAGGAGGAGGACCCCCGGCACATCGTGGCCGGACTGCGCACCCTCACGGAACGCGCCCACGCCCGCGGACTGCGGGTCGTCGGGGCGACGCTGACGCCCTTCCAGGGCTTCGGCACCTGGACACCCGAACGCAACGACGTACGCCTGGCGGTCAACGAACAGATCCGGGCAGGCCGGATCTTCGACGACGTCATCGACTTCGACCGGGCCGTACGCGACCCCTACGCCCCCAACCGGCTCCTGCCCGCGTACGACTCCGGCGACCGGCTCCACTTCAACGACGCCGGCTACCGGACGCTGGGCCGCCTCGTCGACCTCGCGACGGTGACCGGAACACCGAAGGCCGGAGCCTTCTGACCGCGCCCGTCGTCAGGAACCGTCCGGCTTCTCCAGGCGCAGCCGCTCCGCCTCCTTGAGGCGCTGCCGCTGCGCCTTGCTCCACTTGCGGTCCACACCGACCCCGCCCATCAGGGCGAACCCGGTCACCCGCACCCGCGGCGCGTCCGGAGCCGGATCGCCGAAGTCGGCGTCCTTCGTCTGTTCGTCGAAACCGCCCATGACGCCGATGCCGTTGACATGGAGGTGCACGTTCGGCGGGACCTTCACCTGCAGCCCGCCCATGATCGTGAAGCACCGGATCACGGTGTCGCGCTCCTCGAAGTCCGCCTCGCGCAGATCGATCTCGCCCCCGCCCCACATCGCGAACGCGGTGAACGTCCGCCCCACCGTCCAACGGCCCTTGCGGCTGAACCCGCCCCAGAAGGCGAACCCTCCCGAGGACGTCGCGGGGCCACCGATACGCCTCGACCAGTCGACGGACGTCCCGGGGGCGCGGGCGGGCGAGGCCGCGCCCACGGGCGCAACAGCCGTACCCGGTACCGGGAGATCACGTACGAGCGGCTCCAACTCCCCGTGCGTACGCGCCTTGTACGTCGCGTCGAGCCGCTGCTCGAACTCGTCCATCTCCAGCCGGCCCTCGGCCACGGCCTCCCGCAAGGTCTCGGCGACCCGTTCACGTTCCGCATCGGAAGCACGCATGTCCGGACGTTCACTTGTCATACCGCGCAGCCTATAGAGCAACCCGAAGACCGGCCTAGAGACGCGAATCCGACACGTACATCTTCGCGATCACGGCCTCGATGTCCGGCTCCCGCACCGACAGGTCCACGAGCGGATAGTCCGCCGCGATGCGCGCCACCAGAGGAGCCGCCGACGCGGACGCCGGGAACGCCAGCCACTGCCTGGGGCCCTCCACCTTCACCACCCGCACCGAGAGCTCCGACGCCAGCTCGATCGGCGGCAGCACCCGCTCCAGATCGACCACCAGCGTGCGCTCGCTCTCCCCCACCTCATGCAGCCCGGACAGCGCACCGTCGTACACCAGACGGCCGTGGTCGATCACCATCACCCGCTTGCACAGCTGCTCGATATCGGTCAGATCATGCGTGGTCAGCAACACCGTCGTGGACCGCTCCGCGTTCAAATCCCGCAAGAACTCACGCACCTTGGCCTTGGAGACCACATCGAGCCCGATCGTCGGCTCGTCCAGGTACAGCACCTCCGGATCGTGCAGAAGCGCCGCCGCGATATCGCCCCGCATCCGCTGCCCCAGCGACAACTGCCGCACCGGAGTCTCCAACAACTCACCCAGATCGAGGAGTTCCACACAACGATCCAGGTTCTCCCGGAAACGGCGGTCCGGGATCCGGTACATCCGGTGCATCAGCCGGTACGAGTCACGCAACGGCAGATCCCACCACAGCGTCGTCCGCTGCCCGAACACCACACCGATCCGGTGCGCCAGCTTCGTACGCTCCCGCGACGGATCGATGCCCGCGACCCGCAGCCGGCCGCCGCTCGGGGTGAGGATCCCCGTCAGCATCTTGATGGTCGTCGACTTGCCCGCCCCGTTCGGGCCGATGTACCCGACCATCTCGCCACGCGGCACCCGGAAGCTGATGCCGTCCACCGCACGCACCTCGTGCCGCTCCCGGCGCAGGAAACCCGTCTTACGGTGTACGTCGAAGACCTTCTCGACCCCGTCGAGCTCGATGAAGTCCATGTCCATGCCCACTCCTCCCTCAGCTTCCCGTACTGCGGTACGCCCGCAGCCCCGTCCGCCACGCCAGCCCCGCGAGCACCCAGCACAACCCCGCCACCAGCGGCGGGAGGAACGCCACCCACTCCGGCAGCCCCAACGGATAGTCCCTGCCCAGCACATACAGCGCGGGCAGCCAGCTCACGAACGCCAGCGGCACCACGAACGTCACCCCGCGCACCAGGTCCCGCGCGAAGACCGACGGCGGGTACTGGAGCAGAGTCGTCCCCCCGTACGTGAACGCGTTCTGCACCTCCGAGGCGTCCTGCGCGAAGAACTGGAACGCCGCACCCACCACGAACACCGCAGCGAAGATCGCCGCCCCGCTCAGCACCATCAGCGGCAGCATCAGGACCTTCAGCGGGCTCCACGCGATGTCCAGCGTCACCAGGGCATAGCCCAGCACCAGCAGCGCCTGCGTGATCCGGCCCAGCCGGCGCAACGCGAACCGGTCCGCCGCCACCTGCGCCAGCACCGGCACCGGCCGCACCAGCAGCGTGTCGAGCGTCCCGTCCCGCACCCGCTGCCCCAGCCGGTCCACCGACCCCACCAGCAGATCGCACAGCCCGAACGCGGTCGCCGACACCCCGTACAACAGCGCGACCTCCGGCAACGTGTAGCCGCCCAGCGCGTCGACGTGCGAGAACATCATCATGACCGCGACGAAGTCCGCCCCGGTCATCACGAAGTTGCCGATGGTCGTCATCACGAACGACGCCCGGTACGCCAGCGTCGAACGCAGCCACATCGCCACGATCAGCCCGTACGCCCGGACCCCCTCGACCAGCCGCGACCGGTCGGCGAACGCGATCCCCGGCCGCTCCGGCTCCCCCACCGCCCCCTTCCCCGGCCGCTCCGGCTCCCTGGCGGCCAGCCTCTCCGCCCCGGCCTCAGCCACCCTGCACCACCACCCTCCTCGTCGCCACGGACTGCAGCAGACGCCCCGCCAGCAGCAGCGCCACCGCCCATCCGGCCTGGAAGGCGTACGCCTGCACCAGACCCCACCCCGTGCGCCTGCCCAGGAACACATCCGCCGGGACCTGCAACAACGACGACCACGGCAACGCCCGCGCCACCTCACCCAGCACACCCGGGAACAGATTCAGCGGCAGCAGCATCCCGGAGAAGAAGAGCCCCGCCAGCATGGCCATCTGCAGGGCCCCCGCCCCGTCCATCAGCCAGAACGCCGACAGCGCGACCAGGAAGCGCAACGCGAAACTCACCACGACACCCAGCAGCACCGACACCAGGAAGGCCGGCCACATCCACGCCGACCCCGGCAACGCCAGGTCGAAGGCCAGGGACCCCAGCACCATCGGCACGATCCCGCGCCCCAGCAGGTGGAACGCCGCCCGGCCCAGGTCCCCCGCCAGCCACCACAGCTGGAGATCGGCGGGCCGGTACAGATCCACGGCGATGTCGCCCGTGCGGATCCGCTCCGTCAGGTCGCCCTCGAAGCCGCCGCCCAACATGGCACAGGTCATCAGCAGCGCCTGCCCCAGCCACACGTACGTCACGGCCTCGGACTGGTCGTATCCACCGAGCTGCGGACGCTCGTCCCACAGGGCGATGTAGGTGTAGGCCATGATGAAACCGAAGACGGTGTTGGTGAACACTCCCGCCGCCGTCGCCATCCGGTACGTCGCATGCCGCCGGAACCCACCGGCCGCCACCACCGCATAGAGCCGCACCGCGCCCCCTCCCCCCGCTCGTCGGGCCAAAGCGCACGACCCTAGTTCACGACCGGCGGCCGCCGCGACCCTTTATCCGGGGAGGATCCGGTGGTTATCACTCCGAAAAGTGCACTATGGGATAACTGCCCGCAGCCGAGGAGCCTCCACAGCCATGAGCCACGAGCCACCGCAGCCCGGCGGAGACCACGGAGAGCCAGGTCGGAAGGGTCCCGCCGGCTGGCCGCCCCGAGACCCCACCACCGCGAAGACCAACCGGAAACCGCCGCCCACGGACGGCGCACAAGGCGGCAAGGGGCGCACAAAACGCGTCAAGCGGCCCAAGCGCACCGGCTGGCGCCGCGCCGTACCCACCTGGCGCATGGTGCTCGGCAGCACACTCCTCATCGCGCTCCTGCTCATCGGCGGATTCATCGCCGGATACAAACTCGTCGGCATCCCCGCCGCGAACGCCAGCGCGACCGCGCAGTCGAACGTCTACCTCTACAAGGACGGCAGCGTCATCGCCCGCGACGGCGAGATCAACCGGGAGAACATCCGGCTCGACAAGATCCCCCGCACCGTCCAGCACGCCGTACTCGCCGCCGAGGACCGGGACTTCTACTCCGAACCCGCCATCGACGTCAAAGCCATGACCCGCGCCGGCTGGAACACCCTGACCGGCAAGGGCCGCCAGGGCGGCTCCACCATCACCCAGCAGTACGTCAAGAACTACTACCTCGGCCAGGAACAGACCGTCGTACGCAAAGCCAAGGAATTCTTCATCTCGATCAAGCTCGGCCGGGAACAGAGCAAGGACGAGATCTTCGAGGGCTACCTCAACACCAGCTACTTCGGCCGCAACTCCTACGGCATCCAGGCCGCCTCCCACGCCTACTACGGCAAGGACGCCGAAGACCTCGACACCGCCGAGGGCGCCTACCTCGCCTCCCTCCTCAACGCCCCCAGCGCCTACGACGTCGTCGCCCACCCCGAGAGCAAGGCCGCCGCCCTCGCCCGCTGGAACTACGTACTCGACGGCATGGTCAAGGAGCACTGGCTGAGCCCCTCCGACCGCGCCGCCATGACCTTCCCCGTCCCCGGCAAGGCCAAGCCCCCCACCGCACTCTCCGGACAGCGCGGCTACCTCGTCCAAGCCGTCGACGACTACCTCGCCGCCCACAGGATCCTCGACGAGAACACCCTCGCCACCGGCGGCTACCGCATCACCACCACACTCGAGAAGAAGAAGCAGGACGCCCTCGTCGAAGCCGTCGAGGACAACGTCCTGGCCAAGACCAGCGACGACCGCAAGGCCGACCGCAACGTCCGCGTCGGCGGAGCCTCCATCGACCCCGCCACCGGACACGTCCTCGCCATGTACGGCGGCATCGACTACACCAAGCAGTACGTCAACAACGCGACCCGCCGCGACTACCAAGTCGGCTCCACCTTCAAGCCGTTCGTCCTCACCGCCGCCGTGGCCAACGGATCCACCACCCAGGACGGCCGGGGCATCACACCCAACACCCGCTACGACGGCACCAACAAACGCACCGTCCAGAGCGCCCGCGGCTCCACCGGATACTCCCCCGCCAACGAGGACGACGTCGACTACGGCTCCCTCACCGTCCGCGAGGCCACCGACAAATCCGTCAACGCCGTCTACGCCCAGATGGCCCAGGACGTCGGCCCCGACGCCGTCAAGGACACCGCGGTCTCCCTCGGCATCCCGCTGAACACCCCCGACCTCACCGCCTCCCCCTCCATCGCCCTGGGCCCCGCCACCGCCAGCGTCCTCGACATGACCGAGGCCTACGCCACCCTCGCCGACCACGGCAAGCAACGCGAACACACCCTCGTCGCCAAGATCAGCAAGAACGGCGCCGACCTCGCACTCCCCGCCAGGAAGACCCGGCAGGCCGTCAGCCGCGAAGCCGCCGACACCACCACCTCCGTCCTGCGGAGCGTCGTCGACGGCGGCACCGGCACCGCGGCCCAGGCGGCGAACCGCCCCGCCGCAGGCAAGACGGGCACCGCCGAGGAGGACAAGGCCGCCTGGTTCGCCGGCTACACCCCCGACCTCGCGACCGTCATCGCCGTGATGGGCCAGGACCCCGACACCGGCGTACAGAAACCCCTGTACGGAGCACTCGGCCTCGCCCGCATCAACGGCGGCGGGGCACCCGCGCAGACCTGGGCCGCCTACACCGCCGCCGCACTCGAGGACGACGAAGTGCGGCAGTTCGAACTCGAAGCCGAGGAAGGACCGGAGGAAGCCGACCCGGACAAGGAAGGAAACGAGGAAGGGAACGAGGAACGCGACGAGGAATCGGAAGAACCCGGCGACGACCGGCGCGAAACCGGCTACCCCGAGTCCGACACCCCCTCCGGCGTCGGCACGGAGACCTCCCGGGCCCCGCAAGCCCCCAGGACCGCCACCCCTGCCGACGCCCCCTCACGCACCTCGGCCACCAGAACTCCCGACACCCCCGACGGCGACCACCCCGGCAACCCGGAGGACGAGGGCTTCATCGAAGGAGCCCGCGGCCACGGCCTGCCCCGCCGCTGACACTCAGTGGCCGGAAGTCGCCTTCAGACCCACGACAGCCACCAGCAGCAGACAGACGAAGAAAATACGGGCGGCGGTCACCGGCTCGTGCAACACCACCATGCCCAGCACCGCCGCACCCGCCGCACCGATCCCGACCCACACGCCGTACGCCGTACCGATCGGCAGCGTCTTCGCCGCATGCGACAACAGCACCATGCTGGCCACGATCCCCAGGCCCGTGAACACACTCGGCCACAACCGTGTGAACCCCTCGGTGTACTTCATCCCGATCGACCAGCCCACTTCCAGCAGACCGGCAACAATCAACAGAACCCACGCCACGACGGCACCTCCGAAACGAAACACGCGAACAACACGGGTGCGTCGTCTTTACGGAAACCCGGTACGGCGCGTCTCGTCGGGGTCGGACCAGCCTAACAAAACACAGCCAAAAGGCCTGGTGACAACGGTCACCAGGCCTTCACACCCCACCTGCCGGACTACAGATACAAGCCGGTCGAATCCTCGGAACCCTCGAACCGGTCCGCCGCCACCGCATGCAGATCCCGCTCCCGCATCAGCACGTACGCCACACCCCGCACCTCGACCTCGGCACGGTCCTCGGGGTCGTACAGCACCCGGTCCCCCGGCTCCACCGTCCGCACGTTCTGACCGACCGCGACCACCGCGGCCCACGCCAGACGCCGACCCACAGCCGCAGTCGCCGGAATCAGGATGCCGCCGCCCGAACGCCGCTCACCCTCGGGCGAATCGGACCGGACCAGCACACGGTCGTGCAGCATCCGGATGGGCAGCTTGTCGTCGGTGTCGTTGCTCACGCCCCGAAACCTACCTGCCCCGAACCGCTCCACACGCCCCCGGGGCCACCCGCAATCCGCCCTCAGCGCTTCCGGCCGCGCACCGAAACCGTCAGCAGCGCCACCGCACCGACCACCAGCAGCGCCGCCGGAATGACCCGCTCCAACCGCGGCGAACCCTCCGCCGACACGAACTGCGCCTTCACATCCGACACCGACCGATTCACCGCGACGAACGCCCGCCCGGCGGTCCGGTCCACCGACGACGCCACTTTGGCCTTCGCGTCACCGATGATCGTCTTCGGGTGCACCCGCACCCCGATCTCGTCCAGCACCATCGCAAGCTGCTCACGCCTGCTGATGATGTCCGCCTCGATCTGCGCAGGGGTCCTCGTATCCGACACTGCGCCGCCTCCGTGGTCGTCGTCCGGTAAACCTTCATCGACAGTCTGTCAGCTCGACCGCCCCTACACCCGGCGGCACCCCCTATTACGCTCGGTGCCACACACCCCGCGTGCCACTCGAGGAGAAACATGAGCGAGCGACTCCAGACCGGCGACACCGCCCCCGCCTTCACCCTTCCGGACGCCGACGGCAACGAGGTCTCGCTCGCGGACCACAAGGGCCGCAAGGTCATCGTCTACTTCTACCCCGCCGCGCTTACCCCCGGCTGCACCAAGCAGGCCTGCGACTTCACCGACAACCTGGAACTCCTCACGGGGGCCGGATACGACGTCATCGGCGTGTCGCCCGACAAGCCGGAGAAGCTCGCCAAGTTCCGCGAGAAGGAGAACCTCAAGGTCACCCTCGTCGGAGACCCCTCCAAGGAGACCCTTGAGGCGTACGGCGCCTACGGCGAGAAGAAGCTCTACGGCAAAGTGGTGACGGGCGTCATCAGGTCGACGATCGTCGTCGACGAGGAGGGCAAAGTGGAGCGCGCCCTCTACAACGTCAAGGCGACCGGCCACGTAGCGAAGATCATCAAAGATCTCGGCATCTGACCGGGTTCCACCCCACCACCCGGCCGGGAACATGTGAGCGACGTCGCATTCGGCCATTGATTCGGTTTGCAACCGCCATGACCGCGCAGAAGCCTTTCCTGGAACACCTCTCGAGGAAAGGAACCGGCCATGGCGGCCCCCGACCCCCACCAGGCGGCCGACCCGGACGCGGTCAAACGCCACCCCGCGCTCTTCCGCGCCATCAGGAAGCGCAAGAACCCCCGGCTCCGTCGGACCGACATCACCGTCACCGACGACCAGGCGGTCAAGCGCGCGGTGAAAGCGGCATCGCTCGGTAACGCCATGGAGTGGTTCGACTTCGGTATCTACTCCTACCTCGCCGTCACCATCGGACATGTCTTCTTCCCTTCCGGGAACGACACCACCCAGCTCCTCTCCTCCTTCGCGACCTTCGCCGTGGCCTTCCTCGTTCGGCCACTCGGGGGAATGTTCTTCGGACCCATGGGCGACAAGATCGGCCGGAAGAAGGTCCTCGCCCTCACCATGATCCTCATGGCGATCGGCACCTTCGCGATCGGCGTCATCCCCTCCCACGACACGATCGGACTCTGGGCCCCCGCCCTGCTGATCCTCTTCCGGATGCTCCAGGGCTTCTCCACCGGCGGCGAGTACGGCGGCGCCTCCACGTTCATCGCCGAGTACGCCCCCGACAAGCGCCGCGGCTTCTTCGGCAGCTTCCTCGAATTCGGCACACTCGCCGGATACGTCGGCGCCGCCGGGCTGGTCACCGCCCTGTACGCCCTCCTGGACACCGGACAGATGGAGTCCTGGGGCTGGCGCATCCCGTTCCTCGTCGCCGGACCCCTCGGCCTCGTCGGCCTCTACCTGCGACTGCGCCTGGACGAGACCCCCGCGTTCCAGAAGCTGGAGGGCGGCACCGCCCACGCCACGGAGGCCGCCGACCACGTCGAGTCCACCGCCAAGGGCGACCTCGCCAAGATCTTCCGCCAGTACTGGCCGACGCTGATCCTCTGCATCGCCCTGGTCGGCGCGTACAACATCACCGACTACATGCTGCTGTCGTACATGCCGACGTACCTCTCCGACGAACTCGGCTACAGCGAGACCCACGGCCTGCTCATCCTGCTCGCCGTCATGGTCTTCCTGATGCTGGTCATCAGCCGGTTCGGCAAGCTCTCCGACCGCTTCGGCCGCAAACCGCTCCTGATGGCCGGCATGCTCGGGTTCCTCTTCCTGTCCCTGCCGTCCTTCCTCCTGATCCGCCAGGGCAGCATCCCGGCGATCACCATCGGCATGCTGATGATGGGCCTCTCCCTCGTCTGCATGCTGGGCACGATGTCCGCCGCGCTCCCGGCCCTGTTCCCGACCAACGTGCGCTACGGCTCCCTGTCGGTCGGCTACAACATCTCGGCCTCGCTCTTCGGCGGCACGACCCCGCTGGTGATCACGGCCCTGATCAGCTGGACCGGCTCGAACCTGATGCCCGCGTACTACGCGATGGCGGCGGCACTGGTGGGCGTGATCGCGGTGGCCTGCATGAAGGAAACCGCCAACCAGCCGCTGGCCGGCTCCCCGCCTTCCGTGGAGACGGCGGAGGAGGCGGCGGAACTGGTCCACGCACAGAGCCCGGACCCGAAGTTCTGACGCACGTTCCTCACGGAAGGGCCCGTACCGCACGAAGTGGTACGGACCCTTCCGCATCTCATCGCATTACGGACGTGACCATCCGATTAACGGTTCGTTGCTCCGTACGAGGCCGCGAACGCGCGGCCGGATACGGAGGGGACATGCCGGCAAGCCCGTACACACGCGAGCGCCTCACGGAGGCGGCCTCGTCGTCACGGACGCTTTCGGAGGCACTGACAAAGCTCGGGGTCGACCCGAAGAGTTCGACACGGCGCTATCTCCTCGACCGCATGCGAAAACTCGGCGTGGGCACTAGCCATTTCGAGAGCGAAGGCGTGCGCTGGACAAAGGAAGTCCTTCAGGGGGCCGTCGCGTCGTCGACCAGCATGTGCGAAGTACTGCGTCGACTCGGCCTTGAGGTGGTGGGGGGTCAACACACTCACATCAGCCGCCGCGTCAAGGCACTGGGGATCGACACGTCGCACTTCGTGGCACCGCCGAGGAAAGGCGAGGTGCGCCGTCGGCGTCCGGAGGAACTGCTGGTCGACCAAAGCCAGACCCTCGCACGCCGCGTACCTGGCGAGCGACTCAAGCGCGCCATGATCACTATGGGTGCCTCCGAGCACTGCGCCCGGTGCGGCACAGGTCCCATCTGGCGGGACCGGCCTCTGCCACTCGAGGTCGATCACATCGATGGCAATTGGCGAAACAATCAACAGCAAAATCTTCGGCTGCTCTGTCCCAACTGCCACTCGACGACCGACACGTATCGAGGTCGCGGCAAAGGGCGTCGCACCTCGGAGCGGGGTGACGGTCGATGAGCACCGGCAGCTACTACACACGGGAGCGGCTGGCCGAGGCGGCCAGTAAGTGCGCCAACATCCAAGAGGTCATCGCCTTCCTGGGCACCCGCCCGTACGGCCGGCTCAGCCGTTACCTGTTCGATCGCTTCGAGCATTTCGGGATCGATGTGTCCCACCTCCCCCGCCGCGCCTACCGCAGGGCCGGGAAACGGCCCTCCCCCACAGAACTCGCAGAGGCCGTCGCCGCTGCCGTTTCCATCGCCGACACGCTCAGGCGACTGGGCCGGACGGACAACACGAGCCAGCGGAAAGACTTGCGCGCCTGGATCTCCGAGGACGGGCTCACCACCGCACACTTCCTGGGTCAGGGACATCAGAGGGGACAGATCGGAACCACCCCGGCGAAGGCTGCCGAACAGATTCTGGTGAAGCACGACGGCAAGCGCCGCACGAAGACAGCGCTACTGCGCCGCGCGCTGCGGGAAGTCGGCCTCCCGGAGGAGTGCGCCGAGTGCGGAACCGGCGCAGCCTGGCTGGGCGAGCCCATGACACTTGAGGTGGATCACATCAACGGCGACTGGAGCGACGACCGCAGGGAGAATCTCCGCCTGCTGTGCCCGAACTGTCACGCTGTCACCCGCACATGGTGCAGAGGCGGCAATAAGCACACGCCCTCTGACATGCGCCGGGAAGCCGCTTCCCCGGACCCACTGCCCTCGCTTCACAGAGGGCAGTAAGCTAAGGGCTGCTACGCGCCTGTACGCCATCTGGTTTGAGCGGCGATCTTTAGGTGGTCGTGTATGTCGGTTCGAATCCGATCGGGCGCACCCAGCACGGCGATGCCCGGTCCCTTCCGAGGGGCCGGGCATCGTTGCGTCAGCCCACCAGCTCCCGCACCACCGGCACCAGCGCCCGGAACGCCTTGCCGCGGTGGCTGATCGCGTTCTTCTCCGCGGGTGAGAGCTCCGCGCAGGTCCGGGTCTCGCCGTCCGGCTGGAGGATCGGGTCGTAGCCGAAGCCGTTCGTACCCGCGGGGGTGTGGCGCAGGGTGCCCGTCAGGCGGCCCTCGACCACGCGTTCCGTGCCGTCAGGGAGGGCCAGGGCGGCCGCGCACGCGAAGTAGGCGGTGCGATGGGGGGCGTCGATGTCGCCGAGCTGGGCCAGGAGCAGGTCCAGGTTGGCGCGGTCGTCGCCGTGGGTCCCGGACCAGCGGGCCGAGAAGATTCCGGGGGCGCCGCCGAGTACGTCGACGCAGAGGCCGGAGTCATCGGCGATGGCCGGGTGGCCGGTGGCGCGGGCCAGGGCGTGGGCCTTGAGGAGGGCGTTCTCGGCGAAGGTGACGCCGGTTTCCTTGACGTCGGGGATCTCGGGGTACGCGTCCGCGCCGACGAGGTCGTGGGTGAGACCCGCGTCGGCGAGGATCGCGTGGAGTTCGGTGATTTTCCCGGCGTTGCGGGTGGCGAGGATCAGGCGCGTCATGCGTCGATTATCGCCGCACGGTCACGGGGAGCAGACCTTGCCGATCTCACTCGCGGCATCGGTGACCGGGGTGATGTCGGGGGTGGCGTCGCCCTTCTCGATGGAGCCGCGGACGCTGGTGACGCCTGCCTGGAGGTCGTCGACCGCCTTGCTGAGGTCGGCGTTGTCCGTGGTGTCGCCGAGGTTCTTGAGCTCCTTGTCGATCTCGTCCAGGGCCTCGGAGGCCTGCGTCGGGTCGTTGGAGGCGTTGGAGATGGCCTGCTGGAGGTTGTTGACGCTGGTGGCGATGGCGTCGGCGGTGCGGACGCAGTCCAGGGCCTTGTCAACGGCTCCGCAGCCGACGGCTGCGGTGAGGGTGAGCAGAGTGGCCGTGACGGCGAGTGCGGTGCGGTGGTGGCGGCGCGAGGCCATGGAGCGGTCCCTCCCCGGGGGTTGATACGTGGACGGACGCACGGTTCGACCCGTGCGCCCGTATCCGTTACGACGCTGTGTGGTGCGTACTTGGTTGCTTCTTTACTCGCCGAGGGTACGCGCGAGTGCCGCTTCCTGGATCTTCGTCAGATCGGCGCAGCCGCCCGTGGCGAGGTCGAGGAGGGCGTTGAGTTCGGCGCGGTCGAAGGGCTCGGCCTCGGCGGTGCCCTGGACCTCGACGAAGCGGCCGTCGCCGGTGCAGACGACGTTCATGTCGGTCTCGGCGCGGACGTCCTCCTCGTAGCAGAGGTCGAGGAGGGGGGTGCCGTCGACGATGCCGACGCTGATCGCGGCGACGGTGCCGGTGAGCGGCTTGCGGCCGGGCTTGATGATCTTCTTGCCCTGGGCCCAGGTGATGGCGTCGGCGAGGGCGACGTAGGCGCCGGTGATGGCGGCGGTGCGGGTGCCGCCGTCGGCCTGGAGGACGTCGCAGTCCAGGACGATCGTGTTTTCGCCGAGGGCCTTGTAGTCGATGACCGCGCGCAGGGAGCGGCCGATGAGGCGGCTGATCTCGTGGGTGCGGCCGCCGATCTTGCCGCGTACGGATTCGCGGTCGCCGCGGGTGTTGGTGGAGCGGGGCAGCATGGAGTACTCGGCGGTGACCCAGCCTTCGCCGCTGCCCTTGCGCCAGCGCGGGACGCCTTCGGTGACGGAGGCGGTGCAGAAGACCTTGGTGTCGCCGAAGGAGATGAGTACGGAGCCTTCGGCGTGCTTGCTCCATCCGCGTTCGATGGTGACGGGGCGGAGCTGTTCGGGGGTGCGGCCGTCGATGCGAGACATGGCGCCGAGCCTATCGGCTGCCGGGGGTGGCTCCGTTCGGGTGCACCGCAGGCCCCGCTCCGGGGCCGTCGGGGGCCGGGGTGGCGGGGCCTGCGGGGTGCGGCGCGGACCTGGGTGGGCCGGCCGGGGCCGGCCGGGGGGTCAGCCGGTCACATCATGTCTTCGATGTCGGCGGCGATGGGGTCGGCGTCGGTGCCGATGACGACCTGGATCGCGGTGCCCATCTTGACGACGCCGTGGGCGCCGGCGGCCTTCAGTGCGGCTTCGTCGACCTTGCTGGGGTCGTGGACCTCGGTGCGGAGGCGGGTGATGCAGCCTTCGATCTCGTCGATGTTCTCGATACCGCCGAGGCCGGCGACGATCTTCTCAGCCTTGCTGGCCATGTCCTTCTCCCTGGTCTGTGCGTGTGGGGGCGGCCCACCGTGGGTCCGTTTCGTCACGGTAACGCACGGTTGGCCCAACTTCACGGGCGGGTAACCGCACTGTCCTCAATGATGACGATCACCGGTGCCCTGCCTTCCGGGCGGGCTCCGCACCGTATCGCAACTGGTCTACACCAGTTTGCAACGACCGCCGAACCTGGCGTGTTCCAGGAGGATGCCGATGAGCTCCAGCAGCGCAGCAGGCGCAGCAGTGCCGCAGAAGAAGTGGTGGAACAGCGCCTTCCAAGGGCTGCAGAAGATGGGTCGCAGCCTTCAGCTGCCGATCGCCGTCCTCCCGGCGGCGGGCATCCTCAACAGGCTCGGCCAGCCGGACGTCTTCGGCGACGACGGCCTCGGCTGGACGAACATCGCCAAGGTCTTCGCGGCGGCGGGCGGTGCCCTGCTGGACTCCGGGCTCGGCCTGCCGTTGCTCTTCTGTGTCGGTGTCGCGATCGGGATGGCGAAGAAGGCGGACGGCTCGACCGCGCTCGCGGCCGTTACGGGGTTCCTCGTCTACTACGCGGTCCTGCACGCGTTCCCGGTCGACTGTGCGGAGGGTTCGGACTTCGCCGGGGCAGGCACGTGGGGCGGCGTCTGTGTCGCCGACGACACCACCGTGACCGCGGCCGCCTACCAGAACCCCGGGGTGTTCGGCGGCATCGTGCTGGGGCTGCTGTCGGCCTGGTTCTGGCAGCGGTACCACCGGGTCAAGCTGGTCGACTGGCTGGGCTTCTTCAACGGCCGCCGGCTCGTCCCGATCATCATGGCGTTCATCGGCCTGCTCTTCGCAAGCCTGTGCGCCTGGCTGTGGCAGCCGGTCGGTGACGGCCTGACCAGCTTCTCCGAGTGGCTCGTGGACCTGGACTGGCTGGGCTCGGGCATCTTCGGTATCGCCAACCGCGCCCTGCTCGTCTTCGGTCTGCACCAGTTCCTGAACACGTTCGTCTGGTTCCAGTTCGGCGACTACACGAAGCCTGACGGCACGGTCGTGCACGGTGACATCAACCGGTTCCTGGCGGGCGACCCGACGGCCGGCCAGTTCACCACGGGCTTCTTCCCGATCATGATGTTCGCGCTTCCGGCGGCGGCGCTGGCGATCACGCACTGCGCGAAGCCGCACCGGCGCAAGGCGGTCGGCGGCCTGATGGTCTCGGTCGGCCTGACGTCGTTCGTCACGGGCATCACCGAACCGATCGAGTACTCGTTCCTCTTCGTCGCACCCCTGCTGTACGTGATCCACGCGTTCCTCACCGGCGTCTCGATGTCGGTGACCTGGGCGCTGGGGACGAAGGACGGCTTCAGTTTCTCGGCGGGTCTGATCGACTACGTCATCAACTGGAGCCTGGCGACCAAACCATGGCTGATCATTCCGATCGGGCTGGCCTTCGCGGTCGTCTACTACGTGATCTTCCGGTTCGCGATCACGAAGTTCAACCTCCAGACGCCGGGGCGGGAGCCCGACGAGCTGGAGGAACAGATCGAGAAGGATCTCACCAAGTAGCCCCCGCCGGGCTTCGGACCCGGCTCGGTACGGCCCTCGGACCTGCTGGTCCGGGGGCCTTTTCGTGTCACCCAGGGTGGTGGCCGAACTACTGCACAAATTGAAGGTTCCTTATCTAACCCTCACCGTGCTAAAACTGGTCTACACCACTGAGTGGTCCAGACCACGCGGCTGTTTCTGCCGCCGCGTTCCTCGAGTCGTCGCCTCCCCGGTATCCGTCCCAGGCGACGCCTTGCCATACCGGAGGAAGTTCATGAGTACGGACACCGCTGCCCCGGCGGCTCCCGCGAAGAAGCGGGGCGCCGGCGTGTTCCAGGGCCTTCAGAAGATCGGGCGCAGCCTCCAGCTGCCGATCGCCGTCCTGCCTGCGGCGGGCATCCTGCTCCGCCTCGGCCAGCCCGATGTCTTCGGGGCGGAGGGCCTCGGCTGGGGCAAGGTCGCCACGGTCTTCGCGACCGCCGGTGACGCGGTCTTCGCCAACCTGCCGCTGCTGTTCTGCGTCGGTATAGCCATCGGCTTCGCCAAGAAGGCCGACGGCTCCACCGCACTCGCCGCCCTGGTCGGCTTCCTGGTCTACAAGAACGTGCTGACCGCGTTCCCGACCTCCGACGCCGTCGTGAACACCACGGCCAACAAGGGTGTCGACGTCGCTGCGACGTACAACGACCCCAAGGTCTTCGGCGGCATCATCATGGGCCTCCTGGCCGCCGTCATCTGGCAGCGCTACCACCGCACCAAGCTGGTGGACTGGCTCGGCTTCTTCAACGGCCGCCGTCTCGTCCCGATCATCATGGCCTTCGTGGGCACCGTCATGGGTGTTCTCTTCGGTCTGCTCTGGGAGCCGATCGGTGACCTCATCACCAACTTCGGTGAGTGGATGACCGGCCTGGGCGCCGTCGGCGCCGGCATCTTCGGTGTCGTCAACCGTGCGCTGCTGCCGGTCGGCATGCACCAGTTCGTGAACACGGTGGCCTGGCAGGAGATCGGTTCCTTCAAGGACTCCGCGGGTGGGATGTGGCACGGCGACCTGCCGCGCTTCTTCCACGGTGACCCCTCGGCCGGTCAGTTCATGTCGGGCTTCTTCCCGATCATGATGTTCGCGCTGCCTGCCGCCGCCCTGGCGATCACGCACTGCGCCCGCCCCGAGCGGCGCAAGGCCGTCGGCGGCATGATGATGTCCCTGGCGCTGACCTCGTTCGTCACCGGCATCACGGAGCCGATCGAGTTCGCGTTCATGTTCATCGCGCCGCTGCTGTACGTCATCCACGCGGTGCTGACCGCCGTGTCGATGGCCGTCACGTGGGGCCTGGGCGTGCACCACGGCTTCAGCTTCTCCGCCGGTGCGATCGACTACTTCCTGAACTGGAACCTGGCGACGAAGCCGTGGATGATCATCCCCATCGGTCTGGTCTTCGCGGTGATCTACTACGCGGTCTTCCGCTTCGCCATCACGAAGTTCAACCTCACCACCCCGGGCCGTGAGCCCGAGGAAGAGGTCGAGGACCTCACCAAGGCATAAGCCCTGGCAGGCACACGATGAAGCCCCCACCTCCCGCGCCGGGAGGTGGGGGCTTCATCGTGCGTGGGGCCGGGGATCAGACCTCGTACACCGCCCCCGGAACGGCCAGCTCGACCGGGCCGTCGTAGACCTCGCGGGCGTCGGCGAGGTTGCGTTCCGCGTCGGTCCACGGCGGGATGTGGGTGAGGACGAGCCGTCCCGCTCCGGCGGCTGCGGCGTACTCGCCGGCTTCGCGGCCGTTGAGGTGGAGGTCCGGGATGTCTTCCTTGCCGTCGACGAACGACGCCTCGCAGAGGAACAGGTCCGCGCCCTCGGCGAGTTCGGCCAGGGCGTCGCAGGTGCCCGTGTCCCCGGAGTACGCGAGCGCGCGGCCGTCGTGCTCGACGCGGATGCCGAAGGCGTCGACGGGGTGGCGGAGCTTCTCCGTACGGACGGAGAAGGGGCCGATCTCGAACGAGCCGGACTTGAGCGTGTGGAAGTCGAAGACTTCGCCCATCGCGTGGTCGGACGGAGTGTCGGCGTGCGCGGTGGTCAGGCGCTGCTCGGTTCCCTCGGGGCCGTACACGGGGATGGAGGCGGGCCGTCCCCCGTCGTTCGGGTAGTAGCGGACGACGAAGTACGCGCACATGTCGATGCAGTGATCGGCATGGAGATGACTGAGGAAGATGGCGTCGAGGTCGTAGAGACCGACATGGCGCTGCAGCTCGCCGAGGGCGCCGTTGCCCATGTCGAGGAGCAGCCGGAAGCCGTCGGCCTCTACGAGGTAGCTCGAGCATGCCGAACCCGCGGACGGGAACGAGCCGGAGCAGCCGACGACGGTGAGCTTCATGGAGCGTGAACCTCCGAGACGTGGGAACGGGGAGGGTTCGTGCGGTGCGTCGAGCGTAAGGCGCGAAACCGCTGGTCGCTCCTCCGCAGCCTGCCGTTGTGGGGGAACTCACCTGTGCTGTCACCGGTTCGATGGAAGCCCGCGTGTCTCCGGGCGCCGGTACGGTCGGGATATGAACACGTGGTGGTGGGTGGCGCTGGCCGCCGTTGTCCTGCTCGCTCTCGTCGTGACGGTCACCGATGCGCGGGGGCGCGGTGGCCGCGGGCCGCGTCGTCCGGGTGGGCGGACCCGGCCGCCGGGGCGGGCGCCGGAGCGGGAGCGGCGGCCCCGGCCGGACGCGGTGCCGCGGCCCGGGGAGATCTGGTGGGCGGAGGTGCCGTACGAGGACGGGCCCGGGTCGAAGGACCGGCCGTGTCTGGTGCTGTCGGTACGGGGTGGCACGGCGGTCGTCGCCAAGATCACCAGTAAGCATCACGAGGAGCGGCCGGGGGTGATCGCGCTGCCGCCGGGGGCGGTGGGCGACGCACGGGGGCGGCGGAGCTTCCTGGAGACGGACGAGCTGCGTGATGTGGCGGTGTCGGGGTTCCGCAGGAAGGCGGGCGAGGTGGACCCGGGGGTGTGGGGGCGGGTGCGCGGGCTGGGGTGAGGCCGGGTGCGTGCGGGGTCTGCCCCCCGGCATGGTCTTCCCCCCGACATGCCTGAGCGCCGGAAACGGGCTGGGGATTCCAGCCCGTTTCCGGCGCTCAGGGGATACCGGCCGGGCGGCTACGCCCAGAGCTGGCCGTGCAGGGTTTCGATGGCGGCCTCCGTCGTGGGGGCCGTGTAGACGCCTGTCGAAAGGTACTTCCAGCCGCCGTCCGCGACGACGAAGGCGATGTCGGCCTGCTCCCCCGCCTTGACGGCCTTGTTGCCGACGCCGATCGCCGCGTGGAGGGCGGCGCCGGTGGAGACGCCCGCGAAGATGCCCTCCTGCTGGAGGAGTTCGCGGGTGCGGGTGACGGCGTCGGCGGAGCCGACGGAGAAGCGGGTGGTGAGGACGGACGCGTCGTAGAGCTCGGGGACGAAGCCCTCGTCGAGGTTGCGCAGGCCGTACACGAGGTCGTCGTAGCGCGGCTCGGCGGCGACGATCTTGACGTCCGGCTTGTGCTCCCGCAGGTAGCGGCCCACTCCCATGAGCGTGCCGGTGGTGCCGAGGCCCGCCACGAAGTGCGTGATGGACGGGAGGTCGGTGAGGATCTCCGGGCCGGTGGTGGCGTAGTGGGCGCCCGCGTTGTCCGGGTTGCCGTACTGGTAGAGCATCACCCAGTCGGGGTGCTCGGCCGCGAGTCCCTTGGCGACGCGGACGGCCGTGTTGGAGCCGCCCGCCGCCGGGGAGGAGATGATCTCGGCGCCCCACATGGCGAGGAGGTCGCGCCGCTCCTGCGAGGTGTTCTCCGGCATGACGCAGACGATGCGGTAGCCCTTGAGCTTGGCCGCCATGGCGAGCGAGATGCCGGTGTTGCCGCTGGTCGGCTCCAGGATGGTGCAGCCGGGCGTCAGGCGGCCGTCCTTCTCCGCCTGCTCGACCATGTGGAGCGCGGGGCGGTCCTTGATCGAGCCGGTCGGGTTCCGGTCCTCCAGCTTGGCCCAGATACGGACGTCCTCGGACGGGGACAGCCGCGGCAGGCGGACCAGGGGCGTGTTGCCCACGGCCGCCAGCGGGGAGTCGTACCTCATCAGCGCATGCCGCCGGCGACGGCCGGGAGGATGGTGACGTTGTCGCCGTCGGCGAGCTTGGTGGAGATGCCGTCGAGGAAGCGGACGTCCTCGTCGTTGAGGTAGACGTTCACGAAGCGGCGGAGCTGGCCGCCGTCGACGATGCGCTCACGGATGCCGTTGTGGCGGCTCTCCAGGTCGGCGAAGAGGTCGGCGAGGGTCTCCCCGCTGCCTTCGACCGCCTTGGCGCCGTCGGTGTAGGTGCGGAGGATGGTCGGGATGCGGACCTCGATGGCCATGGCGTGGGCTCCTGTCGAAAGCGGGGAGTGGCGTGGGGCGCGCGTTTGTGCCCCCGCGCTGGGGGTGGTGCGTCTGTGGTGGCGCTCGGGGCCGCGGCTCAGGCCGTCGGGCGGCTCACGGGCAGGCCGCAGCGGGACAGATCGCGCTGCACAGCCTGCACAGGTCGACGTGCAGCCGCGCGACGAGCAGCATGCCCGGCGTCTTGTCGCTCACGTCATGGGGAACCATGCGGTCATCGTATCGATTCCCGACCGGGAATCCGGAGTGTGATCCCACATCGTGGATGGTGAGCGTTCGCCATGTGGACAAGGGGCTGGGGCGGTGCTCCTGGCACCGCCCCAGGGGGAGCTCAGGGAGCCGGGGCGTACGCCTCGACGACCTCGACGTCCTCCTCCGTGATCTCGCCTTCCACGATGCGGTACGAGCGGAACTGGAAGGGGCCCGACCCGTCGGCGTCCGCGGTGGAGACCAGGACGTAGTGGGCGCCCGGTTCGTTGGCGTACGTGACGTCGGTACGGGAGGGGTAGGCCTCGGTCGCCGTGTGCGAGTGGTAGATGATCACCGGCTCCTCGTCCCGGTCGTCCATCTCGCGGTAGAGCTTCAGCAGGTCCGTCGAGTCGAATTCGTAGAACGTGGGCGAGCGTGCGGCGTTGAGCATGGGGATGAAGCGTTCCGCGCGGCCCGTTCCGGCCGGTCCCGCGACCACGCCGCACGCCTCGTCGGGGTGGTCGGCGCGGGAGTGCGCGACGATCTGGTCGTAGAGCGCCTGGGTAAGGGTCAGCATGGCGCCAGGATAAGCAGACGGGCCCCCGCGTACCGAGGAGCGGTACGCAGGGGCCCGGATGCTGGACGGGCCGTTGGGGCAGCCGATGTCCTGGGGTTACCTTCGCGCAGGTCAGCGCTTTGCGAAGGAGGTGTTCTCGGGATTGCGGGACTTGAGCACCAGATACGAGACGCCCAGGATGAGGCCCCACAGCGGTGCGCAGTACAGCGAGATCCGGGCGTCCTTGTCGACGGCCATCATCACGATCACCAGGCCGATGAAGGCGAGCGCGAACCAGCTGCTGAACGGGGCACCGGGAGCCTTGAAGGTGGACTGCGGCAGTTCGCCGCGGTCGGCCTTGGCGCGGTAGCGGAGCTGGCAGACGAGGATCATGATCCAGGCCCACATGCCGGAGATGGTCGCGAAGGAGACGACGTAGTTGAACGCCTCGCCCGGCCACTGGTAGTTGATCCACACGCCGACGAGCATCAGCCCGGCCGAGAAGGTGGTCCCGACGAGCGGGAGGCCGTTCTTCGTCAGCTTGGTGAAGGACTTCGGTCCCTGACCGTTGAGCGCGAGGTCCCGCAGCATGCGTCCGGTGGAGTACATGCCGGAGTTGCAGGAGGAGAGCGCGGCGGTGAGGACCACGAAGTTGACGATCGCGGCGCCGACGCCGAGGCCCATCTGCTCGAACGCGGCGACGAACGGGGAGACGCCCGGCTCGAACGTGCTCCACGGCACCACGGACAGGATCATGATCAGCGCGCCGACGTAGAAAACGGCGATGCGCCACGGCACGGTGTTGATGGCCTTGGGGAGAACGGTCTTGGGGTCCTTGGACTCGCCGGCGGTGACACCGACCAGCTCGACCGCGAGGAAGGCGAACATCACGATCTGGAGGGTCATCAGCGTGCCGCCGATGCCTTCGGGGAAGAAGCCGCCGTCGTTCCACAGGTTGGCCACGGTCGCGGTGTCCCCGGCGTCGGAGAAGCCGATCGTGAGGACTCCGGCACAGATGAGGATCATGCCGACGATAGCGGTGACCTTGACCATCGAGAACCAGAACTCGAGCTCACCGAAGAGCTTCACCGAGATCAGGTTCGCGCCGTACAGAATGATGGTGAACACCAGCGCGGACAGCCATTGCGGGATATCCCACCAGTACGTCATATAGGTGGCCGCCGCGGTGACTTCGGTGATTCCGGTGACCACCCAGAACAGCCAGTACGTCCAGCCGGTCACGAATCCGAAGAAGGGGCCGAGGAATTCGCGTGCGTACTCCGAGAAGGAGCCGGATACCGGGCGGTACATGAGGAGTTCGCCCAGGGCCCGCATGATGAAGAAGATGACCAGACCCGCGATGGCGTACGCCAGGATCAGACTGGGCCCTGCCCGGTCGATGGCCTTGCCGGCGCCGAGGAAGAGCCCCGTGCCGATGGCGCCGCCGATGGCGATCATCTGGATCTGCCGGGCTCCCAGACCACGCTGGTAGCCCTCACCCGTCGTAACCGTGTCCACGGCCTGGCGGCCGGGCTGTCCCTTGTCGTCGACCTGCGCCGATGTCATGGTGTTGCGCCTTTCTCCACGCTGATCCGCGCCCTCGTAGGCGTCGGATCAGGTCCTGATCCCCCCGGATATGGATGGAGTGCCGCCGGCGTTCGGCCGGCTTGTAGCGCCCCCGGGGACAGGGGTGGCGTCCCCGGGCGGTCGTGAAGATTTATCACGGGCGCCCGGGCGAGCCATCGGACATTATGTGGCGCACGCCACAGGAAAAAGCGGACAAGGGTTTCCAGCCGCTGCAAAGAAGGCTATTCAGGTGACGGGATCGTTATTCGGATTTGAGCATCCGTTGAGCGAACGGGGCACGGCCGGAACAAGGCCGCCGGAAGGCGGCCGCATGAGGAGGACCGCCCGGGTTCGGCCGCCCGGAACACAGCTCCGGACACGGCACCGGCGCGGCACCGGACACGGCACCGGCACGGAACGCCTCAGTGAGGCATCAGCGTTTCGACGAGCGTTTCCTGGAGGGCGCCCAGCCAGAGATAGGCCATCACCATCGGCTTGCGCGGATCGCTGTCGGGAAGGCGGTAGAGCGAGCCGTCCTGCCCCTCGTCCTCGTCGGACACCTCCAGACGGGTGCCGATCGTCAGCCTGAGGTCGTTGAGGGAGCCCAGCCAGCTGCGGCACTCGTCGGCGGTGAGGGTGAGCACCGCGCCGCCGTCCCCGGTCGGCGTGAGCGCGTCGAGCGTCCGCACGACGAGGAGGGCGTCCTCGCGCTTGCGGGTGCGCAGGTCGTTCTCGGTGAAGCGGCGGAACTCCGCGGACGCCTCGCGCAGTTCCTTGTCCTCGTCCCCGTACGCCTCCGGGAAGAGCCTGGCGAGGGCCGGGTCGGTGGGCGGTTCGCTCGGGCCCTCGGCGAAGAGGGAGGCGAGCGGGTCCTCGCCGTCGGCGGGTTCGTCGCCGGGGCCGACCAGTTCCAGGAGCTGGACGGCGAGGGAGCGCAGGATCGCGATCTCGACCTCGTCGAGAGCGACGGCCGCGCCGCCGCCGGGGGTGGCCTCGAAATGGCCGGCCATGGGTTCTCCGATGGATGGGTCGGGCGGAGGGACAGCGGTCAGGTCAGTTGCGGTCCTGGGTCAGCGTGGCCCAGAGCCCGTAGCCGTGCATGGCCTGGACGTCGCGCTCCATCTCCTCGCGGCTGCCGCTGGAGACGACCGCGCGGCCCTTCTGATGGACGTCCAGCATCAACTTGTGCGCCTTGTCCTTGGAGTAGCCGAAGTAGGCCTGGAAGACATACGTCACATAGCTCATGAGGTTGACCGGGTCGTTGTGCACCAGCGTCACCCAGGGGACATCGGGCTCGGGGACGGCGAAGGTCTCCTCGGCCGATTCGGGACGTTCGATCTCTACGGGGGCAGCAACGCTCACCTACCCCATGCTGCCACCAGGAGGGGCCCGACGCACAAACGGAGCCCCGCCGCCGCCCCGACACCCCTAGATCTCGTCACTTTGACGAATAGGGGGTAGCATCCCTGCCATGAACTCAGCGGACCTTGGGCGACGGGTCGGTGTGCCGTCGACCGCACTCTTCACCGACCAGTACGAGCTCACGATGGTGCAGGCCGCACTGAAGGCGGGCACCGCGGACCGGCGCTCCGTCTTCGAGGCCTTCACCCGGCGGCTGCCCGAAGGGCGGCGCTACGGCGTCGTCGCGGGCACCGGGCGGGTGCTGGACGCCGTGGAGAACTTCCACTTCGACGACGAGATGCTCACCTTCCTGCGCGACCAGCACATCGTCGACGCCGCCACGATCGACTGGCTGGCCGACTACCGGTTCAGCGGCGACATCTGGGGCTACCCGGAGGGCGAGGTGTACTTCCCGGGCTCGCCGCTCCTGCGGGTCGAGGGCTCCTTCGCCGAGTGCGTGCTGCTGGAGACCGTGATCCTCTCGATCCTGAACCACGACTCGGCGATCGCCGCGGCCGCCTCCCGGATGTCGGCCGCGGCCGGTGGCCGCCGGCTGATCGAGATGGGCGCGCGGCGCACCCACGAGCTGTCCGCGGTGGCGGCGGCCCGTGCCGCGTACATCGGCGGCTTCCACACCACATCGGACCTCGCGGCCGGTTTCCGGTACAACATCCCGACCGTCGGGACGAGCGCGCACGCCTTCACCCTGCTGCACGACAGCGAGCGGGACGCGTTCCGGGCGCAAGTGGACTCGCTCGGCCGCGGGACGTCACTGCTGGTCGACACGTACGACGTGACCGAGGCGGTCCGTACCGCGGTGGAGATCGCGGGGCCGGAGCTCGGAGCCGTACGGATCGACTCGGGGGACCTGCTGCTGGTCGCCCACCGGGTGCGGCAGCAGCTGGACGAGCTGGGCGCCACGCGGACGAAGATCGTGGTGACGTCGGACCTGGACGAGTACGCGATCGCCTCGCTGGCCGCCGCGCCCGTCGACGCGTACGGGGTCGGCACGCAGCTGGTCACCGGGAGCGGGCACCCGACGTGCTCGATGGTCTACAAGCTGGTGGCCCGTGCGGGCTCCGCCGATCCGGCCGATCCGCTGCTGCCCGTCGTGAAGAAGTCGCTGGGCGCGAAGTCGTCGAGGGGCGGCCGCAAGTGGGCGGCGCGCCGGCTGGACGGGTACGGGGTGGCCGAGGCCGAGGTGATCGGCACGGGGCCCGTCCCGGAGGAGCTCGCGGACCGGCAGCTGCTGGTCGAGCTGGTCAGGGGCGGCGAGGTGGTCGCCCGCGAGCCGCTGGAGGCCGCGCGTGAGCGGCACGTCGCGGCGCGCAAGGGGCTGCCCATGTCGGCGATCCAGCTGTCCCGGGGGGAGCCGGTGATCCCTACGGAGTACGTGTGAGGCGGGACGGGCGGGGGCCCGGGCGCGGCCGGGCGGGGTACGGGGCCCATACCGGCCGGGCGCGACCCCTCCCGCACGCTCCGTCGAGTCTCTAGGCTCGTTGGCGTCCCCACTGTCCCGTTTCGCCCGCCGGATCCCCGCCGAACCCCCACCGAAGGACACCCGTCATGCATCGCGCCTTGATCGTCGTTGACGTTCAGAACGACTTCTGCGAGGGCGGCAGCCTCGCGGTGGCGGGCGGCGCCGATGTCGCCGCCGCCATCACCGACCTGATCGGTGCCGCCCAGCCCGGTTACCGGCACGTGGTGGCCACCCGCGACCACCACGTCGACCCGGGTGAGCACTTCTCCGCGCAGCCCGATTTCGAGCACTCCTGGCCGGTGCACTGCGTCGCAGGTACGGAGGGCGTGGGCTTCCACCCGAACTTCGCTCCCGCCGTCGCCTCCGGAGCGATCGACACCGTCTTCGACAAGGGTGCGTACGCCGCCGCGTACAGCGGGTTCGAGGGCCTCGACGAGAACGGCGTCGGTCTCGCCCAGTGGCTGCGGGACCGCTCCGTGACCGCTGTCGACGTCGTCGGCATCGCCACGGACCACTGTGTGCGCGCCACGGCGCTGGACGCCGTCCGTGAGGGCTTCACCACGCACGTGCTGCTGGACCTGACGGCCGGTGTCGCCGAGGGGACCACCGAGCGGGCGCTGGAGGAGCTCCGCACCGCGGGCGTGGAACTGTCCGGCAAGCCGGTCGTCTGACCGCTCCCGGGGCCCTCAGGCGGCCGGGCGGACCGGTCCCGCGTATCCGGTGGGTCCCAGCAGGGCCCGGATCGGCTGCCAGAGCTCCTGGCCGGTCTGCGGCGCGGTCCGCCAGAGCAGCCCGTCCGGGTGGTGCAGCACCGCGGTGACCTCGTCCTCGGTCGGCGGCTGGGAGTTTCCGCGGAGGTAGACCGCACGCAGTCCCAGGTTCCGCAGCCTGGTCAGGGCACGCGCCCGGGTGGCCGCGTGCACCAGTACGCGTACCGGGCCTCCGGGCCCCGTTCCGTCCGCCGGCCGGTTGAGGGCGACCGCCACCACCACCGTGCCGTTGGGCAACCTGCAGAAACCTCCGCCTGCCATGCTGTGCGCTCCCCCGTGAGACATCGCGTCAATAAGGATCGGACAAGACGCACCTAAACACGATCGGCCGCCGCCCGCTAGAGGGCGACGGCCGATCATGTTCTGACCTGCGGTGTTGCTGACTACTTGGTCGAGGGTCCGACCTTCACGGTCATCGTGGAGCCGCTGAGCGGCTCGCTGATGATCGAGATCCGGGTGTTGGTGTCAGAGACCTTGACACTTCCCGTCGGGTTCTCCGCGTACCAGTAGGTGCCCTTGCGGTCGTCGAAGACCGGGACGCCCAGCGAAGGCTTGATCTTGAGCGCCACGTCCGCGTTGTGCAGCGTGAAGCCCTTGTTCGGGTACCAGCTGAACGGCGCGTCGAAGGGCTGGATCTTGTTGCGCAGGAGCGAGCCGTTCGTCCACTTCAGCGGCTTGGCGTGCGAGTCCACCGGAAGGATCAGGCCCCGGCCGTGGTGCTGCGAGGTGTTGTTGTCCTTCTGGGAGGTGTCCCAGAGCCACACCATCAGGCCGTTCTGGTACGAGTAGTGCTCGACCCAGTCGGGGCGGGTGGTGGAGAAGCCGAAGTTGTACGGGCCGACCTCGAGGGTCTCGTCGTACGACACGTACTGGCGGTTCTCGGCGATGTAGTACTGCGGGTAGTCGTTGGTGAACGACTCACCGATCCGCGAGAAGCCCTTGGCCGTCCAGCCGTTGTCGTCGCCCTCGGCGTTGTCCGTGAAGAGCGCGGCACCGTCGGCGTTGACCGTGATGGCGTCGGCCGTGAAGCCCTTGCCGCCCGCGCCGCCGTCCGTCTGGTAGCGGAAGCGGAGGTCGAACTTCTTGCCCGCGTACGCGTCCAGCGAGTACGTGAGCTTCTTGTACGCGCCCGAGACGTCGGTCAGGGCCGGCTTGTCACTGGCGTCGCGCGGGATGGCCAGGCCGTCGGCCTTGCCGTCGAGCGCGGTCCAGCTGGAGCCGCCGTTCTCGGACACCTCGGTGTAGAGGTAGTCGTAGTCGGCCTCGATGTCGTACCAGCCGGACAGGTCCAGCGAGGCGGACGTCTTGCCGGTCAGGTCGACCGAGCGGGTCAGGGTGTTCGAGAGGTCGTCACCCATGTCGCTCCACCACTGCTTCGAGCCCTCGGCGGGCTTCGTGACGGTGGTGGTGACTTCCTTCTGGGGCAGCTCGACGACGAGCGCCTGCTTGTTCTTGGTGTTGTACTCCGAGACGCCCAGCTTGTGGACGGAGTTCGTCGCGGCCTTGGCCGTGGCGTAGTCGAGCCAGCCGAGCTGCAGCTTGTCCCAGGCGGTCATGTCGCCCGGCAGGTTGCCGATCTCGCCCTTGCCGGTGCCGAGCCAGGAGCCCGCCGACATCAGGGACCAGAAGCCGACCGAGTTCTCGCCGCCGCCGGAGGTGTCGTACAGGTCCGGCAGGCCGAGGTCGTGGGCGTACTCGTGGGCGAAGACACCCAGGCCGCCGTTCTCGGGCTGCGCGGTGTAGTCGCCGACCCAGATGCCCGTGTCGCCGATCTCGGCGCCACCGGCCTTGTTGCCGGCCGGGCCGGTCGCGCCGGCGTTGGTGCCGTACGCGTACCAGCGGTGCGCCCAGAGTGCGTCGGTGCCCTGTGCGCCGCCGCCCGCCGACTCGTCCTCACCGGCGTGGACCAGCTGGAAGTGGTCGATGTAGCCGTCGGCCTCGTTGAAGTTGCCGTCGCCGTCGAAGTCGTAGCGGTCCCACTGGTCGTACGCGGCGAGGTCCGCCTTGATCTGCTCCAGCGTGCGGCCCTTGGCCTTCTGGTCGGCGACCCAGGCGTTGACGCCGTCGCGGACCGTGTCCCACACGTTGGCGCAGTTGGAGGAACCGCAGTAGTTGGAACCGTAACGGGCCTCGTTGTACGGGACCTTGACCCAGTCCGAGACCTCGCCGTCGACCGAGTAGCGCCCGGAGGACGTCTTCTCGTAGTACGTCTTCAGCGACTCCTTGCCCTTGCCCTCACCGAAGTAGAGGTCCTGGAAGTGCGCCTGGTCGTAGTCGGCCTGCCAGGCGGTGCTGTTGTCCTTCGCCGGGTCCGGCTCGGCTATCTGGTTGTGCTGCGGGCCGGGCGTGCCGCCGTACTTCTTGACCGGCGGCTTGGGGCCCTCGCCGTCCGGGTCGAACATCGTGGTGTCGTCGACCTGGTCGCCGAACTCCACGAGGATGGTGAAGATCTTGTCGGTCTTCTCCCGGCCGAGCTCGACGTACTTGTTGCTGCCGAGCTTGACGACCTTGGAGCCGCCACGGGTGGAGACCTTCTTGTCACCGGCCAGCACCTGCTCCAGCGCGGCCTGACGCTGGGCGTCCTGCTCCTTGCTGAAGGGGCCTTCCAGGTCGTGCTCGGTCGCCTTGACCGGTGCGGGATCCCGTCGGTCAACGATGGAGGCGCCGGATCCCGACGCCTTGTCATCCGCCTGCGCGGTGGCGAAAACCGACGCCGTCGCGGCGGTGGCGGCCAGCGCCACGGCTACCGCGGTGGCGCGTAGCGCCCGTCTCTGAGTGATCACTTGATGCAGTCCTCCCCGGCGTTTCGCGTTCGCGGCAAGGGGGTTGAGAGATGCCGCGCGCGTCAACGCGTCACAAGTGACGACATTCGATCGGAAGTATGAGAGAAAAGACAGATCTTGACTTGCACAGGCCAACTGCACTATGCAGGAGCCGAATTCCGCTATGCGGACGTTCAAGGCTTTACCGTCGTCCGGCACAACCGGCGCGCCGCGCCGCCCGATCGGCGACAGCGTGACTCAGTGCGCCCCCCGTGCACCGGTACCGTGGGTTAGGTCACGCTTACTACGTGTTCCTCCCGGGCATCCACCGTCGTAGAGTCGATTGACAGTGCGACCGTGTTGAGAGACTCCCCCCGCCGATGCCCCGAGGACGGATACCGCCATGCCGCGTCCGACTGCCGCACAGTTCTCCTACGGTTCGGTCACCGTCGTCTTCGCGACCCTCGCCATGCTGCTGCTGTCCCGCACGAGTTCGGGCATCGGTGTGGCCGTCATCTGCGCCGCGGCCCTGGGGCTCGGTCTGCTGGTGGCCGTGACCGTACCCCTGCCCAAGCGCCCGAAGGCCCGGACGGCACCGGCGCCCGCCGCTGCCCGCACCCGCCGCACGATCGAGGACATCGAGATCGCCACCGCGCACACGGAGCGCGTCAGCGAGCATTCACTGCACCGCTGAACGGCCCCGGCCTCACTGGATGGCGACCACGACCGTCTTGGACGCCTTGTCCTGCAGCGCCTGCCTGTACGGCTTGTCCGTGAACATCAGGACGATGTTGATCAGCCACCACAGGCAGGGGCAGCACAGCAGTGCCGGGACCCACAGCACGACGGCCCGCATCAGCGCGGAGCCGGTGTCGGGCACCGAGCCGTCGTTGAGCATCGCCACGCGCATCTTCAGCAGCCGCTTGCCGAGCGTCCGCCCGTCCTTGTGCGTCAGATACGTGTCGTAGGCGACGTAGACCACCAGGCCGATCAGCGACCAGAGCAGCTGGTGCCCGCTGTAGGTGTTGCCGAGGGCGTCACCGAAGTCGTCGTCGCCGTCCGAGGTGACGTCGACCGCGCCGCCGAACGGCAGCGAGATCAGGTACAGCGGGATCGAGATGATGAGGAAGTCGATCAGCCGCGCCAGGATCCGCTTGCCCGGCTCCGCGAGCGGCGGCATCCCGGCCAGCGGATCCGTACCGCCGTGCTGCCCGCTGCCACCGAACGGATCCCGGTCGTGCGGCGGCGGTGGCGGCGGCCCGCTGCCGTAGGGCGAGCCGCCGGACGGCGGCTCGGAACCGTGCGGCGGCCTCTTGGAGAAGGGATCGTCCTCAGGCGGCTGTCCGGGTGGCGGCGGCGGTTCGTTGCTCATGGGGGCAGTGCACCCCGCCCCGCAGAGGCCCGCAACGGCTCAGGTGCTTTCGGGGGACGGGCGGGCGGCACACGGCGTAAGCCGGGCCGTCCCCCGACGGCTGACCCGCCCTCAGCCGGCGACGAAGGTACGCGCCGCCTTGTCGTGCCAGCACTGACGCCACGGGCGGTCGAACAGGCACCACAGCACGTTGACGACACCGATGACGAGAAGGCCCAGCACCCCGTACACGAGCCAGCGGCGCAGCGCCGCCCCGATCGTGGGCGGTCCGTGCGACTCGATGTCCCGCACCTCGAGCCCGCAGAGCTTCTTGCCCAGCGTGCTGCCCCACTTGGCGGTGGGCAGCGCCTCCATGACGAAGCCGAGCACCAGGAACACGCCGAGTACGGCACCGAACAGCCCGGCCGTGGTGGAGTCCAGCAGCCAGACGGTGACCGTCTCGCCGGACTGCTTGGCCGCCTCGATCTTCGCGTCGATGTGGTCCATCGCCTGTGTGACCAGCGGGAATCCGATCGCTCCCACGACCGCGCCGAGCAGGACCGTGTCCAGGATCCGGGCGGCCAGCCGCTTGCCGAGCCCTGCGGGCCGGGCGGACGCCTGGGCCCGGGCGAGCTGCTGGAAGGGGTCGTCGACCGGAGGCTTCCAGGGCGCGACGGGCTGCTGCTGTTCGGGCCGGGCGCTCTGCTGCTGTGCGGGCGCCGGGCGCTGCGGCTGGTGCTGCCGCGGCGGCTGTTGCTGCTGCGGGCGGGCCGTCTGCTCGGGCCGGCCGAGCGGATGCGCCTGCTGCGCCCAGGACGCGGACCCGCCGCCGGGACCGGGAGTCAGGGGCGTGTTCAGCTGGGGTGACTGTGCCTGTGCGGGCGCCTGGGGCTGGGACCTGGCCTGCGTCCGGGGCTGCTCAGGGGCCTGCGCCCGGGGCGGGGTGGGGGCCTGCGGCGGGGACGCGGCACCGGGCTGCACGGCGCGGATCGCCATCGTGCCGTCGGCGGGCACCGGTCCCTCCTCGCGCGGACGCGGTGGACGGCCGCCGTCGTCCCGTCCCACGGCACGGATCGTGACCGTGCCGTCGGTCGGCGGACGGTCTCCGGCGCCGCTGCCGCCGGTCACATCGCTGTTGCCGTCCCGCATGCCGGGAAGGGCGCCGCGCGTCGGGTCCGGCGTCCCGGGTCGGCGCGGATCCTCGGACGCACGGTCGGAGCGGTCCGCCGGGACAGCGGGGGACGACGGTGCGCCGCCGTCGGACGTACGGGGATCCGGTCCGCCCCACGAGACCCGCCGGTCGCGGTCGCCACCGAAACCCGTCTGCCGCGACGAGTCGGCCTGCCAGGCCGTAGCCGGTTCCGGGCGGCCGCCGGTGGCACCCGCCTCACCGCCCGCGCCCAGCCCGTCCTCGTCGAAGAACATCGGCCCGGTCTCGTCCACCGGGGCGGTCCGCCGCGCCGTCGGCTGCGGGGCCGCGTCCTCCGCCGGGAAAGGCGGCGGCGCAGGGGTCGCCTCGCCCTGCCTGGGTGCGGGCCGGCTCGTACCGGGAACCCAAGACGCACCGTTCCAGTACCGGACGTATCCGGGAATGGACGGGTCGGGGTAGTAGCCCTCGCGAGGGCTTTCGTCACCGGGTGCCGGGGTTGGGGCGCTCATCACCGTGGTCCCGTATCTCTTCGAGGCCTCAGACCGGCCGGCGGTCGGAGGGTGGCATTCCACCGTCCGATCGCCGGCCGGCCTCAATACAAGGGTCCACATCTATCAGACCGCCGCGTACCCCCGGGCCGGTCCTGCCGTTTGGACCACTTTCCGGGTCCGCGGAAGTTTTTCTGGGAAGTCGCGTCATGGATGGCCGGGAGGGCGCTCTCTCCTTGTGCGGACCGGTCGAGGGACCGGCCCTACGAGCATCGGAAGGTCGTGCACCCTCATGCAGAACATCGTGGAACGTGAACTGGAACTGAAGCTGGTCCTCTCGCCGGAGCGCTCCGTCCCCGTACCCGCCCGGCTGTCCTACCTCACCGACGACCCGTACGCCGTGCACATCACCTTCCACATCGGATCCGAGTCGCCCGTGCACTGGACGTTCGCCCGTGAACTGCTGGTGGAAGGGGTGTTCAGGCCGTGCGGGCACGGGGACGTACGGATCTGGCCGACCAAGGTCGACGAGCACAGCGTCATCTGTGTCGCGCTCACCTCGCCCGACGGCAACGCCCTCCTGGAGGTGCCGTCGGCCGCCGTCACCGCCTGGGTGGAGCGCACCCTTCGGGTGGTGCCCCCCGGGTCGGAGAGCGCGCTGCTCGGTCTGGACGGCGCGCTCGCCGAGCTGCTCACCCCGCTGCCTGCCGACGACCTGTGGCTGAGCGACCCCTGGCCCTCCGACGAGTCCCAGGACGGCGAGGCCTGAGTGCCGGCGGGGCAGGAGTGCCGGCGGGGCAGGAGTACGGCGGCCGGGAGCGCGGCGGGCAGCGGTGGGGCGGGTCAGAACAGTTTGCCCGGGTTGAGCAGGTTCAGCGGGTCGAAGGCGGCCTTGATGCCGCGCTGCAACTCGACTCCTACCTCGCCCAGTTCACGGGCGAGCCATTCCTTCTTGAGCACGCCGACACCGTGCTCGCCGGTGATGGTGCCGCCCAGTTCCAGGCCCAGGGCCATGATCTCGTCGAAGGATTCGCGGGCCCTGCGGGACTCGTCGGCGTCGGTGTGGTCGAAGCAGACGACGGGGTGGGTGTTGCCGTCCCCCGCGTGGGCGACGACGCCGATGGTGAGGCCGAACCTTTCCGCGATGGCGGCGGTTCCCTCGATCATCGCGCCGAGCCTGGAGCGCGGCACGCACACGTCGTCGATCATCGTGGCGGACTTGATCGTCTCCATCGCCGGGAGCGACAGCCGACGGGCCTGCAGCAGGAGTTCGGACTCCGCGGCGTCCTCGGCGGGCACGACCTCGGTGGCGCCGGCCGCGGTGCACAGTTCGCCGACAGCGGTGAGGTCGGCCGCCGGGTCAGGGGTGTCGAAGGCGCAGAGCAGCAGCGCCTCGGTGGATTCGGGGAGCCCCATGGATGCCATCGCGTTGACGGCATGGACGGTCGTACGGTCCATCAGTTCGAGGAGTGACGGGGTGTGGCCGCGTTCCATGATCCGGCAGACCGCGTCGCAGGCGGCCGCCGCGGAGGGGAATTCGGCGGCCAGGGCAAGCTGTTGCGGGGGCTGGGGCCTCAGTGCGAGGACGGCTTTGACAACGATGCCGAGACTGCCCTCGGAGCCGACGAGGAGACGGGTCAGGTCGTATCCGGCGACACCCTTGGCGGTACGGCGGCCGGTGTTCAGGAGTCGCCCGTCGGCGAGGACGACCTCCAGACCGAGGACGTACTCGGCCGTGACGCCGTACTTCACGCAGCACAGCCCGCCGGACGCGGTGCCGATGTTGCCGCCTATGGTGCACATCTCCCAGCTGGAGGGGTCCGGCGGGTAGTACAGCCCGTGTTCGTTGACGGCGCGGGACAGCACGGCGTTGATCACACCCGGCTCGACGACCGCGATCCGGTCGACCGGACTGATCTCCAGGATCCGGTCCATCTTGACGAGGGAGAGCACGATGCACCCGTCGGAGGCGTTGGCCGCACCCGACAGGCCCGTCCTGGCACCCTGCGGCACCACGGGGACGCGCAGCGCCGTGGCGGTCCGCATGACGTGCTGGACCTCCTCGACCGTGCGCGGAAGCACGACGACGGCCGGGGCGCCCGCGTCGCAGAAGCTCGCCATGTCATGGGCGTACGTGGCGGTGACATCCGGGTCGGTGATCAGGGCATCGGCCGGCAGGCCCGCGCGCAGCTGCTCGAGAAGATCGTTCATGATCCAAGCGTGACACCCGGGGCCAATGGTGTGAACCCGTATGCGCCAGCGATCGCGCAGCGCGATGTGATCTTCGCACTGACGCAGAGTGAGGCGCATGGATGCCATGCCGCAGCAGAATCCGGAGCCACCCCCCTCCACACTGCCGCCGGAGGGCGCGACGGCCGTACCACCTCCTCCCACGTCGATGCGCACGACACTGCGCAGGGCGGCGTTCGGCGCGGTGGCGGGCGCCGTGCTCGTGGCCGGCGCGGTGGTCGCCGTACCGGACGGCGACCAGGAAGCGGGGCCGCCCCTGCCCGGACCCGTCGCACGGGCGGAGGCCGCGGCGGCGGCCGGCTCCCCGGCGTCCCTCTCCGACCTCACGGCACTGATCGGGGACCGGCAGGAGTGGGTGGACACGCATCCCTCCGACGCGCCGTCCTGGGCGGTGCTCGGTACGGCGTACGTGGAATGGGGCCGGCGTTCCGCGGACGCGGCGTACTACACGCGGGCCGAACAGGCCCTGCAGCGCTCGCTGGCCGCGCGGCCCGGTGAACGCGGCAACGCGGAGGCCTGGGTGGGGCTGGGAGCGCTCGCCAACGCACGGCACGACTACCTCGCCGCGAAGAAGTGGGGCGAGACGGTACGCGCCCGGCAGCCGAAGAACTGGACGGCCTACCCGGTCCTGATCGACGCGTACAACGGTCTCGGCGAGTACGAGGCCGCGGGCAAAGCCACGGAGAAGTTCGGGTCGCTGCGCAAGGGCGTTCCCGCACTCGCCAGGACCGCCGATATGTACCGCGGCCAGGGCTGGCGCGAGGACGCCCTCGCCACCGCCCAGGAGGCGGCGGACCGTGCCACCGCCCCCGCGGAGAAGGCGGAGGCCCTGCACCGCCTGGGCGATCTGGCCTGGGAGCGCGGCGAGCCCGCGGAGGCCGTCGCCCAGTACGAGGCGGCCCTGCGCACCGACGGCAGCCACCTGGCCTCCCGCGCGGGCCGGGCCCGCGCCCTGGTGGCCCTGGACCGCACGGACGAGGCGCTGGCCGACTACCAGACGGTGACGACGAAGCTTCCCCGCCCCGAGTACGCGCTCGAACTGGGCGAGCTGTACGAGTCCCTGAGCCTGGACGGCGACGCCCGCACCCAGTACTCGGAGCTCCGCAAGCTGCTCGCACAGGCGAAGAAGGCCGGGGTGAACGAGTCCCTGACCGAGGCCCGCTACGAGGCCGACCACGGCGACCCGGCGGCGGCGGTGGAGCTGATGCGCGCCGAGTGGTCGGCCCTGCACCGCAGCTCGGCGGCGGCCGACGCGCTCGGCTGGGCGCTGCACCGCGCGGGCCGGTCGGAGGAGGCACTGCTGTACGCGGAGAAAGCGGTGGAGACGGGCGTCCGGAACGCCTCGTACACGTACCACCTGGGCGTGATCGAGAGCGCCCTCTCCCAGAACGGCCCGGCCCGCATCCATCTGGAGGAGTCCGTCCGTACGAACCCGGTGTTCTCCCCGCTGGCCGCTCCCCTGGCGCAGGCCGCCCTGGACTCCCTGGGTGAACCAGCTCCGGGGGGCCCCGTGGACATGCAGCCGGACCCCGAACCCGTCCCGGAGCCGGAACCGGAGAAGCCCGAACCGGCGAAGCCCGAATCCCCCGCGTCCGAAGCCGCGAAGGACGACACCGCGACGGGCGAAGCCGCGACGGGCGGGACGTCGAGCGGCGAAGCGTCGGAACCCGAGGCCGTGAAGCCCGAACCGGCTCCCGCACGGCGGCAGGCGCCGGCGAGGCCCGCACCCTCCGCCTCCCCGGGGACGGCAGCGTCCTCCGCGCTCCCCTAGAGGGGCCGCCCGGCACGTCCGGGGTCACGGACGGGGCGCGGAGCCGGTTCTCACCGGTTCCGCGCCCCGTCGTCGCGATCAGTGGCGTGCGGGTGTCATCGCACCGCGGTGCCGGCGCGCACACCGGTCGGCTGGAGGGGCTCGTAGCCCGTGGCCAGGAGTTCGGCGCCGACCTTCAGCCTGTCGCGCCCGCCCGTACCGTCGTCCCCGCCGTCACGCCACGGGTGGCCGCGGTGGGTGACGACCAGCGCGGTGCGGTAGGTACCGCCCGGGTTCAGGTCGACGCTCGGCGTGGGCGACACGACCCCGGTGACCGTCCCGCCCGGACCCGGGGTGAGGGTGAGGGGCCGGCCGTTCGCCGTCACGGTGAGGTCATCGGGGGCGAGTGCCCGTCCGTTCGAGAAGACCAGGCGGGTGCCGACGGCCCGGTACCGGGGGCCGTCCGCCGGGTCGGTGAAGGAGACGAAGCCGCCCGCCGTGCCGCCCCCGCCCGACGCGCCGCCCCGCGTGCGCGGGCAGGGATGGCTCGCGTGGTGGCAGGGCCGGTCCTGGTTGCCCCGGTTCAGCACGACGCGGCCCTGGGCGAGCCCTTCGACGGCGAAGTCGTACGTGGTTCCGTTCACGGTCAGGTTGTCGACGTAGGTGTCGAGCGAGGCGTCGACGGCACCGAGCCTGCCGACGTTCGCGATGAGGCCGATGATCCCGTCGCCGGGGGCGTCGCACCCGGCGACGTAGGTGCTCAGCGGCGAGTCGGATCCGGCGGGCAGCGCGGGGTCGGTCGACAGCGCCTGTGAGGTGCGCCAGAGCGAGGCGCCGGTGGACTCGAAGTGCTGCCAGGTGTCCGGCACCACGCCGGCGCGGCCCTGGCTGTCGGTGGCGAGCTGCGGCTGGAAGCTGAGGGTGGTGAAGGCACCTTGGCAGACCATCGGGAGCTGGAGGTTCGCGGCGGTGCCGGTGGCACCGTCCTCCACGGTCCTCACGTAGGAGTCGTAGGACAGCTCGGCAGCCGCGACGGTGCTCAGCGGGACCTGGGCCGTGTAGTAGTGCGCCGCCTGGGCCTGCTGCCCGCCCGCGATCGAGAGGTGCAGGCTGCCGTTGAACCTGACCGGGTCGGCGAAGGGTGAGACCTCCTGGATGCCGGGCTGCCTGTTCTCGTTGTTCCGGTCGTCCTGGAGCCGGATCCAGGGCCTCCCCGGTCCCAGGTCGGCGGCCCTGACCTGCTGTACGACGTTCGCTGCCGCCGCGCCCACGGCGGAGGGGGCGAGCATGGCGAGGGATGCGCCCGCGGCCACTGCAGCGGCGGAGACGGACGCGGTGAGGCGGTTCATCGAGTGGGGGCTCCCATCGGAAGCTGCGGCACGCTCGGCCGCAGACCGCGATGCCGCGGCTCCCTCATCCGTCCCACGCCCGGCCGGAACAACTCCCGCCGCGCCATTACCTCACCCGATCAACACGGTCAAGGACCCCGCCGGCCACAGCGTGTCCCCGTCGGCCGTACGCGGCACCGCGCGGCGGGCGGGGCCCTCCGACTGCCGGAAGGCCCCGCCGCGGCCCGGTGGATCAGAGGTTGCCGCGCTTCTCCTGCTCGCGCTCGATCGCCTCAAACAGCGCCTTGAAGTTGCCCTTGCCGAAGCCCATCGAGCCATGGCGCTCGATCATCTCGAAGAAGACCGTCGGACGGTCCTGGACGGGCTTGGTGAAGATCTGCAGCAGGTAGCCGTCCTCGTCGCGGTCGACCAGGATCTTCAGCTCGCGCAGCGTCTCCACGGGGACCCTGGTCTCGCCCGCCCACTCGCCGAGGGTGTCGTAGTACGAGTCCGGGGTGTCCAGGAACTGCACGCCGGCCGCCCGCATCGCCTTCACGGAGGCGACGATGTCGTTCGTGGCGAGCGCGATGTGCTGGACGCCCGCGCCGCCGTAGAACTCCAGGTACTCGTCGATCTGCGACTTCTTCTTCGCGATCGCCGGCTCGTTGATCGGGAACTTCACCTTCAGCGTGCCGTCGGCGACGACCTTCGACATCAGGGCGGAGTACTCGGTGGCGATGTCGTCGCCCACGAACTCCTTCATGTTGGTGAAGCCCATGACCTTGTTGTAGAACGCCACCCACTCGTTCATCCGGCCGAGCTCGACGTTGCCGACGCAGTGGTCGATGGCCTGGAAGGTGCGCTTGGCGGCCGGTTCGACGATCGGGGCCGCGGCGGTGAAGCCGGGCAGGTACGGGCCGTCGTAGCCGGAGCGGTCGACCAGCGTGTGGCGGGTCTTCCCGTACGTGGCGATGGCGGCCAGGACGACCGTGCCGTGCTCGTCCTTCAGCTCGTAGGGCTCGGTGATGCCCTGCGCACCGTGCTCGACCGCGTACGCGTACGCGGCGCGGGCGTCGGGGACCTCGATCGCGAGGTCGACCACGCCGTCGCCGTGGGCGTTCACATGGTCGGCGAGGAAGGTTCCCCACTCGGTGGACGCCTTGATGACGGAGGTGAGGACGAAGCGGGCGGCACCGTTGGTCAGGACGTAACTCGCGGTCTCGCGGCTGCCGTTCTCCGGTCCGGAGTAGGCGACGAGCTTCATGCCGAAGGCGGTCGAGTAGTAGTGCGCCGCCTGCTTGGCGTTGCCCACGGCGAAGACCACCGCGTCCATTCCCTTGACCGGGAAGGGATCGGCCTGCCGGGCGGTGTCGGGGGTGGTGTGCAGAGTCTCAGTCATGTCCGAAGGTTCCCGCCGCTTCGCAAGGTGCGCAACAGTTCGCGTAATCGCTGGTCAATCTGTACAGCAGATGGCGATGATGGGCGGGCTATCCGTACAGGGTGCCCATCAGGAGGCGGATCATGGCGATCGATCATCTGGACGGCCGGCTCATCGTGCTGCTGGCCCGTGAGCCCCGTATCGGCGTACTGGAGGCCTCCCGGCGGCTGGGGGTGGCACGTGGGACCGTGCAGGCCCGGCTGGACCGTCTTCAGTCGAATGGCGTCATCCGCAGCTTCGGCCCCGACGTCGATCCGGCGGCGCTCGGCTACCCCGTCACCGCGTTCGCCACGCTGGAGATCAGGCAGGGCCAAGGTGCCGATGTACGGGCCCATTTGAGTGGCGTGCCCGAGGTGCTCGAACTGCACACCACCACCGGGCAGGGGGACATGCTCTGCCGGCTCGTCGCCCGTTCCAACGCCGATCTCCAGCGGGTGATCGACCGGGTTGTCGGTTTGGATGGCATTGTCCGGGCTTCCACGGCCATCGTCATGGAAAACCCGGTCCCCCTGCGTATTCTCCCGCTCGTCGAGCAGGCTGCACAGGACACCGACTGAGCCGAGGAGCGTCATGTGAACTTCTGGGAGTACGTGAGCACCCGGCACCAGCAGCTGCTCACCGACGCGTTCCAGCACGTCAGCGCCGTCTTCCAGTGCATGGTCATCGCCACGTTGCTCGGCGTCCTGATCGGTGTGGTCAGCTACCGGAGCCGCTGGGGAGGGTCGTTGGCCGTCACGTCCACGGCCATGATCCTCACGATCCCGTCGCTCGCGGCGATCGGCCTGCTGATCCCGCTGGTCGGCCTCGGGGTCCCGCCGACCGTGATCATCCTGACCCTGTACGGGCTGCTGCCCGTCGTCCGCAACTCCATCGTCGGGCTGCGTGGTGTGGACCCTGCCCTCGTCGACGCGGCGAAGGGCATCGGGATGTCACGTACGGCGCAGCTGTGCCGGGTGGAACTGCCGCTCGCCTGGCCGCCCATCCTCACCGGGATCCGGGTCTCCACCCAGATGCTGATGGGCATCGCGGCCATCGCCGCGTACGCCTCGGGTCCCGGTCTCGGCAACGAGATCTTCCGCGGTCTCGCCTCGCTCGGCAGTGCCAACGCGATCAATCAGGTCCTCTCGGGCACGCTCGGCATCGTCATCCTCGCCCTGCTCTTCGACGCCGCCTACGTCCTGCTCGGACGGCTCACCATCCCGAGGGGGATCCGTGTCTGAAACCGTCACCGGACCGACGGAGACTCCCGCGTCCGGCACGACCTCGGGTGCCACCATCCGGCTGGAGAACCTCACCAAGTCCTATCCCGGCAGCCCCGCTCCGGCCGTCGACAACGTCTCCATGGACATCAAGGCCGGCGAGACCGTGATCCTCGTGGGGCCCTCCGGCTGCGGGAAGTCCACCACGCTGAAGATGATCAACCGGCTGATCGAGCCGACGTCCGGGCGGATCAGGATCAACGACGAGGACGTCACCGACATGGACGGGGTGAAGCTGCGGCGCAAGATCGGCTACGCGATCCAGTCCTCCGGACTCTTCCCGCACATGACGGTCGCGGAGAACATCGCCCTCGTACCGAAGATGACCGGGTGGTCGAAGTCCGGGGTGAAGAACCGCGTCGAGGAGATGCTCGACCTGGTCGGTCTCGATCCGCGGGAGTTCCACGGACGGTATCCGCGCCAGCTCTCCGGCGGCCAGCAGCAGCGGGTCGGTGTGGCACGGGCGCTTGCCGCGGACCCGCCGGTGCTGCTGATGGACGAGCCGTTCGGCGCGGTCGACCCCATCACCCGCGACCACCTCCAGGACGAGCTGATCCGGCTCCAGCACGAGTTGCACAAGACGATCGTCTTCGTCACGCACGACTTCGACGAAGCGATCAAGCTGGGCGACCGCATCGCGGTGCTGCGGGAGCGTTCGCACATCGCCCAGTTCGACACCCCGGAGGCCATCCTCACCAATCCGACGGACGACTTCGTGTCCGGGTTCGTGGGGGCGGGCGCGGCGCTGAAGCGGCTCAACCTCACCCGTGTACGGGATGTGGGGATCGCCGACTTCCCGACGGTGACCGTCGAGGACCCGCTCCAGTCGATCTTCGACAAGTTGCGCGACGGCGGGCACAACGAGCTGCTGATGCTGGACCGCAGGAACCGCCCGTACAAGTGGCTGCGGCGCGGCGACCTGATGCGGGCCAAGGGCTCGCTGGCCCGGGCCGGGCAGCTGGTGCACGACACCGTGACCCGGGACGCGACACTCCACGACGCGCTGGAGGCCGTGCTGACCGACAGCAGCGGGCGGGTCGCCGTGACGGGGCGGCGCGGGGAGTTCATCGGTGTCGTCGACATGCAGACGCTGATGAATTCCGTGCAGGAGCTCCTGGAGGCGGACCGGCTCACCGCGATGGAGCACCAGCACGATCTGGAGCACCTGCGGGTCCATCGGACCGAACAGGAGCTGGAGGGGGGTGGCAGCGGACTATGACCCCCAGTCACCAGGCACCCCCCGAGGGGACGCGGCCGCCCGGGGAGCAGGATGGGAGAAGCGAAGACTTCCGTGACGAGGAGGCGGAGCCCTCCCCCGCGCCGCCCCGTCCGGCACGCCGGATCACCTGGCAGAAGCTCGTGGTGGTTCCGGCCGTCTGCGCGGTCGTCCTCGTGGCGACGTACCTGTGGATCTCCAACGTCGAGCTCGACTCGATCGCGGAGAACTCGCTGGCCGGCGACATCGTCGAAGTGCGCTGGTGGCAGCACGTCAGACTGACCGCGATCTCCACCTTCTGGGTGCTGATCATCGCCATCCCCCTCGGCATCGCACTGACCCGGCGCGGTCTGAACAGGGCCGCCCCCGGGGTCACGGTCCTCGCCAACATCGGCCAGGCGACCCCCGCGATCGGGCTGCTGGCACTGCTGGTGATCTGGCTGGGCATCGGCCCTTCCACGGCGATCGTCGGAATGGTGATCTACGCGGTGCTGCCGGTGCTCTCCAACACGGTGGCCGGCCTGAAGGGGATCGAACCGACGCTCGTGGAGGCGTCCCGGGGCATCGGGATGTCGCCCATGGGGACGCTGACCCGGGTCGAGCTGCCGCTCGCCGTCCCGCTGATCCTGGCGGGCGTACGGACGGCCCTGGTGCTCAACGTGGGCACGGCGACCCTGGCCACCTTCGGGGGCGGCGGCGGACTCGGCGACCTGATCACCTCGGGGATCCAGACGCAGCGCATGCCCGTGCTGATCCTCGGTTCCGTACTGACGGTGGTGCTGGCACTGCTGGTGGACTGGCTGGCCTCGCTGGTCGAACTGGCGCTCACACCGCGCGGACTGGAGGAAGCGTGAGGGTACGTACGGGCCTGGCGTCGGCCGCCGCGCTCGCCCTGCTGCTCACGGGGTGCGGGCTGAAGAGCGGTTCGCCGCTGGTGGATGAGGTCGAACCGGGGTCGGTCGGGCAGGGGCAGCCGCTCAGGGGCGCGTCTCTGACCGTGACCTCGAAGAACTTCAGCGAGAACATCATCCTCGGGCAGATCATGGGCCTGATCTTCAAGGCGGCCGGTGCCGAGGTGCTGGACCGGACGAACCTGCCGGGGTCGATCAGCGCGCGCGAGGCCGTCGTCAAGGGCGAGGCCGATGCCCTGTACGACTACACGGGCACGGCATGGATCACCTATCTGGGCCATGCCAAGCCGGTCGTCGACCCGCAGAAGCAGTGGGAGGTCGTCCGCGACGAGGACAAGGGCAACGGGGTGACCTGGCTGCCCCCGTCCACGCTCGACAACACGTACGCCCTGGCCATCAGCAAGAAGAACAACGCCAAGTACCACCTGAAGACCCTGTCGGACGTGGCCGCACTCGCGAAGAAGGACCCGAAGGCCGTCACGGTCTGTGTCGAGAACGAGTTCGCCTCCCGCGACGACGGGCTGCCGGGCATGCAGAAGCTGTACGGGATGGACCTGCCGGCCGCGAACATCAAGAAGATGGACGCCGGGATCATCTACACCCAGGTGTCGAAGTCGGACTCCTGCCTGCTCGGCGAGGTGTACACCACGGACGGCCGCATCAAGGCGATGGATCTGGACGTCATGGAGGACGACAAGCAGTTCTTCCCCAACTACAACGCGGCCCCCGCCATCCACACGGCGACCCTGAAGAAGTACCCGGAGATCGCCGGGCTGCTGGCCCCGGTCACCGAGATGCTGACGACGCAGCTCGCGCAGGAGCTCAATTCCAAGGTCGACGTGGACGGGCAGGACCCGCACGAGGTGGCGAAGGACTGGCTGGTGGAGGAGGGGTTCATCCGGGAGGGCTGAGCAGGGCGCGGAGACTTACAAAGAAGTCGTTGCAAAAAACGTGTTGCAAAGCAGTCTTTGCAACTCTATGGTCGTGTCATGCCACCGAACGAGCCCGAAGACCGGCCGGTTCCGTACGCCGACGACCCGAAGATCCACCACGTCGACGCCCGCACCCTGCGCGGCCTCGCCCACCCCCTGCGCATCCGGCTGCTGAACACCCTGCGGGAGTTCGGTCCCGCCACCGCCTCCGGTCTCGCCGACCGGCTCGGCGAATCGAGCGGTGCCACCAGCTACCACCTGCGCCAACTCGCCTCGTACGGCTTCGTCGAGGACGATCCCGAGCGCGGCAAGGGGCGCGAGCGGTGGTGGAAGGCCGTCCACGCGGGCACGATCTTCGGGCGCAGCGAGAACTTCATGCAGCACCCGGACCCCGAGGTGCGCGGCGCCATCGGAGTCGTGCTGCACGAGGTGGCGACCACGCACGCCCAGGAGCTGAACACCTGGCTCGGGACGATGCACGAATGGCCCGAGGAATGGCGTCGGTCCTTCGAGATCAGCGACTTCAAGCTGCGTCTCACTCCCGAACTGTCCATGGAGCTCGCGGAGAAGATGCTCGAGCTCGTGAACAGCTACCGGGGCCGCGTCCCCGAGGACACCGAGGGGTCGGCCGTCGTCCGCACCCACCTGCACATGTTCCCGCGTCCCACCGACTGAGGGGATCACCGTCATGCACAGCGACGTCCACCATCTGCTCCACGCCTACCGCGCCACCGAACTCCGGTGCGAGGCGGCCGAGTTCTCCCCCGTGCGCCCCGCACTGCGCCAGCGCATGGGCTGGACGATGGTCGAGCTGGGCCTGCGCCTGGCCCAGTGCACCCCGCCTCCGGCACGCGCCGCGCGAACGGCCTGACGTGGACGGGGGGAAACCGACCCGGGACCGCATCCCGCTCACCGCCGTCCTGGCGGCCAACTCCATCTCCACAGCCGGCACTTCGCTGACCCTCATCGGGGTCCCGTGGTTCGTCCTGGAGACCACCGGGAGCGCCGGCCGGGCCGGTGTCGTCGCTTTCTGCGCGACTCTGCCGATCGTCGTCGCCGCGCTGATCGGCGGGCCCGTCATCGACCGGATCGGCCGGCGCCGGGTCGCCGTCGCCTCCGACACGGTCTGCGGCGCGGCCATCGCCACGATCCCGCTGCTGCACCACGCGGGCGCACTCGAATTCTGGATGCTGTGCGCGCTGATGGCGCTGAACGGGCTGGCCCACACGCCGGGCAACACCGCGCGCTACGTCCTCGTACCCGATCTCGCCGAGCACGCCGGCACCACGCTCGCCCGCGCCGCCAGCCTCTTCGACGCGGTGTCGCGTGGGGCCCGCATGGTCGGCGCGGCGCTTGCGGGCGTACTGATCGCGGTCGTCGGCGCCGAGACCGTACTCCTGCTGGACGCGGCGACGTTCGCGCTGTCCGCACTGCTGGTCGCAGCCGGCGTACGGGGGGTCCGGGCGGCCGAGCCCCGCAAGGCCGCGGCCCCCGTCTCGCCGCGCACGTACCGCGCCGAACTCCGCGAGGGCTACGCCTACCTGCTCGGCAACCGGCTGCTGCTCGCCGTGGTGGTCATGGTGATGTTCATGAACGGCACGGACCAGGGCTGGAACGCCGTCCTGCTGCCCGTGCACGCCGAGGGCGAGCTGAACGGGGCCACCGATCTCGGACTGCTCACCGCACTGTTCGGCGCCGGCGGGCTCACGGGCGCACTGCTGTACGGGGCGGTGGGGCACCGCTTCTCGCGGCGGGCCGTGTTCACGGTGTGCGCGGTGCTGTGCGGGGCACCCAGGTTCCTGGTCGCCGCACTGACCGGGACGACGCTGCCGCTGGCGGTCACCATGGCGCTGGGCGGCGTCGCGGGCGGCATGCTCAACCCGATCCTGACGACGATGACCTACGAACGCGTACCCGAGGAACTGCGCAGCCGGGTGTCCGGTGCCCTCACCGCGGGCTGCGAGCTCGCCATGCCGGTGGGCGGTCTCGCGGCGGGCCTGCTGGTCGAGGGCATGGGAGCGACGGGGGCGCTGCTCGCGATGGGCGGGGTGTACTTCCTGGCGACGCTGAGCCCTGTGGTGTTCCCGGCCTGGCGGACGATGGAGGGGCCCGGGGAACCGGTCAGCAGCTCGGTACCTTCTTCCCCTGCTCCAGAGCCTTCAGCGAGGACACCGCGTTCTTCAGTGTCGTGACGGGGATCAGCCTCAGGCCCTTCGGCTGTTCCGCCTTCGCTTCCTTGCACTCGGCTCCGGGAACGAGGAAGACGGTCGCACCGTCGCGCCGCGCGGCCTGCGTCTTCAGGGAGACCCCGCCGACGGCGCCGACCGTGCCGTCGGCCTCGATCGTCCCCGTACCGGCGACCGTGCGGCCACCGGTCAGGTCACCGCCGGAGCCGTCACCTGCGAGCTTGTCGATGATGCCGAGCGAGAAGAACAGGCCCGCGCTGGGGCCGCCGACGTCCGCGAGGTGCAGGGTGATGTCGACCGAACCGGGGGCCTTGCCGAGGTACTTCAGGGCCGCGTCGACGGCGACGTCCTGGGACTCCTCCATGTCCTGGAGGTTGTGCTCCTCGATCTCCTTCTCGGAGCCACCGGTCGGGTAGACGGAGTCGCGGGGCATGACCGCCCGGTCCGTCCTGAACCAGCTGTCGACCACGTCACCGATCCCGACGTCGGCCGTCGGCCCGGTGGCGACGATGGTCGTCATCCGCAGCTCGCCGTCCGTGGGGCGGGTCGGCGCGCCCTTGATCGTGATGACCGGCTTCCCCTGGTCGTCCCCGAGGACGTCCGCGGTCGTCCCGGGCTGCGCCAGGGTGAACGGCAGCGGCGCGAAGGCGGCCGTACCGAGCAGGGCGAGGACCGGCAGCGCGCAGAGGGCGAGGACGCGGGGGCGCGAGAGACGAGTGAGCACCCGCCCAATCTATCCGCCGCCGCACGCCCCCCGATCCGCAGGACTGCGCCGGGGTCCGGGTCTCCCCGTCCCCCGGCGCAGTCCCGGGGCGAAGGCGGCTCGGCCCCCGCTCGCTCTCAGCGCAGCGCGTCCGCGACCTCCCGGGCCGCGTCGAGCACGCGCGGGCCCACCCGCTCCGGTACGGCGTCGGCGAGCATCACCACACCCACGCTGCCCTCCACCCCGGACACCCCGACCAGCGGCGCAGCGGCGCCGCAGGCGCCGGCTTCGAGCTCGCCGTGGGTGAGGGTGTAGCCGGGATGGTCGGCGACCGTCTTCTGCCGGGCGGTGAGGATCGCCCGGCCCGCGGCGCCCCTGTCCAGTGCGTGACGGAAACCGGCCCGGTAGGCGACGTGGTAGTCGGTCCAGGTCGGCTCGACGACCGCGACCGCGAGCGCATCGGCCCCGTCGACGAGCGTGAGGTGGGCGGTCGCCCCTATGTCCTCGGCCAGGGAACGCAGCGCGGGGAGCGCCGCCTCCCTGACGAGGGGGTGCACCTGGCGGCCCAGGCGCAGCACGCCCAGGCCGACTCTTGCCCGGCCACCCAGATCACGGCGGACGAGCGCGTGCTGTTCCAGAGTGGCGAGCAGTCGGTAGACCACGGTGCGATTGACGCCGAGTTTGTTGGACAACTCGGTGACGGTCAGGCCGTGATCGGTATCGGCGAGCAGCTTGAGGACACGCAGTCCCCGGTCGAGCGTCTGAGAAGTCTCCGCGGTCACGACGCCCTCTCCCTCTTGGTGAGCGGGGCGGTTCTCCCGGAAGTGAGACGCCGGTCCCAGCGGCGACGCACGGAGAGGCCGCCGACTGGCCATGGCACCGGCTGCGCTCCGCGGCCACACTGCCACGGGGCGTTTCATGTTTCGGGGACATTAGCGACCGGGTCCGCTCAGCGGAAGCCCTCGTCCAGAATCCGGGCGCCCCCAAAAACGCGATGACATAACCGCCGGTCAGCGCGGAACCGTCCGGAACGCGAACATCTACGCGCGTTCTAGTCGACTGACGTCGGCACGACGGCCCCTACACCACGTGTGAACGGTTGTTAACCCATCGTAAATAAAAGTTTCAAAATTTCCGGCGCACGCACGTCATCCCCCGCGCGCCGGCGCACGAGACCGGCGCGGGCCGGTACGGGGCACGCTCCCCCGCACCGGCCCGCGCCGTCGCTCCTGCCGTCCGGCCCATCTCACCGGCGGCCGCTCACCGCATCCGGGTGGCCCACTCCTGGACCTTCTTGATCCGGTCCTGGATCTGCCCGGCCGTCGCCTCCGCGCTCGGCGGCCCGCCGCACACCCGCCGCAGCTCGGTGTGGATCACACCGTGCGGCTTGCCGCTCTGATGCGTGTACGCCGACACCATCGTGTTGAGCTGCTTGCGCAGCTCCAGCAGCTTCTTGTGCGTGACCACCGGCCGGTTCTCGGCCGCCTTCTCCAGGAGGTCGGCCTCCGAGGCCGGCTTCTGTCGGCTGTGCGCGATCTGCCGGGTCTGCCGCTTCTGGAGGAGCAGCTGCACCTGGTCGGGTTCGAGCAGTCCCGGGATGCCCAGGTAGTCCTGCTCCTCCTCACTGCCCGGGTGCGCCTGCATGCCGAACTCGGCACCGTCGTACAGCACCCGGTCGAAGACCGCGTCGGACTCCAGCGCCTCGAAGGGCAACTGCTCCTCGGTCTCCTCGTCCTCGAGCCTCTCCGCGTCCGCGAGGAGCTGGTCCTCCTCGGCGAACGGGTTCTCCTCGTCGCTGCCCTTCTTCGGCTTGTCGAGTACGTGGTCGCGCTCGACCTCCATCTCGTTCGCGAAGTCGAGCAGCATCGGAATCGTCGGCACGAACACCGATGCGGTCTCGCCGCGCCGCCTCGACCGTACGAAACGGCCGACGGCCTGCGCGAAGAAGAGCGGCGTCGAGATGGTGGTGGCGTACACGCCGACCGCGAGGCGCGGCACGTCGACGCCCTCCGACACCATCCGCACCGCGACCATCCAGCGCGAGCCGTCCTCGGTGAACTGGTCGATCCGCTTCGAGGCCGCCTTCTCGTCGGAGAGGACGACGGTCACCTTCTCGCCGCTGATCCGCTTGAGGATCTTGGCGTACTCGCGCGCCGACTCCTGGTCCGTCGCGATGACGAGGCCGCCCGCGTCCGGAATGCCCTTGCGCACCTCGGTCAGCCGCTTGTCGGCGGCGCTCAGCACATTGGGGATCCAGTCGCCGGTGGGCGCCAGCGCGGTGCGCCAGGCCTGCCCGATGGCGTCCCTGGTCATCGGCTCGCCGAGCCGGGCGGCGATCTCGTCACCGGCCTTGGTGCGCCAGCGCATGTTGCCGCTGTAGCTGAGGAAGATCACGGGCCGCACGACGCCGTCGGCGAGCGCGTTGCCGTAGCCGTACGTGTAGTCGGCCGAGGACCGCCGGATGCCGTCGTTGCCCTCCTCGTACGCCACGAAGGGGATCGGGTTGGTGTCCGACCGGAACGGCGTACCGGTGAGCGCGAGCCGCCGGGTCGCCGGGTCGAACGCCTCCTGGCACGCCTCGCCCCAGGACTTCGAGTCACCGGCGTGGTGGATCTCGTCGAGGATCACGAGCGTCTTGCGCTGCTCGCACCGGTTGCGGTGCAGCATCGGACGCACACCGACTCCCGCGTACGTGACCGCGACCCCGTGGTACTCCTTGCTCAGGGGCCCGGCGCTGTAGTCGGGGTCGAGCTTGATGCCTATGCGCGCCGCTGCCTCCGCCCACTGCTTCTTGAGGTGCTCGGTGGGCGCGACGACGGTGATCTGCTGCACGACGTGGTGGTGCAGCAGCCATGACGCGAGGGTCAGCGCGAAGGTGGTCTTCCCGGCGCCGGGGGTCGCGACGGCGAGGAAGTCGCGCGGCTGTTCCTGGATGTACCTCTCCATGGCGCCCTGCTGCCAGGCTCGCAGCTTGCCGGCCGTACCCCAGGGGGCGCGGCCGGGAAAGGCGGGTGAGAGGTGGTGGGAGGCGGTAGTAGTCACGGTCTCCGGTTCGGGGCACTCGGGTACGTGGGGGCGCTGCCCGTACGGGGCCGGACGGGGCCCGTACGCGATACGACAACCGGGCCACCCTACCGGGGGCCGGCGCGGAACCCCGTACGAATCAGCCGTGGTTCGGCACGGCTGAGACCCGCTTCACAGGAGACGGCTACCTGGCGAACCCGGGCAGCCGCTCCGCGATCTTGGGCATGTCCAGCGCCCCCTGACACACGTCCAGCACGAACCGCTCGGCGTCGTCCACGTCGAACCCGGCGTCGAGCGGATGCCCGTTCATGTGCAGAAACACCCAGGTCGCGTACCAGGCGATGCGCTTGTTGCCGTCCACGAGACCACGATTGCGGGCCAGGGACTCCATGAGCGCCGCAGCTTTCTGCCACACGTCCGGATAGGCGTCCTGGCCGAAAACGCTCGCCTGCGGGCGCGCCAGTGCCGAATCGAGCAACCCGTAGTCACGCACGTCTGCCGTGCCGAGGCGCTCCGCGAGGTTGAGCAGCTCTGGCAGTGTCAGGTACTGCATCAGGCGAGCCTCCGGTTGAGCTCCTCACTCGCCTTCAGCACATGGTCCGCCGCCTCGTTGAAGAGGCGTGAGTGTTCGTTTATGGCAGTGATCACGGCGTCGTGGGCGAAGGACTGCATGCTTCGCCCCTCCGCCTCCGCACGCGCGCGCAGGGCGTCCAGCTCTTCCTCGGTGAACCGCAGATTCAGACCAGCCATGGATGAATGGTACCGAGCAGTACCACGCGGTACTACGCGTCGGTCCGCACCCGCGTGGCCACCCACGCCCCCACCAGCGCGACCCCCGCCATCGGCAGGAACACCGCCGCGAACGCCCCCGGGTGCGACCCGGCGGTCCCGCTCCCCACCGCCCCGTGCGCGGCCGCCCCCACCGCACCCCCGCCGAGCGCGGCGAACGCCGCACCGCCGCCGGCGAGCAGCAGCACGTTGGACAGCCCGTCCGAGATCTGCAGGGCGGCGGAGTTGCCGCCCGCCTCCTGCGGGGCCGACAGCTTCAGCAGCAGCACGCTCGTCGACGCGATCACCATGCCCATGCCGAAGCACCCGACGGCCCACGCCACGGCCACGATCCAGACCGGCACGGACTCGATCAGCACGGTCGGCGCCGCCGCGATCGCCAGGGCGACGAGGACCATGCCCACGACCATGAGGGACTCCCTGCGCGCCTCCAGTCGGGGCCGGGCCAGCACGTACGAGCCGAGCGCCCAGGTCAGCCCCCCGGCCGCGAGCGACAGCCCGGCCATCGTCGGGGACATCCCGCGCTGGGTCACCAGCATCAGGGGTACGAAGGACTCGGCGGCGATGAACGACCCTGCCGACACCCCGCGCAGAAGGATCACGGCGGGCAGCCCCCGCGCGGCCCGCATCGTCCCCCGGGGCAGCAGGCCGCGCACGGCGGGCACGAGGAGCGCGGCACCGGTCACGGCCGGGACCAGCGAGAGCCAGCGCAGCTCCTGCCCGGCGAACTGGAGCAGCCCCGCACCCAGGGAGATCCCCAGCGCGAGCCGGATGCGCCGCCCGTCGAACGGCTCGGCCCCCGCCGCGGCGTCCGTGGGTCCGGCCGCCATCCGCCGGATCGCGGGCAGCGCCAGGCCCAGCGGCAGCACGATGAGCACCGGGATCCCGACGAAGACCCAGCGCCAGCCCAGGTGCTCGGTCACCGACCCCGACGCGAGCGGCCCGACGACGGACGGGACGATCCAGGCCGCCGAGAACGCGGCCATGATCGCCGGGCGGATCCGCTCCGGGTAGGCGCGCCCGATGACGACGTACAGCGCCACGATCACGAGCCCGCCGCCTACGCCCTGGACGGCCCGCCCCAGGATGAACATCATCATGCTCCCGGCCGTCCCGGAGAGCAGCAGCCCGGCCCCGAAGGCACCGATCCCGGTGGCGAGCGGCGCGAGCGGGCCACGCCGGTCGGCCCACTGCCCGGACAGCACCATGGCGAAGAGGCTGGTCGTGAAGTACGCGGAGAACGCGAACGCGTACAGCGGAATGCCGTGCAGCTCACGGGCGGCGACCGGCATCGCGGTGCCGACGGCGGTCGCCTCGAAGGCGATCAGCAGCACGACGGAGACGATGCCGATGCTGAGCGCCCGGTGGGTCCGGCCCAGCACGCCTTCCTCCGGAGCGGCGTCGACGCTGTCTTCGAAGGGGATCGTGACGTCGGCGTCACGCGGTTCCAGGGCGCTCATGGAGCCAGGGTAAGGGGCAAACAACCAACTGAACCCTGTCGGTGGGCGGGGTCCCACTCGTCCCTTGGTCGTAGGACCCGCCCGCGGAACATGAACGCGGTATGGCAGTCGCGTTGCGGCGGGACCGGCACCCTTGAGGCCCGTGCGTCCCGCGCCTAACGTCGACACCAGAACGAAGAAGAGGCACATGGCCGTGTGCCCGAGTGGTTTAGGGGCTCGACTGCAACTCGAGTTACACCGGTTCGATTCCGGTCACGGCCTCCAGCGGGAGAACCCGAAAGGGAACGGCCGCCCCCATGGTGCGGGGGCGGCCGTTCCTGTGTGCTCACACGGTTGCCCAAGGGCCGGAGCGTAGGATCTGGCGCCTTGTCGGGAGCGGCGCGGGGAGTGCATGCATGGGTGTCGTCGTCTTCTTGTTCGTCATAGCCGCGGCGTTTCTCGCCGTGGCGCTCGTCGGCCCCTACCGGCTCTACCGGCGGGCCCGGCCGCACGCGGCGCGGCAGCCGTCGGACGGGGCGCTCGCGTTCGGGCGGGTGGCGGCGTTCGGGGTCGCCGGGGTGTTCGTCTTCGGTGGCTGTTCGGTGCAGGCAGGCATCGACAGGGGGACGTGGAGCGCGAGCGAGGTCCGGGAGGCCGCCGAGGACGCGGCCGAGTCCATGGCCGCCGACACGCAGATCCGCCGGGACCCGACGCAGGGCTACACCTCGCTGATCGAGGCGGACGTCCTGAGGGCGGGTGAGGACCAGGGGCCCTCGTACCGCATCTCCGTGGAGCGGGCCGGAAGCGGGCACGACTACGAGGTGTCCGGGGGCGGTGCCGACACCACCGTCTGCATGCACGTCACCGAGGAGGAGTCCGCGGAGGGCGGGGTCTTCGTCCCGGGGGCGGACGGCGGTGGCAGTTCCATCGCCGAGTACGACCTGACCGCCACCGTCGACGACGGCGCCTGCTGAGCCGGCAGGCGCCGCCGGGGTCAGGACTTGGGTGTGGCCACCGCCGCCTGGGGCCGGATGGGGAGGCGGTTGACCGGGCGGCCCGTGGCCGCGCGGACGGCCGCGGCCACCGCTGCGGGGGACGTCACCACCGGCACCGCCGAGGCCGCTTTGGCACCGAAGGGGGCGACCACGTCGCGTTCCTCGATCAGCTTGACGATGCGGATGTCCGGAGCGTCCAGGGACGTCGGAAGCGCGTACCCCGTGAGGTCCGGGTGGCGGATCAGACCGCGGGCCGTGCGGAGGTTCTCCGTGAGGGCCGCGCCGATGCCCTGGGTGACTCCGGCCTCGATACGGGTCACCAGCTGGGACGGGTTCAGGACCCGGCCGACGTCCTGGGCCACCGCCATCTCGACGACACGGATCGAGCCGAGTTCGATGTCGACGTCGACGACCGCGCGGACCGCGCAGAAGGCCAGGCCGACGAACGCGTCCCCCTGGCCCGAATCGTCCAGGGGTTCGGTGGGGTGCGGGCGGCACTGGGCCGTGGCCCAGAGTTCCTTGCCGTCCATGGCCTCCATGACCGTCGTGGAGAGCACACCGTCGTACGAGGTGATCTTGCCGTCGGCGATCTGGAGGAGCTCCGTGGACATGCCGAACTTGTGGGCCAGGGGCTGGAGGAGCTGGGTGCGGACCATCTTGGCCGCGCGCTCGACCGCACCGCCGGAGACCCAGGTGTGACGGCCGTGCGTCGCCGGGCCCGCCGGGGGCTGGTCGGTGTCCACCGCCGCCACGTGGACCTCTTCGATGCCCAGGGTCTCCTGGACGATCTGGCGGGCGAGCGTGGTGAAGCCCTGGCCGGTTTCGACGGCCGCGCAGATGACCGTGGCGACGCCGTCGTGGACCCGGACGGTGGCCGTGGAGACCTCGTCCGTGCCCTCGGCACCGAGCATGTGGACCATGCCGAGCGCGTAGCCGACGCCACGGCGTACGGCTCCGGGCTCGCCCGCGCCCTCGGGGCCGCCCGGGAGCAGCCAGTCGTCCTCGGGGGCGTCCTTCGGGAGTGCGGGCAGCGGGTAGTCCCGGACCTCGCGAAGCAGTTCCGCCACCGGGGCCGGGCACGTCACGGTCTGGCTGGTGGGAAGGATGTCGCCGGTGGACAGGGCGTTGCGGAGGCGGAGTTCGGCCGGGTCGATGCCCAGTTTCGCCGCCAGCTTGTCCATCTGGCCCTCGTAGGCGGCGCAGACCTGCATCGCGCCCTCGCCGCGCACATGGCCGGAGGGCGGGTTGTTCGTACGGACCGCCCAGCCCTCGATGAAGGCGTGCGGAACGACGTACGGACCGCAGGCGAAGGCCACGGCGGCGGCCAGCGATTCGGACGAGGAGTCGGCGTACGCGCCGGCGTCCAGGAGGATCTGGGCCTCGACCTTGACCAGCCTGCCCTCCGTGTCCGCGTGGTGGCGGTAGCGCAGCAGGGTCGGGTGGCGGTGGGCGTGGCCGAGGAAGGACTCCTCGCGCGTAGCGGCCAGTTTGACCGGGCATCCGGTGCGCAGGGCGAGGAGCCCGAGCGGGATCTGGAAGCCGGGGTCCTCCCGGTCGCCGGTCGCCCCGGGGACGCCGGTGACGACGACCTTGACCCGGTCGGGCTCCAGGCCGAAGCAGGCGGCGGCGAGGTCGCGGTCGGTGTGCGGGTCGGTGGACGCCGTGTACAGCTCCACGCCGCCGTCCGGGCGGGGCACGGCGAGTCCGGCCTCGGCCCCGATCGGGGCGGGGTCCTGGCGGCCGATGCGGTACAGGCCCTCGACGATGACCTCGCCCACGGTGTCCGGGTCGCCGTAGCGCAGCGGGATGTGGCGGATGAGGTTGCCGTCGGGGTGGAGCGGTTCGGCCGCGAAGGCCTTCTCCGGGTCGGTGACCGGTTCGAGCACCTCGTACTCGACGGCGATCGCCGCGGCGGCCAGGCGGGCGGTGTCGGGATGGTCGGCGGCGACCGCCGCGATCGACTCCCCGTGGTGGCGTACCAGGTCGGAGGCGAAGACGGGTCGGTCGACGACACTGCGGCCGTACGACCCGTCGCCGGGAATGTCCTCATGGGTGACGACGGCCCGGACACCCGGCATCTCGGCGGCGGCCGAGGTGTCGATCGACAGGATGCGCGCATGGGGGTGCGGGGAACGCAGCACGGCCGCCCACAGAAGCCCCTCCGCCCAGAGGTCCGCCGCGTACGGGAACGTGCCTTCGGTCTTGGCGCGGGCGTCGGCGGGCGGGAGCGACGCGCCCAGACCGAGCGCGGGCACTTCCTCGTCCGGGCCGGTTCCCTCGGTCGGCGGGGGGTTCGTGCGGGTGGTGCTGGTCGCGGTGGCTGCGTCGTTGCTCACGCCGCCTCCTTGTCGTTCGCCCCGCTGCGGCAGCAGCTGATGGTGGAGGTGTGGGTGGTGTGGGTGACCGGTGCTGAGGGAGGCGCGGTGCTCACCGGGTGTCTCCCTCGTGGGGGTGTGTCCGGACGCTGCCCGCGCCGGGGGCTGCCTGCTGCGGGATCCGCGGCTCCTCGGCGTCGGCGGCGTGTGCCGCTTCCGCGGTCGCCTCCCGGCCGGCAACGACCTCGCGTACGGCGTCGAGCACGCCCCGGTAGCCGGAACAGCGGCAGAGGTTGCCGCACAGGGCCTGTCGCGTCTCCAGCTCGCTGGGGGCGTGGTTGCCCTCCAGGAGGTCGTGGACGGTCATGGCCATCCCCGGGATGCAGAAGCCGCACTGGACGGCCCCGCACTCGGCCAGGGCACGCTGCACGTCGGACGGCTCCCCGTCGACCGCGAGGCCCTCGACCGTACGGACCTCGCTGCCCGCGGTGGTGGCTGCGGGGACCAGGCAGGAGGCCACGAGCCGGCCGTCCACCTGGACGTTGCAGGCGCCGCACTCGCCCTGCGAGCAGCCGTCCTTGGCACCGGCGAGGCCGAGGCGCTCCCGGAGCACGTACAGGAGGGACTCGCCGATCCAGGCGTCGGTGACGGGGCGGTCCACGCCGTTCACATGAAGGACGTACGAGGCGGCGGGGTGCTCGCTGGGGGCGTCCGAGAGGGCCGCTGCGGGCTCGTCGAACGCCGAGGCGTGCGCGGTGGCGTCGTCGGACACCTCGGCCCCCTCCGGGGCCTCCTCGGGCTCACCGGGTGCGCCGTGGGAGTCGTCGTGCTCGTTGCCCGGAGCCCCGGGCATACCGGCGAGGGTGTCCTCCCCGGGAGTCTGCGGCGCGGCCTCGTGCTCGACCTCGGCTGCCAGGTCGTGCGCGGCGGCCTCGGGCTCCGGCGACGGCGTGGCCGGGTCGGCGGGCGACGGCTCGTGCGGCTGCGGCTCGTGCGGCTGCGTGGCCCACGGTGCGGGCGCACCGCCGGGCAGCGTGGCGGGGGGCGCTTCCGCGTACCACTGGGACGCGAGCGCCGAAGCCGCGAACTCGCCGGACTCCTCCGGGAGGTCACCGCCCGCGACCGGGATCGTCCACTGGCCGGTGTGCCCCGCGGGCTCGGCGGGGACGGGGGTGGGGTCCGAAGCGGCGGCGTCCTGCGGGATGGCCTCGGTGAAGTTCCACTGGGCGGTCGTCGACGACGTCTGCCCGTACTGCGAGGTCTCCGGGTACTGCTGCGGGTACGGCTCCTGCTGGTTGGGGTCCGGCCAGTGGACCGCGTCCGGTGCCGGCTCCGTACCCCCCTCGCGGTCGGTCCGCTCCTGCCGGCTCTGCGTCCGCACGACCCAGCTGCCCGTCGCGGCGGGGTCCAGCCCGGCCGCCGGGGTCAGCGGAAGGATCATCGGCGGTACGTAGCCCTGGCCGGGGGCGGCCAGCGGGTCGTTCCCGAGGTTGGCGAGGCCGTCCGGGGGCAGCTGGACGAAGGCGGTCGCCTCCGCGTCGTACTCACCGCTCTGCGGGGTCGGCTGCCAGCCGCCGTAGGGGTCGGGCTGCCCGTGCTGCTGCTCGGGGTTCTCTTCATTGCTCACGACAGTGCCCTCCCCAGCGCGCGTCGGGCGAGCGCGGCGACCGTGCGCCGCAGGTGGAGTACGGCCGGGGGCAGCGGCGGTGCCTCTCCCCCGTCGTCCGGTGGTGCCTGGTCAGGGATGCAGGCCGCGGCGACGTACTCGCCGAAGGCGGCCAGCGCGTCGGCGGCCAGACCCCGCTCGCCGTCCCAGTCGATCAGGGAGGCGATCCAGCGCTCGGCCTCCAGCGGCCGCAGCGGCATCGGGGCGATCGCGCCGACAGCGCAGCGCACCCCGCGGCGGGCCGGATCGAGGACGATCGCGACGGAGGCGGTGGCACGGCCGGGGCCGGTGCGGCCGGTCGCCTTGAGGAAGACCTGGGGGGCGTGCAGCAGCGGTACGCGGACGAAGCCGATCAGCTCGGCGGGCCCGAGCATCGCGCGGCCGGCCAGCAGGTGCGACACGGGGATCTCACGACGCGAGCCGTCCGGTCCCGCGATAACCAGTTCGGCTTCCAGGGCCGCCAGCACCGGCAGGGCGTCGCCGGTGGGGGCCGCGGTGGCGATGTTGCCGCCGAGCGTGCCGGCGTTGCGGATCTGGGGCGGGCCCGCGGCGCGGGCGGACGCGGCCAGCGCGGGAATGAGGGCGGCGAAGTCGGGCCGCCCCATGCGTGCGTGGGTGAGACCGGCCCCGAGGAGGGCATGGCCGTCCTGGTAGTGCCAGCCGCGCAGCTCGCTGATCCGGCCCAGGCCGACCAGTCCCGAGGGGCGCAGGAGCCCCTTGTTGACGGCCGACATCAGATCCGTGCCACCGGCCACAGGTACGGCTGCAGGCATGGCGCCGAGAGCCGCCACGGCCTCGTCGAGCGAGGCCGGCAGCGTTACCGACTGCATCGCCTGCGGTGCGTGCGTGGTCAACCCAGCTGCCCCTTCCCGGTGTCCCGGCAGTCCCGCCTGTCCGCCGTACGGTACGTGCTCACGGCCGGGACGTGGCAACTCTGGCACATCTTCCGGGCGGACCGGCGCGAGGGTCCACGAAGGGTGTATCTGTCCCTGACCAGCGGAAAAATAACCTTTCGCACAACTTTTGCTCTGCGCACGAATTGACACTCTTCAGCGAGTTCGTACGACTTGTTCGTTTCGCGCCGGCACGGCCCGGACGGGACTCATACGTTCGGGGGCGCTCCCTCGATCGGGCGGCCCAGGACTCCGGGGCGCCGTTGCCACGGCAGCGGGCCGCCCGGCGGGCGGTAGTCGACACCCAGGGCGTCGAGCCGCGCGTAGTGCGTGCCCATGCGGCGTTCGAAGTCGGCGAAGTCCCGCTCGCCGGGGGCCGGGAGCCGGGACCAGGCGACCTCGGCGAAGGCGGCGAGCCGCGGGAAGACCTGGTAGTCGACGCGGGCCCGGTTCTGCATCACCTCGGTCCAGACGTTGGCCTGGGTGCCGATGATGTGGCCGGCCGCCTCCTCGGAGAGCCCCGGGGGTACGGGTTCGAAGCGGTAGACGTCCTGCAGGGTGCGGATGAATCCGATGGGCATCGGTTCGTCGGGGCCGCCGTCCTGACGGTGGTCCAGGTACACCTGCTGCTCGGGGCACATGACGACGTCGTGTCCGGCCTCGGCGGCGGCGATGCCGCCCGCGTAACCCCGCCACGAGGACACCGCGGCGCCCTCGGCGAGTCCGCCCTCCAGGATCTCGTCCCAGCCGATGAGGCGACGTCCCCGGGCGGTGAGCCAGGAGTCGAAGTGCCGGATGAACCAGGACTGGAGCTCGTTCTCGTCCGCCAGGCCGAGTTCGGCCATCCGGGCCCGGGCGGCCGGTGACTCCTTCCACTGGTCCTTGAGGCATTCGTCGCCACCGATATGGATGAACGGCGATGTGGCGGCGGGAAAGAGGTCGAGCACCTCCTCGAAGACCCCCTCGAAGAAGCGCAGGGTGTTGTCGGTGGGGGCGAGTACGTTCGGGTTGATGCCCCAGGTGTCCCACACGGAGAGCGCGGAGGTGTCGACGACGTCCGTGTTGCCCAGTTCCGGATACGCGCTGATGGCTGCCTGCGAGTGCCCCGGGATGTCGATCTCGGGGACGACCCGGATATGCCGCTCGGCGGCGTAGGCGACGATTTCACGGATGTCGTCCTGGGTGTAGAAACCGCCGTGCGGGGTCTCGTCCCACAACGCGGAGGCCCGATGACCGTATTTGGTGCGGGCGCGCCAGGAAGCGGTCTCCGTGAGACGGGGATGGCGCTTGATCTCGATGCGCCAGCCCTGGTCGTCGGTGAGGTGGAAGTGGAACACGTTGAGCTTGTGCGCGGCCAGGAGGTCCAGATAGCGCAGGACGTCGTCCTTCGGCATGAAGTGCCGTGCCACGTCGAGCATCAGGCCCCGCCAGGGGAAGCGGGGGCTGTCCTCGATCTCCGTGTACGGGACGCCCCGCTGCGTACCGGGGCTGACGGGCGCCCGGCGGAAGGCCTCGGGACCCAGGAGCTGACGCAGGGTCTGCGCACCCCAGAACACTCCGGCGGCGCTCCCTCCGGTGATGCGTACGCCCCAGGTGGGCGACACACCCAGCCGGTATCCCTCCGGCTCCAGGGAGGGGTCGACGCGCAGCTCGACGGTGTTCCCGCCCTCGCCCGTCCCGGGGGCGAGCGGCAGGCCGAACGCGGCGCCCAGGGTGGCCCGGAGCCAGCGCTCCGCGGTCCCGGTGCCTTCCCGCGCGGTGATGGTGGTGGACGGGTCCAGGAGGAATCCGCAGCTGCCCTGGTCGCCGATGTGTACGGGCGCCGGAATCAGGTTGTGCACGTCAGTCCTTAACCGCTCCGCCCAGTCCCGAGACCAGACGGCGCTGTACGAGTACGAAGAAGACCAGCACGGGAACGGTCATCACCGTCGAGGCGGCCATGATCCCTCCCCAGTCGTTCTCATCGGGTTTGAAGAAGACCAGCAACGCCATGGGGAGCGTCGACTGCGAGGTGTCGCTGATGAGGAACGATTTCGCGAACAGGAAGTCGTTCCAGGTCGAGATGAACGAGAAGACACTCGTCGCCACGAGTCCGGGGAAGACGAGCGGGAAGAGGATCTGCCACAGGAAGCGCGTGCGGCTCGCCCCGTCGATATAGGCGGCCTCCTCCAGCGCGTCGGGAACGGCCTTGACGAAACCGCGCAGCATCCAGATCGCGAACGGGAGCGAGAAGGCCAGATGCGGGAGGATCAGCGAGCCCAGGGTGTTCAGCTGCCCGAAGTCACGCATGAGGAAGAACAGCGGAATGGTCAGCGCCTCGACGGGCACCATCTGCGCGACCAGGAACATGATCAGCAGCGTCGTCCGGAACCTGAAGCGGAATCTCGTCACCGCCGTCGCGGCGAGGAAGGCGATCAGCGCGGACGCGATGACGACCGTGCCGGCGACGAGCAGGCTGTTGAGGAAGTACCGGCCGAAATCCTGCTGTTCGAAGACCCGGCGGAACGAGTCGAGGGACGGGGACAGCGTCCAGGGCCGCGCTTCGGTCGACTGGACCTCGCCCGCCGGCTTGAACGCGGAGAGCACCATCCAGTACAGGGGGAAGGCGACCACGACGGCGATGACGAGGGCGGCCGCCTCCGCCGCCAGCCTGCCGGGGCGCCGGATGCGCGGACGGGTGGTCATCGGCGTGCTCACAGTTCCTCCCCCTGGCGTCGCACCAGGCGCAGATAGACCAGCGTCACGGCCAGCAGGATCACGAGCATCACGACACCGATCGCCGATCCGAGGCTGTACTGCGAGGACGCGAACGCCTTCTGGTACGCGTACACGTTCAGCACCAGGTTCTGCCCGGCTATGCCACCGCCGTTGGTCATGACGTAGATCTGGGTGAAGACCTTGAAGTCCCAGATGATCGACTGGATGGTGACGACGGTCAGGATCGGCCGCAGCATCGGCGCCATGACCGACCGCCAGATCCGCCACTGCGAGGCGCCGTCCAGCGAGGCCGCCTCCAGCACCTCCGTGGGGATCGCCCGGATGCCCGCGTACACGGTCACCATCACGAACGGGAACGAGCACCAGAGCACTTCGAGGAGCACCAGGGCGAAGGCGCTGTAGCGCCCGTACGTCCAGGAGAAGTCGCCGAGTCCCAGCACCTTGTTGACCGGTCCGAAGTCCGGGTCGAAGAGGAAGACCCAGACGGTCGAGCCCGTGATCGCCGGGGTCGCCCAGGCACCCAGTGCGGCCATCATGAGCGCGAGCCGGGGCAGGGCCCGGATCCGGGTCAGCAGGACGGCCAGGGCGCAGCCGACGAACAGGGTGGCGAGCACGCAGGCCGTGGCGAAGAGCACGGTCGCGAGGAGCACCTGCCAGAACTGGCTGTCGCGGAAGAGCGTCGCGTAGTTGCCGAAGCCCTGGAAGGTGGTCGGTTCGCCGCCGCTGACCTGGGCCTGGGTGTACTCCAGGAAGGAGATCAGGCCCAGCTGGTAGATCGGGTAGACGAGGAGTCCGCCGAGCAGGACCAGCGCGGGCAGCAGGTACAGCCAGGGGGTCCAGCCGGAGCGCCGCGCGGGAGATGCCGGGCGGCGCCGGGGCGGGCGGGCCGGTGTGCCGCCCGCCCCGGTCTTCTCGGGGGCTTCGTACGCCGTCGTGTTCGCGGTCATCGTCAGCCCGCGTCGGCGAACGCCGCGTCCATCTTCTTCGCCGCGTCGTCGGAGGCGGCTGCCACGTCCTTACGGCCGCTGACGATCTCCTGGAACATCGTCGGCAGGACCAGCGAGGCGTCGATCTGGCCCCAGGCCGAGGAGGCGGGGACGAACTTGGCGCCGGAGCCGAGCGTGGTGACGAACGGCGCGACGAAGGGCTCCTTCTCCGCGACCGAGGCCCGGACGTCCGTGTACGTCGGCAGCCAGCCCATCGCGTCGAACATCTCGGCCTGGGTCTTCTTGCCGGTCAGCGACTTCATCAGGTCGACGGCGAGGGTGCGGTGCGAACTGCTCTTCAGCACACCGATGTTGTTGCCGCCGGCGAACGCCGGGGCGATCGAGCCCTCCGCCACGCCGGGCAGCGGCACGACGGCGTACCTGCCCTTCACGCTGCCCGCTTCGACGGCCGCGTGGCTGAAGTCGCCGCCGATCGCCATGGCCGCCTTGCCGGACGCGAAGGCGGTGACGGTCGCGTTGCCGCCCATGGAGGCGCACTTGGCGGCGGGGCAGTTGTCGTCGCCGAAGAGCGAGGTGTAGGCCTCGATGCCCTTGCGCGCCTTCTCGCTGTTGACGGCCGACGCGTAGGTCACCCCGGTCTCGTCGGCCAGTTCGCCGCCGTGCGCCCAGATGAAGGGCATCGCGCCGTAGGTGTAGGCGCCGCCGACCGCGAGGCCGTACAGGTCCGGCTTCTCCTTGTGGACCTTCCTGGCCGTGGAGATCAGCTCGGCCTGGGACTTGGGGGGCTCGATGCCGAGGTCCTGGAAGATGTCGGTGCGGTAGTACAGCGCCCGTACGCCGACGAAGAGCGGCGCCCCGTACACCTGGCCGTCGACCGTCACGGACTGCTTGGCGGTCGGGTCGGTGTCCTTGGCGTCGTCCCAGGCCGCGAACTCCTTGCTCACATCGGCCAGCCCGCCGTCCTTCACGTAGCCGGCCGTGTCCGTGTTGCCGTACTCGATGAGGTCGGGGGCGCTCTTCGGGTCGTTGAAGGCGGCCTTGATGCGCTGGGCCCGGGTGTCGACGGGTATGTACTCGACTTCGACCTTCGCCCCCTCGTGGGACTTCTCGAATGCGGCGACGGCCGCGTCGACGACCTTCTCCTTGGGCTTGTTGCCGACCTCCTGGAAGAGCCAGACGCGAAGCGTGCCGCTCTTCTTGTCCCCGTCGGCACCGGTGTCGGATGTCTGGGGCGCGCAGGCGGTGGCGGTGAGCCCCGCCAGCACAAGCGCCGCGGCCGGGGCGGCAATTCGGGCAGAAAGCTTCATCCGGAACCCTTACCGGTCAGTCGTTGCATCCTGTGCAACGCACGTTTCGTTCTGCACAACTTGCAGGAGAGTAAGGGCGCACCCGGACGCCGACAAGTGGTCTCAACCACTCTGTGACCACCCGGCGCGGTCCGTGCGACGCACACCGCACGCGCCTACCCCTCCCGGGCACGCGAAAGACACCGGGCAGACGAAAGACCCCCGGGGCGCGCATGGTGCGCGCCCCGGGGGTCAGGTCCCGGAGGGTGAAGAAGGCCGCGGACTACTTCTTGCTGCTGTCCTTGCCGCCCTTGCCCTTGTCCTTGTCGCCGCCGGCGCCCATGGACTCGTAGATCTCCTTGCACATGGGACAGACCGGGTACTTCTTGGGGTCGCGCCCCGGCACCCAGACCTTGCCGCACAGTGCCACCACGGGAGTGCCCTCCAGGGCGCTCGCCATGATCTTGTCCTTCTGGACGTAATGGGCGTAGCGCTCGTGGTCGCCGTCGCCGTTCGACACCTGTGGCGTCGGCTCTACGAGGGTCCCCGTACCTGCCCCGCGCTCGGGCTCAAGAGTGCTCATAACTGCCAAGCGTACTGAAAGCCCGGGGCATCAGTTCAGCGAAGGGTCGTCCGCATACGTCGCGATCATGGCGAGCTCACTGCGCTGGCGCCGCAGGACGGCCCGCCAGAGGCTCTCCGGACGCGGCGACGACACATCGCCCGGCTCCGACTCGACCACGTACCAGGCGCCGTCCGTCAGCTCCGTCTCGAGCTGCCCGGGGCCCCAGCCCGCGTACCCCGCGAAGATCCGCAGCGAACCGAGGGCCGCGGCCAGCAGCTCCGGCGGCGCCTCCAGGTCCACCAGGCCGATCGCCCCGTGCACCCGCCGCCAGCCCAGCGGGCCCTCGTCCCCGGGGATCACCGCCACACCCAGCGCCGAGTCGAGCGACACCGGACCGCCCTGGAACACCACGTCCGGCTCACCGGTCAGACCGGCCCAGGACTCGAGGATGTCACCGACGCCGACCGGGGTCGGGCGGTTCAGGACCACGCCGAGCGAACCCTCCTCGTCGTGGTCGAGGAGAAGCACCACCGCGCGGTCGAAATTCGGGTCCGCCAGGGCGGGTGCGGCCACGAGCAGCCGCCCTGTGAGCGAGGACACCTCGGTCATGGCAGAAATGATCCCGCATCTTCGCCCTCCGTGGGGACCAACGGGCCCGCCCGGCCGCCGCGGGCCGTGCCCCGCAGCTCAGGGGCGCACAGGCACGGCACAGGCGCACGGGGAGCGCACGAATCCGACCGGATCGGACCGCTTCGCGGACGGTAACCCTCCGCAAGGCTTGTGGGGCAGAACGTGTTGTGGCGGATTCATGACGTTCGTACACCCCCCTGTGACTTACGAAAGGGGGGTGGGGGGCCATTACCCTTTTCGATGGCCCCCTGCCCGACCACTCCGGAACGCGAGATACATGACCGGCACAGACGATGTCCTGCTTGTCCACGGCGGCACCCCGCTGGAGGGCGAGATCCGCGTCCGAGGCGCCAAGAACCTGGTGCCGAAGGCAATGGTCGCCGCGCTGCTCGGCAGCGGGCCCAGCCGGCTCCGCAACGTGCCCGACATCCGCGATGTGCGGGTGGTCCGGGGACTGCTGCAGCTGCACGGTGTGACCGTCCGCCCCGGTGACGAGCCGGGCGAACTCATCCTCGATCCCTCGCACGTCGAGAGCGCGAACGTCGCCGACATCGACGCCCACGCGGGCTCGTCGCGCATCCCGATCCTCTTCTGCGGTCCGCTGCTGCACCGCCTGGGCCACGCGTTCATCCCGGGGCTCGGCGGCTGCGACATCGGCGGCAGGCCGATCGACTTCCACTTCGAGGTGCTGCGCCAGTTCGGCGCGACCATCGAGAAGCGGGCGGACGGCCAGTACCTGGAGGCCCCGCAGCGGCTGCGCGGCACGAAGATCCGGCTGCCGTACCCGTCGGTGGGCTCCACCGAGCAGGTCCTGCTGACCGCCGTCCTCGCCGAGGGCGTCACCGAGCTGTCCAACGCGGCCGTCGAGCCGGAGATCGAGGACCTCATCTGCGTACTGCAGAAGATGGGCGCGATCATCTCCATGGACACCGACCGGACCATCCGGATCACCGGTGTCGACAAGCTCGACGGATACACCCACCGGGCGATCCCGGACCGCCTGGAGGCGGCCTCCTGGGCGTCGGCGGCGCTGGCGACCGAGGGCAACATCTACGTGCGCGGCGCCCAGCAGCGTTCGATGATGACGTTCCTCAACACCTTCCGCCGGGTCGGCGGCGCCTTCGAGATCGACGACGAGGGCATCCGCTTCTGGCACCCCGGCGGCGCTCTCAACGCCATCGCGCTGGAGACGGACGTCCACCCCGGTTTCCAGACCGACTGGCAGCAGCCGCTCGTGGTCGCCCTGACGCAGGCCGCCGGCCTGTCGATCGTCCACGAGACGGTGTACGAGTCCCGGCTCGGCTTCACCTCGGCGCTCAACCAGATGGGTGCGCACATCCAGCTCTACCGCGAGTGCCTCGGGGGCTCCGACTGCCGGTTCGGGCAGCGGAACTTCCTGCACTCCGCGGTCGTGTCGGGGCCCACGAAGCTCCAGGGCGCGGATCTGGTCATCCCGGACCTGCGGGGCGGCTTCTCGTACCTGATCGCCGCCCTGGCGGCGCAGGGAACGTCCCGGGTGCACGGCATCGACCTGATCAACCGCGGCTACGAGAACTTCATGGACAAGCTCGAGAAGCTCGGCGCGAAGGTCGAGCTGCCGGGCGGTTCACTCGTCTGACACCGCGCCGGACGCGCTCCGGCGCACGCACAGTGCTGCCGCACACAACACTGCGCACCCCGCGCACCACAGTCCGCCGCCCCGGCCCCGCACAAGGGTCCGGGGCGGCGGTCTGTTCGCGGCCCCGCCCTGCCGGGCCCCGGACGCGCCGCCTCACAGACGCCCCAGGGCGCCCGTACAGGCCCGTACGGGCCCCAACCGCCCAACTCCGTACACCTGGGGCTCACAGCGGCCGTACGGGCCCTGTGCGGGCGCCGCAGGTGCCACGCTCCGCTCCGGGCATGCCGAAGGGCGGCCGTCCTGGTCAGGACGGCCGCCCTTCTTGATGCCTACGGGGCTTACTTGCCCTTGGCGGCTTCCTTGAGCTTCGAGCCCGCGGAGACCTTCACGCTGTAGCCGGCCGGGATGTTGATCGGGTCGCCGGTCTGCGGGTTACGAGCGGTGCGAGCGGCACGGTGGGTGCGCTCGAAGGTCAGGAAGCCGGGGATGGTGACCTTCTCGTCGCCCTTGGCGACGATCTCGCCGACGGTCTCGGCGAGGGCGGCCAGAACGGCGTCGGCGTCCTTGCGGGTCACCTCGGCACGGTCGGCCAGGGCGGCCACCAGCTCACTGCGGTTCATGTTGTTACTCCCGTGTTCTTCTTGCCTGTGAGGCGTGAGATCGAAGCCGATGCTGCCAGGGCCCTCTGACAGTCCCCGGACCCGGGTCTGATGTCAGACCCTCGCGCCCGAATACGCATCCTGCCCCCACCTGCGGCGGTAACGCCAATCCGGAACCCCTCGACGCCACACGAAAAGCACCACTGATTGCCCGTGGTGACGTTCCGTCGACTTCTTGAAGCGGTCCGCAGCGGATGCCGGGCCTGTGGGGCTCGCTGCCCGCCTACCCTAAAGGGGCGTTTGGGACGTCGCGACCCACGACGCGCCGTACGGGGCGCGCGGACGTGAGGTACGGCACCGTCCGCAGGAGCCGTGGCCGACCCCCGCGGACGGCGTGTGCTAGACGGGATCCGGCGTCGCCGCGGCGGCTCCGGCCGCCTTCGCGGCGGTGCGGACCGCGCCCGCGACCGCTCCCGCGACCTTGTCGTTGAAGACCGACGGGATGATGTAGTTCGCGTTCACCTCGTCCTCGGCGACGACGCCCGCGAGGGCGCGCGCGGCGGCGAGCATCATCTCCGTGTTGACGGTGCGGGACTGAGCGTCCAGCAGACCGCGGAAGACGCCCGGGAAGACCAGGACGTTGTTGATCTGGTTCGGGAAGTCGGAGCGGCCGGTGGCCACAACTGCCGCCGTCTCGCGGGCGATTGCCGGGTCCACCTCGGGATCCGGGTTTGCGAGGGCGAACACGATCGCACCGTCGGCCATCGCGGCGACGTCGTCACCGTTCAGCACGTTGGGGGCGGAGACACCGATGAAGACGTCGGCGCCCACGACGGCCTGCTTGAGGGTGCCGGTGACACCCTCGGGGTTGGTGTTGTCGGCGATCCAGCGCAGCGGCGAGTCGGGGTCGGCGGACACGAGGTCCTCGCGGCCCGCGTGCACCACTCCGTGGATGTCGGCGACGACCGCGTGCTTGACGCCCGCGGCGATGAGCAGCTTCAGGATGGCCGTACCGGCGGCGCCCGCGCCCGACATGACGACCCGTACGTCACCGATCGACTTGCCGACCACGCGCAGCGCGTTGGTCAGCGCGGCGAGGACGACGATCGCCGTGCCGTGCTGGTCGTCGTGGAAGACGGGGATGTCCAGCGCCTCGCGCAGCCGTGCCTCGATCTCGAAGCAGCGGGGGGCGGAGATGTCCTCGAGGTTGATGCCCGCGAAGCCCGGGGCGATCGCCTTGACGATCTCGACGATGGCGTCGGTGTCCTGGGTGTCCAGGCAGATCGGCCAGGCGTCGATGCCGGCGAAACGCTTGAACAGGGCCGCCTTGCCCTCCATCACGGGGAGCGCCGCCATCGGGCCGATGTTGCCGAGGCCCAGCACCGCGGAGCCGTCCGTGACCACCGCGACGGAGTTCCGCTTGATGGTCAGGCGGCGGGCGTCCTCGGGGTTCTCGGCGATCGCCATGCAGACCCGGGCCACACCCGGGGTGTAGATCATCGAGAGGTCGTCACGGTTGCGGATGGGGTGCTTGGACGCCATCTCGATCTTGCCGCCGAGGTGCATCAGGAACGTACGGTCGGAGACCTTGCCGAGGACGACGCCCTCGATGTCGCGCAGACCTTCGACGATCTCGTCCGCGTGCGAGGTCGAGGAGGCCGCGATGGTGACGTCGATCCGCAGCTTCTCGTGGCCGGAAGCGGTCACATCGAGGCCGGTGACCGAACCGCCGGAGGACTCCACGGCCGTGGTGAGCTGGGAGACCGCTGTGCCGCTCGCGGGCACCTCCAGCCTGACCGTCATCGAGTACGAGACGCTGGGCGCCGTTGCCATGGCCGAGTCCTTCGCTTTCCTGAGCTTCATTGCTGTCGCGCGCACATGGGATCCACCCCGTACGCGCGTTCCGATCGTCGCACCTACCGGCCGGTAGCCGGTAATGACTGCCACCTTTCGGAAAGTTTTTTCCACCATACGAGAAGCTACTCGTTCGAGGGAACCCCTGCCGGTGCCGCGCACCCCGTGGAAACGACAACAGACCCGCGCCACCCTCGGGTGACGCGGGTCTGTCTCTTCACTCAGGTGGCACCGACCCGCCATGCTCGCCTCGCGGCAAGTGGTCGCTCGTAGCGACGAAGGTTGGGCCCGGGGGCTTGGATCGAGCCGGTGCCAACACCAGGCTAACAAACACCCTGGAGAAGTGATTCCTGCGCGACGGGTTGACTCGGAAAAGTACCGCCGCCCGCAGGAACCGGCTTCCCCTCAGTCCCTCAGCAGGTCGGGAACGCCGTCCGCATCCGGCAGATCACGCTCCCCCGAGACCACGGTCAGCTGCTGCGTCGCGCGGGTGAGCGCCACGTACAGCACCCGCAGGCCGGCCGGGGACTCGTCCGCGATCTCCGCGGGCGAGACGACGACCGTGGCGTCGTACTCCAGGCCCTTCGCCTCCAGGCTGCCCAGCGCCACCACCCGTTCACCGAGCTCCGCCAGCCAGGCACGGGCCTCCGCGCGCCGGTCCATCGCCACGACCACGCCCACGGTGCCGTCCACCTCGCCGAGGAGTCTGCGCGCCTCCTCGCGGACGGTCCCGGCGAGATCCCCGCCCCGCACGGTCTCGAAGCGCGGCTTCACCCCCGTCGAGCGGACCGCGGTCGGGGATTCCATTCCCGGCATGGCGAGTGCCAGCACCTTCGCCGCGAGTTCGGCGATCTCCGCCGGGTTGCGGTAGTTGACCGTGAGGGTGAACCGGCGCCGGGGCCGGTTGCCGAGCGCCTCGTCACGGGCCGCCGACGCCTCGTCCGGATCGGACCAGGAGGACTGCGCCGCGTCGCCGACGATCGTCCACGTGGCGTGCCGCCCGCGGCGGCCGACCATGCGCCACTGCATGGGCGTCAGGTCCTGCGCCTCGTCGACGATGACGTGCGCGTACTCCGTGCGCTCCGCCGCCAGCCGCTCGGCCCGCTCGCGCTGGGTCTCCTCGCGCTGCGGCATCAGCTCCTCCAGACCCGTGAGCTGGTCCAGCGGGTCGAGCTCACGCTTCCGCTTCGGGCGGTGCGGAGTTCCCAGCAGCGTCTGCAGCTCGTCCAGGAGCGCCACGTCATGGACGGAGAGCGGACCCTTGCCGTCCCCGTCCAGCCGCTTCAGCGAACGGGCGAGACGGCGCACCTCGCCCTGATTGAGGATCCTGCGCGCCCAACGGCCCAGCCGCCGCTCGTCGGCCATCGCGGCCAGCACCCCACGAGGGGTGAGTTCCGGCCACCAGGCGTTCAGGAACGTGAGGAACGGTGTCTCCGTGGAGACGTCCTCGTCGAAGGACGAACGGAGCTCCGCGGCGAGCTCGGGGTCGGTGTAGCGGCCCCGGCCCGACGACTTGCTCCACAGGGCGTCCAGGAGCAGTTTGCGGGCGCGCGGGCGCAGCAGGTTGACGGGAGCGGTGCCGCCCAGCACGTTGTGCCGGATGCGCCGGAGCTCGTCCCCGTTCAGCTCGACGCGGGCGCCGAAGGCCACCACCCTCAGCTGGGTGGGGGTGGCGGCCGCGTCCGGGGCCTCCGCCTCTCCGAACGCCAGTTGCCCCTCCTGGGAGGCGGGCCGGGGCGCGGGCTGCTCCAGCGCCCCGCGGGCGACCTTGCGCAGCACGTGCAGCATCCGGGAGGAGCCCTTGATCCGGGCCACGGCCGGCTCGTCGTACGTGGTGGCGCCCTCGATGCCCGCCGCCTCGTCGGACAGCGAGCCGACGGCACGGATCGCGACCTGGCCCTCCTCGCCGAGCGAGGGCAGCACCCCTTCGGTGTACGCGACCAGGAGCGGCGTCGGCGAGACGACGAGGATGCCGCCCGCGTACCGGCGCCGGTCCTGGTAGAGCAGATACGCGGCCCGGTGCAGGGCGACCGCGGTCTTGCCCGTCCCGGGTCCTCCGGAGACCTCCGTGACGGAGGCGGCGGGGGCGCGGATCACCATGTCCTGCTCGGCCTGGATCGACGAGACGATGTCCCGCATGGTGTGGCTCCGTGCCTGGCCCAGCGCGGCCATCAGGGCACCGTCGCCGATGACGGGCAGCTTGTCGCCGCCCAGGTACGCGGTCAGCTCCGGACGCATCAGGTCGTCCTCGACCCCGAGGACCTTGCGGCCCTTGGAGCGGATGACCCTTCGGCGTACGACCCTGCCCGGGTCCTTGGGCGTCGACCGGTAGAACGGCGCGGCGGCCGGAGCACGCCAGTCGATCACCAGGGGCGCGTAGTCGGAGTCGAGTACTCCTATGCGGCCGATGTGCAGCGTCTCGGCGACATCGGCGGTGCTGTCCTCCCGTACGGCGTCGTCGGCGGGCTCGACCGAGGTGAAGGCGCCGTCCGGGCCGCGTTCGCCGTCCTTCCCGTGGAGGAGGTCGATCCGCCCGAAGAGGAAGTCCTCGAACTCACTGTTCAGCCGGTTGAGGTGGACCCCGGCACGGAAGACCTGGGCGTCCCGCTCCGCGAGCGCGCCCGGCGTACCGACCTGCCCCCGCTTACCGGCGTCGTGCATGAGAAATTCCGCCTCGTCGATCTTCTCTTCGAGACGGTGGTAGACCCGGTCCAGATGTACTTGTTCGACACCGATTTCCCGGTCCCGCAACGAATCGACAGCGGCATCCTGCGCGGCCACCGAGGCCCCCTTCTGACGTGCATTGGGCAGCCGTCAACCGTACGCGAAGAGGGGCCCCCGGCGCACCTGCCGCCCGTATTGCGTTTACGCGTCGATCTCCACCAGCCGCTCGCCGTCGAAGGTCCGCACCTCGAAGTGGTCGATGTCGTTGCGCGCCATCGCCGCGCCGCCGTGCACGTACAGCGGGTCCTTCGCACTCGCGTGGGTGGAATTCTCGATTCCGTATCCCCACTTCGGAACGGACCAGGAAGTGACGATCTCCTCCTCGCCGGTCTTGGACACGGCGATCAGGCTGCATTTCTGCGGGCCCTTGACGTTCTTCAGCTGCAGGACCGTGTGCGTCCCCCAGGCCTTGGGCTCCATTCCGACCGTGGCGTCGACCCGGGTGGTGGGATCCGTCGCCTGCAGCTTCTCCGTCATGTGGTGGAAGAAGGCGTCCTCGGCCGGGCTCGTCGGATGGGGATCGGCTGCCTGGACCGACTTCCCGGCGGTGTCGTCGCCCGTGGCGGTGACCGCGACCACGGGGCCGCCGATCACCAGAACCGCGGCCGCCGCGATCAGATACCTGCTGCGCCTGCGCCGCTGCGCCCGCTTCTGCGCGACCTCGTCGACCAGGCTGTCCAGCAGTCGCGGAGCCGGCCTGTCGGGGACGTGCGGGACGGGACGGGCACCGGGGAGGGCCGCGGGGGCCTCCGCGAGCATCGCCAGCATGGGCTCCATCCCGGCGAATTCGTCGAGGTGGGCGGCGCACAGCGCACAGCCGGCCAGATGCGCCTCGAAGGCGCTCGCCTCGGCGTCGTCCAGGATGCCCAGGACGTAGGCACCGGCGGCGTCGTGCTCCGGGCCTTCCACGGGGAACTCGAAGGGGCCCGCGGACGGGCGTGGGGGGCCTGACGGCCCCGAGGGGCCGCGGGGGCCCGTCGGCCGGGGCCCGAACGGCTGCCACTCGCGGTCGCTCATGCCGTGATCCCCCTCTCTTCGAGTGCGAGCTTCATCGAACGAAGTGCGTAGAAAACCCGGGATCGCACAGTCCCGCTGGGGATGCCGAGTACCTCGGCGGCCTCGTTGACCGTACGGCCCTTGAAGTAGGTCTCGACCAATGCTTCCCGGTGAGCCGGGGTCAAATCGTCGAGCGCGTCCGAGAGCGTCATCAGCCACAACGCCTTGTCAATCTCGTCCTCCGCGGGAATGACCTCCAGCGGCGACGGATCGACCTCGCGGGGCCGGGCCTGCCGGCTGCGGTGGCCGTCGATGACGATGCGCCGGGCGACCGTCACCAGCCAGGGGCGGACTGAGCCGGTGGCCCGGTTGAGCGAACCGGCGTTCTTCCAGGCACGGATGAGCGTTTCCTGCACAACGTCCTCGGCCCGCTGGCGGTCACCCGCGACAAGGCGGAGTACGTAGGCGAGCAGGGGACCGGCGTGTTCGCGGTAGAGCGCCCGCATCAGCTCCTCGTCGGGGACGTCGGAGGGAGATCGGGGCGGTTCACTGCGATGTCGAGCCCTGTGCGGACGGTCATCGGCCACGGCCGCATCCTTGCGCACACGATCCTCCTGGTCGAGACCCTGTCGAGCTCTGTGACCATCGATACGCACGCGGGTTCCGGTTCATTCAACGAACTCACAACTTTCTTTTGCGACTCGCGTCCTGGGGAACGGCCTTGACCCGGCGGCGGTGCCGGGCCACCCGCTCCCGGTTGCCGCACACCTCGCTGGAGCACCAGCGCCGTCGCCGTCCCCGCGACGTGTCCAGGTAGAGCCGCCGGCAGGCATCGCCCTCGCAGCGGCGCAACCCCTCCCTGGCCACCGGATCCGTCAGCAGGTCCACGGCGTCCCGGGCCACCGCCGCAAGGAGCCCGTCGCACGCGGGGCCGGCGCTCAGCGCCCGTACGAGAACGCCGCCCTTGCCCCGTACGGCCCGCAATCCGGGGGTCGGCACGGCCGCGAGCGCGTTGATCCGGTCCAGGGCGCCGTCGTCGCCGCGGCCGGCCAGCTCGGCCGTCACCAGCAGGTCGATGCCCGCCCGTAACTCCCAGAAGCGCGCCACCCAGTCGTCGTCCACGGCGGTCAGTGGCGTCCCCCTCGGGATCAGCCCGGACGCCACCAGCCAGTCGGCGAGCCGGGCGGGACGGTCCAGCTGCTCACAGGTTCCGGAGCTCCCCACCCCCGTCGCCACCAGATCCAGACAGATTCGGCCCGCGTCGAAACGCCAGCCGTACGAGCTCGTGCCCGCCGCCATGCGCCTGTCACCGCCCTGGGGTCACCGTGGGAGTCGCCTCCAGAGTGCCCGTCCCCGGCCCCGCCCGGAACCCCTCCTGCCGCCCGGGCCACCGACGTACCGTGTCCCCGTGAACGAGGAGACGGTCACCCTGACGGCCGGACCGCTGCTGATGCGCCCCTGGCGCCCGGACGACATCCCGGCGCTTCTCGCGGCGTACGACGACCCGGCGATGCGACAGTGGCTGCTCACCCAGGTGACCGAAGTCGCGGACGCTGAGCGGTGGCTGGCGGCCCAGCGGGACGGCTGGGCGTCCGGCCAGCCGCTTCAGCTTCGCCGTGACCGATACGGAGCGGGGCGGCCGGCTCGTCGGCAACCTCGCCCTGAAACGCCCCGTACCGGGTGCTGAGAGCGCCGAGGCGGGCTATTGGACCACGGCGGCGGCACGCGGCCGCGGCGTGGCCCCACGGGCCCTCCAGGCGCTCACCGACTGGGCGTTCACCACGTTCGCCGCGGAGGGCCTGCGGCGGCTGGAGCTGCTCCACCAGGTGGACAACGAGGCGTCGTGCAGGGTCGCGGAGAAGGCCGGCTACCCGCTCGCCGAGGTCATCCCCGCCCTGCCGCCGCAGTACCCGCTCGACGGCCACCGGCACGTCCGGCACGCACCGTTCAGTGCTGCGGCGGTCCGTCGTGCAGGATCCGCTGGAACATCCGGTGGTCCTGCCACGCGCCATTGATGTGGAGATAGCGCGACGCCGTACCGATGAGCTCGAACCCGGCCTTCGCCAGCACCCGTTGCGAGGCCGTGTTGTCCACGACCGTCCCGGCCTCGATCCGGTGCAGACCGAGCCCGTCACGCGCCACCTCGCAGACCCGGCCGACGGCGGCGGTCGCCAGCCCCTGGCCCGCCCGGCCGACGTCGACCCAGTAGCCGAGCCTGGCGTTGCGGAACGGACCCCGCTCGATCGACGCGAGCGTCATCGCGCCCACCACGCGGTCCTCCTCGTCGGCCAGTACCCAGGGCATGGCACGCCCTGCGTCCCGGTCCGCCAGCAGTCCGGCCAGACGCTGGGCCTGGCCCCGCGGGGTGTAGAAGGCCTCCGGCCTCACGGGCTCCCAGCGGCGCATGTAGGCGCGGCTGCGGGTCAGGGTCTCGGCCAGGGACTCGGCGTCACCGGGCGTCACAGGCCTCAGCCGGACGCCCGCGACCAGGGGATGGATGTCGTTGATCATCCCCGCACGGTAGCGACCCGTCAGGAATCCGCGTACTTGGTGTCGGCGGACGGGTCCAGCGCCAGCCGGTAGCCGCGCTTGACGACCGTCTGGATCAGCCTGGCCACGCCCAGCGCCGTACGGAGCCGGGCCATCGCCGTCTCCACCGCGTGCTCGTCCGTGCCGCTGCCGGGCAGCGCCCGCAGCAGATCGGCGCGTGACACCACCCAGCCCGGCCTGCGGGCCAGTGTGTGCAGGAGGGCCATGCCCGCGGGCGGCACCGGGCGCAGGGCGCCGTCGACCAGCGCGGCCTGCCCGCGGATCTCGAGCGTGTGCCCGGCGACCGGGAGCGTGCGGGCACGGGCGGGCAGCTGGGTGCAGAGCACCTGGACGAGCGGGCCGAGCCGGAAGCGTTCCGGCTGGACGGTGTCGATGCCCCGGGCCTGCAGGGGCAGCGCGGTGACCGGCCCCACGCAGGCCGTGACGACGTCGTGCCGCAGTGCGGACAGGACCTCGGGGAGCATTCCTCGTGCCTCGGCCCGGTTCAGGTACGAGGCGGCGGCGGGGGCGCTGGTGAAGGCGAGGGCGTCCAGACCGCGGGCGACCGTGACGTCGAGCATCCGGTCGAGCGGGGCGATGTCCTCCGGGGGCATCCACCGGTAGACGGGTACGCCGACGACCTCCGCGCCCGCCGCCCGGAGCGCCTCGACGAAGCCGGGCAGCGGTTCGCCGTGCAGCTGGAGGGCGATCCGGCGTCCGTCGACGCCCTCGCCGAGCAGCCGGTCGAGCACCTCGGCCATCGACTCGGACCCGGGCGACCATGCCTCCGTGAGTCCGGCGGCCCGGATGGAGCCCTTGACCTTGGGGCCGCGGGCGAGCAGTTCGACGCCGCGCAGCAGATCCAGGAGCTGGTCCCCGATGCCCCAGCCGTCGGCTGCCTCCACCCAGCCCCGGAAGCCGATCGCCGTGGTGGCGATCACGACATCGGGTGCGTCGTCGATCAGTTCCTTGGTGGCGGCCAGGAGTTCGCTGTCGTCGGCGAGCGGCACGATCCGCAGGGCGGGGGCGTGCAGGACCGCGGCGCCCCTCCGCTGGAGGAGCGTTCCGAGCTCCTCGGCGCGACGGGCGGCGGTCACCCCGACCGTGAAGCCCGCGAGGGGCCCGTGTTGTGCGTCGTCGTGCATGGCGTGATACCCGGCTCTCGTCCCGCTGCTGCTCGATGGTGCGGAGGACCGAGACTGCCAACCCTGCGTGACAGTCTCGGTTCACCTGTATTTCCCGCCCGTTACGTCGCCTGACGCCTTGTGGCCATCCTCACACCTCGGCATAGCTGAGCTGGGGCTTCGCGGGCACGGGCGCGGTCCGGCGAAGGTATACCGCCCACGTGAGGGTGAAGCAGACGGCGTAGAAGAGCAGGAAGGACCAGAAGGCGGCCGTCCCGGCGCCCGAGGTCGCGAAGGACTGGCGGAAGGCGAGGTTGATCGCGAGGCCGCCCAGGGCGCCGACCGCCCCGATGAGCCCCATGGCCGCGCCGGACAGCCGCCGTCCGTACGCCGCTGCCTCCTCGCCGCGCAGGCCCTGGCTGATCCCCTTGGCGTGGAAGATGCCCGGGATCATCTTGAACGTCGAGCCGTTGCCGAGTCCCGTCAGCACGAACAGGGCGATGAATCCGACGAGGAAGACGGAGAGCGACTCGATCCCGGAGGCGTAGACGACGACTCCGGTCGCCGCGGCCATCGCCGCGAAGTTCCACAGGGTGATCCGGGCGCCGCCGTAGCGGTCGGCGAGCCAGCCGCCCGCGGGCCTGATCAGCGAGCCGAGCAGCGGTCCGATGAAGGTGAGCGAGGCGGCCTGCAGCGGGGTACGGCCGAACTGCGTCTGCAGGACGAGGCCGAAGGCGAAGCTGTAGCCGATGAACGAGCCGAAGGTGCCGATGTAGAGCACCGCCATGATCCAGGTGTGCGGCTCACGTACGGCCTGGAGAGCGGCCCCGGTGTCGTTCTGGACGGGCCGGAGGTTGTCCATCCGGAGGGCGGCGCAGACTGCGGAGACGATGATCAGCGGTACGTAGACCCCGAGCACGATCCGCGGGTGCGCGGCGCCCGCCGTACCGATCACCAGCAGGCCGATGAGCTGGACGACGGGGACGCCGATGTTTCCGCCGCCCGCGTTGAGCCCGAGGGCCCAGCCCTTCTTCCGGAGCGGGAAGAAGGCGTTGATGTTCGTCATCGACGAGGCGAAGTTGCCGCCGCCGATGCCGGTGAGCGCCGCGACGACGAGGAAGGTGGTGTACGAGGTCCCGGGTTCCATCACCATGAAGGCGGCGACGGTCGGCACCAGGAGCGTCAGCGCGCTGAAGACGGTCCAGTTGCGCCCTCCGAACAGCGCGACCGCGAACGTGTACGGCACCCGGACGATGGCACCGACCAGGGTGGCCGTGGAGATCAGGAAGAACTTCCCGGCCGGGTCGATCCCGTACTCCGGTCCCATGAACAGGACCATGACGGACCACAGGGACCAGATCGAGAATCCGATGTGCTCCGAGAGCACGGAGAACCACAGGTTCCGCCGTGCCACACGCTCGCCGGACTCGCGCCAGAAGGTCTCGTCCTCCGGCTCCCACTGTTCGATCCAACGACCGGCCATCACGCGCCTCCACAGGGGTCGGGGTGTTGTCCTGCCGACGTTATGGAAGCCGCGTTTCGGTGCGGTGCCGTGAGGTGACCGGTGCGCAACCTTGCTCTCACTCGGCCGTCGGGGGTGCGGTGAGCCGGGCCCGCCGCACCCCTGTCACCGGCCTCAGGCCCGGCGCTTGTCCGCCCCGTTGGGCCACAGGCGGGGCCGGCGCTTCGCGGCCACGTCCTCGACCCAGCCGAACGCCAGGATCGCCAGCCCTATCAGCGGCCAGATCACGATGAGGACCAGCACCTCGTACGACTGCTCTATGTACGTACCGAACGTGTCGCCGAACCACGGGACGGACCAGAGTTCGTCGACGAGTTGCACGGCGGCCATCAGCAGCATGTTGTGCCACAGGTAGATCGTCACGGCCCTGTTGTTGGCCAGCGTGACCAGGCTGTCCCACCCGGCGAGCCTTCCGGGGAGCTTCTGCCAGGACGGCGCGTACACGAGCAGGATCGCGCAGAAGCCGAGGGACCAGGTGGCCTGGGCCAGCGGGATCTCGTCCAGGTTCCAGCCCTCCTCGGTGAGGTGGCCGGACGCCCACCACAGGCCGAAGCCCATGACGATCGCGGCGGACGACACCGCCAGGTAGCGCGGGATCTCCTTCAGCAGCCCGTCGTTGTGGGCGAAGCCCAGGATCCAGCAGGAGCCGAAGACGGCGAAGTCGATGAGACCCTCACCGAACGTGCCGGGGACCGTCACCAGGCCGGTGCCGATCACGGCCGTGAGGCCGATCGGGGCGAGCAGCGTCACCCACGGCAGCCTGCGGAACGCCTTCAGCAGCAGGGGCGAGGCGAGCACGAACCAGAGGTAGGCGCGGAGGTACCAGAGCGGGCCCGCCGCCTGGTCGGCCCAGGTCAGCTCCAGCCAGCCGCCGGTCGAGCCGCTCTCCTCCGGGTACGGCGGGGTGCCCACCGGGAAGATGTAGTAGGCGATCTTGATGAACCACCACACCCCCTCCTCGCGGACGGGCTTCCAGCTCAGCGCGAACATCACCGGCACGACGACGAGCGAGAACGCCCACATCGGCGGCAGCAGCCTGCGCAGCCGGCTGCGGATCACGCTTCCCGCGGGGCGGGCGAGCGAGCGGGCCATCAGCGAACCGGCCAGGGCGAACATCACGCCCATGGACGGGAAGAGGACCGTCAGCCAGGCCCAGCCGAAGAGGTGGAAGAAGACGACGCGGACGAGGGCCACGGCCCTCAGGACGTCGAGGTAGCGGTCCCGTCCCGGCTTGGCGGCCGGGGCGGCCCCGGCGCCGGCCGCCCGGCCGGGCACGGGCGACGGAGCGGTGGGCGGGGCGGCATGGCGGGCCGTCCGCGTCGGGTCCGGGAACGCTCCGGTGTGCGCCGGGCGGGCGCCGGGGGCGGTCGGTGCGGGAACGGTCTGTGCGGGGACGGCGGGCTCCGCGGCGAAGGGCCTGCCGGCCGGCGGGTACTGAACGTACTCACCGTGCCGGCCGGTCTCGCCGGTGTGGCCGTACTCGCCGTCCGGCGGGTACGGGCCGTCCTGCCGGGGCTGGTTCGGGTAGGTCATGCGACCGGCCTCCGGTCCCTGCCCGCGTCGTTGCGGCGGCTCTGCGTCGCACCGGGCGCTTCCACCGCTCCGGTACGGCGCAGCTTCTGCCAGCGCAGCCGGCCGCCGGTGAGAGCGGTGATCCAGGACTGGAGCAGCACCACGTACATGAGCTGCCGGTAGAGGATCTGCTGGAGCGGCAGGGAGATCAGGTGGACCATGCGCTCCCGGTCGAGCCGGAACGCGTACGCGGCGCAGACCGCCTGCACCAGCAGGACGCCGAACCAGGCGGCGACCGTCTTCCCCGTCGGGCCGAAGACCAGTCCGTACAGCAGGAAGACGTCGATGAGGGGCGCCAGCAGCGGGGCGACGACCATGAACAGGGAGACGAACGGCAGTCCGACCCGTCCGAAGCGGCCCGAGGGGCCCCGTTCGATGACGGCGCGGCGGTGCTTCCAGATGGCCTGCATCGTGCCGTACGACCACCGGTAGCGCTGCGACCACAGCTGCTGCACGGACTCCGGGGCCTCGGTCCAGGCCCGCGCGTTCTCCGCGTAGACGACGTCCCAGCCGTCGCGGTGCAGGGCCATGGTGACGTCGGTGTCCTCGGCGAGGGTGTCCTCGCTCATGCCGCCGATCCGGTCCAGCGCGTCCCGGCGGAACGCGCCGACCGCACCGGGGATGGTGGGCATGCAGCGCAGCATGTCGTACATGCGGCGGTCGAGGTTGAAGCCCATCACGTACTCGATGTGCTGCCAGGCGCCGATCAGCGAGTCACGGTTGCCGACCTTGGCGTTGCCCGCGACCGCTCCGACCCGGGGGTCGGCGAAGGGCTGTACGAGCTCGCGCACGGTGGAGGGTTCGAACACCGTGTCGCCGTCCATCATCACGACGATGTCGTAGCGGGCGTTCGCGATGCCGTTGTTCAGCGCCGCGGGCTTTCCCGCGTTGCGCTGGCGGACGACGCGGACGTTCGGGATCCACATCTCGTCGACGAGGTCGGCCGTACCGTCCGTCGAGCCGTCGTCGATGACGATGACCTCGATCGGGTAGTCGCTCGCCACCAGCGAGCGCACGGTCGCGGCGATGCACTCGCGCTCGTTGTACGCGGGAACGAGGACCGTCACCGGGCGGGTGAAGGGTTCGCCCCAGCTGAAGTCCTTGCGGCGCACCCGCCTGGCGTGCAGGAAGGACAGCAGCAGCATGAGACCGAAGCGGGCGAGGACCAGCGCGCCGATCACCGCGAGGCCGACCACCAGCACGCTGGTGACCTGCTCGGAGATGTCCACGGCGGTGACGAACGCCTTGCCCTTCCAGAGCGCGAATCCGGTGACCGGGGTGTGCGCGCTGGGTGCGCCGAGAGCGGCGGTGAGGTTGGTGAAGGCGTAGCCCCGCTCCTGCATCTGCGGCAGGAACTTCCCGATGGCGGCCACGGTCTGGGCACGGTTGCCGCCGGAGTCGTGCATCAGGATGATGGCGCCCTTGCCGTGCTTGGGCGTGGCTCGCTCGATGATCGCGTCCACACCGGGGCGCTTCCAGTCCTCACTGTCGGTGTCGTTCACGACGGTGAGGTAGCCGCGGCTGCCGATGTACTGCGTGACCGGCCACGACTTGTTGTCCATGGCGTCGGAGAACGAGGAGTACGGCGGCCGGAACAGCGACGTACGGATACCGGCGGCGCCCGCCAGCACCAGCTGGTTCTGGGAGAGTTCCCGGTCTATGCGGCTGGTGGACTGGAACGACAGGTCCGGGTGGTTGAACGTGTGCAGCCCGACCTCGTGCCCCTCGTCGACCATGCGTTCCACGAGGTCGGGGTAGCGCGAGGCCATGGTGCCGGTGACGAAGAACACGCCGTGCGCGTGGTGCTTCTTGAGCTCGTCCAGGACACGCGGGGTCCAGACCGGGTCGGGGCCGTCGTCGAAGGTCAGGACGATCTTGTGATCGGGTATGCGCAGGGTCTTCGCGGCCCCGCCCCGGGCCCGGGCGTCGATGACCGGACCGCCTTCGAGAACACTGTCCGGCACCTGGGTGGTGGGGGCCGGGGCCTGGATGCGGTGGTCGGCGAGGATCTCGCTGTGCACGTATCCGCGCAGCATCAGCATGGCGAGCAGGGCGACAAGGAGGAGCGACGGAAGCAGGTAGCGCATGGGAAGCCTGCGCCGTACGGTCCGCTTCTTCTTCCGGTTGTGCCTGCCCCGCGGGACGGGGGTTGTCATTTTCTACTGTGCGCCTTCTTGTTGGACCACCGGTGGGGCCGAGGACTCTTCGGGCGGGGGCGGGCTCGACTCGGCCGGCCCGGGGTCGGTCGACGGCGGGGGGCTGGCGGGCTGTGTCTCGGAGGCCGACGTCCCGGGAGCGGGCTGCGTGGCGACGCCGTTGCCCCTGGACGGGGATTTGCTCGCGGAGGCCGAGGCAGCCGCACCGGACGAGGCCGGACCGGCGGACGCGCCGCCGGAGGCGGTCGCAGTCGTACTGGGGCCGGGACCGGAAGCGGTGGAGCTGGGCGTGGGCCCGGGTGTCCCGGCCACCGATCCCGTGCCGTCGCTCGGGGCGGGCCGGACCTCCACCTCGCCCGACTTCTTCTCCTCCTGTCCGGAGAGAGGGAGCCAGGGAGCGCTGGAGTTGCCGCCGATCACCGCGACGACCAGGGTCACCGCGTAGACGGCGCAGATCGCGGCGAGTATCCAGCCCAGGCGCCGGTACGTCTTGCTGCGCCGGCCGCTCTCGTCGACGAAGACCGGACCGTCGGCACTGTCCGGCGGAGTCGGTTCAACAGGCAGTTCGGAAAGCTGCCGGCCGAGTCCGTCCAGCTGGACCGTGACGTCGTTCGGCTCGTGCGTGTGCCCGGTACGGGTACCTTCGCGCCAATTTTCCACAGGTGTTCGCACTTCCCCCACTCAATGAGTCGGGTGCGCGCGAATGACTGGATTTCTGCCGTCGGACCGGGCCCCCACCCTGTCCGTACGCCCCCACGCGGTGCACCCGGAAACATTGAATGTAGCGCACGCCGGTGACCGTCAGGCTCCCCTGTGAGGTGTTGTTCATGAACGGTGACGCATGAGTGACACATCGGCTTCGGGCAGCCACGAATCGGGTGGCCTGACCATCCATCCTTCTGTCGCAGCCAGTTCGGCCGCGGCAGCCCGTAGCGCGTCCAGACCGGGGTGCCTCGCCCCGGTGCGCCACACCAGCAGCAGCGGAGACAGCGGAACGGGACGGACCAACGGGCGCACCACCGCCCCCGGCAGCGGCGGGAAGTCGACGACGGTCAGGACGGGATGCCTGGACTTGGCCATCACCCGTTGAAATTCAGCCACTCCGACGGCGAGCGGAGCCGGTGGGGCCAGCTCGATGCCCCACTCACCGAAGAGCCGGGCGGCGAGCTCGGTCCACTCCCGGGTGCGCGTATTGCCCGCCCCCGCGTAGACGGTCTCCCCGGACAGTTCGTCCAACGCGACGACCCGGTGCCCTGCGAGATGATGATCGTGCGGCAGCAGGACGGCCATCGGCTCGTACCGCACCGGCTGTACCGAGAGCCGGGAGAGGACGGCGGGCTCGAGCCCGGCCGCGCGGCCGAAGGAGGCATCGAGCCGCCCCGCGAGCACCTCGCCCGCCGCCCAGGTCAGACCGCTCTCGAAGCGGGCCATCAGTTCGCACTCCGGCGCGAGCTCCCGCGCCCTGGCCAGGACCCGCGCCGCGGTCATCCCGTCGATGTTGAGGTCGACGAGCAGCGGGCGGGCCGCCGGGTCGTCGAAGGCGGCGGCAAGCTCCGCGTGGGCGTCGAGCACACGCCGGGCGTACGGGAGGAGACGTTCCCCGTCCGGGGTGAGCGACACCTGGCGGGTGGTGCGCTCGAAGAGCTCCGTGCCGAGCTCGCGCTCCAGTCGGCGGATGTCCCGGCTCAGCGCCTGCTGCGCGACGTAGAGCCGGGCTGCGGCACGGGTGAAGTGCAGCTCCTCGGCCACCGCGACGAAGGCGCGCAGCAGCCGGGGATCGGTATCGGAGGTCGAGGAGACGGACACACGTCGGAATTTACAACAGCGGTGCGTGAATCTGTGCGGAGCAGGTGTTGGACGGCACGGACCACACGCGGTGAGGGTTGATCCGTGCTCCAGAAAACCGCTGCCTCCCCCGCAGGCAACCCGTACCTCCGTCTGCTCGCCACCCCCGGCGCCCGCGCCTTCACCGCGGGAAACCTCCTGGCCCGGCTGCCCATGGGGATGTTCAGCGTCAGCGCCATCATCATGATCGCCGGGGCGCACGGTTCGTACGCCCTCGCGGGTGCCGTCACCGCCACCGGCCTCGCCGCGACCGCCGTGGTCGCCCCCTGGACCGCTCGGCTCGTCGACCGGCACGGCCAGGCCAGGATCGCCGTGCCCGCCACCACGATCGCCGCACTCGGCTCACTCGCCCTGCTGCTCTGCGTGCACTACGACGCCCCGGTATGGACGCTCTTCGCCGCGTACGCCGCCACGTCCACCGCCCCCAACACCGGAGGCATGTCCCGGGCCCGCTGGGCTCATCTGCACCAGGGAGATCCGGCAACCCTGCACACCGCGAACTCCTTCGAACAGGCCGCCGACGAGCTGTGCTTCATGCTCGGCCCGGTACTGGCCGCCACTCTGTGCGGGGCGCTGTTCCCCGAGGCCGGCACCCTCACCGGCGCGATCCTCATGATGGCCGGCGTCCTGATCTTCGCCGCGCAACGGGCGACCGAGCCCCCGGTGGCGCCCCGCATCCGCGCGGCCTCTCCGCTGCGGACCCCCGGCATGCCCGCCCTGCTCGCGACCTTCCTCGCGACGGGTGCGGTGTTCGGCGCCCTGGAGCTCGTGACGATCGCCCACGCCGGGGGTGCGGTCCTCGCCCTCCAGGCGGGCGGTTCCTGCGTGGCGGGACTGCTGTACGGGTCGCTGCGCCCCGCCGTGGACGTCCGGGGCCGGCTGATGGTCTGCCTCGCCGCGATGACCGCGCTGATGTCGCTCCCCCTGATAGCCGCGGCCACGTCCGGCTCCTTGCTCGTCCTCGCGGGCTGCATGCTGCTGGCGGGTGCGGCGACGGCACCCACCATGGTCACCGTGATGACACTGGTGCAGCGGCTCACCCCGCAGGCGCAGCTCAACGAGGGAATGACGCTCTCGGTCACCGCACTGCTGGGCGGAGTGGCCGTGGGCGCCGCGGTCGGCGGCCGGCTGGTGGAGCACTCCGGGACGGTGACCGGCTACGCGGTGCCGATGTGTGCGGCGGCGCTGGCGCTGGTGGTGGCGGCGGCCGGGACACGCAGGGCCTGAACGCGGACGCACACAGAAAAAACGAGGACCCCGCTGCCAGCGGCAACGGGGTCCTCGTTCACATGGGAATTGTGGAGATGGCGGGAATCGAACCCGCGTCCAACGGTGCAGAACCAGGGCTTCTCCGAGTGCAGTTCGCTACGCTTTTCTCGGCCCCGGAGATCTCGCGAACAAGTCTCCGACAGGCCCAGTCACTGTTTGATTTCCCACCGAGCCCCGTGACCGGACTCAGTGGTTTAGTCCCCTAGATTATGCCAGGATCCGGGTCGGGAACACTCCCGGGCTGACACCCATTAAGGGTCCCTCACTCACTGCTTATTAGGCAGCGAGGGCGAAGGACTGGGAATCGCTCTTGGAATTGGCGATTATTGGTTGCGACATATGGTTAACGAGATCATTGCCGCTTCCTCGACTCGCTTCCCCTGCCTCGACATCCGCTGTCGAAACCGATCATCCCCATGTTGTTTTTTCAAATGCGCGCACCCTCTGTGAGGTGCACGGCCCATCGTACGTGACCGACGCATGCCGGGGCCACCCTATTACGACGGCTCCGGGGCGGGAGCCCGTACTACGCGCTCCGCTGGCGCCGGCGGACCGCGGAGATCGCGCGGTTCGTCTCCCGCGTGTCCTGCTTCTCCCGCAGCGTCTGGCGCTTGTCGTACTCCTTCTTGCCCTTCGCGAGCGCGATCTCGACCTTGACCCGGCCGTCCTTGAAGTACAGCGCGAGGGGCACGATGGTGTGGCCCGTCTCCTGCGTCTTCGACGCGAGCTTGTCGATCTCGGCCCGGTGCAGCAGCAGCTTGCGCTTCCGCTTGGCCGCATGGTTGGTCCAGGTCCCCTGCACGTACTCCGGGACATGGACGTTGTGCAGCCACGCCTCATTGCCGTCGATCTGGACGAAACCGTCCACCAGCGAGGCCCGGCCCATCCGCAGCGACTTGACCTCGGTGCCCATGAGCACGAGTCCGCACTCGTAGGTATCGATGATGAGGTAGTCGTGCCGCGCCTTCTTGTTCTGCGCGATCATCTTGCGCCCTGTGTCTTTTTCCTTGGCCATAGTGCGGTCATTTTCGCACTACGACCCACCCCCGAGGCCAATCAATACTGTCTCGGCCCGCTGCTGGGCCCTGGAACCCGCCCCGACGTCCGGTGTGATGCCGTGTCCTTCGACGCTGCGGCCCGCCGGAGTGCGGTACTGCCCTACGGTCAGCTCGGCGACCGAGCCGCCCGGCAGCTTGCTGGGCATCTGCACGGAGCCCTTGCCGAAGGTGCGCGATCCGACGGTCACGGCCCTGCCCCGGTCCTGCAGGGCACCGGTCAGCAGCTCGGCCGCGCTCATCGTGCCGCCGTCCACGAGGACGACCACGGGCCGGTCGGTGTCGCCGCCGGGGTCGGCGTAGAGGGCGCGCTGCTCGCCGTGCACGTCGTAGGTGGCGACGAGCCCGCCGTCCAGGAAGGCCGAGGAGGCCGTGACGGCCTCGGTGACCAGTCCGCCCGAGTTGGCCCGGAGGTCCAGGAGGATCCCCGCTTCCCCCGGGGCCGTGCGCACGGCGTCGCGGATCGCGGTGCCCGCGCCCTTGGTGAAGGCGGCGACCTTGATCAGCACGGCGGAGGAGGGCTCCCCGCCCAGCCGCCGCACGGTGACGGCCTGCGTGGCGAGCCGGGCCCGGTACAGGGTCTCGGTCCAGGAGCGCGCACCTCGCCGGAGCCCGAGGACCACGGAGGTGCCCTCGACCGCTCCCGAGCGGTCGCCGCGCAGCAGGGCGACGACGTCGGCGACAGGGCGCTTCTCGACCCGGCGGCCGTCGACCGTACGCAGCAGGTCGCCCTTGCGGACACCGGCCAGGTCCGCGGGTCCGCCCGGCTGGACGCCCGTCACGACGACATCCCCGCGGGCCGAGCGCTGCGCGGAGATACCCACTCCGGTGTACGAGCCGTCCAGTGCCTGCTCGAAGTCCTTGTACTCGCGCTCGTCGTACACCGCGCCCCAGCGGTCCCCGCTGCGGCTGACGACCTCCGCCGCGGCGTCCGTCCCGGACTTCCCGTCGGCCTCGGCGTCGGCCGCCGCCTCCGCGATCTCCTCACGGTCGACGGAACCGACGGTGGAGGAGACGGAACGGGTCTTTATCTCCGCCGCGGTGCCTTCCTCCCGCGGCAGGGACCCGGTGGCAGCGGCAGTGGCGAGCACGCTCGCGAAAACCAATGTCAGGGCCGCCCCGCGGTAGACACCGCGGGGGTTCAATCGGTGCGTGAGGCCCGGCATGGCGCCGAGTCTAGGACAACGCCCCGGCGCCACACGGCTCGTTGGCCGCATGCCGCACGGGGCGCTCGTCACACCTTGAGGTACTTGCGCAATGCGAAAAGAGCCGCAACTGCGGGCATCAGCAGGCCGATCGCGAGGACCAGCGGGAGCTTGCTGAGCACCGCTTCCCAACCGATGAAGTCGATCAGGTTCAGCTTCTCCTGGAGCGCGAGACCGCCGTCGATCAGGAAGTACCGGCCGGCGAGCAGCATCACGCAGGCGAGCAGACCGCCGATCAGTCCGGCGAACGCCGCCTCCATGATGAACGGCATCTGGATGTAGAAGCCGGAGGCGCCGACGAGGCGCATGATGCCCGTCTCCCGTCTCCGGCTGAACGCCGAGACACGCACGGTGTTCACGATGAGCATCAGCGCAATGACCAGCATCAGCGCCATCACGAACAGCGCCGCCATGTTCATGCCGTTCATCATCTCGAAGAGGTTGTCCAGGATGCCGCGCTGGTCCTGGACGGACTGCACCCCGTCACGGCCCGCGAAGGCCGTCGCGACCACCTTGTACTTCTGCGGGTCCTTCAGCTTGACCCGGAACGACTCCTGCATCTGGTCCGGCGTGATGTTGCCGGCCATCGGCGAATCGCCGAACTGTTCCTGGTAGTGCTTGTACGCCTCGTCGACCGTCTCGAAGAGGACCGGCTTCTCGACGGCCTCCATCTTCTCGAGATCGGCCTTGATCTCCTTCTTCTGCTGCGCGGTGACAGCACCCTTGGCGCACTTGGGTACGTCCTTGGCGTCACTCTTGTTGCAGAGGAAGATCGAGACGTTGACCTTGTCGTACCAGTAGGTCTTCATCGAGCTGACCTGCTCGCGCATCAGCAGCGCACCGCCGAACAGGGCGAGCGAGAGGGCGACGGAGACCACGACCGCGAAGGTCATCGTGAGGTTGCGACGAAGACCGACGCCGATCTCCGACAGGACGAACTGGGCGCGCATGGCGTCCTTTCAGTACTCGATGCTCGTGCAGGTGCTCAGTGCTGGTAGCCGTAGACGCCGCGCGCCTGGTCACGTACGAGACGGCCCTGCTCGAGCTCGATGACGCGCTTGCGCATCTGGTCGACGATGTTCTGGTCGTGGGTCGCCATGATCACGGTGGTGCCGGTCCGGTTGATCCGGTCCAGCAGCTTCATGATGCCCACGGAGGTCTGCGGGTCGAGGTTTCCGGTCGGCTCGTCCGCGATCAGCAGCATGGGGCGGTTGACGAACGCACGGGCGATCGCGACGCGTTGCTGCTCACCACCGGAGAGCTCACCGGGCATCCGGTCCTCCTTGCCCCCGAGACCGACGAGGTCGAGCACCTGCGGCACGGCCTTGCGGATCTCGCCGCGCGGCTTGCCGATGACCTCCTGCGCGAAGGCCACGTTCTCGGCCACGGTCTTGTTGGGGAGGAGCCGGAAGTCCTGGAAGACCGTGCCCAGCTGGCGACGCATCTGCGGCACCTTCCAGTTGGACAGCCGCGCAAGGTCCTTGCCGAGCACATGAACCATGCCCTGGCTGGCGCGCTCCTCACGGAGGATGAGCCGCATGAAGGTGGACTTGCCGGAGCCTGAGGAGCCCACCAGGAAGACGAACTCACCCTTCTCGATATCGAGAGAGACATCCCGGAGAGCTGGACGGCTCTGCTTCGGGTAGGTCTTGGAGACGTTGTCGAATCGGATCACGGATGCACCACGGTCGGCCGGGAGTAGGTGTGCGTGACCATACGCGAACCGGGCTGACGCGTGCAGTCGGCGTCCAGCAATGGGCGATATGTAACGGAACGCGACCGGGTACGAATCGGGGCGTGCCGGGCCTTGTCCGGCGGGCCGCGCCGAAACCGCCGCGAGCTGGCACAGTGGTAGGGGGAACGGTTGCGTTTCCCGGAGCGTTGTGCGGAGAGAAAGCGTATGCGGCTCCGCCGCGCGGGAGGAGGAAAGCGCATGACCTATGACCGACTGGTGTGCGCGAACTGCGCGGCTCCCATCAGCGAGGGCCGCTGCCGAGTCTGCCGGGCGAGCCGGGAGCGCATGCAGGAGGAGGGCCCGTTCGCGGGGCTGAATCCGGCGATGCTGATCGCCCTGATGGTGATCCTGGTGGCCGCCCTGGCACTGCTGGCGCACCAGGCCGTGTAAAGAGCGGGCCATGCGCAAGCAAGCGACAGCTGATCACTGAGCGTAGACATACCGGCGCGGAGTGATCCCTTCAGGCCCGGCTGTGCGCCCCGATCCATTCCGCCCGGCCGAACGCTGCCTGACAGGCGGGCCGGGGCGAGAACTCCCTACGCGGCCCCCTCCCGGCCGCCATGCACGCCCCCGGGCCGACGGGGCCCCTTGGCACTCCGTAGTCGCGCCACGGAGCCGGAGCCGCGCCTGACGGGCCCCACGGGTGCGTCCGCAGCGCCTCACAGGCCTCCAGGGGCGCGTACGGCGACTCCTGCCGCGCCCGAGGAAGCCCATACGGCAGCCGGCGCCACGACCCGACGCCCCCGCCACCCACACGCAGAGGGGCCCGGTCCGCGGGAAGCGGACCGGGCCCCTCTGTACGTACGTGCACCGTCAGCGGTGGCTAGGCGACCGTACGGCCGTTCACCAGGCGCGGAAGGATGCGGAAGCCGATACCACCGGCGATCATCGTCGCGGCGCCGAGCAGCAGGAACGTGGTCTCGGCCGCACCGGTCTCGGCGAGCTCGTCCTTGCCCTTGCCCTGCTCGACCGGCTGGTTGCCGACGCTGTCGGTGTCCGTGCCGGTTCCGTCGGTGTCACCGGTCGCGGAACCGGTGGTCCCGCCGTCGGCGCCACCATCGGCACCGCCGTCAGCGCCACCATCAGCACCGCCGTCAGCGCCACCATCAGCACCGCCGTCAGCACCGCCATCGGCACCGCCGTCAACGCCACCGTCAGCACCGCCATCGGCACCGCCGTCGACGCCACCGTCAGCACCGCCGTCAACGCCACCATCGGCACCGCCGTCGACGCCACCGTCAGCACCGCCGTCAACGCCACCATCGGCACCGCCGTCAACGCCACCATCGGCACCGCCGTCGACGCCACCATCGGCGCCACCGTCAACGCCACCATCGGCGCCACCGTCAACGCCACCATCGGCACCGCCGTCAGCGCCACCATCGGCACCGCCGTCAGCACCGCCGTCGGCGCCACCGTCAGCACCGCCGTCAGCACCGCCGTCAACACCGCCATCGGCACCGCCGTCGACCCCGCCGAGGAGACCGCCGTCGGCAGCATCACGGGCAGTCGCCTTGGCGCTGACGCCGGTCTCGTCGGCGTCCACACCGATACCGATTCCGAGGCCGAGGCCCGAGGCCTGAGCCGCACCCGCAGCGGTGAGCGAGGCTCCCGCGGCGATAACCGCGCCGGCGGCTATCCGCGCGACGAGGAGTCGCGTCTTCTTGGTCATCTGTTGCTACCCCCAGTAGCTGATCTTGTCGATGGAGCAGCCGTATGCGGTCCGCGGCCCTGCGGGGTCACACTCCGCGGGGCCACGCCGTACCGTGGTCATCCCGCCCGCCCCCGATCACACCTGTCCCAGACATACGCATGCTGCTCCAGCAGCCTGGCCAGAGTTAAGGACTACGTCAAGGCCGTTCCGGGGGATAAGCGTCGCTATGGGGGTTCTTGACGGCTATTCGGGACCACGACTGTGACGCATTCACCACACGGTCCCCTCAACTCACCTTCACGTGACGGGAGAACGAGAACGGGCCCGGGGGAGGTTTCCCTGCCCCGGGCCCGACTGCCGTACGGGTACGGCTACTTCTCGCTCTGCTTGCGCCAGCGGATCCCGGCCTCGACGAAGCCGTCGATCTCGCCGTTGAACACCGCTTCCGGGTTGCCCATCTCGAAGTCCGTACGCAGGTCCTTGACCATCTGGTACGGGTGCAGGACGTACGAACGCATCTGGTTGCCCCAGGAGTTGCCGCCGTCGCCCTTGAGCGCGTTCATCTTCGCCTGCTCCTCCTGGCGGCGGCGCTCGAGGAGCTTCGCCTGGAGGACGTTCATGGCGGACGCCTTGTTCTGGATCTGCGAACGCTCGTTCTGGCAGGAGACGACGATGCCGGTGGGCAGGTGGGTCAGGCGCACCGCGGAGTCCGTGGTGTTGACGCCCTGGCCGCCGGGGCCCGAGGAGCGGTACACGTCGACGCGGAGCTCGGACTCGTCGATCTCGACGTGGTCGGTCTGCTCGACCACGGGCAGCACCTCGACACCCGCGAAGGACGTCTGGCGGCGGCCCTGGTTGTCGAACGGGGAGATCCGGACGAGGCGGTGGGTGCCCTGCTCGACGGAGAGCGTGCCGTAGGCGTACGGCACCTCCACCGCGAAGGTGGTCGACTTGATGCCGGCCTCTTCGGCGTAGGCGGTCTCGTAGACCTCGGTCTTGTAGTTGTGACGCTCCGCCCAGCGCAGGTACATGCGCTGGAGCTTCTCGGCGAAGTCGGCGGCGTCGACGCCACCGGCCTCGGCGCGAATGGTGACGAGGGCCTCGCGCGCGTCGTACTCACCGGAGAGGAGCGTGCGGACCTCCATCTCGTCCAGCGCCTTGCGGACCGACTCCAGCTCGGACTCGGCCTCGGCCAGCGCGTCGGCGTCGCCCTCGTCCTCGGCGAGCTCGAAGAGGATGGAGAGGTCGTCGATGCGTCCGCGCAGGGCCTCGGTCTTGCGGACCTCTGCCTGGAGGTGCGAAAGCTTGCTGGTGATCTTCTGCGCCGCCTCCGGGTCGTCCCAGAGGGACGGCGCCGCCGCCTGCTCCTCGAGCGCGGCGATATCGGCCCTCAGCGCATCCAGGTCCAGGACGGCCTCGATCGACCCCATGGTCGAGGAGAGGGACTTCAGCTCTTCGGAAATATCGACGACTGCCACGGGTCCAGCCTAACGGCTGGACGGGTGAACCTGTTCCTCCCCCGTGACCGGGCCGTCCCGGGGGTGGTCCTCAGGGCGCCGCCGGCGCCGAATTCTCGGTGTCCTGGGGGGTCGCGCCCGCGTCGTCACCGCTCGTGGCGAGCCAGCCGCCCACCCCTATGGCCAGGCACAGGGCGACCACCGCGGCACCGAGGGTGATGCGGCGCTTGCGGACGGCCGCGGACTTGTTGCGTGCGGATCCGGGCCTCGGACGTCCCGGGGAGCGCGGGGCGCGGGCCGTGCCCAGGGGGCCGCCGGCCAGCTCGTCGGGGGCGGGGACGCGCATGCTCGTATGGGTGTCCCGGTTGGAGTCCGGGGAGGAACCGGGAACCAGCGGGACCGCGCCGCGGCGGCGCGGCTCGTCCTGGGCGGGTGTGTACTGCTGCTCGTCGTACATCTGCGGCTCGGCCTCGGCGTCCGGCTCGTCCACGTCCAGCGGAGGTATCCCGGACAGCAGCGGGAGCAGCTCGCGCAGGCGGACCGCGAGCTCGGAGGCGCGCAGCCGGGACGCGGGGGCCTTGGCCAGGCACTGGACCAGCAGCTGCCAGAGCTCCTCGGGGATGCCCGGGAGGGGGACGACCGTCTCGGTGACGTGGCGGCGCAGCACCGCGCCCGGGTGGCCGCCACCGAAGGGCGTGAAGCCCGCCAGGAGCTCGTAGAGCACCGTCGCGAGGGCGTAGATGTCCACGGCGGCGCGCGGCGGGAGGCCCTCGACGATCTCGGGCGCCAGATAGTCCGGCGTACCGATGATCTTGGTGGCCTTGGTGCGGCGCGGGGTGTCGATCAGCTTGGCGACACCGAAGTCCGTGAGCAGTGCCGGGTGCGAGCCCCCGGGGCCCAGGGGGCCCTCCATGTCGAGCAGGATGTTCTCCGGCTTGACGTCGCGGTGGACCACCCCGGCGCGGTGAGCGGCCGCGAGACCGTCGGCCACGTCCGCGATGATCGCCGCGGCGGCCTCGGGCGCGAGGCGGCGCTCCCGGTCGAGGCGGGTGCGCAGATCGGTGCCCCGTACGAGGTCCATGACCAGCGCCAGGTCGTTGCCGTCCACGACGAGGTCGCGCACGGCGACCACGTGCGGATGATCGAGCCCGAGCAGGGCTGTGCGCTCCTGCACGAACCGGCCCACGAGCTCCTGGTCGGACGCGAGGTCCTCACGGAGCAGCTTGATGGCGACGGGCCCCTCGGGCCCCTCGCCGAGCCACACCGTGCCGGCGCTGCCGCGCCCCAGAATCTGGTGGGCGGTGTACCGGCTGCCGATATTCCGTGCCAAGACTGCTCCCTCAGCGGCTGGCGTTGACCCCCCGGTCGACAAAGTTACGCGGCTACCGGGGTGTTGCGTGCCCTGGATGGCGCCAACCTTCACTTCTGCGGGCCAAATAGGCCCGCAGAAGTCGACAAAGGCACAGAGTGGGTGACGTTACTGGCCGCTGGGCGGCACGTCACCGCTGCTGCCGCCCAGATCCTCGAACCAGCCGGAGACCTTGGAGATCCCGTCCCCGATCGCCTCCCAGTACCCCTTGCCCTGGGCCACCCAGTCCTGCAGGGGCGTCAGTTCCCAGACCAGCCAGCCGGCCACGATCAGCAGCACCAGGGTGAACAGGCACCCCTTGAGGCAGCCGAGTCCGGGGATCCGCATCGGGTTGGAGCTGCGCTGCCTGGGCTGGCGCGGGGCCGGCGGCTGGGGCGCCGGCTGCTGCGGGGGCGCGTACTGCTGGCGCTGAGGCTGGTGTTGCGGCTGGTGCTGCTGCGGCTGGTAGCGCTGAGGCTGCTGCTGCGGGTACTGCTGGGCGCGCTGGGGCTGCGGGCGCTGCTGCTGAGGCTGCGGGGACTGTTGGCGCTGCGGGGGCTGCTGCTGGCGCTGCGGGCGGCGGCGCAGCGGGTCCTGGCTCGGGTCGAGGTACTGGACCTGGGTCTGCTCGTTGCGGTCGCGGGCGGCCCTGAGCTGGGACTGCCAGGGATGCGGCTCGTCGGGGGACGGGGCGCCGGCGGGACGCGGGGGCACGGGAGGCATGACCGCGGTCGGGTCGGCGTGGCCGCCTCCCGGGGTCTGCTGCATCACGCTGGTCGGGGCGGCCGGGTCGTAGGACCCGGCGTTGCTCGGCAGCACCTGCGTCGCATCGGCCGCCCCCGGGGTCTCCGGTACGGCGGCGGGCGCCGGATCGGGCGCGAGCAGGGCGCCGACGCCCTCGGCCGCGGCGATCTGCGCCGAGTTCGCGTGCACCCCGACACCCGCGCCGACGGTACGCAGGGCGCGCGCCAGGCTCACGGCGCTGGGCCGCTGGTCGGGGTTCTTGCGCAGGCAGCGCTCTATGACCGTCCACAGCGGCTCGGGAACGTTGCCGGGCCGCCTGGGCTCCTCGCTGAGGTGCCGGTGCAGCACCTCGAGGGCGGTGCCCCCGGCGAACGGCGGGCGTCCGGTGACCAGTTCGTACAGCAGGATGCCCGCGCCGTAGATGTCCACGGCGGAGGTCTGCGGACGGCCCTCGGCCGACTCGGGCGCCACGTAGGCGGGCGTGCCGACGAACTCATGGGTCCGGGTCAGGCCCGGGGAGTCAGCGAGGCGCGCGATGCCGAAGTCGGTGAGCATCGGGTGCATCGCACCGTCCCGCTCGTCGAGCAGCACGTTGGCGGGCTTCAGGTCGCGGTGCACGACGCCGTCGGCATGGCTGGCGGCGAGCGCGTCCGCGATCTGTGCGGTGAGCAGGGCAGCGGCGACCGGGGTGAGCGGGCCGTTCTCGCGCAGGTAACGGTGCAGGTCCGGGCCGTCGATCAGATCCATCACGAGGGCGAGCAGATCGCCCTCGACGACGAGGTCCCGGGTCCGCACGATGTTCGGGTGGGTGAGCCGCAGCAGCACGGAGCGCTCACGGAGGAACCGCATCACGACATCCGCGTCGTTGGCGAGCTCCTCCTTGAGGACCTTGATCGCGACGGTCTCGCCGGGCTGCCCGGCGACAGCCGCCTCGGCACCCGCGGTCTCCCGCTGGCGGGCTCGCCAGACGGTGCCCGTGGCGCCGCGTCCGAGCGGCTCCTCGAGCAGGTACTTGCTGCCGACTGGCCGCACGTCACGCGCTCCCTGCTGATCGTTGTGCTTGCGGTCCCCGGGCCCGCCCGGATGTTCCGGCCCACTCTAGTGCCGCCGTACGGGGCACCGGCGGGTCGTCCTCAGGTCGTGGCCGCCGCCGTGTCCGGGGAAGACGCACAGGCGGGACAGTTGGTTGCCGAACGAGTGTGCAGCACACCGCGGGCAGGACCAAGCAGTCACTTTTGCACGCACAGTCGGCCATTCAAGATCACTAAGCGGTCACCCCCGGGCGTGTTGTCAGTGGCAGGTGCGAGGATGCCTCGAGCACGGACCTGTGAGGTTGGGAACCTCGCGCTCCGTGACGACCTGTACCGGACGACGCGTCCGTGCCGGGTGGGGGGAATCACAGCGCACCACCCCCTGCCGGGCACCCGCGCAGAAGGGACCGATGACGGCGATGCAGATCCGGCTGACCGTCCTCGCGCCGCGCAGCGGCCAGACCCCCACGCGCGCCTGCGACGTGCTCGTCACCGCCCCCGCGGGGACGGCTCTCGCGGCTGTCGCCTCCAGCCTGGCCTCGGCGGTGTCCGGGCCCGAGGGCTCCCTGGGAGGCGGCGCCGTCGTGCTGTACGCCGGGCGCGAGCGGCTCGACTCGCAGCGCTGCGCCCTGGGTGAGCCGCCCCTGGTCGACGGCGCGGTGCTCTCCCTCCAGGTGCCCGGTGAGGACGAGACGGCGGACGACGCCGTCCCCGCGCAGCTGCACGTGATCGCGGGGCCCGACGCGGGCGGGGTCCATCTGCTGCACGGCGGGCAGATCCGGATCGGCCGCTCCGCCGACGCCGACGTGCCGCTCGACGACCCGGACGTGTCCCGGCTGCACTGCGCGGTGACGGTCTCCGAGGACGGCCGCGTATCGGTGGCCGACCTCCGCTCCACCAACGGCACCGCCCTGGACGGTACGGAGATCGGCGAGCGCCCGGTCCCACTGACCCCGGGCGCACTGCTGCGCCTCGGCGAGTCGACGCTCCGGCTCACCGCGGGCACCCGTACGCCGGCGCTGGCGACGGCACCCGACGGCGAGGGCCATCTGAGGGTCACCCGGGCGGACCCCCGGGGCACGGCGGGAGCCGGTGCGGGCATCCATGGGGACGGGGACCGGGAGGAGCACGGCGGCCGCGGAGGGCACAGCCATGCCTACGGCCCCGCCGCCGACAACTCCGGCCACGGCGCGGACGAGACGTACGGCGACACCCCCGCGGGACACGGCGAACACCGCAGCGGACCGGCCGTCGCCCGGCCGCAGCCCGCCCACGGCCGCGGCGACGCCCTCCCCGAGGGCGACGCCCCGCGCCGCGCCGGCATAGGTGCCTGGGCGCGGCGACTGACCGGCGGCAAGGGCGACCCGGGCAACGGGGCGGCCGGTGGGCCGCCTCCGGCCCACGGCGCCGAGCAGGACCTTCTCGGCCCCTCCGTGGGCCCACGCGTTCCCTCGGCCCCGGCAGGCACCTGGCCCGACCCCGCGACCGTTCTCCTCACGGCGCTCGGCCCCGGCCCGCGCCTGTGGGAGCGCGACGCGGCCCACCCGGAGGCCCTGGTCGTCCGGCTGGGGACGACGGAGCGGGCCGACCTGCCTGCCGTGCCGGTCACCGTGGGACTGCGGGAGGCCGGTTCGCTCGGGCTCGCGGGCCCCAGGGCACGACTGTCCGGACTCGTCCGCTCGACGGTGGCGCAGCTCGCCGCGCTGCACTCCCCCTTCGACCTGGAGATCGTGCTGATCAGCACGGACCGGACCCGCGGCACCGACGAGCGGCGGCGGGAGTGGTCCTGGCTCGGCTGGCTGCCGCATCTGCGCCCCATGCACGGCCAGGACTGCAGGCTGCTCCTCGCCTACGACAGGGAACAGGCCGAAGCGCGTACGGCCGAGCTGGTGCGCCGCCTGTACGAGGGGCCCCTCGGCCCCGGCTGGGCGAGCGCGGACCGCGCCGCGGTGGCCGAGGCCGCCCGCCACCACACGGGGCCGTACACGGTGGTCATCGTGGACGGCGACCCGGGATCGGCGGCGCTGCGCGAGAGCACGGCCGCAATGGCCGGTGCGGGGGCGGCGGCCGGGATCCATCTGATCTGCCTGGCCGAGACCCCGGCGGCTTCGCCCACCTCTCCGGTGGCCGCGACCTACGACACCGCGTGCCGGGCCTCGATCGCCTTCCGCGAGTGCGGGGCGGTCGGCATGCTGAGCGGCGACGTGGCGACGGCGTTGCGGCTGCTGCGTACGGCGGGCGGCCAGGCCGCCGGGCACGGCACCGTCGCCGCGGTGGACGCGGTGTCGGCGGCCTGGGCGGAGCGGTTCGGACGCGCCCTGGCCCCGCTGCGCGACGAGGGTTCGGCCGCGCTGCCGGGCAGGCCCGTGGCGGCGGCCGCGCTGCCCCCGTCCGCCCGGCTGCTGGACGAGCTGGGCCTCGCCAGGGCCACCCCGGCCTCCCTGATGGCCCGATGGGCGTCCACGGCGGAGCAGCAACCGGGTGCCACGGTGCGCACGGCCGCCCCCGCGGGCGCGGACCTGGACCCGACGGGTTCCGGCCGCACCCTGAGCACCGGCCCCCGGGTGGGGCAGCAGCGTGCGGCCTCCGACCCCGGGCACACGCCGTTCCGGGGCAGCGGCCCCACCAGCTCCGGGTCGGGGCGTTCCGCGTACTCCCAGGCGACCGGCGTGCCCGAACAGCGGCGCGAGGCGCAGGCGTCCGCCGCGGCCGTGTCCTCCGGCTATGCCGGGCGGCCCGTGATCGTGCTCGGCGCCGGGCCCCGCGGCCCCCTCTCCGTCGATCTGGCCGACGAGGGGCCGCACCTGCTGGTCGAGGGACCGGCCGGCAGCGGCCGTACGGAACTGCTGCGGGCCGTCGCCGCGTCGCTGGCGTCCGCCGCCCGGCCCGACCGGCTCGGCATCCTGCTGATCGACGGGGCGGGCGGTGAGCACGGGGAGCGCGGCGAGGGTCTGCGCCCCTGCACGGAGCTGCCGCACGTGTTCACGCACCTGGTCGCCTCCGACCCCGTACGGATGCGGGAGTTCGCCCAGGCGCTCGGCGGCGAGCTGAAGCGCCGGGCCGAGCTGCTCGGCCCCCTGGACTTCACCGCGTGGCACACGCGGTACGAGGAGGCGCAGGCACTCGTCGGCCGCCGCCCCGCCGACATCGTCGAACAGCGCGGCGACATCGAATCACCCGCCAGCGGCACCCTGCGGCTGCGGACCACCGCCCGGTCCACGGATCCCGGCCCCTCTCCGCTGCCCCGGCTCGTCGTCCTGGCCGATGACTTCGACGCCCTGGTCGCCCCCGCGCTCGGCAGCCCCGGCCGCCCGGCAGCGGGATCCGTCGTACGGGCGCTGGAGGCCGTGGCCAGGGACGGCGGACGGCTCGGTGTCCATCTGGTGGCCACCTCCGCCCGCCCCGACCGCACCGAGGACACGGAGCTGGCCCGCGGGGCCAGGCTGCGCATCGTGCTCGACCCGCCCGTCGTGCCGCCGTCACCGGACGAGGCCTCACCGGGCCGTGGCCGACTGGGCCATCCGGACGGGAGGGTCACCCCGTTCCAGGGCGGCCGGGTCACCGGCCGCATCCCGCGGACGGCGACGCTGCGGCCCACCGTCGTCCCGCTGGAGTGGGAGCGGATGGGTGATCCGCCGACCCGGCGCCCGGTCCGTGAGCTGGGCAACGGGCCGACGGACCTGGCTCTGCTGGCCAGCGCCCTCGAGCGGGCGGCCCGTTCGGTGAACGCCGAGCGGCTGCCCCCGCTGATCCCGTTCCCCGCATCGCCGTCCTGAACCCCGTCCCCACGTCACCCGTCTGGACCCCGTCCCCGTGTCGCAGTCCTGAACTCCGCACCCCTTCAAGCGCATTGGCCTCACGTCACGAGCCCATCACGATCAACCGGTTGAGGCGGAGGGTGGTATTGCGGCGCCCGTACACCCGGCGTAGGACTGTGCGCACGGACGATGTGAACCGCACGATGTGTGACGTGAGCAGCACCCGCAAGTCCCACCGTTGGTGCCGGTCCGCGCACATGCGCGCAGGAGAGACGGGGACGGAATGCGCACAACCCTTCGAATGCGTAGGGCCGCACTGGTGTTCACCGCGATCGGGGCACTGGCCCTCACCGGATGCGGTGACGGCGACGGCGCCAAGGACAAGGCGGGCGAGGGCTCGGGCAAGGAAAGTCCGTCGAACGTCGAACTGCCGAAACTGGACGGCGAGAAGGTCTCGGTCGCCGCGGTCTGGACGGGGCCGGAGCAGGCCAACTTCACCAAGGTGCTCGACGAGTTCGAGAAGCGCACGGGCGCGACGGTGACCTTCGTTCCGGCGCAGGACCCGATCGTCAACTTCCTCGGTACGAAGATCGCGGGCGGCCAGCCCCCGGACGTGGCGATGATCCCGCAGGTCGGCGCCATCCAGCAGGCGGTCGCGAAGAAGTGGGCGAAGCCGGTGGGGGCCGAGGCGAAGGCCCAGCTGAGCAAGAACTACGCGAAGGTCTGGCAGGACCTCGGCACGGTGGACGGCACCCAGTACGGCGTCTACTTCAAGGCCGCCAACAAGTCCCTCATCTGGTACAACGCCGCGGCGTTCGAGAACGCGGGCGCGAGTGAGCCGAAGACCTGGAAGGACTTCCTGGCCACCGCCGAGACGGTCTCCGCCTCCGGTGTCACCCCCGTCTCCGTCGGCGGCGCGGACGGCTGGACGCTCACCGACTGGTTCGAGAACATCTACCTCTCGCAGGCCGGCCCGGAGAAGTACGACCAGCTGGCCAAGCACGAGATCAAGTGGACGGACCCGTCCGTCAAGGACGCGCTGACCACGCTCGCCGAGCTCTTCGGCAAGCCGAGCCTGATCGCGGGCGGCGCCGACGGCGCGCTGCAGACCGAGTTCCCGGCGTCCGTCACCCAGACCTTCACCGGCGGGGACCAGCCCAAGGGCGCGATGGTGTTCGAGGGCGACTTCGTCTCCATCAACATCGCGCAGACCAAGGCGAAGATCGGTACGGACGCCAAGGTGTTCCCGTTCCCGGCGGTCGGCGCGGACTCCCCCGTGGTGACGGGCGGTGACGCCGCCGTGGCGCTCAAGGACAGCAAGGGCGCCCAGGCGCTGCTGACCTGGCTGGCCTCGACGGACGCGGCGAAGATCTGGGCCGAGGCGGGCGGGTTCATCTCGCCCAACAAGAGCCTGGACGTGGCCGCGTACCCGAACGACGTGCAGCGCAAGATGGCCGAGGCGCTGATCGCGGCCGGCGACGACGTCCGGTTCGACATGTCCGACCAGGCGCCCCAGTCGTTCGGCGGGACCCCCGGGAAGGGTGAGTGGAAGACACTCCAGGACTTCCTGAAGAACCCGAAGGACATCGCGGGGACTCAGGCGAAACTGGAGTCCGACGCGGCCGAGGCGTACAAGAGCTGACGGGATGACCACAGCGACCGCGGGGGGCGCCGGAGCGGTGCCCCCCGCCGACAAGCGTCCTGACGGCGGGCCGAAGCCCGTACGCACGCGCAGGAGCGTGACCGGCACCCGCAGGGTGTTCGCGGCGGCGTTCCTGCTGCCCGCCCTGGTACTGCTCGGCGCACTCGTCGTCTATCCGATCGTGTACTCCGTCTACCGGTCCTTCCTCGACCAGCCGGGCACGGGCTTCGCGGGCATCGACAACTACACGTCGCTGTTCACCGACGACACCATCCGTACCGCGGTCGGGAACAACCTGATCTGGATCGTCCTCGCGCCGACGGTCTCCACCGTGCTCGGGCTGATCTTCGCGGTGCTGACCGAGCGCATCCGGTGGGGCACGGCGTTCAAGCTGATCGTCTTCATGCCCATGGCCATCTCGATGCTGGCCGCGGGCATCATCTTCCGCCTGGTGTACGACCAGGCGCCGGAGCGTGGGGTCGCCAACGCCGTGGCGGTGGGCGTGCACGACACCTTCGCCGAGTCGTCGGGCTTCCCGAAGGCACATCCGCTGCCCGTCCATCCGCTGAAGGCGGGCGGCGGCGGTTCCTTCGTCACGAAGGAACCGGTACGGGCCGGCACCCCCGTCCAGCTGCCGCTGGTCGGTGTGGCACCCGCGAAGATGCCGGGCGACGCCGAACCGGCGAAGGCCGCCACCGCGGCGGACGGGAAGATCACCGGCACCGCGTGGCTGGACTTCACCAAGGGAGGCGGCGGAAAACCCAACGTCGTGGACCCGAAGGAGTTCGGCCTGAAGGGCATCACGGTCGAAGCGGTCAAGGACGGCAAGGTCGTCGCCTCCGCGACAGCGGGCGCGGACGGCGTGTTCACCCTGCCCGCATCGGCCGACGGCGCGGAGCTACGGCTGCCCGCGACGAACTTCCGGGAGCCGTACAACGGGGTCGACTGGCTCGGCCCGTCCCTCGTGACACCGGGGATCATCGGCAGCTACGTCTGGATGTGGGCGGGCTTCGCGATGGTGCTGATCGCGGCGGGACTGGCAGGTCTGCCGCGCGAACTCCTCGAAGCGGCCCGGGTGGACGGCGCCAACGAGTGGCAGGTGTTCCGCCGGATCACCGTCCCGATGCTCGCGCCCGTCCTCGCGGTGGTGCTGGTCACCCTGATGATCAACGTCCTGAAGATCTTCGACCTGGTCTTCATCATCGCGCCCGGCTCCACCCAGGACGACGCGAACGTCCTCGCGCTCCAGCTGTACCGGTCCTCGTTCGGCACGGACGCGGACCTCGGGGTCGGCAGCGCCATCGCCGTGCTCCTGCTGCTGCTGGTGATTCCGGTGATGCTCTTCAATGTCCGCCGGATACGCAAGGAGGGGCGCCGATGACCACGACCGAGCCGGTAAGGGCCACAGAGGTCCCCGTTGCCACGGCCGAGCCGGTGAGGACCAGGCCGTCCCTCGCCTCGCGGGCAGCGGCCCGCGCGGGCGGCGGTGTCATGCGGGTCTTCCTCGTCCTGGTGGGCCTGTTCTGGCTGATGCCGACCATCGGACTGCTGCTGTCCTCGCTGCGCGGGGCCGAGGACATCGCGGCCACCGGCTGGTGGAAGATCTTCACCGCCCCCTCGGAGCTCACCTTCGACAACTACCAGCGCCTGCTGGACAACTCGGTCATCACCGATTCGCTCCTCAGCACGGTACTGATCACCGTCCCCACGACGTTCCTGGTCGTGGTGATCGGCTCGCTCGCCGGATACGCCTTCGCCTGGATGGAGTTCCCCGGCCGCGACTGGTGGTTCCTGGTGGTCGTCGGACTGCTGGTGGTCCCCGTGCAGGTCGCGCTGATCCCGGTCTCCGAGCTCTTCGGCACCATCGGGATCTTCGAGACGACCTTCGGCGTGATCATGTTCCACACGGCGTTCGGCCTGCCGTTCGCCATCTTCCTCCTGCGGAACTTCTTCGCGGAGATCCCTCGCGAACTGCTGGAGGCCGCACGGCTCGACGGAGCGGGCGAGATCCGGCTGTTCACCCGCGTCGTGATGCCCCTGGGCGGCCCGGCGATCGCCTCGCTGGGGATCTTCCAGTTCCTGTGGGTGTGGAACGACATGCTCGTCGCCCTGATCTTCGCGGACTCGGAGTCCCCGCCGATCACCGTGGCCCTGCAGCAGCAGGTCCGCCAGTTCGGCAACAACATCGACGTCCTGGCGCCCGGCGCCTTCGTGTCGATGGTCATCCCGCTGGCGGTGTTCTTCGCCTTCCAGCGGCAGTTCGTCTCCGGCGTGATGGCGGGCGCCGTCAAGTAGCGGCACCCCGGCACCACACCATCGACGTACATACGTTCGTCAACCTCGCGACGGCCCGGTCACTCCTGACCGGGCCGCCCTACCTCGTACTTCCCCCGAATGCCACATCCGGCGTAACCAAGTCACTCCATCGGCCGTTTGCGGGCCACCTGCCCGCCCGCGAGCGACCCCTGGATGTGTTGTGCCCCGGTTCAGTGTCATCGTGCCCGCGTACCGGGTCCAGGCGTATCTGCACGCGTGTCTCGACTCCGTGCTGAACCAGTCCTTCAAGGACTACGAAATCATCGTGGTCGACGACTGTTCACCGGACGCCTGCGGCCCGATCGCCGACGAGTACGCCTCCCGCGACCCCCGGGTCAGCGCCGTCCACCTCCCGCACAACTCCGGTCTCGGACCGGCCCGCAACGCCGGGGTGGCCAGGGCGAACGGTGACTACCTGCTCTTCCTCGACGGCGACGACACCTTCGCCCCCGAAGCGCTGCAGACCATCGCCGACCGGCTCACCGCGACCGGCGACCCCGATGTCCTGGTCTACGACTACGCCCGCACGTACTGGTCGGGCGAGAGCGTACGCAACACCTTCGCCCAGCACCTCGCCGAGACCGGACCCGCCTCCTTCCGGCTCGCGGAACGCCCCGAGCTGCTCAAGGTCCTGATGGTCGTCTGGAACAAGGCCTACCGCCGCGAGTTCATCGAGGCCGAGGGCTTCACCTTCCCGCCCGGCTACTACGAGGACACCCCCTGGACCTATCCGGTGCTGATGGCCGCCGGATCGATCGCCGTCCTGGACGCGGTCTGCGTCGGATACCGCCAGCGGCGCCGGGGCAACATCCTCTCCACCACCACCCGCAGGCACTTCGACGTCTTCGAGCAGTACGAACGGGTCTTCGACTTCATCGACGCACGGCCCGAACTCGCCGTCTGGCGACCGGTGATGTTCCGCCGGATGCTCGACCACTTCTCGACGCTGTTCACCTCCCGCGGCCGGCTCCCCCGCGGCACACGGGGCCAGTTCTTCCGCCTCGCCCGCGCCCACTGCCGCCGCTACCGCACCCCGGGCGCCCCCGTACCGCGCCGCGCCCGGCTGCGGCACGCGCTGTTCCGGCTGGGCGCCCACCGCACCTACCGCGCTCTGTGGTCCGCACAGCAGCTGCGCGGCCGGCTGCGCCGCGGTACGGCGGCGCTGCGCCGGGTGGTGCGCGGGGCCGTCCTCCAGCTGCACTACCGCGTCCAGCTGCGCCTTCCGGTCCGGCCCTCGGACGCGGTGTTCGCCGCCTACTGGAACCGCGGCTACACCTGCAGCCCCGCAGCCGTCGAGGAGACGGCCCGCGCACTGGTCCCCGGGCTGCGCACCTCCTGGATCTGCCGCCCCGAGGACGCGCACACCGTGCCGGCGGCCACCCAGGTGCTGCACCCGGGAACCTTTGCCTACTGGACGGCCCTGGCCCGCTCCAAGTACCTCGTGAACAACGTCAACTTCGACCGGCGGCTGGTGAAGCGCCGCGGCCAGGTGCTGCTGCAGACCCATCACGGAACGCCCCTGAAGACGATGGGCATCGACCTCGTGCACCGTCCCGCCGCGGCCGGCTCCATGGACTTCGGGACGCTGCTGAGCAACGTCGACAAGTGGGACTTCTCGCTCTCCGCCAACCAGCACTCCACCCTCGTGTGGGAGCGGACCTACCCCTCCGGCTACACCACGCTGGAGTACGGCAATCCGCGCAACGACGTCTTCCGCCGCACCGGCCCCGCCCGGATCGCGCAGCTCCGCGAGAGCCTGGCCGTCCCGGCGGGGAGCACCGCCGTCCTGTACGCCCCGACGCACCGCGACTACCGGCGCGACCAGGAGCACACCCTGGACCTGGACCAGCTCGTCCGCGTCCTGGGCCCGCACTTCGTGATCCTGGCCCGCTCCCACTACCTGGACACCGAATCCGCGGCCCGCACCATCGCCGGACGCACCCCTCACCCGCAGATCATCGACGTCAGCGCCCATCCCTCCGTCGAGGAACTCTGTCTCGCCTCGGACGCACTGATCACGGACTACTCGTCGCTGATGTTCGACTACGTCAACCTGGACCGGCCGGTCGTCCTGCACCTCGAGGACAGCCAGGCCTACGAGGCGGCGCGCGGCACCTACTTCGACCTGGAGGGTTTCCCGCCGGGAGCGGTGGCGCGCAGCCAGGACGAGCTGCACGAGATCTTCGCCACGGACCACTGGCGCGGCCCGCGCTCGGCGCAGCGGCGGGCGGCGTTCCGGGCCCGGTTCTGCCCGTACGACGACGGGCACGCGGCGGAGCGGGTGGTGCGCCGGGTCTTCCTGGGCGACACCTCGGGGCTGCCGCTGCCCCTGCCGACGGGCGGCCGGGGCCCCACGGGGGTGCCCCGGCAGGTGACCGTGCGGGAGTACACCAACGGGTGAGGTGTGCGGGGGGCGAACCCGCCTCCGCACACCTCACCCGTGGAGCGCTGGGCGTTCCTGGAACGCTCAGCGCTCCAGGAACGCGAACAGTTCTTCCCAGCGGCGCACGATCTCCGCCTCGGAGAACCGCTGGACGTTGGCCCGGGCCCGGTCCCCCATCGCGTCCCGCATCCGTGGATTGCCGGTGAGCCGCAGCAGCCGGTCGGCGAGTTCGCCGATGTCCCCGGCGGGCGCGAGCAGCCCGTCCTCACCGTCGCGCACGATCTCCCGCACTCCCGGTGCGCAGTCGAACGCGGCACACGGGACACCGCTCGCCATGGCCTCCATCAGCGCCAGCGGGAATCCCTCGCCTCGCGAGGACTGCACGAAGACGGAGGAGGCCGCGAGCGCGCCGGGAACGTCGTCCGTGCGGCCCTTCCACCCGACCGAGCCGTCCAGGCCCAGGCCCGCGCACTGTGCCCGCAGCTCCGCCTCGTCCTCGCCCGCCCCGTACACGTCCAGACGCCAGTCGGGGCGACGCGGGGCCACCAGCGCCCAGGTGTCCAGGAGCATGTCGATGCCCTTCTGGTCGGTGAGCCTGCCGATGCTCGCCACCGCCTTCTCGCGGCGCGGGGAGGGCACTTCGGGCAGGGCGGCCAGGGCGTTGGGCATGAAGCCGACGTTGTTCATCCCGTCGCCCGCCCAGATGTCGGCGTCCTCCTCGGTCAGGACGAGCCAGTGGTCGAGCCCCGCGTAGTGGTTCTTGATCCAGCGGTAGCGGTGACTCGCACGGGAGTAGTCGTAGGACTCATGGCTCATCCCGATGACCCGTAGTCCGGCGGTGTCCGCCTCGCCGACCCATTCCATCGCCCAGACCTGGCTGACGATCACCACTCCGCCGGGCCGGGCGCCACGGAAGATCTCCGAGAGCCGGCCCACCGCCTGCCGTTTGCGGGCCGCACGGGCCGCCTCGTCGCGCCGGGCCGTGAACCGGAAACGGTCCCGCACCCCCCGGGGGGCCCAGGGGGTCGGCGGATGGGCCGGGTACAGCGGTGTGACGGGGTAGCCCGGCGGTTCGGGCAGGGCCATCCTCAGCTCGGCCGCGTGGATGCCGATGGTGTGGACCCGGTGGCCCTGCTCCAGGAACAGCTGGGCCGTCCGGTGCATCCACGCGGTGACACCCCCGAGTTCGTCCGTGCTGTTCGCGACGATGAAGACATCACGGCTGCGGCTCATCGGCCGACCTCCCCGGTACGCGCGTCGGACACATGGCGGGCGAACACGGTGTCCACGACGGCACGTGCCGCGTCTCCCCGGTCGTAGGCGCCGAACTCCTTCGCGAAGGACCTGCGTTCCGCCTCGAAACCGGTGTCCGCCGCCTTCAGGCGCGCCAGCACACCGAACAGCTCGTCCTCGGTCTCCACCACCGGCCCCGGTGCCTTGGCCCGCAGGTCGAAGTAGCTGCCCCGCTCGGCGGCGTACGCGTCGAGGTCCGGCGCGAAGAGAACGACCGGCCGGTCCAGGAGGGCGTAGTCGAACATGATCGACGAGTAGTCGGTGACCAGTACGTCGGCGAGCGCCAGCAGCTCGCTGACGTCGTGGTGGTCGGAGACGTCCACGACCGTCCCCGGCGGGCACGGAGGCAGACTCGCCGCCTCCAGGTAGTGCGCACGGACCAGCAGCGTGTACTCGTCCCCGAAGCGTTCCGCGAAACGCGCGGCGTCCAGCAGCAGCCGTCGGCGTTTGCGCTTCCCCGGACCGCCCCGGAACGTCGGCGCGTAGAGCACCACCTTGCGGTGGTCGGGCAGGCCCAGTTCCCCGGCGAGCGCCGGACGCGGCAGCCGTCCCTCCGCCTCGTCCCTGGCACGTGCGGCCACCAGGACGTCGTTGCGCGGATAACCGGTGCGCAGCAGCGCCTTCTCCGGGAGCCGGTAGGCGCGGGCGAGGGTGCGCACATCGTGCTCGGAGCGGACGAGGAAGTGGTCGAAGCGGTGCACCGCATCCTGGAGCCGCTCACGCTGCGGGGCGTTCTGCAGGCGCACCCGGGTCTCGTCGAAGCCCATGCGCTTGTACGCCGATCCGTGCCAGGTCTGCAGGTAGGTGGTGCGGGAGGGCTTGCTCAGGGACTGCGGGAAGCCCTGGTTGTCGACCCAGTACTCGGCCCGGGCCAGCGCCCACAGATACCGCCACGACCAGCGGCGTACGAGCCGTGCGCCGTCCGGGAAGCCGTCCGTGGAGCTCTCGTACGACCAGACGCAGCGCAGCGGAAGCCCTCTGCCGCGGACCTCCTCGTGAATGGCCCGGGGGCTGTCGCCGTAACACGTGCCCATGTGGCTCTCGAAGACCACGGACCCCTTGCGTACGGGCAGCCGAAGGAACCAGGAGTGGTAGACGGAGACCTTCAGCCCCCGGGCGTGCAGCCGGTCGCGGCGCCTGCCCAGGGCGCGCGTCAGGAGCCTCGCCCTGCGTGCGGGGCGGAAGTGGGTCGCGTAGTGGACCAGTCGCCGCACCGTGCGGGCGGGGCGTCGGCGGGCTTCGAGCCGGAGCGCCAGGTGGTCCTTGAGCGTGACATAGGGCTGCCAGGTGTCCCCGGCTGCCCGGCCGAGGCGGGGCAGGGCGGGAGAGCGGTCCGCCGGGCCCACGAGGTCGTGGGCTGCGAACAGGTCGCTGACCGAGCGCACCGGGCCGTCCTCCAGCACCATCCTGGCGTCCCACACGGTGTCGCGGGCCCCGAGGGGGCGCAGGATCCGGGTGAGGTCGGCGCGGGTCCGCCAGCTGATTCCGGTGGCGTCGCGCCGGAGTTCGTCGACCGGCAGGCCGAACGTGCGGGAGCCGTCCCGTACCCGGAACTCGAGCCGGGCGCTCGGAGAGTCCCCCGGGCCCGTGTGCGCGGGCAGGACGAGGCGGCCCTCGAGGAGGACCCGGCCGCCCCCGGTCTCGTACCGGGTGAGTCTGTTCATCAGCTTCAGCTCACCGAACGTACGGTGCTGGTGGCCGAGTTCGGTGACGTCCAGTGCGGGATCCCGCTCCTCGCCCTGCCAGTACACCCGCCCGTCGTCCCCCGCGGTGAGCGGTGCGGCCACCGTGCCCCGCCTGCGCAGCGCGTACGCCGCCGCCAGCACCCCGTCCGCGTCACCGCGCTCCAGCAGCCGGACACCCACGCGTTCGACGGGCGCCAGGGTGAGCAGGGCGGGTTCGGGTACGCACTCCGGCAGGACTCTGGCCGCCCTCCGGGCGATCCGGTCGCGCTCGGCGGCGGGCAGCTCCGGGAACAACCGCACCAGCGGCACGAGACGGTCGGTCAAAAAGGCCCGCTCGCGCTGCTCGCACAGCTCGGTGAGCCCCTGGGCCACCAGCACGTGGCACACACGCCGGTGGGCCTCGACGAGTCCTGCGAGTCCCGGGCCGCGGTCGGGTAATGCCTGCCCGGAGACGATCCGGCGGCGCACCAGCGCGATCCGGCCGACCACCGCCGCCGCCAGGGGGCCGAACATGATCTCGCTGTGGGTGAGGTCCTCGTCGTAGCGCAGCCCGTGCCGCTCCCGGGCCTCGCGGCGCAGGCAGAAGCCCGTCACGAGCGCGTCGTGCACGGAGAGTTCGGGGGCGTCGGTGAATCGGGCGAGAGTCCGCGAGCGGGCGAACAGCGTCTGCTGCCAGGCCGGTTCCTGTTCCTTCACCCCGTCCCCGGTCAGCCGGCTCCAGCACCCGGCGACCAGGTCGGCGCGGGTGCGCGTGCCGGCCTCCAGGAGGGCGCGGCAGGCGTGCCGCTGGAGGCGTTCGCCGCCGCCGAGCACGAGGACGTAGGTGCCCCGGGCCGCGTCCAGGCCGGTGTTGCGCAGAGCGGCGGTGGAGCGGGCCGGCGGCTCGGCGACGAGGAGACGGACCCGGTCCGGGGAGAGCCCGGTGAGGGATTCGGCCGCCGCGCGGACGGTGGCGTCGCCGTCCGCGGGCAGGACGACGAGAACCTCGACGGAACGGAGGCTCTGGTCGAGCACGGACTCCACGGACGCACGCAGGGCCGCGGCGTCCGTGGAGTCCGCGGCAGCGGTGACCACACAGCTGAAGTCGGGGGCGTTCACGCCTGCGCCCCCTTCAGCATCAGGTCCACGACCTGCGCCGCCGCCGTACCGTCGTCGAGATCGCAGAACGACTCACGGAACCGGGCGTACGCGTCACGGTGGCCGGCGATCGCACCCTCCGGGTCGCGCAGGGCATCGACGACACCGGCCGAGGTGGGGATCAGCGGGCCGGGGGCCCTGGCCTCGAAGTCGAAGCAGAAGCCGCGCAGGGTGTCGCGGTAGTGCTCCAGGTCGTAGGTGTGGAAGAGCATCGGCCGGCCGGTCTGCGCGAAGTCGAACATCAGGGACGAGTAGTCCGTGACCAGGACATCGCTGATCAGCATCAGTCCGGCGACGTCCGGATAGCGCGACACATCGCGGACGAAGTCGCTCTCCGGGACGCTCCCGCCGACCATGTAGTGGCGGCGCAGCAGCAGGACGTGGTCGTCACCGAGTGCCTTCTGTGCCTGTTCCAGGTCCAGTTGGAGATCGAGGCCGTACCGGCCGCTCCGTCTGGGCCCGTCCTCGCGCCACGTGGGGGCGTACAGGACGACGCGCCTGCCCTCGGGTACACCGAGCGACTCCCGTACGGAGGCCGCGACCTTCTCCCGGTCGGGGGCGTACAGCAGGTCGTTGCGCGGGTAGCCGCACTCCAGTACCTCACCGGTGTGGCCGAAGGCACGGCGCAGGACCGGGGTGGAGAAGCTGTTCGGGGACACGAGGACACTCCACTGGGCGGCCCGCCGCGGCAGGGACGCCATGTACGCGGTGTCCGCGCAGGAGCTGCCTGCCAAGTCCTGGCCGATGCGCTTGAGGGGGGTGCCGTGCCAGGTCTGCACGACGAACTGGCCCTCGGCCCGTTCGAACCACTCCGGCAGCTGTGTGTTGGTGACGATCCAGCGGCTGCGGGCCAGTGCCTCGTACCACTCGGCGCTGTACAGGGTCACGGCGCGGACCCCGGGGGGCACGGCGGCCTGCTGGTCGCGGACCACCCAGAGGTGCTCGGCACCGGTGGCGCGCCGCGCCAGCTCCTCGTGCACGGCACGCGGCGAGTCCGAGTACTGGCGCCCGTCGAAGCTGGAGTACAGCACGGCCGGACGCAGGTCCCCTCCGCGCGCGGCTGCGTAGCGCTCGCGCAGCCGGCGCTGCCCGTAGGCGCCCCGGTCCCGGACATCCAGGGCGCTCCCGGACCGCAGTGCGAGCCGGTCGTGCGAGAGGCGCTCCACGGTGAAGGCGCGCCCCCCGGACTCCCGGTGCATCGGCAGACCGGCGTGGAGCTGGGGTGCCACACGCAGCGGCAGGTAGTTCTCCGGGTCCCTCTCGCCCTGCTCGCGCAGGAAGGGGTGCCAACGGCCCTCGGCGAGCGGGAGGGTGCCCCAGGTTCCCTCGACGGCCGCGGGAGAGAGCACCGCACGGAATCCGGCGTCCACACGCTCCACGGCGAAGGCGGCCTCCTCCTGGTGACCGCTGTGGCGCAGGCACAGCTCCGCCCGGCGGCCCGCGGCCACCGGGAGACTCCCCTCGACGACGAGACCGTCGCCGTCCGTCCACGACAGGCGTACGGCGACGGCCTGCACGGTCCGGTCGGTGAGGACCAGGTCGCCGGAGGGGTTGGCCGCGGCATACAGTTCACGGCCCCCGGCCAGCGGATACCGGCCGGCTTCGGTCTCCGGGCGGGCGGCCACCGTCAGCCGGCCTCCCCCTCCGACCAGTTGGACACCCCAGTCGCCGTCGGAGCCCCGGAAGGCGTCGAGCGGCACCTCGGCGAAGACGGTGTCCGGGCCCGCCCCCTCCTCGCTGAGCACCAGGGGGAACTCCCGGGTCTCCTTCGTGCGCCACTCCTGGATCCGCAGGGCGGTCGGCGCCCCGCCCCTGAGAAGCCGTACCGCGATCCGGACACCGTCGCCGTCGACCGTCGCCCGGTGGCCGGCGAGGACGGCGCCGATCCGCTCGGCCCGCAGCTCCAGCTTGTTCCCGGAGAGCACGGGGACGATCCGGGTGCGCTCGTCGACGTACCGCACCGCCGGTGCCGCCGGATTGCCGAGCAGCCGCATCGGCCCCCGGCGCGGCCGTCCCCCGCCGACGACGACGGACTCCAGCTTCCAGACCGTCCGGGTGCCCCGGCCCGTCCCTCGGGCGGCGAGCCGGCGAGGGTCGACGACGGTCTCGAATCCGGACCGTTCGTAGTGGTGCAGCGACCGCCCCGATCCCGCCGCCGCCTCGTCCGTCGCCGTCGTACGCATCCGGAGCGGAATCAGCCGTCTGCCCGACCTGAGCCAGCCGGCCCCGGCCGACTTCCCCGGGGCGTTGCGGACGTACGCGTACCCCTTGAGGTGCAGCTGCCCGTCCCGCCACACGGCCTCGGTGAGATGCGCGTGCACGGGGAGGTCCGCGCCGGTGAGCGCGGTGACGCGGCGCGGGAGAGTTCCCTCGACGCCCGGGTACTGGGCCCTCGGGCGCAGCAGGCCACGGACGTGGAAGGTGTCCCGGTCGCGTGACTCATGGCCGAGGAGCGCGAGCAGCTCCGTCATCCTGCGTTCCCGGATCAGCTGCCACTTGACCCGCAGATGCAGGGGCAGCGCGTCCAGGACGGCCTGTTCGACGGTGTCGGCGAAGGCGTTCGCGTGCGTGAGGAAGGCCTCCCGGAAGGCGGCGTCGCCGTCCGGGAGCGCCTCGATGAACAGCCACAGATCGCCGGAGAGCACGTGCTCGTGGTAGCGGCGCCGGGCTTCCGTCATGCCGCGGTCGGCGAGGAACCGGCTCACGGTGGAGACCGCGGTGACCCGGTCGCGGATGCCCCTGGCCACCGCGCGCCGGGTGGTGATCGAACCGTCGCGGTCCCGCCAGTGGTAGACGGGCTCCTCGACGACGTCAACGGAGCGGGCCAGGAAGTACGCGGGGAGGACCACCGCGATGTCCTCGTACAGGACTCCGGCCGGGAAGGCGAAGGAGTGCAGGTCCCAGAACGACCTGCGGAACACCTTGTTGCAGGCGATGCGGTCGCCGAGCAGGATCCAGTCCCGGGTGACGTGCGTGGCCCTGCGTGCCCTCTCCATCGGCTTGCGGAACATCGGGGACTGTTCGAGCGCGCCGTTCGCACGCAGCCTGAGCACGTTCCCCGTGGCGAAGTCCGAGCCGGAACTGTCGAGTTCACCGAGCATCCGCTCGTAGGCGCCGGGCGGGACGATGTCGTCGCTGTCGACGAACGCCAGGAACTCCGCGTCCGGGTGCGCCTGTCCGGCCCCGGCGTTGCGCGCGGCGCCGAGCCCGGCGTTCTCCTGCCTGATCAGCCGGAACCGCGAGTCCCTCCTGGAGAACTCCAGTGCCACACCGGCACTGTTGTCGGTCGAACCGTCGTCGACCATGACCACCTCGAGATCGGTCATGGTCTGTTCGGCCAGCGAGTCCAGGCAGGCTCCGAGGTACTCCTCGACGTTGTAGAGCGGGACGACGACGGTGAGACGGGGTGCCATGCGCTGCGCACGATCCTTCCGGGCGGACAACCTCAACTGGTCTTCTGCAACAGGTCTTCTGCTTAACGAACGAGCCCCGTGCCGGGGAGGCACGGGGCTCGCGTGTACCGGCGGACCGCTCAGGGCTTGACGGCGATCCGGCCCTCGTCCATGCGCAGCAGCAGCAGCTGTGCGCCGGTCTCGTCCAGGAACTCGTCGACGGCCTGGCGCGAACCCTGCCAGTAACCGTAGTCGTCGATCAGGAGCACCCCGCCACTCACCAGACGCGAGTAGAGGTGCTCCAGCTCGTGCTTGGTCGAGGCGTACCAGTCGGTGTCCAGCCGGAGGATCGAGATCTGCCCGGGCGCCTGCTCCGGGACGGTGTCCTCGACCTTGCCCTGCACGTAGTGGACCCGGTCCTTCGGATACGGGACGCTCTCGAACCCCGCCTGTACGTCCTCCAGCGAGGCCACCGCCCAGATCGGCCGGTCCCTGCCCTGGGCGTCCAGGAGCTCCTGGGCCGGCCGGCCGTCACGCCGCAGGTCCTCCGCGGTGGGCGGGGTCATGCCCTCGTACGTGTCGAAGAGGTACAGGTCGCGACCGGTCTCACCGAGCGACAACAGCGTCTTGGCGCAGGCCTGCATGGAACCGCCGCGCCAGACACCGCACTCGACGATGTCGCCGGGGATGTCGTGCTTGACGATGTGCCGGGTGGCGAGGACGAAGGCGTTGAGCCGCTCCGGCGAGGTCATCGTGTACGGCTTCACCGCACGGATGATGTCCTTCGCCTCGTCGTCGTAGTCCGCCGGGAACCGGGGCGCGGCCTTGGCTGCCGGCTTCTTCGCCGCCGCGGGCAGTTTCGCCGCGGGCCGGTCCGTCGGGACCGCCGTCCCCGGCTGCCGGTCCGCCGTGCCGCCCGTCGTCGGTGCCGGGGCGGAGCGGGGAGCGGGCACGGCCGCGCGACTGAGCTGGTACCCGGTGAGTTGCTGAAGGACGCCGTTGACGGCGTTGCGCCAAGCCATGCCGCCGGAGGGTACGCGCGTTTTGCGGCTCATGTCATCTTTCGTCAACCTGTCGTTGATGTGACGGGCCGGCTCTCCGGGCGCCCGCACCGCTCACGCCCGTCCAGCGGACGCGGCAGCGGCACCCGGTCCACTCCACCGACCCGGTTGGCCCACCACACGGCCGTCTCCCGCACGGCGAACATCGCCAGCCGGTTCCTCAGCCGGGCCACCGGCCGGGGATGACCCTGCGGCCTTCGGAAGACGCCGACGGAGTCGCCCCAGTAGGCGGCCTTCGTGTCGATGGACCCGTAGTCGTGCCAGATGCCCTTCGTGGGCGGGAAGTCCGTATACGCCTCGCAGAGTTCGAGGCGCGAGTGCGCGGCCATCGCACGGAACCCGTCGGGGTAGTAGCGCCAGCAGTCCTGCGCATCGTGGGCGTGCCCGCGCGAGGGGGCGGTGATGAAGGCGTAGCCGCCGGGCTTCAGCACCCGCGCGATCTCCAGCATCGACACCCAGAAGAACGGAATGTGCTCGAACGCCTGGCCGGACAGGACGACATCGGCACTGCGTGACTTGGCGGGGATCCGGTAGGGCCGCCCCATCACGGCGTCGACGTTGGGCCCGTCGAGCACGTCGACACCGAAGTAGTCGATGTCATGGCCCGCCAGCAGCCCCCGGTGCGTACGGGTCTGCTTGCCGGAGATCCGCGAACCGAGGTCGACCACGCGGTGCCTGCGGGACTTGGGCAGATACTCCTGGATGCAGAGTTCCATCTGCTCGTAGGCGGACCTGTGCATGGCCTTCTCCCAACGTTGCGGTGTGCGCGCGCTGTTGGACACAACGACGCAGGGGCACGCAGGGGCACGGAGGGATCGCCTCCTGCGGGTGAGTGCGGGGTTCACTCCGGGACGGCGGGGAAAACCCGCCGCACCACGCGTTCCGCCGCGTGCCCGTCGTCGTACGGGCAGAACCGGCTGCGGAACGCGGCACGCAGCACGGCCGCGTCCGGAGACCGCCACTCCCCGCCGAGGAGCAGCTCCCGCAGCTCGTCCTCCGTGGTGGCGACGGCCCCCGGGGCGTCGCCGGGGCGGCCGGAAAACAGATCGACGTACGTGCCGCGTGCGGCACGGTAGGCGGCCCAGTCCGGCGCGTAGGTGATGATCGGGCGGTCCAGGCAGGCGTAGTCGAACATCAGGGACGAGTAGTCGGTGATCAGCCCGTCGGAGGCCAGGAAGAGCTCCTCGACCCGCGGGTGTCCGGTGACGTCGACGACCCGCTCCCCCACGACCGGTCCGGCCGCGCGCCCGTAGAAGTAGTGGGCCCGCACCAGCACCACGTACTCCGGCCCCAGAGCGCGGGCGAGGCGCTCCAGGTCGAGGCGGGGGACGAAGCCCTTCCGGTAGTCGCGGTGGGTCGGCGCGTACAGCAGGACGGTCCGGCCGGGGGCGATGCCGAGACCGGCCCGGATCTCCTCGGTCCGCTCCCGGGTGGCCGTGAAGAGGATGTCGTTGCGCGGATAGCCGAGCGGCAGGTGCTCGTACGAGGAGGGGTAGACCCGGTCCCAGACCTCGGTGGTGTGCGGGTTGGACGACAGGCTGAAGTCCCACTGGTCGGTGTGGGCCACGATCCGCTCGAAGCTGACACCGCCGGTGAGGGCGGGATACGGGCGCTGGTCCAGGCCCATGGTCTTCAGCGGCGTCCCGTGGTGGGTCTGCAGGTAGATCTGGCCGGGGCGTTTGGTGAAGCCCCCGGGGAAGCTGGAGTTGTTGACGAGGTACGTGGCGGTGGCCATGGTCCGCCAGTAGGCGCGGGAGCCCTCGATCACGTACGGCACCCCGGGCGGCATCCGGTCGCGGTGGCGGGAGGAGACGACCCAGACCCCGCGGATGTGCGGGACGAGTTCACGGGCCTTGGCGTAGATCGCGGCCGGATTGCAGGCGACGCCCCGGTTCCAGTAGGCCCCGTACACGGCGAGGCCGGGGTCCAGCGGCCGCCTCAGGTCCAGTCGGTAGACGGCCCGCATCACGCGGGCGCGCAGCGACTTCCTGCCCGCGCGCAGGGCGGCTCGCGCCCGCGTGCGCCGGGCCAGGACGGCTCCCCTGGCGCGGTGTGCGGCGTACCGGCCGGGGAGCCCCGCGGCGCGGAAGAAATCCGCGCGGTCGGCGGGGGCGATCCGGCCGGGGTCGTCGAGCACCGCTCTCAGGTACGCGGTGCGGGCGGCCCGGATCCGGGGGTCGCCGCCGGTCTCGGCGACCAGATGCCCGTACACGTCGATGACGGCGAAGTGCGCGCGGCCGGGTGTCGTGGCGAACGTGCCGGTGCGGCGCAGGTGGTGGCGCACACAGACCCGGTCGAGTGCGGCGAGGGTGCCCGCGTCGGAGGCGAGGAGGGCCGCACGGTGGACGGGCACGACGTCGTCGTACGGCCCCTCGGTGAAGCGCAGCCCGTGGGCGGTCCAGAACGCGCGGCGGAAGAGCTGCTTGCGGGCCGCGGTAAGAGCGTCTCCCGGCAGGACCTCGCCCCACCAGTCGACGCGGTCGTGGCCGAGGCTCAGTACGTCCGGCCGGTCCGCCGCCACCCGTTCCGCGATCTCCGCCAGCGCGCCCGGAAGCAGCAGGGCGTCCCCGTCGAGGAACAGCAGGTAGGTTCCGCGCGCCTCGGCGGCCCCGGCGTTGCGGGCGGCGCCCAGACCACCGGGACCGCCCGGGCCCCCCGGAGCGCCGAGGTCTCCGGGAGCGGCCGGCGCTCCGGGACCGTCCCTGTGCAGCACGCGCACCCGGGAGTCCCGATCGGCGAACTCCTGTGCGATGGCCAGGCCGCCGTCCGGCGGGCCGGTATCGACGGCGATCAGCTCCCAGTCCCGTAACGACTGGGCGATCACGGACTCCAGGGCCGCCCTCAGGTACCCCTGAACGCGGTGGACGGGCACGACAACACTGAGGAGCATGGCAGCCGAGCGTAGTGCGGACCCCGCACCCCCCGGGACGAACATTCACCCGTTCGGGTTAGCGCCGGTGACCCGGGGCGCTCACCCGGGTTGAGCCGTACATGAAGCCACTCCTCAGCGTCGTCGTCCCCGTGCACAACGTCGAGGAGTACCTGGAGGAGTGCCTCGCCTCCCTGGCCGGCCAGTCCCTCGACGCGCTCGAAGTGGTGCTCGTCGACGACGGCTCGACGGACGGCAGCCGCCGGATCGCGGAGGACTTCGCCCGCCGGGACGCGCGCTTCCGCTGCGTCCACCAGCCCAACGCGGGACTGAGCGCCGCCCGCAACACGGGGGTCGCCCGCACCACCCCCGGCGTCCCCTACCTGGCGTTCGCCGACAGCGACGACATCGTCGTGCACGACGCGTACGAACGGATGGTGGCGTCCCTGGAGTCGACCGGCTCCGACCTGGCGACGGGCAACGTGTGGCGGCTGAACGAGCAGGGAAGGCAACAGGCCTGGCAGTACCGGTGGCTGACCGCCGACCACCCCCGTACCCACATCACCCGCGACGCCCGGCTGCTGTCCGACCGGGTCGCCTGGAACAAGGTGTTCCGGCGCTCCTTCTGGGACCGGCACGCTTTCGCCTTCCCCGTGGGAAAGCTCTACGAGGACACCCCCGTGATGATCCCGGCGCACTACCTCGCCGGATCGGTGGACGTGCTGCGCGAACACGTCTACTACTGGCGGGTGCGGGAGGGGTCGATCACCCGGCGGCGTACGGACGTGAAGGGCGTACGGGACCGGATCGAGGCCTGTGAACAGGTCAGCGCGTTCCTGGCGGACCGCGACCCCGTGCAGCAGCGGCGGTACGACGCGTCCTGTCTGCGCGACGACTTCGTGTACTTCCTGGAGGGGCTCACCATGGGCGGCCCCGCCTACCGCGCGGCGTTCATGGCCGGCGCGGGCGCCTTCCTCGACCGTGCGGACAGCGCCGTGCCGGCCGGGCTGCCGGCCGAGGCCCGCATCAGGTGGCAGCTGGTGCGCGAGCGCAGGCTGGACGAACTGCTGGCCGTCCTCGCCTTCGAACGGACCAACGGAGTGGGGACGTTCGCGGTGAAGGGCCTGCCGGGGCGGCGCCGGGCGACGCACCCGGAGGTCTCCGGCGGCAAGGGCGCCGGGGCACGGCTGGGCCGGGGCGATCTCCCCGTGGTGGCGCGGCTGGTGGGGGCCGCCTGGGGTGAGGACGGGAAGCTGACACTCCGCGGGTACGCGTACATCCGCAACCTCCCGGCGGAGTCGGCCCGGCACTCGCTGAAGGCGGGAGTGCTCCGTACGGCCGGAAGCAGGCGGCTGCGGGCCGTGCCCGTACGCACGGTCCGGATGCCCGGGGCGACCGCCGACTCCGGTCAGGAGCTGCACTGCTACGACTACGCGGGCTTCGACATGGTCCTGGACCCGGAGCGGCTGGGACCGGGCAGCCGGCTGGTGGGTGTGGTGGTGGCCGGACACGGCGTCGTGCGGCGGGCGGCCCTGCGCGCGGTGGACGCCGCCTCCGCACAACCGCTCGTCCACGACCTGGAGGGCGGGCGGCGGGCGGTGCTCGGCTACCGGGACGGCAGGCTCGAACTGACCGTCACGCAGCTGCCCGCCCTGGCCCTCACGCACGACGGCGGGCGCGACACCCTGGAGTTGACCGGCCTGCTGCACGGGACCGCCCGCCCTACCGCCCTGGTACTGACCCGGGACGGAGCGGCCGAGCACAGCGTCCCCGTGCGGCACGGCGACGACGGCCGGTTCACCGTACGGATCCCCCTCGCACGGCTGGCCGCCGAGCCGGCCGGTGCGCACCGCGCCCCCCGTGAGGTGACCCAGGAGCCGGGCACCCGGTGGCGCGCCGCCCTCGTGACCGGCGGCGTCCACGTCCCGCTCGCCGCTGCCCCGGACCTGCCGCCACCGGCCCTCGCGGACGCGGCGGGCCACCTGGTGGTCGATGTGGCCGGCCACCCGCTCGTGGACCACGCGGAGCCCGCGCCCGGCGGCGGGCTGCTCATCGAGGGGTTCCCCCACACCCCGGGGGAGCTCGTCCTGCGGCACAGCACCCTGGGCGGGACGGTGGCCGTCCCCGCCGAACGGCGGGGGGACAGGTTCGCCGCGCTGCTCCCCCGCCCGCCCCGCGAGGGCGACTGGGAGGTACACCTGGACGGCAGGCCCGTACGCGTGGGGGCAGCGCTCGCCGCCCGGCTACCGGTCCACGCCGCCGGGCCGACGGCCGGGTCCGCCCCCGGCTTCCGGCTCGACCGCCGTCACGGCGACCGGCTGACCGTGCACGCGGAACCTGCGCTCGGAGAGTCCGAGCGGGGGGCGTACCGCCAGGGCCGACTGCGTACGGCGCACTATCCGGCGCAGCGCGGGATGCCGCTCCGGGACGCCGTCCTGTACGCCGGCGGTGACTCCCCGCGCGCCGTGCACGCCGAGCTCGTCCGCCGGTGCACCGATGTCGAGCACCTGTGGGTCACCGACGGATCCGCCGCGGGCGAGGACCGGGTACCTCCCACCGCCGCTCCCGTCGTGGAGCACGGCACCGCCTGGTACGAGGCGCTGGCGCGGGCCCGCCGGATCGTCACCGACGGTCCGCTGCCCGCCTGGTTCGAGCGCCGTCCGGAGCAGACGGTCGTGCAGACCTGGCACGGCACCCCGCTGGGCCGGTTCGGCCTGGACCTGGCCGACACCCTGTACGCCGACCACCAGGACCTCGCCTCACTGCCGCACCGCTCCGCCCAGTGGTCGGTCCTGGTCTCCCCCAGCCGCTTCGCCACCCCGCACCTGCGGCGCGCCCTGGCCTACGGCGGGGAGGTCCTGGAGGCGGGTTCACCCGCCAATGACCTGCTGTTCGCGGCGGGGCGGGACAAGACCGCCGAACGGGTACGCCGGCAGCTCGGCATCCCGGAGGGCGACCGCGTCGTGCTGTACGCCCCGACGTACCGCGACCATCTCGCCCACGCCCCGGGCAGCCTGCCGGCCGGTTCGCCCCGGCTGTACCGCTGGGAGCCCGCACTGGACCTGCCGGCGCTGGTGGGGGAGCTCGACGGTCGCACCACGGTCCTCGTCAGCAGGCATCCGCGGGTGACGGGCAGCCTGCCGGCCGACCCGGCGCTGCGCGACGTCTCCACGCACCTCCGCACCGCGGAGCTGCTGCTGATCGCCGATGTCCTGGTCACGGACTACGCGGGCCTGGTGTTCGACTTCGCACTCACCGGCCGCCCGGTGCTCTTCCACACCTACGACCTGGAGCACTACCGGGACACCGTGCGCGGCTTCTGTCTGGACTTCGAGGCCCGTGCGCCGGGCCCCCTGCTCGTCACCACGAACGAGGTGGCACGGGCCCTGCGGGCCACCCCGGCGACGGCAGCCCTGCACGCGGACGCGCGGGAGAGCTTCCGGCGGGAACACTGCGACCTCGACGACGGCGGGGCGGCGGGCCGGGTCGCGGACCGCCTGCTCGGCGACGGCGCCTGAGCACGGCCGGCCGTCCCGGCGGCCCTCTCAGGCTTTGAGCGCCCGGACCGCCGATGCCGCGAGGTCGTCGAGATACCCCTTGGGCAGATCACCGCGGACCACGACGAGGCGCCAGTAGAGCGGCCCGACGATCAGGTCCAGGGCCCGGTCCGGATCGCTGCCCTCGGGCAGTTCGCCCCGGGCCACGGCCGCGCGTACGACGACGGCGGCCACCCCCTGCTGCTGATCCAGCAGGGCGGCCTTGATGGCGTCCGAGATCTCCGGGCTGCGCGCCGCCTCGACCAGCAGGTCCGGGATCACCTGCGAGGCGACGGGGTGGCGCAGGGCGTACGCGGCGAGTTCGAGCACGGCGCGCACGTCCCCGTACAGCGAACCGGTCGCCGGTGCCGGCATCCCCTGGGCGGCGACGGCCGCGACCAGGTCCAGGACGAGGTGGAGCTTGGACTTCCAGCGGCGGTAGACGGCGGTCTTGCCGACGCCCGCGCGGCGGGCGATGCCCTCGATGGACATCCGCGCGAAACCCACCGCGGCGAGCTCCTCGAAGACGGCACCGCGGATGGCGTCGGTCACGTCCTCGCGCAGCACGGCGGCGCCTGCCGGGGTGCGGCGCCTGGTTCCCCGTTCGGTGGTCATGGACCGCATGATAGTCCGTAACGACGAAACGGTTGCGTTGCGACGTACAAACGTCCTAGTGTCAGCGTTGCGACGATACGGTGCCGTCCCATCCGACGAGCCCGCTCGCCCTGTTCCTCCTGCCTCCGTCGAAAGCGATCGTGGTGAGCCAGACAGCAGCACCGCCGGCCCCGGTGGACCCCGCTCCTCCCGCCCTCCTCCCCGTCCACGAACCCGGCGAGCTGGCCGCGCTCGCCGCCCGGCACGGGCTGACCGTCAGCGGGGCCCGGCCCTCCCTCGTGGAGTACGTCCGGCAGCTCTGGGGGCGCAGGCACTTCATCACCGCGTTCGCCACCGCCAAGCTGACCGCTCAGTACAGCCAGGCGAAGCTCGGCCAGATCTGGCAGATCATGACCCCGCTGCTGAACGCGACGGTCTACTACTTCATCTTCGGCGTCCTGATGAACACCAAGCACGGAGTCCCCGACTACGTGCCCTTCCTCGTCACCGGCGTCTTCATCTGGACCTTCACCGCCAGCTCGATCACGGCGGGCACCCGGGCCATCAGCGGCAACACCGGACTCGTGCGCGCCCTGCACTTCCCCCGTGCCTCCCTGCCGATCGCCCTGGCCATCCAGCAGCTCCAGCAGCTGCTGTTCTCGCTGGGCGCGCTCTTCATGATCCTTCTCGTGTTCGGCCAGTACCCGAGGCCGTCCTGGCTGCTGGCCGTCCCGGCTCTCGCCCTGCAGGCCCTGTTCAACACGGGGATCTCCATGGTCATGGCACGGCTGGCCGCCAAGACTCCCGACATCGCCCAGCTGACGCCCTTCGTCCTGCGGACGTGGATGTACGCGTCGGGCGTGATGTGGAGCCTCGACACCCTGCTGACGGGCGACCGGGTCCCGCAGTTCGTCCTGCTGGCCCTCGAGTGCAATCCCGCCGCCGTCTACATCGACCTGATGCGGTACGCGCTCATCGACAGCTTCACCGGGGCCCAGCTGCCCCCGCACGTGTGGGCCGTCGCGACGGGCTGGGCGCTCGTCTGCGGGATCGGCGGTTTCGTGTACTTCTGGAAGGCCGAGGAGCGGTACGGACGTGGCTGACACCCCCGACACGGACACGCGTGTCCCCACCGTCGTCGTCGACGACGTCCACATCACCTACACGGTCAACGGTGCCCGCACCGGGAAGGGCAGCGCCACCTCCGCCCTGAACCGGATCGTGTCGCGCGGGCAGCCGCGCGGCGCCCGCCAGGTGCACGCCGTGAAGGGCGTCAGCTTCGCCGCGTACAGGGGTGAGGCCATCGGCCTGATCGGTTCCAACGGATCCGGCAAGTCGACGCTCCTCAAGGCCATCGCCGGTCTGCTGCCCCCGACGAAGGGCCGGGTCCACACCCAGGGCCAGCCGTCGCTCCTCGGCGTGAACGCCGCCCTGATGAGTGACCTGACCGGTGAGCGCAACGTCGTGCTCGGCGGGCTGGCCATGGGTATGACGCGCGAACAGATCCGCGAGCGCTACCAGGACATCGTCGACTTCTCCGGCATCAACGAGAAAGGCGACTTCATCACCCTGCCGATGCGGACGTACTCCTCCGGCATGGGCGCCCGGCTGCGCTTCTCGATCGCGGCCGCCAAGAGCCACGACGTCCTCCTGATCGACGAGGCCCTGTCCACGGGCGACGCGAAGTTCCAGCGGCGCAGCAAGGACCGGATCCTCGAGCTCCGCAAGGAGGCCGGCACGGTCTTCCTCGTCAGCCACAGCAACCGTTCGATCACCGACACCTGCGACCGGGCGCTCTGGCTGGAGGCGGGCACGCTGCGGATGGACGGCCCGGCCAAGGACGTCGTGGCGGAGTACGAGAAGTTCACCGCCCCCGCGAAGTCCAAGAAATGACACGACCGCCGGACGGGCCCATCGGCCCGTCCGGCGGTCGCGGTCGTGGCGGCCGACGGCCGCCCCCGCTCACGCGTGCGTACGCAGCAGCGTCCTCATCGTCCGCATGGCCACGGACAGGTTCGCCAGGTCGAAGGAGTCCGAGCCCTGGATCTCCTCCAGGGTGGACCGCGAACGCGTCAGGATCGCCACGTTCTTCTCCTCCCAGGCCGTGAACCGCTGCTCGGGCGTCGACGTCCCGTTGCCGACGGACAGCACGTCCGACGTCAGCGCGGCGTGCGCCGCGTACAGGTCCTCGCGGATGGAGGCGCGGGCCATGGACTGCCACCGGTCGGCGCGCGGCAGTTCGATGATCCGGTCCATCAGCTGAGTGATGCCCAGCCGGTCCGCGAGGTCGTAGTAGACCTCGGCCACCGACAGCGCGTCCTTGCCCGTACGGTCCGAGATCGCCACGATGTCCAGCGCCGGGAAGGCCGAGGAGAACCCGGCCACCCGCACCGCCAGCTCCTCGGGGACCCCCACCGAGGTGAGCTCCTCGAGGATCGACCGGTACCACTCGAGGTCGGCGCCCTTGAGCAGCTTGGGCAGCTCGTTCCAGACCTGCCCGACACCGTCGCGGAAGAACTCGACGGTCTGCGCGATCTCGACCGGCTGCGGCCGGTTGCCGAGCAGCCAGCGCGCACCGCGCTCGACGAGCCGACGGGAGTGCAGACGGATCCGGGTCTGCACATCGGCGGCCACCTGGTTGTCGAGCGCCTCGACGGCGTCCCACACCTGGGAGAGGCCGAAGATCTCACGGGCGGCGAACTGCGCCCGCACGATCTCCTCCAACGACGCCCCGGTCTCCTCCCGGAGCCGGTGCAGGAACGTCGAACCCGCGGTGTTCACGGTGTCGTTGACCAGCACCGTCGTGATGATCTCGCGACGCAGCGCGTGCCCGTCGACAGCCTCCGGGAAGCGTTCGCTCAGCTGCTCGGGGAAGTAGGCGTGCACCAGCTTCTGCAGGTGCGGGTCGTCCGGCAGGCTGGTGGAGATCAGCTCGTCGGCTGCCGTGATCTTGGTGTACGCGATCAGCACGGCGAGCTCGGGCTGGCTCAGGCCCTTGCCGTGGTTGAGCAGTTCGCGGATCTGCCGGTCGTTCGGCAGGAACTCCAGCGCCCTGTCCAGATGCCCGTCGCGGCCGAGCCTGCGCATGAAGCGCTGCTGTGCGTGCAGCAGCGACGGTGCCTGGGCACTGGCGTTGGAGAGGGCGATGTTCTGCGCGTAGTTGTTACGCAGGACCAGCCGGCCGACCTCGTCGGTCATCTCGGCGAGCAGCTTGTTGCGCTGCTTGACGGTCATGTCGCCGTCCCGGACCAGGCCGTTGAGCAGGATCTTGATGTTCACCTCGTGGTCGGAGGTGTCCACACCGGCGCTGTTGTCGATCGCGTCGGTGTTGATCCGGCCGCCGGCCCGGGCGAACTCGATGCGGCCGAGCTGCGTGGCCCCGAGGTTGCCGCCCTCGCCGACGACCCGGGCGCGCAGGTCCTCGCCGTTGACCCGGATCGCGTCGTTGGCCTTGTCGCCGACATCGGCGTTCGACTCGGCGGACGACTTGATGTACGTGCCGATGCCGCCGTTCCACACGAGGTCGACCGACGCCTTGAGGATGTTCTGCATCAGCTCGGCGGGCGTCATCTTGGCGACCTTCGACTCGATGCCGAGAGCCTCACGGATGTGCGCGTTGATCGGGATCGACTTGGCGGTACGCGGGTGGATCCCGCCGCCCGCGGAGAGCAGGTCCTTGTTGTAGTCGGCCCAGGAGCTGCGCGGCAGGTCGAAGAGCCGGCGCCGCTCGGCGTACGAGGTGGCGGCGTCCGGGTTCGGGTCGATGATGATGTGGCGGTGGTCGAAGGCGGCGACCAGCCGGATGTGCTCGGAGAGCAGCATGCCGTTGCCGAACACGTCACCGGACATGTCGCCGACGCCGACGACGGTGAAGTCCTCGGTCTGGGTGTCGTGGCCCAGCTCGCGGAAGTGCCGCTCGACGGACTCCCAGGCACCGCGGGCCGTGATGCCCATGCCCTTGTGGTCGTAGCCGGCGGAGCCGCCCGAGGCGAAGGCGTCACCGAGCCAGAAGCCGTACGCGACGGCGACGTCGTTGGCGATGTCGGAGAACTTCGCGGTCCCCTTGTCGGCGGCGACGACGAGGTAGGTGTCGTCCTCGTCGTGGCGTACGACATCGGCGGGCGCCACGACCTCGCCCATCACCATGTTGTCGGTGATGTCGAGCAGCGCCGAGATGAACGTCTTGTAGGAGGCGATGCCCTCCGCCATCCAGGCGTCACGGTCGACGGCCGGGTCCGGGAGCTGCTTGGCGACGAAGCCGCCCTTGGCGCCGACCGGCACGATCACGGTGTTCTTGACCATCTGCGCCTTGACCAGGCCGAGGATCTCCGTACGGAAGTCCTCCCGCCGGTCCGACCAGCGCAGACCACCGCGGGCGACCTTGCCGAAGCGCAGGTGGACACCCTCGACACGAGGCGAGTACACCCAGATCTCGAACGCCGGGCGGGGCGCGGGAAGGTCCGGGATGGCCTGCGGGTCGAACTTCATCGAGATGTAGTCGTGCGGCTCGTGGTCGTCGGCCAGCTGGAAGAAGTTCGTCCGCAGCGTGGCCTTGATGACGGTGAGGAAGGAGCGCAGGATCCGGTCCTCGTCGAGCGAGGCGACCTGGTCCAGGGCCCCGTCCAGTTCCTCCAGCAGCCCGTCGATCAGCTCCGTGCCGGCCTTCTGGCGGCTCGGCGACATCCGCGCCTCGAAGAGTGAGATCAGCAGCCGGGTGGTGTGGACGTTGTTGTGGAGGGTGTCCTCCATGTAGTCCTGGCTGAAGGTCGAACCCGCCTGGCGCAGGTACTTCGCGTAGGCACGCAGCACCATCGCCTGACGCCAGTCCAGCCCGGCGCCCAGCACGAGGGAGTTGAAGCCGTCGTTCTCCGCCCTGCCGGTCCAGACGGCGGCGAAGGCCTCCTGGAAACGCTCCCGTGCGTCGTCGGCGAGGTAACCGCCGTTGCCGGCGGCCTTGGGCATGCGCAGGCCGAAGTCGTAGACCCAGGCGTGCGTACGGTCCGCACAGCGCAGCTCGTACGGACGTTCGTCGACGACCTCGACGCCGAGCCGCTGGAGCGCGGGGAGCACGGCGGAGAGGGAGACCTGCTCGCCGGTGCGGTAGATCTTGAAGCGGCGCTCGCCGGGGCCGACACCGACCGGCTCGTACAGGCTGAGCGCGAAGTCCTTCCGCTCGCTCTTGAGCGCTTCGAGGTGGACCAGGTCGGCCACGGCGGCGCGCGGCGAGTGGTCGGCCTTGTAGCCCTCGGGGAAGGAGTGCCCGTAGCGGCGCATCAGCTCCGCTGCGCGTTCCTCGCCGCACTCGGCGTTGAGCGCCTCCTGGAAGCCGTCGGCCCAGGAGCGGGCGGCCTCGACGAGTCGGGCCTCGATGCGGTCCGCGTCCGCGTCGGTGAGGTGCTGCAGCTCGGTGCCCGGCGGGACCCGGACGACGAAGTGCAGCCGGGAGAGGATCGACTCCGTGTTCCAGGCGGTGAAGTCGACGTTGGTGCCGCCCAGTTCCTCCTTGAGGATGTCGATCAGCCGGAGCCGCACACCGGTGGTGTACCGGTCGCGCGGCAGATAGACGAGCGCGGAGTAGTAGCGCCCGTACTCGTCCTGGCGCAGGTACAGCCGCAGCCTGCGGCGTTCCTGGAGGTAGAGCACGGAGGTGACGATGGAGCGCAGCTGGTCGACGGGCGTCTGGAAGAGCTCGTCGCGCGGGTACGTCTCCAGGATCTGCAGGAGGTCGCGGCCGTCGTGGCTGTGGGGCGTGAAGCCCGCGCCCTCGAGCACCTCGGCGACCTTGCGGCGCACGACCGGCACCCGGCGTACGGACTCGGTGTACGCGGCGGACGAGAACAGTCCGAGGAAGCGCCGCTCACCGATGACGTTGCCGTCGGCGTCGAACTTCTTCACCCCGACGTAGTCGAGGTAGCTGGGGCGGTGGACGGTCGCGCGGCTGTTGGCCTTCGTCAGGACCAGCAGCTTGTGCTCACGGGCCTTCGCACGGGCATCGGCGGGCAGCCGGTCGAAGGAGGGGCTCACCGGGTGCGCCTCGTCCTCGCTGTGCTGCGGGTCGGAGCGCAGGATGCCGAGTCCGGTGCCGGCGACGACGGTCAGCGCGTCGCTGTCCCTGAGCTCGTACTCGCGGTAGCCGAGGAAGGTGAAATGGTCGGCGGCGAGCCACCGCAGCAGCTCGCGGGCCTCCTCGACCTCTTCGTCACCGAGTTCGTCGAGGGGCTCGGCGGGGAGCTCGTCGGCGATCCGCAGAGCGGCGTCGCGCATCTTCTCCCAGTCCTCGACGGTCTCCCGCACGTCGGACAGGACACGGAGCAGATCGGCGGTGATCTGCTTCAGGTCGGCGCGGTCGGTCTCCCGGTCGATCTCGACGTGGATCCACGACTCGACGAGCGCGTCGTGCGGCAGTTCGGCCTCGGCGTCCTTGCGGCCCTTGCCCCTCTTCACACCGGTGGCCCGGTGCCTGTCGTCGGCGAGGACCTCGATGAGCTTGCCCGTGAGGTCGCGGCGGACGACGACCTGCGGATGGATCACAAGGTGGATGCCCCGGCCCTGCCGGGACAGCTCGTTGGTGACCGAGTCGACCAGGAACGGCATGTCGTCGGTGACGACCTCGACGACGGAGTGGCTGGACGTCCAGCCGTTCTCCTCGACCGTCGGGGTGTGAACCCGGACGTTCGCGGTGCCCTGCGGGCGGTTCTCCGCGAGGCGGTAGTGGGAAGAGGCAGCCCCGAAGAGATCGACCGGGTCGCGGCCGGTGACGTCCTCCGGAGCGGTGTGCAGGTAGTAGCGCTGGAGGTAGGCGAGCAGCATGTCCTGGCCCGGCCGCTCACTCTGATCGGCCCCGCTGCCGGCCTCGGCAAGGCGCACCCGCGGGGTACCCCCCGGGCCGCCGACACCACCGCCCGGACTGTTGTCAGCTACCCGGGCCGCCCGTGCGAGCAGCTCGGCCTTGGCTTCGTCCAGCTTGGTCTGCATGTCCTCTGGCTCCTGTCGCGCGCCGTTGCGTGACGTAGGTGAGAAAGGGCGACGTACCGCCACGACACGGGATTTCCGGTCTCGGTCGACGCTATGCCGCCATGGGAGATACCCGGGACCGTATTGGCCATTTTCGGCAGTCGGCCCGGGGTGCGGAGATCGCGGATCGCCCGGGTGCTGTAGCACTCCGGGCGCAGGCCGGGGGCTTCGCTGCCCCCGAGGCGTATCGCGCTGATCACGGCACCAGGCTATCCCCCCGGCACCCACAACCGTCATGAGCCGCATATGTACAAAATACGAACCCGAACTTTGACACTCTGGACATCGCGCGGGGGCGTTCCGGTACGTATCGGCCGACGCGGCATGCCCTGCCCGCCGGATCCCGCAGGCCCCGAGGGCCCGCCGGTCCCTGTCAGACCCCCATCAGTTCGGCCAGGGCGACCGCCTCGGCCAGGGTGTCCACCACCGGCACCCCCGCCGCCTCCAGGCTGCTACGGCTGTGCGAACCACCGGTGTAGAGCACGGCACGCGCCCCGACATGGGCCGCTGCCACGGCATCGTCCACCGCGTCCCCGATGACCACCGCGCGCTCGGGCGATATCCGGGAGATCTCCGCCAGGGCCGCGAAGTGCCGCTCCATGTGCTGCGCCTTGCTTCCGCCGGACGGCCCGGTGCGGCCGTCGACGCGCACGAAGTGGCTCTCGATGCCGTAGCCCCGCACCACCGGCACCAACTGCTCGTGGCCGTACATGCTGAGCAGCGACTGGCTGTGGCCCGCCCGCCGCCACTGCGCCAGCAGTTCCTCGACTCCCTCGGTCAGCGCGCAGGCGACCCGCTGTTCGGCGTAGTGGCGGTGGAAGATGCCGTCCATGCGGTCCCACTCGGCCTCGGTGGGCAGCCGGCCCAGCAGGCGCTCGTAGAACTTGGGAATCGGCACGCAGTACGTCTCGCGGTACTGCTCCAGGGTGATCGGCGCCAGGTCGATCTCGGCAAAGGCGGCATTCGTCGCCCCGATGACCGCGTGGATGTCGTCGAGCAGTGTGCCGTTCCAGTCCCAGACCAGATGAGTGTGTTGCGTACCCGGAGTCGCCATGGAAAGAAAAATACTCGCCGGGTACGACATTCAGCCGATCAGGCCGGGGATCTCCTGGATCCCGAACCACAGCAGCTCATGGTCCTCCGCACCGTCCACCGTGAACTGCGCGTCGTCGTCACCGAGGTCCGCCGCCCCCAGGGCGGCCGCCGCCGCCGCGACGTCCTTCTCGGCGTCATCGGCGTCCACATGCACGGCGGCGGCCTTGGACAGGGCCACGGGGTCCGTGATGCGCACCTCTCCGAGCGATGCCGCGTCCAGGATGTGATCCGGGTCGGCGACCGCCGCCCCGTCCGCCACGTCGAGCGCGACGACCACCCGGCGCCGGGACTCGTCCGGCTTCCCGGCGATCATCCGCAGGGACGCGGAGGCGGCCCGGTTGAGCGCCGCGTACTCCAGCTCCTCGATGTCGTCCGAGACGTACCACTCGCGCAGCCCGGGAGTCACCGCATAGGCGGTCAGCGGTCCGGGACCGACCTCGCCCGCCCCGTGTGCCGCTGCGAGACCGGAGAGGGTCAGAGGGACGTACACACGCATGGCTGACCGCTTCCGTAGTCGACGACGTCCTCAGGATACGTGGGAGGTCCCCCATCGGGGTTCGCGAGCCACCCCCTCCTGTCCACCCCGCAACGGCCGTCACCCCCGCCGGTCCCCTTGCGGCACGGGGCCCGCCACCCGGATAGGTGATCTCTCCGGCGGCCCGTTCCGCGCAGGACGCGGGTTGCGGGCCGGGGGGCCGCCCCCGTAGAAGGGTCCCCAACAGAAGTTACCGCCCGGTATCACTCGGTATGCGACCGGGCTCCGGACAGCACGGGGGCTACGACCATGAGCACGGACAAGACCAGGCCCGCCGGACGACGCGACCGGTCCAGGCCGGGCACCGTACCGCCGCAGCGGGCACCCCACCGGCCACGGCAGCCACTGCGCCCGCACCAGTGGTTCGCCGAACGCCTGCTCGCCGTCCTCAGCGGCCAGCGCCCGGTGCACTGGATGCTCGGCCACACGATCGGCGAGGCGTACGACCAGCTGGCCGAACTCGCTCCGGGCGCCCCGCTCGGAGCGGGGAGCAGGCGCCCCGTCGTGCGCACCTGCCACGGCACACAGCCGGCCACCGGCGTCGTCGAGGCCTTCGCCAGCATCGCGACGGGAGAACAGGTGCGCGCCATGGCCTTCCGCCTGGAACGGGGCCCCGACCTCCGCTGGCGCTGCGCCGCGGTGGACCTCGGAGGCGAACGCCTCTCCGCCGTCGGATGACCCGCACCGGATCTCGCCGGCCCGGCGACTGACGCCGCGACGGGCCGCACCGCCCGCCGCCCGCCGCGCGCCGCCCGCCGCCACGACCCGCACCCGGCGCCCTGCGAGGCGGACAGTCCACCGCGGGCCCACCGGGCCGCCACGTGTCCGCGCAGGGCTCCACGGGGCCTCGGCGGCCCGCCACGGCCCCCGCACCCTCAGCGGCCCGGAAGAGAAACGGGCCTGGGCCGGACACCACGTGGTGTCCGGCCCAGGCCCTTCGAACGATGAGCGCTACTTCTTGCGGCGACGCCCGCCGCCACCGCTCTTCTGCGCCTTGCGGCGCTCCGCACGCGTCATGCCGTCGCCCTCGGACCGGTCACTGTCCCCGTTGGAGAAGTCGCCCTCGACGATGCCGCCCTCCCCGTCCACCGTGGGAGCGGAGAAGTGCAGCCGGTCCGGACGCTGCGGGGCGTCCAGGCCCTTGGCCCGGATCTCCGGACGCGCGGCGGCCGCCACAGGAGCGCCCTGCTTCGCGAGCGAGGTCCGCTCCGCCGCATCCTGCACCGGAACCTCCTCGACCTGCTGCTCGACCTGGACCTCCAGGTTGAACAGGTAGCCGACGGACTCCTCCTTGATGCCCTCCATCATGGCGTTGAACATGTCGAAGCCCTCGCGCTGGTACTCGACCAGCGGGTCCTTCTGCGCCATGGCCCGCAGGCCGATGCCCTCCTGGAGATAGTCCATCTCGTAGAGGTGCTCACGCCACTTGCGGTCCAGGACGGACAGGACCACGCGCCGCTCCAGCTCGCGCATGATGTCCGAGCCGAGCGACTTCTCGCGCTCCTCGTACTGCTCGTGGATGTCGTCCTTGACCGACTCGGCGATGAAGTCGGCGGTGACCCCGGCCAGGTCACCCGCGGCGTCCTCGAGCTCGGCGACCGAGACCTTCACCGGGTAGAGCTGCTTGAAAGCACCCCACAGCCGGTCCAGGTCCCACTCCTCGGCGAAGCCCTCGGCGGTCTCCTGCCGGATGTAGTCGTCGATCGTGTCGTCCATGAAGTGACGGATCTGGTCCTGCAGGTCCTCGCCCTCCAGGACACGACGACGCTCGCCGTAGATGACCTCGCGCTGCCGGTTGAGCACCTCGTCGTACTTCAGGACGTTCTTACGCGTCTCGAAGTTCTGCTGCTCCACCTGCGACTGCGCGGAGGCGATCGCGCGGGTCACCATCTTGTTCTCGATCGGCACGTCGTCGGGAACGTTCGCCATCGACATGACGCGCTCGACCATCTGCGCCTTGAACAGCCGCATCAGGTCATCGCCCAGCGAGAGGTAGAACCGGGACTCGCCCGGGTCGCCCTGACGGCCGGAACGACCGCGCAGCTGGTTGTCGATGCGCCGCGACTCGTGCCGCTCGGTGCCCAGGACGTAGAGCCCCCCGAGCTCCTTGACCTCGTCGTGCTCGGCCTTGACGGCCTGCTCGGCCTTCTCCAGCGCGGCGGGCAGCGCCGCGGCCCACTCCTCGACGTGCTCGACGGGGTCGAGGCCACGCTGGCGCAGCTCCGCCTCCGCGAGGTCGTCGGGGTTGCCGCCGAGCTTGATGTCGGTGCCTCGTCCGGCCATGTTCGTGGCGACGGTGACGGCACCCTTACGGCCCGCCTGGGCGATGATCGGCGCTTCCCTGTCGTGCTGCTTGGCGTTCAGCACCTCGTGCTGGACACCCCGCTTGGAGAGCTGCTGCGAGAGGTACTCGGACTTCTCGACCGAGGTGGTGCCGACCAGGATCGGCTGCCCCTTCTCGTGCTTCTCGGCGATGTCGTCGACGACCGCCGCGAACTTCGCGACCTCGGTGCGGTAGATCAGGTCCGACTGGTCGGCACGGACCATGGGGCGGTTCGTCGGGATCGGCACGACGCCCAGCTTGTAGATCTGGTGGAACTCGGCGGCCTCGGTCATCGCCGTACCGGTCATGCCCGAGAGCTTGCCGTACAGGCGGAAGAAGTTCTGCAGGGTGATCGTGGCGAGGGTCTGGTTCTCGTCCTTGATGTCCACCCCTTCCTTCGCCTCGATGGCCTGGTGCATGCCCTCGTTGTAACGGCGGCCGGCGAGGATACGTCCGGTGTGCTCGTCGACGATCATGACTTCGCCGTCGATGACGACGTAGTCCTTGTCCTTCTTGAAGAGTTCCTTGGCCTTGATGGCGTTGTTGAGGTACCCGACGAGCGGCGTGTTCACCGACTCGTAGAGGTTGTCGATCCCGAGCCAGTCCTCGACCTTCGAGACACCGGGCTCGTGGATGGCCACGGTCCGCTTCTTCTCGTCGACCTCGTAGTCGCCGGTCTCCTCGATGCCCTTCAGCGGGTTGCCCGCCTCACCCCTGGTGAGACGCCTGACCAGCTTGGCGAAGTCCCCGTACCACTTGGTGGCCTGGTCGGCCGGGCCGGAGATGATCAGCGGCGTACGGGCCTCGTCGACGAGGATCGAGTCGACCTCGTCGACGATCGCGAAGTTGTGGCCGCGCTGGACGAGCTCGTCCTGGGACCACGCCATGTTGTCGCGGAGGTAGTCGAACCCGAACTCGTTGTTCGTGCCGTACGTGATGTCGCAGGCGTACTGCTCACGGCGCTGCGCCGGGGTCATGTTGGCGATGATGCAGCCGACATCGAGACCGAGGAACTTGTGGACCCGGCCCATCATCTCGGAGTCACGCTCGGCCAGGTAGTCGTTGACCGTGATCAGGTGCACTCCCTTGCCGGAGAGCGCGTTGAGATAAGCGGGCAGGGTGCCGACGAGGGTCTTGCCCTCACCGGTCTTCATCTCGGCCACGTAGCCGAGGTGCAGGGCGGCTCCGCCCATCATCTGAACGTCGTAGTGGCGCTGTCCGAGGACGCGCTTGGCGGCCTCACGGACGGTCGCGAATGCTTCGGGAAGCAGGTCGTCCAGGCTCTCGCCGTCCGCGTACCGTTCCTTGTACTCGTCGGTGAGCGCCCGCAGCTCGGCGTCGGAGAGGTTGACGAAGTCCTCTTCGATGGAGCTGACCTGGTCCGCGATGCGGTGCAGTTTGCGCAGGATCTTGCCTTCGCCTGCACGCATGAGCTTGTTGAAGACGGACACTGAGGCTGGTCTCCTTGCCGGTCGGGCCTGGCACTGGGTCGTGTTATGGACTCTGGCGCGGGCACGGCAGGTCGGCCCCACCGCAACGGCCATCGTAAGCGAGGACCCCGCCGCGCCGGGAGGGCTGCCACAGCGTTGCCCCCGCCGCACCCTTCCAGGACAACGGCCCAGAGGTGCGGAAGGTGCCGGGAAGCCCCAAAAGTGCTCGCTTCCCGCGCGCCGGAACACCACAATCCCCGCATGGAACCGATCACCCTCACCACGGAACGCCTGGTCCTGCGGCCCTTCGGGCCCCAGGACGCGGACAGGGCGTACATCGCCTGCCAGGATCCGGACATCCAGCGGTGGACGGTCGTTCCCTCCCCGTACACGCGCGCCGACGCGGAGCTCTTCACCGGAAAACTGTCCCCGGCCGGCTGGCAGGAGGACTCGGCGTACAACTTCGCCGTGGTGCTGCGGGACGACGGGCAGCTCGTCGGCGCCCTCGGCCTCACCCGACTGAGCCACCCGGGAACGTACGAGGTGGGCTACTGGACGGCCCGGGAGCACCGCGGCCTCGGCTTCACGACGGAAGCGGTCCTCGGCGGGGCCCACTGGGCGTTCACCGTCCTCGCAGCGGACCGCCTCGAATGGCGGGCCGAAGTCGGCAACGAGCCGTCCCGGGCCGTCGCCCGGCGTACGGGCTTCCGCATGGAGGGCGAGCAGCGGTCCGCACTGGTCAACAAGGGGATACGGCGCGACACATGGACCGGGTCGCTGATCCCGGCAGATCTGGGACTGCCCGGCACCCAGCCGTACCTGCCGGCCCGTTCCTGAGCCGCTCCGGCCCGGCGGTAGGAGCAGACCCGAAGACCCGGGCGGGATGTCGGTGCGGCCCTCTAGGGTTCGATGCATGACGTCTGCGCCGCCTCCCGTCCTCGAACTCTCCGCCGACCAGGCGCGCCGGATCGCCCTGCGGGCGCAAGGCTTCCTGGGGGCTCCCGACCGCCGGGGCGGAGTGCCCGGGGTGCTGCGTCACCTCGGGGCCGTCCAGCTCGACACGATCTCGGTCCTGGCCCGCTCGCACGAGCTCGTGCCCTACGCGCGTCTCGGCGCCGTCGGCCGGCGCACGGTCGACGACGCGTACTGGTCGGGTGGCCGCTCCTTCGAGTACTGGTCGCACGCCGCATGCATCCTGCCGGTCGAGGAATGGCCGCACTTCGCGTTCCGACGCCGCGCCTACCGCGCACGCCCCCACTGGAACCACGACCTGCCCGACGGGGCGTACGACACGGTGATCAAGCAGCTGCGTGCCGAGGGCCCACTGACGGCGACCGAGCTCGGCGGCGCGAAGAACGGCGGGGAGTGGTGGGACTGGTCGGCGTCGAAGGTCGCCGTCGAACGGGCCCTGATGTACGGCGAGGTGGTGTGCACCCAGCGGCGCAGCTGGAAGCGCGTCTACGACCTGGCCGAGCGCGCGATTCCGGAGCCCCTGCTCCACGACGACCTGGACGACACCGAGTGCCTGCGCCGGCTGGTGGCCCTGGCGGGCCGTTCCCTGGGGGTCGGGACCCGGGCGGACATCGCCGACTACCACCGGCTCAAGGGCGAGCAGTTCGACGCCGTGGTGGCGGACTCGGGGCTGGTCCCGGTGTCGGTGCGGGGCTGGGCCAAGCCGGCCTGGGCGGACCCGGAGGCACTGGCCTCCGAGCCCCGTGGACGGCACCGTACGACGCTTCTGTCGCCGTTCGACTCACTCATCTGGGAGCGGGCACGCACCGAGCGGATCTTCGGCTTCGCCCATCGCCTGGAGGCCTATGTGCCCAGGCCCAAGCGGATCCACGGCTACTTCGCGATGCCCCTGCTGGCGGGCGGCAGCCTGCGGGGCAGGGTCGACCCGGCACGCGAGGGCACCACGCTGGTCGCCCGCCAGGTGTCGCTGGAGAGCGGGAAGACCGTGCCGCCGATGGCCGAGGCGCTCGTCGAAGCCGCCTCCTGGGTCGGCTGCACGGATGTCCGGCTGGAGCGGGTCGACGCGCCGGAACTGCGGGAGCCGCTCATGGCGGAAATCGCCCGCATTCTTGCGTGAGGCCGACGGGCGGCGGCCGGGCGTGGTCCGCTATCTGATCTCGAGGATCTTCTCCCGCATGGCATAGACCACGGCTTCCATCCGGGAGTGCAGCTGGAGCTTCTCCAGAATATTGCGGACGTGGTTCTTCACGGTGTTCTCGGAAATGAACAATTCCTTGGCGATATCGCGGTTGTTCATCCCCGTCGCCACGAGCTTGAGAACTTCGAGCTCCCGCTCCGTGAGCCGCGGCGCCGGGACCAGCCGGCGCTCGTCGGTGCGCTGAATCATCGACTTGAACTCGGTGAGCAGTTTGGAAGCCATCGACGGGCTGATCTGGGACTGCCCGTCCGCCACCGCGCGAATGGCCGTGGCCACCTCGTCGGTGGAGATCTCCTTGAGGAGATAGCCGGTGGCGCCCGCCTTGATCGCCTCGTAGAGGTCGGCCTCCTCGTCGCTGATCGTCAGCATGATGATCTTGGCACTGGGTGCCACCTCCTTGATGGAGGTGCAGGCCTCGATGCCGCCGCGCTTGGGCATCCGTACATCCATCAGCACGATGTCGGGCAGCAGGTCCGCGGCCTTGTCGACCGCCTCCGCACCGTCACCCGCCTCGCCCACGACCTGGATGTCCTCCTCCTGCGCGAGGACGATCTCCAGACCTCTGCGGAACAGCGCATGGTCGTCGACCACAAGAACCCGGATGGGTTCCTTGCGGGAACTGCCGTCGTCCGCACCGGCATCCGTACCGGCCGCGTCGTCGCCGGCGTTCGTATCACGCACGGGCCCGAAGGTGTCCGCCATCGTTCCTCCCCCTGAAGGCCACGGCCTGAGGTCACAGGCTGCCCGCCAACGGCACTTTGCAGAACACCGATTGGCTTTTGGGACGCCATGATTTCATGCCCGGGCGCCGGTGCAGTGATCCTGTCGTCGCACGCGGGTGCCCCCGGGGGCGCGCAAGCGCTTCCAGGGGCACCACGAAAGGGATGGCGTCAGCCGCCGAGCGCACCGCCCGCGCCGCCCGCTTCGTCAGAGGCGAGCGGGTCGGTCCTCAGATGAATGACACCGTAGTCGTAGGCGTGCCGTCGGTAGACGACACTGGGCTCCTTGGTCTCGGAGTCGACGAAAAGGTAGAAGTCGTGCCCGACCAGCTCCATCTCGTAGAGCGCCTGGTCGAGCGTCATCGGTGCTGCGACGTGCATCTTCTCGCGCACCACGAGCGGTCCCTCGCCCTGAACCTCGAGCGAACCGATCCTGGTGGTGGGCACGGCCGACGGCGTCTCCTCGGGGATCAGCTCGCCGTCCCCGTTGAACGATGCGGCGCCCGGAACGACCTCGCCCACCTCGGATGCGGGCAAGCGGCCGTTGCCTCGCCTGCTGTAGCGCTTGTCGTGCTCCTTGCGCAGTCGCGCGTCCAGCTTGTCGGTGGCCAGGTCCAGCGCAGCGTACGGGTCGCCTGCCGCAGCTTCCGCCCGGATGACCGGCCCGCGCGAGCGGAGTGTGATCTCCACCCGTGCCGCACGGTCGGCCTGACGGGGATTCGGCTCCTTGGACACCTCGACGTCGAGACTGATCACCTTGCCGTCGAACTTCTGGATCTTGTCCAGCTTCAGCTTCTCGGCCACGTGCTTGCGGAACCGCTCGGGCACCTCGGTCTTGCGGCCCTTGACGACGATGTCCACGCAGAACTCCGTTCCCGGATCGCTCCGCTTCAGCGGCGGAGCATCTCCCTTTTGCACCAGGCCCCGGTGATCGCCGGAGCCTCGGACTCGGTGACTTCCACCTCCTCCTCCCCCGTCGGCAGGGTCTCCACCCCACCGAACTTCCGTGCTTCTGGCCTACCGGTGAGTTGTCTGCCCGAAACCTGGTGGTGCATTCATCGAGGTGCGGCATTCACCGTTCCTCACAACCGAACATAGCCTGCCCACCACCGTGTCGGCACCCGCTACTCGCGCGTACCTCCGATCAGGGCCCTTTACCCACTCACTACCTGCAACGATGCAATTCTTCTGTCAGTTCCGGTTTAATTCGAAAGCAGACGGAGAAGCTGAGACAACCGCAGCCCGCAGGACGGGCGCGGCACCATGTCCGGCGCCTCCCGCCGCACGGACAGCGCGTGCCGCCTCGGTAAGCGACGCCCCCGTCGTGAGCAGGTCGTCCACGAGCACCACCCGGCCGCCCCGGAGCAACCGGCGCCCACCGGCCGCGACCTCCAGCGCACCTGCCAGATTCACCTGCCGCGCCCGGGCCCCGAGCCCCGCCTGGTCCGCCACCGCACGCCGCTGCCGCAGCACCGCGGCCACCCGTGCCGCAGACCCGCCGCGCCGCAGCTCCGCCGCGGCGGCCAGTGCGATCCGCCGCGCGGGATCGTGGCCGCGCGCAGCCGTGGCCCGCCGCGCCGACGGTACGGGCACCAGCAGCAGGGGTCCCTCGTCACCCGACTGCCCCGCCCCGGCCCTCACAGCGCCCGCCAGGGCCCCGCCGAGTGCCCTTGCGAGCCCGAGTGCCCCTCGTTCCTTGTGGGCCAGCAGCATCGCGCGTACCGCGTTCTCGTACGGCGCCGCGGCATGGACCACCGGAAGTCCCGCGGGCTCGGGATCGGGCCTCACACGCCGCGGGCCTGCGGCCAACGCCGCGGCACACTGCCCGCACAGCTCCGTGCGCGGTCTGCCGCAGCCACCGCAGGCCGCCGGCAGGACCAGGCCCGCGATCTCCCGCCACCATCCCCGCACGGCCCCACTGTGCCCGGGCAGCGAACACCCGGCCAGCCCTGTGGACAACGCCTGTGGACAACTCGGACCGGGCGCGGCCGGAACTCCGCCCGGTCCAGCTGGTCAGCCCGGGTAGACCAGCGAGGATCCGTCCTTGAGGACCGTCTGCCAGTTGTCGCCGGGCGACAGCTTCACTATCCCGTCGACCTCGGTGTCCGCCATCAGCGGCAACTGCTCGTCGTCGGCCGCCGCGATCGCCGTCACCTGGTTCACACCGGGCAGGACACCGGAGGCCGACGTCGAACCGTCAGCCTGCACATAGCGGACCTGCTGGACACCGCCCTCCTCCCTGCCGACCACCACGAGGCGGCTGCGGCCCGACCAGGAAACGGCAGTCACATCGGCCAGCTGGGGCGCCGCCTGGCGCAGGTCCTGCACCGAGACCTGCTCGGCCTCCCCGGACCCGGTCCGCTCGACCCGCCCGATCTTCAGCGTCGTATGCCCGTCCTCGAACACCCTGAGCGCGATCCGAACCCCGTCGGCCGACATCCGCAGCGCTTCGATCCTCCCGCCGTCCAGGCCGGGCACCTCGACCTCCTGCGGTTCGCCCTCTCCGTCCGTCAGCCGCAGCAGCCTGGGGCCGGCCGGATCACGGTCGGCGATCCACAGGTCGCCCCGGTCGTCCCAGCTCGGCGCGGACAGCCGGTCCTCGGCCTTCTTGGCCCGGCTGCTCACAACTGGTTCGGCCGGTTCGCTCTCCGTGACGAGGGAGGACACGTAGAGATCCTTCTGATCGGCCGAGACAGCGGCAGCCTGCTGCTCGTCCCGGGCGACGCCGACGGCGCTCATCGCCACCGGCCCGGCGCCGAACGGACCGATCACCGGCTCCGGGTCACCGCTGCCCTTGTTGACGCCGGGGAGGTGCTGCACGTGCCCCTTGTCGTCCACGAAGTACTGGCTGTCGGGGGGACCGGAGGAGTCGTCCGAAGCGAACTCGTCGGCCTCGTCCGCCCCGAGGGAGCACAGCGGCCCCCGCCCGCCCTGGAGCTCGACCTGACCGACCCGCGCGGACGTCAGGTCCCGCAAGGTGAAGAGCACCTGGGCCGCCATCATCCGGCAGGCACCCCGGCCGACCTTGTCGGCCTTCTTGTTGAGCGGCACCTTCAGGACGTTCTGGTCGTCGGGCGCGAGCGAGGTGACCCCGCGCTTCAGTGCCGTACCGGTGGGAAAGCTGGAATCGACGACCGGCCTCAACCAGTTGGACGGCCCCTCGAGGAGCGTCCGGACAGTCTGGGTCGCCGTGTCCATCCGCGTGACGGGATCCGTCCGGTTCCGTACGTAGACGGGGTCGGCGACCAGTGCGGAGTCGCTGTCCGCCCGCCCGGCGGCGAAGTAGTACTTGTTCACGGACCGGTAGAGCCGCTTGAAGTCGGACTGCCCGAGCACCAGACCGTCCGGCACGATGTCGATGCGCCACTCCTGCTTGCCGTCCGCCCCCTTCTGCCGCACCAGGTGCAGCATCTGGGAATAGTCCGTCGGCGCGAGCGGCCGGTAGGAACTCTGCGCGTCGACGGCTGCCACCTGGTCGCCCGTGAGGGTGTAGGTGGTCTCCGTGCTCCTGCGCTCCTTGTCGTGGAGCGAGGGACCGTTCCGGTTGGGTGCCTTGGCGAGCACCGTGGTGCCGTGGCTCGGCTTCCAGGTGCGGGCCGCCTCCTCGGTCAGGTACTTGCGGGTCGTCCTGAAATCGGGGTCGTCACTCGTCATCGACTCCAGGAAGCCGTCGACGACCTCGAGGGGCGCGGCGCCCTCCCTCGGCGGCACGGCGTACACCTGCACCTGGGAATCGCCCGGCTGCGAGGCATCGACCGCCTTGACGTCACCGGTGACCGGCATCGCTCCGCACGCGGACAGGACCACGATGCCGCAGCCCAGCAGGGCGGAAACCCGCACCGCACGTCCATGCCCACCCCGACGGCGGTCAGTTTCCACGAGTCGTGTCCTCCTGGTCCGGATCCTGCGTCTCCTGGCCACCCCCGCCCGGCCGCTCCCCGGCCGGACGCGACACCACGCGTGCGCCACTGCCCGGCAGGGCCGCCGGATGCACCGAAACGGGAGCCGAGCGCTGCGCCACCGGGGTGCGCGCCGGAACGGGCAGCTGCGACCGCGCCGCGGACCCGGTCTGGTTCGGTACGGACATCAACCGGTGGTCGGCCGCCGGCGGGGCCGCCTCGGCCCGTTCACGGTTTTCCCGGTTGCGGCGCGAATCCTCCGGCTCCAGCGGTATCGGCGACCCGCGCAGCGGCTCGTCCGCCGTGCGGGGCAGGGTGAGGCGGAACTGCGAACCGCCACCGGGCTCGCCCCATGCCTGCAGCCAGCCGCCGTGCAGCCGCGCGTCCTCGACGGCGATCGAAAGGCCCAGTCCGGTCCCTCCGGTCGTCCGCGCGCGGGCCGGATCGGCCCGCCAGAAACGGTTGAAGACCCGGGTCGCCTCGCCCGGCTTGAGCCCCACCCCGTAGTCCCGGACGGCCACAGCCACGGCACCCTGGGCAACCCCCATGCGCACCACGACGTCCCGGCCCTCACCGTGCTCGACGGCGTTGACGACGAGGTTGCGCAGAACCCGTTCGACACGGCGCGCATCTGCCTCGGCCACCACCGGCTGCTCGTCGCCGATGACCCTGATGCGGCTGCCCTTGCGCTCGGCCAGCGGCTCGGCACCGCCGATCACGCGCCGTACGACGGCACGCAGATCTATCGGTTCGGCTTCCAGAGCCGCGGCACCCGCGTCGAACCTGCTGATCTCCAGCAGGTCGGACAGGAGCGACTCGAAACGGTCGAGCTGGTCACCCAGAAGCTCCGCGGAACGCGCGGTCACCGGATCGAAGTCGACGCGCGCGTCGTGAATGACGTCGGCGGCCATCCGCACGGTGGTCAGCGGGGTCCGGAGCTCATGACTGACGTCCGAGACGAAACGCCGCTGCATACGGGAGAGCTCCTCCAGCTGCTGGATCTTCAGCTGCAGGTTCTGCGCCATCTTGTTGAAGGCCTCACCGAGCCGGGCGATGTCGTCCTCGCCGGTGACCTTCATCCGTTCCTGGAGCCTGCCGGCGGAGAGCCGCTCGGCGATCCCCGCGGCCATGCGCACGGGGGTGACGACCTGGCGTACGACGAACCAGGCGATGCCCCCCAGCAGCACGACCACGAACAGGCCCGCGGTGGCCAGAGTCGTCGTGACCAGCGTCAGCGACTTCTCCTCCTGCGTGAGCGGGAAGAGGTAGTACAGCTCGTACGGATTGTGGTCGATGTCGTAGAGCCGCTTGCCCACGACAAGTCCGGGCTGCGGATCCTTCCCGTACGAGTAGCGGATCAGGGAGTACGTCTGGAACGCCCCGGGCCCCTTGTCCACGGCCTCGCGCAGACTCTGCGGCACGCTGGACGCCTCCACGCTGCCCGAGCCGCGCGGTGCACGGCTGGTCGCGCTCTGCGCAGGGGAGTCGGCACTGAGCGCCACCACGTTGAAGGCGTTCGTGCCACCGCTGGCGAGCTGATCGACCAGCTCGGTACGCCACGAGGTGTTGGCTGTCATGCCGTCGGCGCCCTCGTCGCCCTGACCACCCGGGACGAGCGGCGCGTTCGCGTTCGCCTGGGCGGCCGCGAACCCGCCGGCCGCCTGTGTCTGCGCCGCCTTGCCCTTCGCGTCGAGCAGGCCGTTGCGGACCTGCCCGATCACGACGAAGCCCAGCACCAGCACCACGGCGATCGACATCAGCAGGGTGCCGGCGACGACCCGCAGCTGCAGGTTGCGCCGCCACAGCCGCACGGCGGGCAGCAGCGGACGCCGGATCCACCGCATCAGAAGACGCAGCACGGGACCACCGGGCGTCCGGCCCTGGAACAACCGGCCGCCCTGGCGGAACCGGCTGTACCGGGATGACCTCCGTGCCGGACCGGCAGCCCGCTCCGTACGGACTCCCGGCCCCCCGGGTTTCGGAGCAGCGCTGCCCAGGGTCATGTCAGCTCGGTCCGGCCTTGTAACCGACACCGCGGACGGTCACAACGATCTCCGGACGCTCCGGGTCCTTCTCGACCTTGGAGCGCAGCCGCTGGACATGCACATTCACCAGACGGGTGTCGGCGGCATGGCGGTAGCCCCATACCTGCTCGAGCAGCACCTCGCGGGTGAAGACCTGCCACGGCTTGCGGGCGAGCGCGACCAGCAGGTCGAACTCCAGCGGGGTGAGGGCGATCGACTGCCCCTCCCGCTTCACCGAGTGACCGGCCACGTCGATGACCAGGTCCCCGATCGCCAGCTGCTCCGGCGCGGGCTCTTCGGACCTCCGCAGACGTGCCCTGATCCGGGCCACCAACTCCTTCGGTTTGAACGGCTTGACGATGTAGTCGTCGGCCCCGGATTCCAGGCCCACCACCACATCGACCGTGTCGCTCTTGGCAGTGAGCATGACGATCGGCACACCCGACTCGGCCCTGATCAGCCGGCAGACCTCGATGCCGTCCCGTCCGGGCAGCATGAGGTCCAGCAGCACCAGGTCCGGCTTGGCCTCACGAAATGCAGCCAGTGCCTTGTCGCCGTCCGCTACGAACGACGGTTCGAAACCTTCTCCCCGCAGCACAATGCCGAGCATCTCGGCCAGTGCGGTGTCGTCGTCGACGACAAGGACGCGTCCCTTCATAAACGACATCATCCCATTAGCTAATCGTTACCTGCGATGACCTGGCACACAGCTCTGCCAGTCCGACCCCCGTTACCGGGGAAATGATGCCCTCCTCCGTGACGATCGCCGTGACCAGTTCGGGCGGCGTGATGTCGAATGCGGGGTTGTACGCCTGGGCTCCGGGGGGTGCCACCGACTGCCCGCCCCCCTCACCCTCGGCCGAGACGTTGCGTCGCGATGTGAGCTCCGTCACTTCTACCGCAGAACGCTGCTCGACAACTATGGATGTGCCGTCCGCGGTGTCCAGATCAACCGTCGTGGTCGGTGCCACGACGATGAACGGCACATGGTGGTACTTGGCAAGCACCGCCAACGGATAACTCCCCACCTTGTTGGCCACCGAGCCGTCCGCGGCGATGCGGTCCGCCCCGATGAGTACGGCATCCACCTCCCCCGCGGCAAACAGCGAACCCGCCGCGTTGTCGGTGAGCAAGCTGTACGGCATGCCGTTGCGTGCCGCTTCGAACGCCGTCAGCCTCGCTCCCTGGAGCAGCGGACGGGTCTCGTCCACCCACAGCCGCCGCAGGCTACCCGCCCGGTGGGCCCCCAGAGCCACCGCGAAGGCCGTGCCCTCACCCCCCGACACGAGCGCCCCCGTGTTGCAGTGGGTCAGCAGCCGATGCCCACCGTCGGGCAGGAGCTCCGCCAGCAGCTCCAGACCGTACTGCGCCATACGCCTGCTGGCGGCCGCGTCCTGCCGGTGCAGGGCCCGCGCCTCCGCCAGGGCGGCCCCGGCGGCCTCCTGGGGACCGGCACCGTTGGCGACAGCCGTCCCGTGCACCCGGGCCACACGCCGCGCCCCGTACCCGAGATTGACCGCGGTGGGCCGCGCCGCCTCCAGCAGCTCCGCGGCCCGCACCACGTCGTCACCCCGGGCAGCGGCCAGTGCCACGCCGTAGCCACCGGCAATGCCCAGCAGGGGCGCACCGCGCACCGCCAGCGTCCGGATCGCCCGGACCAGCTCGGGCACATCGGCGCACACCAGCTCGACCTCCTCCGAGGGCAGCCGGGTCTGGTCGAGGAGGACCACCGCGGGGCCTTCCGGTGGCTCGTCCCAACGGAGTACGGAGAGAGCCGGAGGCTCGATGCCCACCGGCGATTGCGCGTCCTGATCAGCCATCTGCCCAGTCTGCCCGCTGACCCGCCCGCACACGAAGGCGAGAAGGAGATACAGCGCCTGCCCGCACCGGAGCACCGCGTGGCACGATGGCTGCCAACCTGCCGCCCCGATGAGCGGTCAGGACCGTGAAGGAGCGACAATGAACGACTCTCCGGGCTGGGCTACGCCCGGATCTGCACCCTCCGACGGCCAGGAGGCGGGCATCCCCCGGCCTTCTTCGCCCGTCGACGGAAGCGGCCCCGGCGGACAGTGGTCCCCTGCACAGCCGCCTCCGGGTCAGTGGTCCCCACCGAGCGCTCCCGGCAGCGGTCCGGGCACACCCCCGCCCGCCCAGGGCTGGGGCGCGGCTCCCCCGCAGGGCCCGGGCCCCGGATGGGGCCGTCAGCCCATGGCGGCGAAGCCCGGCGTCATCCCCCTCCGCCCCCTGGGCGTCGGAGAGATCCTCGACGGCGCCGTGTCCACCATGCGCGCCAACTGGCGCACCGTGCTGGGCATCAGCCTCACCGTCTCCGTGATCTCCGAGATCGCCGTCATCCTCCTGCAGCGCTACCTCCTGCCGGAGCCGACATCGGTCGACTCGAACGCCGTCGGGGCCGAGGCCATCCGCCAGGCCGCCGACTCGGCGCAGTCGAGCCTGCTCAGCAGCGCCCCGGCGACGCTCATCTCGATGATCGCCACGCTCTTCATCACCTCGGTGCTCACCGTGGTGATCAGCCGCTCCGTGCTCGGCCGCAAGGCGACACTCTCCGACGCCTGGGCCGAGGCCCGGCCCCGGCTCCTTCCGCTCCTCGGGCTGACGCTGCTGATGAGTCTGTTGAGCGCCGCCGTGCTGATGGTGGGACTGCTTCCCGGCCTGCTGCTGGGTGGCGGCGCCGGCATCGCCCTCGCCTTCGTCGGCTTCGCCGCCGCCTGCGTCGTCGTCGTGTGGCTGATGGTCCGCTTCTCGCTCGCCGCACCGGCGCTGATGCTGGAGCGGCAGTCCGTCCTTACCTCGCTGCGCCGTTCGGCGAAGCTGGTCAGGGGCACCTGGTGGCGGACGTTCGGCATTCTCGCTCTCACGTACCTGCTGGTCATCGTCGTCGCCCTGATCATCGTGATCCCGTTCGGCATCATCGCCGTGACCGTGGACAGCGACGGCCTGAGCGAGTTCCTCAACAGCAGCTCCACCGATTTCGGATGGCCCTTCCTGATCATCACGGGCATCGGTGAAGTGATCATCTCGACGCTCACCTACCCGTTCACCGCAGGAGTGATCGCCCTCCTCTACGTCGACCAGCGCATCCGCCGCGAAGCGCTCGACCTCGACCTCGCCCGGGCCGCGGGCGTCCCCGGCTACGACACCCCCAGGAGCTGATGCGGTGACGGGGGCGGGGGGCACCACAGCAGCACAGAGACTCATCCGGGCGGGCGAGGACATACCCGTGGACATCCCACGCGTCCCCGCCCGCGAAGCGGCACAGGACGAACTGTCCGACCCGATGTACCACGAACACGATCCGAACCTCCTCCAGCGCGCACTCGACCGCTTCTGGGAATGGGTCGGCGACCTCTTCGAGGGCGCCACCGGATCCGCCCCGGGCGGCCCGCTCGGGCTCGTCGTCATCGCCCTCGTCGTCATCGCCCTGGGAGCGGCCCTCTGGTGGCGGCTCGGCACACCCCGGCGCTCCGTCCGTCCGTCGGACGCCCTGTTCGGCAGCGGCGCCCGCAGCGCGGCGGAGCACCGCACCGCAGCCGAGGCGCACGCGGAGGCCCTCCGCTGGACCGAAGCCGTCCAGGAACGCATGCGAGCAGTCGTACGCTCCCTGGAGGACCGGGCCGTACTCGACCCGCGACCGGGCCGCACCGCCGACGAGGCAGCCGCCGACGCGGGCAGGCTCCTGCCCGCCCATGCCACCCGGCTCCGTACCGCCGCCCGGGTCTTCGACGACGTCACATACGGGGGCCGTACGGCCGACCGGGCCGCGTACCTGAACCTGTGCGCCCTCGACCAGGACCTCGAGGACACCAAGCCCCTGCTGACCGCTCCCGCGACACCAGGGGCAGCCGGATGACCGAGGCCACCACCATCGCCACCACCTCCGCCTCCCGCACGCCGCACCAGGTCTGGCTCCGGGTCCGAGGCCTGCTCCTCGCCCTCCTCATTCTCGTCGTCGCGGGCATCACCTTCGCCGCGCTCCGCTCCGGCGACCAGCACGGCCGCCTCGATCCCCGCTCCGCGGACCCGTACGGCAGCCGGGCCGTCGCCGAACTCCTCAAGGACCGTGGTGTCTCCGTCAGCGTCGTCACCACGCTCGACGAGGCCATCGGCGCGGCGGGACCCGACACCACCCTCCTCGTCGCCGGCCCCAACGTGCTGACCACGTACCAGCAGCACCTGCTCCGGACGGCGACCGGTGACGCCACGGGCCGCACCGTTCTCGTCGCTCCCGGCCCACCGTCCGTTGCCCGGCTCGCCCCCGGTGTACGGGCGGTTTCCGCAAGCCGGGTGACCCCACGACCGCCGAACTGCGCACTCCCGGCCGCACGCACGTCCGGAACAGCCGACACGGGCGGCATCCGCTACACGACGGACGCCGACGGAGCCACCGCCTGCTACCCGGACGACGGGCTCCCCACCCTCCTGCTCCTCCCTGACAGGGGAACCGGCGACACCGTCCTGCTCGGCTCCCCCGACATCCTCCACAACGACCGCCTCGACCAGGAGGGCAACGCCTCCCTCGCTCTCCAACTCCTCGGCTCCCGACCGCATCTCGTCTGGTACCTCCCCTCGCTCACTGATCCCTCCGCCTCCGAAGGACATGCGGGCGACAGCGCCGACGGCGGAAGCGAGGACGGCGAGACCGAGTCGGCCGGCGAGAGCGGGTTCATCGACCTCATCCCCTCCGGCTGGCTCTGGGGAACGCTCCAACTGGCCGTCGCCGCCGTCCTCGCAGCCGTCTGGCGTGCTCGGCGGCTTGGCCCCCTGGTCACCGAACGGCTGCCCGTGGCCATCAGGGCCTCCGAGTCCACCGAGGGCAGGGCCCGCCTCTACCGCAAGGCGAACGCCCGCGACCGGGCCGCCGACGCCCTGCGCTCCGCCACCCGTAACCGCATCGCCCCACTCCTCGGTGTGTCCTCCCGCGACACCGACTCCCCCGAGGTCCTCCTGTCTGCCGTCTCCGCGCGTCTCACCACCACGGACAGGGATCTCCGCACCCTGCTCTTCGGGCCGGCCCCGGCCGACGACACCGCACTCGTTCTTCTGACCGACCAACTCGACGCCCTCGAAAGAGAGGTACGCACTTCATGAGCGCCCCGACCCCGGAGCCCAACGAGCCTGCGGCATCCGCAGGGACCCTTGTGGCCCCCGTGATTTCCGACAGCGCCCGCGCATCCCTGGAAGCTCTGCGTTCCGAGATCGCCAAGGCCGTGGTCGGCCAGGACCCCGCCGTCACCGGACTCGTCGTCGCGCTGCTCTGCCGAGGCCATGTCCTGCTCGAAGGCGTCCCCGGAGTCGCCAAGACCCTCCTGGTGCGCGCCCTTGCCGCCTCCCTCGAACTGGACACCAAACGCGTACAGTTCACGCCCGACCTCATGCCGAGTGACGTCACGGGCTCACTCGTCTACGACGCCCGCACCGCCGAGTTCTCCTTCCAGCCCGGCCCGGTGTTCACCAATCTCCTGCTCGCAGACGAGATCAACCGCACGCCTCCCAAGACGCAGTCCTCTCTCCTGGAGGCCATGGAGGAACGCCAGGTCACCGTCGACGGCACCCCTCGTGCGCTGCCCGACCCCTTCCTCGTCGCAGCCACCCAGAACCCCGTCGAATACGAGGGCACCTACCCGCTGCCCGAGGCCCAGTTGGACCGGTTCCTCCTGAAGCTGACCGTGCCTCTGCCGTCACGTGACGACGAGATCAGCGTCCTGAGGCGTCATGCCGACGGGTTCAACCCGCGCGACCTCAAGGCGGCAGGCATACGGCCCGTCGCCGGCCCCGCAGATCTGGAAGCCGCCCGCTCCGCCGTCGCCAAGACCACGGTCTCCCCCGAGATCGCCGCCTACGTCGTGGATATCTGCCGTGCCACTCGTGAATCCCCCTCGCTCACCCTCGGGGCCTCCCCCCGAGGAGCCACCGCGCTGCTCTCCACAGCGCGTGCCTGGGCCTGGCTCACCGGCCGGGACTACGTCATCCCTGACGATGTGAAAGCCCTGGCACTCCCCACACTCCGCCACCGCATCCAGCTACGGCCGGAAGCGGAAATGGAAGGGGTCAGCGCCGACTCCGTCATCACCGCTGTCCTCGCCCACGTCCCCGTCCCCCGATGAGGCGGTGACCATGGCCCTCACCGGACGAACCGCGTTGCTGGCCGCCTTGGGGTCACTCCCCGTAGGCATCCTTGCCCCGAGCTGGACCGGCATGCTCGCGGTCAACGCCCCTCTCTCCTTGGCAATTCTGTGCGACTACGCCCTGGCCGCGCCAGTACGTACGCTCCAGTTCACCCGATCCGGTGATACATCCGTTCGACTCGGTGACAACGCAGAAGTGCAACTCACCGTAACCAATCCCTCGCGTCGCCGACTTCGCGCGCACCTCCGCGACGCCTGGCCTCCGAGTACCTGGAGCACCGAAGCCGAACAGGCGTCATCCCGGCACGCGTTCACTGTTCCCGCCGGCGAGCGGCGTCGTCTGACCACGTTCCTCCGCCCTTCCCGTCGTGGCGACCGCCGGGCGGAACGCATCACGGTCCGCTCCTTCGGCCCACTGGGACTGGCAGCCCGGCAAGGGAATCACCACGTCCCGTGGACGGTCCGGGTCCTGCCTCCCTTCACCAGCCGACGGCACCTGCCTTCGCGGCTCGCCAGGCTCCGCGAACTCGACGGCCGCACCAGCGTGCTCACCCGGGGTCAGGGCACCGAGTTCGACAGCCTGCGCGCCTACGTGCCGGGAGACGACACCCGGTCCATCGACTGGCGAGCCACCGCACGCCAGTCCGCTGTCGCCGTGCGTACATGGCGCCCCGAGCGCGACCGCCACATCCTCATCGTCCTCGACACCGGTCGCACCTCAGCGGGACGAGTGGGCGATGTGCCCCGTCTCGATGCGGCCATGGACGCGACACTGCTCCTCACAGCCCTGGCCACACGTGCGGGCGACCGGGTGAACCTCCTCGCCTACGACCGGCGGATCCGCGCCCAGGTCGCGGGCAGGGCAGCCGGCGGCGACGTCCTGTCGGCGATCGTCGACGCCATGGTCCCGCTGGAGCCGGAGCTCGTGGAGACGGACGCCCGTGGCCTGAGCACAGCCGCGCTGGCGAGTGCCCCTCGGCGCTCCCTGATCGTCCTGCTGACAAGCCTGGACTCCGCGCCCATCGAGGAAGGCCTGCTCCCGGTACTCCCTCAGCTCACCCAGCGGCACACGGTCCTGGTAGCGGCCGTCGCGGATCCCCGTATCGAAGAGATGACTCGCGCCAGGGGCACAGTGGACGCGGTGTACGACGCCGCTGCCGGCACCCGAACTCAGGCTCAGCGCCGCAGGACCGCGGATCAGCTTCGTCGTCATGGCGTCGTGGTCGTCGATGCCACTCCGGATGCGCTCGCACCGGCGCTGGCTGACGCCTACCTCGCGCTCAAGGCCGCCGGCCGACTTTAGTGCAGTGCCCCGTGCGGTACCGCGCGGCCCGTAAGGGGTCGTGAACAGGTCCAGAACGCAGAAAAGCCCCGTGCCACAAGGGCACGGGGCTTTCCCGGAATAATTGTTCGGCGGCGTCCTACTCTCCCACAGGGTCCCCCCTGCAGTACCATCGGCGCTGAAAGGCTTAGCTTCCGGGTTCGGAATGTAACCGGGCG
>NZ_JBHYTT010000004.1:0-137912 GCF_042749285.1 Streptomyces sp. NPDC059499
GGCCACCACCCGACGGGTGGTGGCCGGCCCCTCGGCGTGAACGGCTCAGGAAGTGCGGGAATCGGCGGGCAGTTCGGCCCGGGCTCCCGGAACCTCTCCGGGCTGCTTACCGGCCTCCGCGCCGATGTCGCTGAGGTCCGTGTTCCGCGTCTCCTTGGCGCAGACGATCGCCAGCACCGTGAGCAGTGCCGCCGCGATGACGTACAGGGAGATGGGCGTCGAACTGTCGAACTCCACGAGCAGCGCCGTGGCGATGAGCGGCGCCGGGGCACCCGCGGCGACCGACGAGAACTGGGCGCCGATCGACGCGCCCGAATAGCGCATGCGTGTCGAGAACATCTCCGAGAAGAACGCCGCCTGGGGTGCGTACATCGCGCCGTGGAAGATCAGCCCCACGGTGACGGCGAGCAGCAGACTCCCGAAGCTCCGGCTGTCGATCAGCGCGAAGAACGGGAACATCCACAGCCCCACGCCGATCGCGCCGATCAGATAGACCGGCCTACGCCCGATGCGGTCGGACAGTGCGCCCCAGGCCGGGATCACGACGAAGTGCACGGCGGACGCGATGAGCACGGCATTGAGCGCGGTCTGCTTGCTCAGTTCCGCGGACGTCACCGCGTACACGAGGATGAACGCGGTGATCACGTAGTAGCTGATGTTCTCGGCCATCCGGGCACCCATGGCGATCAGCACATCCCGCCAGTGATCGCGCAGCACGGCGACGAGCGGCATCTTCTCGGCCGTCGTGGCCGATGCCTTGCGCTGTTCGGCCTGGGCGAGGGCGGCTTTGAACACGGGCGATTCATCGACAGAGAGACGAATCCACAAGCCGAGGATCACGAGGAGGCCGGAGAGCAGGAAGGGGATGCGCCAGCCCCACGCCTCGAAGGCGGAGTCGGACATCAGTGCGGTGAGCGCGGAGAGCACGCCGGTCGCCAGCAGCTGACCCGCGGGCGCTCCGGTCTGCGGCCAGGACGCCCAGAACCCTCGCCTCTTCGCATCACCGTGCTCCGAGACGAGCAGCACGGCCCCACCCCATTCGCCGCCGAGGGCGAAGCCCTGCACCAGCCGCAGAACCGTGAGCAGGACGGGGGCGGCCAAACCGATGGTGGCGTGGGTCGGCAGGAGCCCGATGGCGAAGGTCGCACCACCCATCAGCAAAAGGCTCAGCACCAGCAGCTTCTTACGGCCGAGCCGGTCACCGTAGTGCCCGAACACCAGGGCCCCGATAGGCCGGGCTGCGAAGCCGACCGCGTAGGTGAGGAAGGCGAGCAGGGTTCCGACGAGCGGTTCGGAGCCGGGGAAGAACAGCTTGTTGAAGACCAGCGCGGCAGCCGATCCGTAGAGGAAGAAGTCGTACCACTCCACGGTGGTCCCGACGAGACTCGCGGCGACGACGCGGCGGAGGTTCGAGGCGGGTGGGGGAGCGGTTGCTGGGGCGGCCATGGATACCACTTCCGGACAGTTGGCGGGGACGTTTCCGTGTCGCCATACCGTAGGAAGGGGCAGGTCAGGCGCGTATGTGGCGGGACACCATAGTTCGGGTCGCGGGTGTGCGGGCGGGGGCTACGAGGTGGTGTTCGGGGCCTGGTCCCGCCTTGTGGGGCAGGCGGGTAGGGACTGTCCGAGTTGCGCTGTTCGGCAGGTTTCGCGAGGGCGGTGCTGACTCCCGTGCTGGTTCGGTGCTGACCAAAAGCCCACATCATCACCCGTCTTAACCTCCCCCGTGCTGACTTGGTGCTGACTACGCTGCGTTGCAGTCGGGCAATTCGTGGGGGAGCGGACGGCTGCAGGTTTCGTTTGCATCCTCGGAATGGAGACGGCGAAGGCCGGTTTGCGGCGGCTGAAGACGGGCTGGCAAGAGGGGCGGCACAACGCGCGAGCGAATCGGACGCCGGCGCTGCTGGGAGCGGCGGGGGCAGAAGAGTTCGATGGGTGGCCCGCGCCAAGAGCGCCCGTAGTACTCCAGCCGTAGATCGCGATCTTGCTGTTCAGGGGCGGTGCGAAGAAAAGGTACGGCCGCCGTCAGGGCCCCTCCCCGCGGCTCTCAGGCCGACGACACCAGCTCCTCCAGCTTGTTGAGACTCTGAGCCCAGCCCTCCTCGTGAAGAGCTTGGCGCCCCACAGTGGCGAAGTCACCCTGGCTGATGACCAACTCGGCCCGTGTACCGCCGATATCGCGAAGCGACAGCGTCACCACCGTCTCCCGATCCTCGGGATCGGGATCCTCCCACCGGAAGGTGCAGGACAGGCGTTCCGGAGGGTCGACCTCAACGAATTCCCCCACCAGGTAGAACAGATCGCCCTCCGGAGGCTGCATGGCGATCCGATACCTACCGCCTGGCCGAAGGTCGCTTTCCACACTTGGGATGGTGAAACCGTCAGGGCCCCACCACTTGGCCAGTTCCTGCGGTTCGGTCAACGCTCGGAATACGACCGAGCGCGGTGCCCGGAGGACACGCTGCAGATGCAGCCTCAGCCCGCCATCGTGTGTCATCGCGAACCTCCTCCAACCGAAGGCGCCGAGATTGACCCGCATGCTTATCGTAAGTATCCCAGCCTTAGACCGCGATCTCGCTGGCCAGGGGCGGTGTGAGGACAGTCCCCGCGCTTACACAACGCCCTGCCGGCCCTCTGACGGAGACGTGGGAGCAGCACGGCCCCCATCCCCCCGCTGCGCCCTGTTCGCCGGCTTGTCATCCCACCCTTGTAATGTCCGGCGTCGGGGCTCGGTCCGCGTGAAACGGCCCCGGCTCGCATCCGGGACCGGGCTGGGTGTTCCGGCCGGGTATCCGGACGGAGCACCCCCGGGTTGGAGTCGCTAGGGATGACCAGGTGGAACGGCTGGTCTGCCGGTGTGCCGTTGGTGACGCGGATCGAGTTGGCCGGGCAGGCGCTGTGGTTGCGCGAGACGCGGACTTCGCTGCCCCTTCGGCGGAGTTGGAAAGGGTGGCGACGGGGACGGCCTTGGTGGCGTCGACGGCCGAGGTCAGCTCGACGCAGTACCGGCGGCGGTCATGCTTGTCGAGGCGACGGTGTTGGTCCGCTGGACATTGACGCCGTTCGGGCCGACCGCGGCCGCGGCCTGGGCGTAGGGGGCCTTCGGCCCGGAGACCGCGGCCATGGTTCGTCGGCCGGCGCGGACACCGCAGCCACACCTGCCGCACGGTGGCAGGCGGGGGATCGGGCCGGACAGGACCGTGGGCGCGACATCGCGGCGGCCGAGTCCGGCTCCGCCCGGGGGCGGTCCCAGGAGTCGCTGTCCTGTCACGGCAGCTTCCATAGGGCCACGTCGCTGGAGAGTCCGGCGGTGACCATGGTTCCGTCCGGGCTGATCCGCATCGGATGCGCGATGTCATAGTCCGCGCTGTCCTGGTAGGTCCGCTTTTCCTCGATGTCGACGACCTTTCGGGTGGCGACGTCCCACAGCACGATGAGGGGGTCGCCGTTGACCGAACCGATCACGGTCTCGCCGTCGGGACTGAATTGCACGGAATTCACATACTGGGCGATGCGCTCCTTACGGGGGATCGCCTCTCCGGGGGTGGTGACGTAGGGCACCGTGAGGGTCGCGACCTCCTCCTGGCTGTCCGCCGACCACAGCTTGACCTGCCCGTCCCTGGTGCTCAAGCTCGCGGTGCCACCGGCCAACAAGGATCCGTCGGGGCTGTAGGCGAGTCCGAGTACCGGCAGTTCGAGGCCGTCGATCGTGCTGATGATTTCGCCCGTGGAGAGGTCCCAGAAGCGTACGTTGCACGCCTCGTGACTGGTAACGATCGTGCTGCCGTCGCGGCTGAAGGCGACCGACTCGACCGACTTCTTCCGGCTGTCCGTGTAGCCGATCGGGTCGATCAGCGTCGCGAGTTTCTCATGAGTGCCGGTGTCCCACAGATTGACCGTCGCGTGCATGTTGGCGCAGGCCAGGACGTCGGCGTGCGGATGGAACGCCAGTGACTGCACCTTGACGGGATCGATCTCGGTGTCGGTGAGCGTCGCGATCTCCTCGCGTGCGGCCACGTTCCACAGAGTCGTGCTCACGCCGTCGCAGCCGGCGAGCAGCGTCCCGTCCCTGCTGAAGGCCAGGTCGAGGACCCCGTCGTACCGTTCGCTGGGCTTTCTGAGCTTGACGGTGGGGGTCAAGGTCCGCGGGTCCCAGAATTCGATACCTCCGTCGAGCAGTCCGACAGCGAGGATCTTGCTGTCCGGGCTGAACGCCAGGGCGTACACACCTCTGAAGTTCGTTTTTGCGATCAAGGGGCGAGACAGTCGCTGTTGGCTGCGTGGTCCTTGGGACCGGGAGGGCGGGGCGGGATCCGACCGCCCGGAGGACGACATGGTGAGCGCGGTGGGTACGGCGACGGCCGCAGCGGCCACGGTCCCGAGCGCGCCAAGGAGGAGGGTGCGTCGGTTCGGCCGCCGCGCCGGACGGCCGATTCGGGGCCGGGGTGCACCGGCGTCCGCGTCGGGTGTCATGGCCCTTCCTCCGCTGTGTGGCCCTTGCAGGTGTCCGTGGCGGACGGGCATCCCTGATCTGTCGTCTGCCCGCTCTGAGGGGCGGGCAGAACTAACTCATATGGCATGACGGCACGATATGTTCGGGGGTGGCGGGCGCGTGTCCGCGAGGAGGACCTTCACCCTTCCCACACTCGGCACCGGGCAGGTGACGCGGATTCAGTACGCATGGTGAGCAGGGGCTGGAGACGCGGTAAAGGGTACGGAGCAGTACCTGGAAACCGTACGCGCGAATGCCGGACCGGCCGCTACGCTCGATCTCGCCGGGGCTCGTGGAGCAGGAGTACGCGTACGGGGCGTCGGTCCGGGGCCAGGGAGCGGTGCCGTTCGGCCTGACCGTGGCAACAAGGGATGTGTGAGCCACCGGGGGACATGGGTGAGGAATCGGACCACGTTGCGAGGGGGGTCGCGCGGTTCGCGTACACCTCGGCCCGATACGTCACGCGGGACACCGGATACCGCCGCCGAACCATGGTGGCGGAAGCACGGACGGCTGCTCTATCTCGGGGTCGGCATACCTGTGCTCGGCGCCGTGCTGACCGCCCTCGCCCTCAACGGCCTGGGCCTGGGCGGCGAGCCCGAACCTGCCGCTCCCGCCGCCACGGGCAGCCCCTCGGCGAGCCCTCCGTCCGCGCCGTTCACCGTGTCCGCCCGGCAGGACGGCGACGACGGTGGCTGCACGGCCCTGAAGGACAGGATCTCCTCGCCGCAGGATCGGGCGGAGATCGTGACCGGCGGTGACGTGGCCGCGGTCGTCCGGCGCCATCGCGGCGCGCGGGCCGGTGAACTCACCACCGAACTCACGATCGAAGGCGGTAGGCAGCCTCTCACCATCACCTCGATCGACATCGAGCCCGAACAGCCGCGTCCCGCACCGCCGTTCGCCGGAACGCTGCTGTGCGAGGAGGGCGCCGGAGGTGAGCCGAAGATCCAGCTGTACGCGGACCTGGACAGCCCCCGGCCAGTGTTCCTGACCGGGAAGGGCTCGGTCGATCGGTACTTCGACGAGCACGTCGTCACGCTCGCGCCGGGCGAGCAGGTCAACCTGTCGGCGATCTTCGTAGCCGCGAAGGGGTCCCGAGAGTTCCGGCTGAGCGTCCGCTACGTGCGGAACGGGAAGGAAGGCGCTGTCCCCGTGCCTGTCCCGAGGGGGAGCCGGTATGCAGTCACCGGATACGCCGCGGAGTACAAGGCTGTGTACTCGGGGTCGCCGAACGGAGGGTTCCGGCTCGAGGACGACTCCCGGCCCTGCCGATGGTCGCCCGCGGCGCCGTGTTGACCGGCGCGCGGTGCCCACAGCTTCGGGGAAGGCCCGCAAGAAGCTGGGAAGACCCGCAAAGCTACGGGAAGTTCTGGGAGACGGGGGAGCGGTATGGCACGTCGGAGTTCGCGTACGGACCTGCGTGCGGCGGGAGCGGGCCTGCTGGTCGTCGTCCTGCTGATGCTGCTCATCGGCGACGGGAAGACCGTCGCCAAGCCGTCCGGGCCTCCGAATACCCTGGAGGTGGCCTGGTCGTACGTGACCACCGGGCGGGCGCTGGACGCACGCGACGTGCCACCAGCCCTCGACGACGAGGCGTTGGCGGTCCCCGTAGGCCGCTCAGTCCGCGTCCTGGACCCACGGAGCGGCCGGCTCCTCTCCACCGTGAACGGCTTCGCGGAGGATTCCCCCGACCTGGGGCTGTCGGGCGGTGTGCTCCTCCTCGTGGACACGCAGGACCACTTCAAGGACACCTTGCGGGCGTACGATCCCGCGACCGGGCGCGAGCTGTGGCATCGCAGGGCAGCCCCTGGCCCGGACGGCAAGGGGGCCGGTGACTTCGCCGTCGGAGGCGTTCTCATGGCGGACTGGGGACCGGTGGTCATGGAGAGCGATCGAGCCCTGGCCCTCGATCCGCGTACCGGCGCGGCCCGGTGGGACGTGCGGTTGGACACCCACTGCGCCACGCCCCACCCTTACCTGGACGATCCCTACCAAATTGCGGCGACGTCGACCCGTCTCCTCCTGCTCCGCCACTGCACGGACGAGGCTGCACAACTCCAGGCGGTGGACGAGAGCGACGGAAGGCCCGCATGGCGGAAGCGTCTGGGGCGTGGAGAGCTCATTCATGTCAGTGCGGTGGACGGGGCCCTCGGAGTACGCATGGACGATGAGTTCCGGTTGCTCACGGAGTCGGGTGAGGAGATCCTGCGGCAGGCGGGGTCCGGATATCCGCTGGGGGAGGAACAGGGGGTCGTGTATGCGGGCATCGACCAGAAACTCCGGGCCTTCCGGGCGGACACCGGGAAGCCCGCCTGGAATCGTGCCCGCCCCCTGAACGGCATCCCCTTCATGAAGGACGGGCTGATCGTCGAAGACACGAACACGGACGGCTCGTACTCCGGAGACGTGCGCTGGTCCGTCGGGGACGCCGCCGGGCAGGGGCCCGGAGCCAGCACCTTCGTGGATCTTGACGGCCGCCGGACCGCCTCGGTGCCCTGGCCGGTCGCCGGAACGCTGCTGGGGGCGAGCGGGGAACTGCTCGTGGTCCGCAGTGAGGAAGCGAAGGGAACCCGCTTTACCGGACTGCGGCCGGGGCATCGTGCCAAGGACGCGGCCCGGCCCGTCGCACTGGGGGGATCGGGACCACGACACTGGCCCGACGCTTGTGGCCTGGTGGACGCCGGACTCCTCTCGGAACTCGCCCCGGACTATTTCGCGCTGCCGGAGAAGCAGAGTCGCACCATGCGCGGAGTGCGACTGCCGCACCCGAGTGTGTGCCGTTTCGCCACGGAGTCCGGTGACGACAGCGACGTCTTCTCCGTCACTGTGCGCTGGGCCGCGCCCGACGCGACGGCAGCCCGGACATACGCGGCCAGCGCCGTGCCCTGGGGCTGCGCCCCGTCACTCGGCGGGTGCGTGACGGCCGAGATCGAGAAGCCGCGGAGCGGGGCCTGGCTGTACACCTACCGGACGGGCCTGGAGTCGAGACCTGTGGCCCACGCCACCGTGGTGTCCGGCCGGTATGTCCTCGGGGTCGCCGCTGGCGAGGACGAACCGGCGCACCAGGCGCTGGTACGACGGGTCGCCCTGCACCTGTCCGAGCGGGGCGGGCGCCGGGAATGAGACACAAGCTCTGCGACCCGTGCGGTCCTTGTCGAGCCAGGCGGTCACTGCCTGTTCAACGCGCCGGAAAGCGGTGGCGGCCCGTTTACCGGGGGCAGGGCCGATCCCCGCGCGCGTGAGTTCGGTGGCGATCTGGTCCCAGATCTCTCGAGTGCCGGAGGGGAAACTGCTGGGCAACGGCAGGTAGAGCGCGACGTGCCCGTTGCTGAGCGCGTGTCGACGGCCAGCTGCGCGCAGTAGGGCGGACGGGATCCACCGCCCAGCAGACGGAGCCGGTGGGCAGAGGAGAGCAGTCCGCGTTGCACTGCTCAGCACACTTCGCGAGGGCGGAGCTGACTCCCGTGCTGACGTGGCCCGATCACCCGACGAACGCGCGTGAGAAATTCGGTGGTCGGGTCACGAGGCAGAAGGGACACTTCTATGTCGGACGCCGTACCGCCGCCCGTGCATCTCGACAAGGTGGTGGACGGGCTGGCGGAAAACCCTTCCCTGCCGTCCGAACTCGTGCGCCGTCTCCTCGGCTGTCGCAAGGGCTTCGGCAGCGTGGCCAAGCGGCCGGACCTGAACGATGACGTGATCGCCGAGATCATTGCCACAGACGATCACTGGCTGACACACTCGCTCGCCCTCAACCGCAGCCTCCCACAAGCCTTCCGGATGGTGCTCGCCGAGCACCCAGATCCCGCAATTCGCAGGGCTGTAGCCGTTGCTGCGGACGGCGCACCGCGAGGGCTGTTCGAACGGCTGCTCGGCGACGCCGACCCGCAGGTTCGCGAACACTTGGCGGAGAGCGATCACGTGCCGGCAGATCTGAGGGCCCGGTTGGCGGCGGACGCGAACCCGAAGATCCGGACGACGCTTGCCCAATGGTGGACGACGGCGCCGGAAACGGTGCGCCGACTGCTGCTGACAGATCCCGACGACTCAGTACGAGCAGGGGCCTGTGCCACCTACTTCCGCCGGATTCCCCATCCCGTTCCGCCGACAGACCTCCTTCCGGAGCTGCTGGCCGACCCGGTCACGCGCGCCGGGGCGGTACGCCACTGCACGCTGGACACCGCCACCGCCCGCCGGCTGGCCGAGGATTCGAACGATGAGGTGCGCGAGGAACTCGCGGAACACCCCGATCTCCCAGCGGCAGTGCGCGACCAGCTCGCCCAGGACCCCAACCAGCGCGTCGCGCTCCGTGTCTTCGCCCGTCAGGACACCCCGGAGCCGACTCGAGCCGCGATCCATGCACGGATCCTGTCCGACGCACCCCCATTGGACTGGCTCGCGAACCCTGAACCCCTGGACGACGACGCTCTCGAACGGGAACTCATGGGCGAGATAGCCCGAGCGGAGCTCCGGACACTGCGCCTGCCGTGGGTGACGACCGACCCGCTGCCGTATGTGGACTCGCCATACGTCTGCTTTCGTGCCTCGGCAGCGATGTCCGACCAGCTCCCACAGCCGTTCGTTGCCCAACTGCTCGACGACGAGGAGAGCAGCGTCCGCACCACGATGGCTCTCCACGCCCGGGACCAGATCGATCCCGACACTGCCGAGCGCATCGACCGAAACTACCGCCCGCACAAGGGGGTCCGATGGCGTCCGGCCGACGACTTCCCACTCCCGGCAGACGTACTTCGACGCCTGGCCACGGACACCGACCCGAGAATGAGGCAGCTGGCCCCGCGCGATCCTGACCTGCCCTTGGAACTCGCGCGCCGTCTAGCAGCTGACCCCGACCCCATGGTGCGCCGCACCATCGCCACCCATCCCAGGCTTCCGGCCGAGGACCTGACGCGGCTGCTGGCTGATCCTTCGGAATCTGTCGCGGCTGCCGCAGCCACAAACCCCAACCTGCCAACCACATGTATGCACCAGCTGCTCGCCCTCGCAGGCTTGTGACGCTTGATTGTGCGTAGTGAGCGGCCTGGCCGACTGGGCGACTACGGCAGAAGGCCCCATCCGGCTCGCGATGGTGGCGGCCAGGTACGGCGCCCGCACGGTCCACGTGTCCAGCGACCCAAGACGAGACGTGACGGGCGTCGCGGCCACGTGCCGCAGCGGGCCGCTCAGAGGTGGCCGTCCAGGAACTTCCGTACCTCGGCGCTGGTCATAGGCCCCGTGCCGTGCGCCACCGCCTCTCCCTCCTTCAGCAGGACGTAGGACGGGGCTCCGGTGATCCCGTATCGCTCGGTTGCGGCCGGACAACGTGTGATGTCGGCGCGGACAACCGTCAAGCGGCCCATGTAGTCGTCGGCGATGCCACCCACGACGAGGTCCATCACCCGGCAGGGCTCGATTGCCTTGGGCCATGTCCCGGTGAAGTATGCGAGGACCGGAACTCCGCTCATTCCGAGGATGAAATTGAACTCCGCGTCCTCACGGGGTCGGTGAACCCGCTTCGCCATGGAAGCTCCTGACCTCATATTCCGTCATTCCATCCCCATCATCCCCCGCGCGGTGTGCCAGGCCGGCCCGGTCGGTCGTCCGGTCGGCATGTCGGAAGGGAGCCACGGGGCCGTTACAGAACCACGGTGCCCCGCGAGAGGTGTCCGGCTTCAGCTCGTGCCAGGACGGTGCCCTCCAGACGGCAGGAAAGCCGCGTGCAGGGTACAGCGGCCCAGATTGCCGATCATGGACGGTCGAAGTACGCGTCAGCTGACCCGAAGACCGACCGCCAGCGTCAGTTCAAGGACCCGGTGTGGCGATGCGAGATCCGGAAACAGGTCCCGCAGCTGCGACATCCGGTACCGGACTGTCTGGGGATGGACGAACAACGCCGCGGCCACCTCGTCCCGCCTGCCCTGGTGCAGCAGCCACTCCCGCAACGTCTCCTCCAGCCGCCGTGCGGTCGCGACAGGCAAGGTCCGCAACGGCGCGAGGGCTCGGGTACGCAGGTCTGCGAATGCGTCCACGTCGGCGCTCAGCACCAGTTCGGGCAGGTGGTCCTCGGTGTCGCGAATCTCGGAGGAGAGGGAGCGCGCGCGCATGGCTCGTGCGTACGAGGCGGACGCACGGGTCCATGGCCGGGCCGGGCCGGCCACGGCGGTGCGGTCGGTCAGCTGCCGCAAGAGATGCGATCGGTCGGCATCGGGGACGAGCAGCACACCGGTGGCGTCCGGCAGATCGTCGAGGACGAGGGTGCTCGGGTCGAGCGTGCGGTAGGCCGGCCGGGCCTGGGCGGCGGGCAGCAGGACCGCGGTCAGCGAAACCGGAGGCTGCCACCCGGCCCGTTGGACAGAGGCCAGCAGCACGTCCGGGCTCGCGCCGGCGAGGAGGTCGCGGGCCAGGTGTTCCAGGTGGAGCTCGTGGGCCCGGCCCCGGGCGGCCAGTTCGTCGGCGTGGCCCGCGGCGCTCGCGGCGGAGAGCTCGTCGATGTAGGCGAAGGTCAGCTCGGCGAACTTGGCGACCTCGGCGGCGGGCAGACCTGCGGGTACGGCACCCGCTGCCAGGCATCGCCAGGCCACGCGGGCACCGACGCGGTAGGCGCTGAGCAGGGCGTCCATCGAACGGCCGTCGCGCACCTCGCCGCGGCCCAGCTCGTAGGCCGCGTCACCACCGTCGCCGCCTGTGGCGTTCCCGCTCGCGAGGTCCAGGTAGTGCCCCAGGGCGGTGCGGACGGCTCGGCGGATGGTGCCGCCCATGCGGCCGGACAGAGCGTTGGCGTAGGGAGGGACCTCGTCGATGATCGCCTGGACGACCTCGTCGGCGGTGGTCTTCAGCGAGGCCCGAAGCACGGTGACCGTTGTCTCATTGAGGGCCAGTTCGCCGGCCCTCCGGATTGCATGGCTCATGTTTTGTTCCCTGCGAACAATTCTGCTGATCAGATTCACGTCCTGCGGTCAGGACTTTACGCCCTGAGGCGTATCAAGCTGAAGTCATGACGAGTGCAGCCCTTCGCAGCAGGGCATGGAAACTGCTGGAGACGGTCACGACGCCGCTGCTGCCGTCGGACTACCTCGACCTGGTCAGCCCGCTGCGTGCGGGCGCCGACCTACGTGGGCGCATCGAGGCCGTGCACCCCGAGACGGGTGACGCCGCGACCATCGTGATCAGGCCGGGACGGGGCTGGCGCGGCCACACCGCCGGTCAGTACGTGCGAATCGGGGTCGACGTCGACGGGGTGCGCCTGTGGCGCGCCTACTCCATCACCTCGCCGACCGACCGCCAGGACGGCCGCGTCACGATCACCGTGAAGGCGATCCCGGACGGCAAGGTCAGCAACCACCTGGTCCGCAGGGCGGAACCGGGCACGCTGATCCAGCTCGACCAGGCGACCGGCGACTTCGTGCTGCCGCAGGCCGAGCCCGCCAAGGTGCTCTACCTGACGGCCGGCAGCGGCATCACGCCCGTGATGGGCATGCTGCGCGACACCGAGTTCGACGACGTCGTCATGGTCCACTGCGCGCCGCAGCCGCAGGACGTGATCTTCCGCAGCGAACTGCACGACCTGGTCGCGGACAAGAAGCTGCGGCTCACCGAGGTGCACACCGACACGGACGGCATGCTCGACATCGCCCGTCTCGACGAACTCGTGCCCGACTGGGCCGAGCGCGAGACCTGGGCCTGCGGGCCCGCGGGCCTGCTCGACGCCGCCGAGGAGCATTGGGCCGAGCACGGCGTACAAGAGCTCCTGCACACCGAACGCTTCCGCCCCGGCATCGTCGTCGCCGGCGACGGCGGCGAGGTCACGTTCAGCGCCACCGGCAAGAAGGTCGACGCGGACGGTGCCACGCCGTTGCTGGACGTCGGCGAGGAGGCCGGCGTGCTCATGCCCTCCGGGTGCCGCATGGGCATCTGCTTCGGCTGCGTCACGCCGCTCAAGGCGGGCGCCGTCCGCGACCTGCGCACCGGCGAGATCACCGAGGCCGAGCCGGGCGTCCTCATCCAGACCTGCGTGTCCGCCGCGGCGGGCCCCTGCGACATCGAACGGTAGGAGCACCTTGACCGCCATCGACCCCACCGCCCACCTGACAGCGGAGCAGATCGAGGAGCTCGGCCGTGAGCTGGACGCGATCCGCGACGAGGTGATCGCCGGCCGCGGCGAGAAGGACGCCGCCTACATCCGTAAGGTCATCTCGGCGCAGCGCAAGCTCGAGCTGGTCAGCAGGGGTGTGCTGTTGTTCTCGTTCTTCCCGCCCGCGTGGCTGATCGGCACCGCAGGTCTGTCCGTGGCGAAGATCATGGAAAACATGGAGATCGGCCACAACATCCTGCACGGCCAGTGGGACTGGATGCGTGACCCGAAGATTCACTCCACCACCTGGGAGTGGGACCACGTCTCGCCGTCCGAGCAGTGGAAGCACTCGCACAACGAGCTGCACCACACGTACACCAACGTGATCGGCAAGGACAACGACCTCGGCTACGGCATCATGCGCGTCGACGAAGACCAGAAGTGGCACCCGTTCCACCTCGGCCAGCCGCTGTGGAACTTCATCAACGCCTGCTTCTTCGAGTACGGCATCGCGGCGTACGACCTGGAGCTCGGCAAGAACCTGCACAAGCGCCGCCGCAAGAACCCGGAGTTCCGCGCGCGGGCCAAGGCCGTGGGCCGCAAGATCCGCAAGCAGGTGCTCAAGGACTACGTGATCCACCCGCTGCTGTCGGGCCCGTCGTTCTTCACCACGCTCGCCGCCACGTTCACCGCGAACCTGGTCCGCAACATCTGGACCCACTCGGTGATCATGTGCGGGCACTTCCCCGAGGGCGTGCAGGTCTTCGAGCGCCGGTCGATCAAGGGCGAGACGCGCGGCCAGTGGTACCTGCGCCAGATGATGGGCTCGGCGAACATCAGCGGCAGCAGGGCCATGCACTTCATGACCGGCAACCTGTCGCACCAGATCGAGCACCACCTGTTCCCGGACCTGCCGAGCAACCGGTACGCCGAGGTCGCGGTGAAGGTGCGTGCGCTGTTCGAAAAGTACGAGCTGGAGTACGTCACCGGGCCGCTGCCCAAGCAGGTGGCCTCCGCGTGGCGCAAGGTCTTCCGGCTCTCGCTGCCGAACAAGAAGCCCAAGGTCAGGACGCCGGACCGTGAGCAGGACCTCGTCGCGGCCTGATTCCCAGTAGCCAGGGCGTTGGCGCTTGTGTGTCCGGCTCGGGTCAGCCTGGCGCGGGGGACAGCGTCCAGCTCGCGGACGAGGCGGGCGTGGATCGATGCCGGGCTTGCAGCCTTGGGCCCGGAGACACAGCAGTGCCGGTTCCCGCACGGCACGGGAACCGGCACTGCTTCACTCAGCGGCTACGGGTTGACGCAGCCGATCGAGCCGATCGGGAAGTTGTTGCCGGTCGATGTCGCAGTGAACCCGAAGGTGACGCTGCCGTCCGGCGGGATGGTCCGGTTGTAGTCGAGATTCTTGACCGTGAGCGTGCCGTCGGACCCCGTGGTCAGCGTACCGTTCCACACACTGCTGACCTTGGCGCCCGTGCCGGGCGTCCACTTCACGGCCCAGCCGTCACGTGCTGTCGTGCCGTGGTTCATGACCTCGACGGAACCCTGGAATCCGCCGCTCCACGAGTTGGTCACGCTGTAGACGGCCATGCACCCGGAGTGCGGGTCGGTGGGGTCGGTGGGTGTAGGCGTAGGTGTGGGCGTGGGGTCCGTCGGGGTCGGCGTCGGCGTCGGGGTGCTGCCTGAGCCGCGGATGCCGGTCACTTCGCCGTTGCCGCCGTCGAAGACGATGTCGGAGCAGGAGAAGAAGTTCTCCTGACTGTCCGAGCGAACCCACTGGATGAACATCACCGCGTCGCCCGAGCGGCCCGAGGGCAGGTTCAGGTCCCAGTAGTAGTGGCCGCCGTCCGCACCCGGCGAGCCGGTCTGCGGCGGGTTGGTGACGGTCTCGATCAGTTCCAGGTCGTCCCAGCCCAGTTCGGTGGTGGGCGAGTAGCCGGGCTTGGACATGTACACCCGGAACGAACCGGGGTGCGCCGCCCAGTTGCTGTGCTTCACCTGGATCGTGTTCCCGGAGGTCAGGTGCGTCCGAGGCCAGTCACCGCGGGGGGCGTTGTATCCGGTGAAGTTGTACGGCGACCGGTCGCCGGCGCTGCACAGCTTTCCGTCCGGGACGTAACCGGCCCCTCGCCCACCCGCGTTGGAGTCGAGCACGGCGAACCAGTTGTACAGAGCGGTCGCACCGCTCTCGTTGAGCGCGGCCCTGCACGCCGGGTTGGTCGGGTCCAGAGCGCCGGTGCTGGTCTTGGCGTCCAGCATGCAGAGGTACGTACGCGACCCCGGCGTCATCGTCACGCCGTGCGCCTGCGCATTGCCCTGGCCGAGCAGCGTCAGGGCCAACCCGCTGAGTAACGTCGCGAGCACCGTTGCCAGGGAGGCAAGTTGTTTCTTGCGTCGAGTCATGGTGTCTCCTGTGCCTGTGTGGGGACTGTCTTCCGGTCGGGCTAGTCCCGTGCGGTCACCGACCGGTGGCGGGACGAAATGACTGATGGGCGATCAGGGGATCAGAGCGCACGACGACCCAAAATGGGAGCGCTCCCACGCGCTGGTTTGTAGGGGACTGTAGGAGCGCCGCGTGTCCCTGACAACCCATCGGACGAAATATGTCGCTCGGATTTCCGAAAAGGCAGGCCGGGGCGAGAGGAAGACGCGGCGGTGTGCCCCGCGGCAGTCGATTGCTTGGGAGCGCTCCCGAACGGGGAGCCTCCCGCACGGGACGCCGATGGCAGGTGCGGTCGGCCCGCGCGTACCGGTCCGGGGCCGAACGCCAAGGCAACCCGGACACGGAAGCCGTTGGGGCTACTCGTTGCGGGAGCGGGGCCAGCGGGGGTCCGCAGGGCCTCAGTGCTGGAGGGCGCTCTGTCCGGCGGCCTCTCCTCGCGGGACGCCCCTGGCCACCGACGCCTCGCCGTACGCCAGTTCGCTGGCCAGGAGCGCCGCGCCCACGACCCCCGCGCGGGGGCCGAGTTCGGACATGACGATGGGCAGATTGCCGGTGGCGAGGGGAAGCGAGCGTTTGTACACGACGCTGCGGATCTCGGCGAGCAGGGGATAGCCGAGCCCGGTCAGACCGCCGCCGATCACGATCATCGACGGGTTCATGAAGCTGACCAGCGTGGCGAGGACCTGCCCGACCCGGTGGCCGCCTGCCCGGATCAGGCCGACGCTCGTGCTGTCGCCGCCGTCCGCGCACTCCCCGACATCCAGCGCGGTCAAGACCCCCCGCTCGGCCAGCCGTTCGGCAAGGGCGGGCGACCGGCCGGACCGTGCGGCCTCGGTGGCGTCCCTGGACAGGGCCGCTCCGCCGAAGTACGCCTCCAGACAGCCGGTGTTCCCGCAGGAGCAGACGGGCCCGTCCGCCTCGGCCTCGACCTGGACGTGCCCGATGTCGCCGGCGCACCCCTCCGCGCCCCGGTAGATGCGGCCGTGGTGCTGCATGCCGGAGCCGATGCCGCTGCCGATCTTCACGAAGAGCAGGTGGTCGACCGTCCTCGCGATCCCGCTGTGCTGCTCCCCGAGGGACATCACGTTGACGTCGTTGTCGACCACGACGGGGCAACCGTGCGCCACGGAGAGGGTGTCGCGTACCGGAAAGCGGTTCCAGCCCACCATGATCGGCGGCGAGACAGGTACGCCTTCGCGGAAGCTGACGGGTCCCGGCAGGCCGATGCCGATCGCGTCGAGTTGCGTGTAGTGCCCCTGGCCGGCCATCGTGCGCAGGAGTTCGCTGACACGCCCGAGCACGGCGACCGGTCCGGAGCGGATGTCCGCCGGCTCGGAGCAGGAGGCCACGGGCGCGAGGGCGCCGTCGGTGATCTCGATGTCGATGGAGCTGGCGCCCAGATCGACGGCGGCGAACCGCACGCCGGGGTCGAGCCGGACGAGGGTGGAGCGCCGCCCGCCGCGCGACGCGGCGGGGCCCGCCTCACAGACCCGCCCGGCGGCGACCATGCGGTCGAGTTCGCCGAGCAGTCGCGGGCGCGGAACCTCCAGCCGGTCCGCGAGTTGGGCGCGGGACAGTGGGCCGTTGTCACGCAGCAGACTCAACACGCGGTACTGGATGTTCACGGACTCACTTCCTCTGGACACCCTCGGACAGTACTTCGGGAGTTGTCGCGGGGGCGGTACGGGGTCGCACACCGTACCGCCCGGCAGGGCCCGTTCTCGCAGGGCGGTACGGGCGGCTTCGGCAACTTTTTCACAGAACGCCGAAAGGTGCCGCACCGTTGGCGGAACTCTCCCGGTGGGGCTCCCGCCTCCCGGAAGGGACCGGTCACGGACCTCGGGTACAGGACTGCCCCGCCGGTGACAGCGGGGCAGTTCCGTCCGTTCCGGCGTCAGCCGGTGGCGCCTCCCTTCAGGGCGCGAGCGCTCCGTGCCAGGGCCGCGCCTGCCGCGCTGTCCGGAACCAGGGCGGTGTCGGACGTGTAGCCGGCGAACGATTCCAGAACGGCCGTCGCCTGGCTGGTGCGGCCCGCGTCCGCGTGCGCCTCGGCCTGGGAGAGCCGTACGCTCAGCCGCTGCTGTCCCTGCGCCGTGACCAGGCCGTCGGCCCGCAGACGGGTGATCAGCGCGCGGATGTCCGCATACGAGGTACGGGTCGTGAAGGCCACCGTCCTCGTGGTGGTGTTGCCGGCCTTGTCCCGGGCACTGACCGTGAGGTCATGGTTCCCCAACGGCAGTCGCCACAGCTCCAGCGCCTGACCCGAGGCGACGGAGTCGCCGTCCAGGGTGGCCGTCGTGGTGGCCACACCGGACACCGCGTCCTGTGCCGAGAAGACCGGCGTCGGGCGGTCGGAGTCCCCGTGGACGCTGCCGGCGTCGAGACCGCTCACCGTCACCGTGGGACCGGTGCGGTCGATCCGTACGGTGAGCGAACCCGCCTCGGAGACGTTTCCGCCGTTGTCGGTCGCCCGGTAACGGACGGTCGTGGCCCCCTCCTTGGACAGGGTGACGGCCGCGTTGGCCGACTGCCACGTCGTCCCGCCGTCGACCGAGTACTGACGACTGGCGACCGTCCCGTTGTCGGTCGCCGAGACCGCGAGCGACACGTTGCCGGTGTACCAGCCGTCGTCACCGTTGGGCCGGGGCGGGTTGAGCGTGGCCGTGACCTTGGGCGGTGTCTTGTCCGCGACGCCCGTGCCCAGGAAGGTCAGCGAGTCCAGCTCGACACCGCCGGAGCCCGTGACGAAGACCTCACCACTGCCCGAAGGGGCGTCCGGAAGTGCGGTGGTGATGGACTGCCAGCCGTCCCCGGCCGGAACCGACACCGTCGCGAACGGCTCCGCGTCGGCAGCACCCCAACGCAAGTCCAGGGTGCCGGCCCCGCCGGCGCGGGTCTTTACCCCGGTGATCCCGGCGAAGGACACCGGGTCGTACGCGATCCAGTCACCCGCGTCGAAGGAGGTCAGCTTGCGCTGCCCGGACGCCGTGGTGTCGTCCGCGACCGTGACACCCTCCGCCGAGTCGTAGTGCTCCGCCTGCATGACGGCCGGATTGAGCACCACCTGGGCGTCACCGGTCGCCGCAGGAACGCCGCCCGCGCCCTTGTCGGTGTAGGCGATACCGAGGACGCCGAACACGTTCTCGGTGTCACCGTGCCCCGCGTCCGTGGGGGTGGCGACGCCGCCCGTGCAGCCGGTGCCGCTGTTGACCGGGTGCCCGTGCTGGTTGTGCCCCAGGCCGAAGGTCCAGGCGGCCTTGGCGCAGTCCGGCGTGGTGCCGTCCTCCGGGTCCTCGACGGCGATGCCGTACGGCACGGCGTCGCCCCAGTTGAAGAACCCGCCGTCGGGCGGCGAGGTGATGCGGACCGTCGGCGCCGTGTTGCCCACCGTGATCTGACGGCTCGACAGGCCGAACTTGCCCTGCGGGTCGGAGACCTTCAGCCGCGCCTGGAACTGCCCGTTCTCCGGGTACGTGCGGCCGGCCGTGGGCCCGGTGGCGTCGAAGGTGCCGTCGCCGTCGAGGTCCCACTGGTAGGTGAGGTCGCCGTTCTCCGGGTCGCTGGAGCCCGTGGCGCTGAACGAGACCTCCAGCGGGGCCTGGCCGGACGTCCTGTCGGCCTTGATCACAGCGGTGGGGGCCTTGTTGCCCTCGGCGTAGTCGATCCGGTAGAGACCCGCGTCGGGATTCTGCCTGAAGAAGCCGTCCCCGTAGTCGAGGACGTAGAGCGCGCCGTCCGGGCCGAACTCCAGGTCCATCGGGTTGTCCCACTGGGGGATGCCGTTCTGTGAACGCTCGCTGTTGGGGAGGAAGTTCTCCAGTTTGCTTACGGGGCCGTCCGGCCCGCCGAGCGTGAAGGCGGCGACGTAGTCCTGGGAGAACTCCGCGAAGAACGCCTTGCCGTCCCAGTACTCCGGAAACTTGCCGGGTGAGGGGTTGCCCGCGTCGTAGTGGTAGACCGGACCGCCCATCGGCGCCTGGCCGCCGGGACCGCCGGGGCCGCGGAACGCGGTCAGCTCGGGCCACGGCTGGTCGGTGTCCCGGTCGCCGTACCAGAGCGTGGCCGGCACGGCCGCGGGCAGCTCGGACAGGCCGGTGTTCCAGCGGGAGTCGTTCACCGGCGCCGCGCAGTCGAAGGCGGGGCCGGGTGTGAGGGTGGCGAAGTCGAAGTCCCGGTAGGGCTTTCTGTTGTCACCCGTGCAGAACGGCCAGCCGCTGTTCATGGCCTTGGTCGTGGTCTGCCACTCCACATATCCCATCGGGCCGCGGTTCGGGTCGGCGGTCCCGGCGTCGGGGCCGTAGTCGCCCCACATCACCGCGTCGGTCTCGGGGTCCACCGCCAGCCGGAAGGGGTTGCGCAGGCCCATCACGAAGATCTCGGGGCGGGTCCTGTCCGTTCCCGGCTCGAAGAGGTTTCCCTCCGGGATGGTGTAACTGCCGTCCTCCTGGACGTTGATCCGCAGGATCTTGCCCCGCAGGTCGTTGGTGTTGCCCGAGCCGCGGCGCTCGTCGAGCCCGGGGTTGTAGCCCGCCGCGTCGTTGATCGGTGTGTAGCCGCTGACGTTCGGGCCGGACGCAGGGGTGTTGCCGCCGGTCGCGAGGTAGAGATTCCCCTCCCCGTCGAAGTCCACGTCACCGGCGACGTGGCAGCACTGGCCACGGTTGGCGTCGACCCGGATGATCTCCTGCGCGGTGGAGAGGTCGAGCCTGTCACCGGTCCACTTGAAACGGGTCAGGGTGTCGTACCCCTCCCACTGCTTCCAGTACGAGTCGTTCTGCCCGGCCGGCAGTTGCTGCGGGGCGGCCCCGGCCGGGGTGTTCAGCGGCGGTGAGTAGTACAGATAGACCCACTTGTTGGTCGCGAAGTCCGGGTCGAGTGTGACGGTCTGCAGCCCCATCTCGGAGTTCTGGTACACGTCGACGTGGTTGACGACCTTCGTGACACCCGTGCCGGGGTCGGTGAGCCGGACGTCGCCGTTGCGGGCCGTGTGCAGGACACGGCTGTCGGGCAGTACGGCGAGGTCGATCGGCTCGCCGGTGTCCTTCGTCAGGGTGACCTTCTCGTAGTTCGACCAGTCCAGGGCGTGTTCGTGGCCGGGGTGCGCCTGGGCGGCGGGCGCGACGGCCACACCGCCCAGCGCGGGCAGTGCCACGAGCAGGACCCCCGTGATCAGGCCTCTCAGGGTGCGGTGCACGATGATGCGTCTCCTCGATCGCTGACGGTAAGGAGCGGAAACGGAGGCGCTCCGCGCGGGGGCGCCCCTCTTCATCGGAGCCCTCTCAGCCGAGGAGTCCCTTGAGCGCCGTGAAGCTGCGCTCCGCCGCTCCGAGCGAACCCGGCGGATTCGGCGCGGTGTTGGGTGCGGTGTCCTGCTCCCAGATGCCCACGTGCGAGGCGCGCGGCCCGATGTCCCGGACGAACCTCTCGTACGGAAGGTCACCGGCACCGAACTCGACTATGTCGAAGCCGTTGGCGTTCGCCGCGTTGGCGTCGCCGTCCTTCATGTGGAACAGCGGATAGCGGTACGGCTGGTTGCGCACGTACGCGGCGGGGTCGAATCCGGGCCAGCGGTACTGGCCCACGTACGCCCAGTAGATGTCCAGCTCCAGATAGACGTGGCGCGGGTCCGTGTTCTTGAGGAACACGTCGTACAGCCGGACCGACGGCTGGTCGGAGGCGAACGCGAACTCGCCCGCGTGGTTGTGCTGGTAGAGCTTCAGGCCCCGTGCGGTCGCCGCGGCACCCCAGATGTTGAACTCGTCGGCGGCAGCGCGGTAGCCCGCGACGGTGTTGACGTTCGAGGGCGCGTTGGCCGTGCCCACGTGCGGCATCCCGAGGATCTGCGCGGCGTCCAGCTCGGCCTGGAGGTTGTTGCGCAGATTGCCGATGCCGACGTGGCTGCCGACGGCGCGCAGTCCGTTGTCGTCGAGGAGCTTGCGGATCTCGGGGAGAGTGATCTGCCGGCCCAGGACGGAGGTGGACTGGGTGTACCCGGCGAACTCGATCTCCGTGTAGCCGATCCGGGCCAGCTCGGGGAGGACGACGCCGAAGCCGAGCGCACTGACCTTGTCGCGGATGCTGTAGAGCTGGATGCCGATGCGGTCCTTGGGGATGGAGAGACTGCTCGACGCGGCGGTGGCGGAGGTGGCGGCGGCCCCGGTGACGGTGGCGGCGGCTATAGCCACGGTGGTGCCGACGGTGGCGCGCAGGAAGTCCCTGCGGTCGAAGGACTTGCGGATATGACTCACGGTCACTCCTGGGGAATGAGGAGAAGGAGACATGGGCCGGGACGCGCCGACCGGGGGAGCTGCCCGGTGGTGTGCGCCGCGACGGTGGATCCACGGACTCGGCACAACAGCGCTACGAGCGTGGCTTGTCGGCGGTGGGAAGGTGTGTCGCGCCGACCGGGGTACGGCGACGGGGCGGGCCGCGGTCACCTGGCGGGGCGGACGGGCGGCGGGCCGCCGGCTGTCCCGCTCGGCGTCAGAGGCGGGACGTGCCCGCCTCGTGGGCGTCGGCCCGCGCCGCGGCGGCGCGCGCGTCGGCCTTCTCGGCGAGGCCGACGCCACGGTCCAGCGGCGCAGCTCCCCTTGCCGAGCGGGCGGACGACGAGCCGGCGGCGGCGGTCTCTCCGGTGACGCCGCCACGGATACGAGCGAGCTCGCCCACGACCAGAACCGGGTCGTTGCCGGTCGCGGTGAGCCCGCCGCGCACGATCGCGTTGTCGAGCACGGCATTCGCGGTGTTGTCGGTGACCGCCAGGTTGCCGCCGAAGTACGAGGCCCCCGCGCAGGACCCGATCAGGCTCTCGCCGCCGAGCTGGAGGTTGTCGGCGTTGCCCGAGTACTTCGCGGCGCCGTACACCTCGCTGGCGCAGAACACGCCGCCGAGGGTGTTCCCGTTGACGGTGAGCGCGCCCTTGACGGTGGTGTCGTACACATCGCTGTACTGGTTGCCGTCACCCGTCAGCGAGCCGCTGAGGGTGCTGCCGGAGACGTACAGCTCGCCGGCCCCGGTGCTGACATTCCCACCGAGCGTCGAGTCGACCACGTAGACGAACCCCTGGGTGGCGTCGACCTGCTTGAGGTTGCTCTTCTCCAGATGCGCGCCGAATGCGGAGTCGGTGGTCAGAGTGCCCTTGACGGTGGTGTCGGTGAGGTCGAGATAGGCGTTCTCCTCGACGTTGACCGCGCCGTTGAAGGTGGCGCCCGCCGCCACGAGGTCGGCTCCGGCCTCGACCGTCACCGTGCCCTTGACCCTCGTGCCGGTGAGGGTGCAGGACTTTCCGGCGGGTACGACCAGGTCGTTGGTGACGGTCACGGCACCGCCGTCACCGACACAGGTGGTGTAGAGCGCGGCCTGGGCCGAGCCGGAGAAGGCCACCAGGCTCCCGGACGCCACTAGTGAGGCCGTGGCGATGAACGTGCGAATCTTCATGTCGCTTCCCTTCCGCTGCGGTCACGGCGGAGTCGGTGACCCGGCCGGTTTCCCCGCGTTTCGACGGGGTGCTGAAACGGTGCGTGGGCGACGACCGTTGTGACGGCTGTCGCGCGGTGCCTCGTGACGGGTGGCGGCCCGGCCATGGGGGGAGAGACCTGGAAAGACTCGTGAGGTGAAGAGCGTTCGAGGGGGAACGCGATCGGGTGCTGTGTTACAGGGACGAAACACATGTCTCGGTGGGCCGAGAGATTAGGGCGCCGTGTGGGGGACTGTCCAGAGGTTCGGTACGAATCTCTCGAACTTTGTGATGATTCATCAAAAGGTGTGCGGCATAAGGCGAAAGAGAGGGCGGAGCCGTCGGGGCACCGGAGGTGACGGTGCGGCAGAGGCGCGGTATTCGCACTCGGAAAGGGGTGATGCGACGACCTGCGGACGCCCGGTCGGAGGCAGATCCCCCGGCGCCTCCGTCGTGGCCCCACGGCGAAATCGAACTGCGCGCGGTCGTCCACGGGTGACACCAGGGCCGTTTCCTGATGACACGCCAGTCCGGCTCCGTACCGCCGACGCTGGAGGCGCGGCCGGTCGCCGCCGACCTGGCGGCTCAGACCGCCGTCGCACGGGACGGCGACCGAGTCAGTGCAGGTGCGAGATCATGAAGACCGTGTGGGCCGTGTCCCGTTCGACGCGGCGGGCGAGACGGTCGAGGGCGTCCGCCCCGCTCAGCAGGGTGCCGTTCTCGGCCGAGAATCGGGCGCCGGCCTCCACGAGCAGCCACAGGGGCGGATTGGCGAGGAGCACGCGGAGATGGATCTCGGCCCGGCCGCCGTCGGTGTCGCTCATCACGAGGCGCTGCTCGATCCCGTCGGGCCGGCTGACGGTGGCGAGCCGGTCGGTGCGAACAGTCTGCCGGGTCCACAGACCGTGGACGGTCACCCGGCCGGGGGCCGCGACGACCCTGGCGGGCAGCAGGATCACGAAGAGCGCGACGGACAGGGCGATCCACATCGCCGCGCTCCCCAGCGTCAGGCCGGCGTCCACTGCGTCCACGGTCAGCGACAGGGCGAGCAGCAGCCCGGCGCAGCCGACGGCGGCCCGGGCCTCCCCGGCCCACTTGCTGTCGGGGACGATGTGGTCGCCGGACTCCGGCGTGCGGACGAATCGTGACTCCATGGAACGGACGTTAGAGCCGCGGACGGCCGATGCCGGTCCGTCTTGACGCGGCACCTATGCCGCGGCGGCCAACTTTGACGCCTGGCTGACGGGGCCCCGATGGTCGGGGCGGGAAGATTCGGACTGTAACTCCGACGCCGATTACGACGCGGCCGGCGCCTCCGCGCCGCGACACGGGATCGGCCGGCCCCCTCGGCGGACGTGCGGATGGGCGCGGTGTCCGTGACCGATGCTCGCGGCGCGCCGGAGCGCTCGTCCGGTGGGCAGCCCCGATGAAGCATTATGGGTGCATCTTGACGCTTTCCTGACGCGCCCGCCCCGATGGGGCATTTGGGCGTTGCTTACGCTGGCCGGGCCGTCCGTCCGCAGGCCGGAACCCCTCACCGAGCAGCAGCCCAGGAGCCTTTCCATGTCCACGACGAATGTCCCGCGCACCGGTCGACTGCGCACGTGGATGCTCGAGGGGCTGTCCGACATGGGCAAGGGCAAGCCGTCCCGGCCCGTGGAGTCGTCGCCCGGGGCCGGCCACAAGGGGCAGCGGTGGTGGCGGGTGATGTGCCTGACCGGTGTCGACTACTTCTCCACCCTCGGCTACCAGCCCGGCATCGCCGCGCTCGCGGCCGGACTGCTGTCTCCCGTCGCCACCGTCGTGCTGGTGATCGTCACCCTGGCGGGCGCCCTGCCCGTCTACCGGCGTGTGGCGGAGGAGAGCCCGCACGGCGAGGGCTCGATCGCGATGCTGTCGCGCCTGCTGTCCTTCTGGAAGGGCAAGCTGTTCGTCCTCACCCTGCTGGGCTTCGCGGCCACCGACTTCCTGATCACCATCACACTGTCGGCGGCGGACGCCTCCACCCACCTCGTGGAGAACCCGCATCTGGCCGAGGCCCTGCACGACAAGCAGGTGCTCATCACGATGATCCTCATCGCGCTTCTCGGCGCGGTGTTCCTCAAGGGCTTCCTGGAGGCGATCGGCGTGGCCGTCGCCCTGGTCGGCGTCTATCTGGCACTCAACGCGGTGGTCGTGGCCACCGGCCTGTGGCACGTGGCCACCGAGGGCCACGTCGTCACCGACTGGTCCACCGCCCTGACCGCCGAACACGGCAACGTCTTCGCCATGATCGGCGTCGCACTGATCGTCTTCCCCAAACTCGCGCTCGGCCTGTCGGGCTTCGAAACCGGTGTGGCCGTCATGCCGCACGTCGAGGGCGACCCGGGCGACACCGAGGAGAAGCCCACGGGACGGATCCGGGGCACCAAGAGGCTGCTGACGACGGCCGCGCTGATCATGAGTGTCTTTCTGATCTGCACCAGCTTCATCACCACCGTTCTCATCCCCCACGAGAAGTTCGAGTCCGGCGGCGAGGCGAACGGCCGTGCCCTCGCCTACCTCGCTCACGAGTACCTCGGCAACGCCTTCGGCACGATCTACGACGTCTCGACCATCGCCATCCTGTGGTTCGCCGGTGCTTCCGCCATGGCCGGTCTGCTGAACCTGATGCCTCGCTACCTGCCCAAGTACGGCATGGCCCCGCACTGGGCGCGCGCCGTACGCCCGATGGTCATCGTCTTCACCCTGGTCGCCTTCCTGGTAACCTGGATCTTCGACGCGGACGTCGACGCGCAGGGTGGCGCGTACGCGACCGGTGTCCTCGTTCTGATCTGCTCCGCGGCCATCGCCGTGACCATCGCCGCCCGCAAGGCGGGCCAGCGCGCCTGGACGATCGCCTTCGGTGTCATCTCCGTCGTGTTCCTCTACACCACGGTCGTCAACGTCATCGAGCGCCCGGACGGGGTGAAGATCGGTGCCTGCTTCATCGTCGGCATCATCCTCGTCTCCCTCCTCTCCCGCCTCGGCCGCGCTTTCGAGCTGCGCGTCACGCATGTCGAACTGGACGAGACGGCCGAACGATTCGTCCAGGACATCTCCCGCCGAACAGCCCGGTTCATCGCCAACGAACCCGACAACCGTGACGCCGCCGAGTACCGCGACAAGATTGAACAGATTCGCGCCGACAACGACCTCCCCACCAGCGAGGACTTCGTCTTCGTCGAAGTCACCGTCACCGACCCCTCCGAGTTCGAAGCCGGGTTGACCGCCCGCGGCGAAGTCCTCCACGGCCGCTACCGCGTGCTCACGATCGAGTCGTCCTCGGTCCCCAACGGCCTCGCGGCCCTCCTCCTCCACGCACGCGACATCACCGGCACCCGCCCCCACATCTACTTCGAGTGGACCGAGGGCAACCCCTTCGCCAACTTCCTCCGCTTCTTCCTCCTGGGCCAGGGCGAAGTCGCCCCGGTCACGCGCGAGGTGCTGCGCGAGGCGGAGGCGGACCGGAACCGCCGCCCCCGCGTCCACGTCGGCTGAGAGGTTCCGTGACGAAGTGATCCGCCTGTGCGGTCGCCTCCGAAGGCAGGTGGGGCGAGGCCGGCGAGTCGGGGGAGGCGTTGGGCAGTGAGAGGACCATCGTGAGCCCGCCTCCGGGAGTGTCCTCGGCGCCGAGCGTGGCGTGGATCGCTTCTGTGAAGCCACGCGCGACCGCGAGGCCGAGTCCGACTCCGGCGCCTCGCGGGGCATCACCGAGACGCTGGAAGGGTTCGAACATCTGCCCCTTCGCCGTATCGGGGACGCCCGGACCACGGTCGACGACACGTAGTTCCACCCGGTCGCGCAGACTGCTGGCCGAGACGAGGACGGGCATGCCCTCCGGGCTGTACTTGACGGCGTTCTCGACGATGTTGGCCACAACACGTTCCAGCAGGCCGCGATCCACGGCGACCATCGGCAAGGTCTCCGGAATGTCCAGTTCGACGCTGCCCTCGGGAACCCCGCCCAGTGCCATCGGGACGACCTCGTCCAGATCCGTCTCCCGGATCAGCGGTACGACGGTGCCTGTGTTGAGGCGGGACATGTCCAGCAGGTTGCCTATCAGCGCGGCCAGCCGGTCGGCGCCCTCCTCGATTCCTTCGTGCAGGGCCTCGCGGTCGGTATCGGACCAGTCGACGTCGTCGGCACGCAGGGAGGTGACGGACGCCTTGATGCCGGCCAGCGGGGTGCGGAGGTCGTGGCTGACGGCGGCGAGCAGCGCGGTGCGGAAGCGGTCGCTCTCGGCGAGCTTGCGCGCCTCCTCGGCCTGGCCGACCAGACGTTGCCGGTCCAGTGCAACGACGGCCTGGGCGGCGAAGGCGCCCAGGACCCTGCGGTCCTCGGCCGGCAGCGGCCGACCTGAAAGGACCAGGGCCAGGTTCTCTCCGACAGGTATGTCGACGTCGGCGTCCTCGGGGCGGCCGACCGGGCGGACGCCGACAGCCGCCGCACAGGACCAGGGATCGACGTCGCTCGCCCGCTCCAGGAGCGCGACGGACTCCATGGCGAAGGTCTCACGGAGCCGTTCCATCAGTGCGTCGAGGGAATTCTCGCCCCGCAGGATGCTCCCGGCCAGGAAGGAGAGGATCTCCGACTCCGCGCGCAGGCGCGCCGCCTGGTGGGTGCGGCGAGCCGCCAGATCGACGACCGAGGCGACGGACACAGCCACACCGATGAAGATCACGATGGCGACGATGTTCTTGGGGTCGGAGATGGTCAGCCGGTGCAACGGCGGTGTGAAGAAGTAGTTCAGCAGCAGAGAGCCGAACGCGGCCGACGCGAGGGCCGGCAGCATGCCGCCCAGCAGGGCAGCGGCGACGGTGGCGGTGAGGAACAGCAGCATGTCGTTGGCGAGCCCGAGCTCGGGAACGACGCTGCTGAGCAGCAGGGTGAGGAGAGCGGGCCCGACGACGCCGGTCAGCCATCCCCAGATGATCCGGGCTCGGCCGAGCCGCGCGCTGCGGGCGATCGGCAGGCCACGCCCCTTGGCTGCCGCGTCGTGGGTGACGATGTGGACGTCCAGGTCCGGACCGGACTCCCGGGCGACGGTGCCGCTGACGCCGGGCCCGAGTACGTACTGCCAGGTCTTGCGGCGGCTGACGCCGAGGACGATCTGGGTGGCGTTGATGCCTCGGGCGAATTCGAGGAGGGCCGAGGGCACGTCGTCGCCGATGACATGGTGGAAGGTGCCGCCGAGATCCTCGACCAGGGTGCGCTGGACGGCCAGTTCCTTGGGCGACACCGCCTTGAGCCCGTCGCTCGCGGAGATGTAGACGGCCAGGACCTCACCGCCGGCGCCCTTCTCCGCGAGACGGGCGGCGCGGCGGATGAGAGTGCGTCCTTCGGGCCCACCGGTCAGCCCGACGACGATGCGTTCGCGGGCCTGCCAGGTGGTGCGTATGTCGTGCTCGCCCCGGTACTGCTGCAGGTACTCGTCCACTCGGTCGGCGACCCAGAGAAGGGCCAGTTCGCGCAGGGCGGTGAGGTTGCCGGGGCGGAAGTAGTTGGACAGGGCGGCATCCATCTTGTCCGGCTTGTAGATGTTGCCGTGCGCCATCCGTCGGCGCAGCGCCTGGGGCGACATGTCGACCAGCTCGATCTGGTCGGCCCGGCGCACCACCTCGTCCGGGACGGTCTCGCGCTGCCGTACGCCGGTGATGGACTCCACGACGTCACCCAGCGACTCCAGGTGCTGGATGTTCACCGTCGAAACGACGTCGATCCCTGCCTTGAGGAGCTCCTCGACGTCCTGCCAGCGCTTCGCGTTGCGGGAACCGGGCACATTGGTGTGGGCAAGCTCGTCCACCAGGGCGACCGCCGGGGCGCGATCCAGCACGGCGTCGACGTCCATCTCCGTGAACACCGCGCCCCGGTAGTCCACTTGCCTGCGCGGCACGAGCTCCAACCCGTGCAGCATCACCTCGGTGCGGGACCGGCTGTGGTGCTCCACGAACCCGATGACGACATCAGTACCCCGCTCCACCCTTCGGTGCGCCTCGGAGAGCATCGCGTACGTCTTGCCGACGCCCGGCGCCGCGCCGAGGTAGATCCGGAGTTTTCCGCGTCCCATAGTGTGACTTCTCGTTCTTCCGTGGTGGAGGCGGTATCAGGGTTCGAAGCGTGAACGCGTTCATGCTGAACGGCTTGGTCACGTAGGCGGCGGAACGGCGTCCGGCCGGTGGGGTGCGGAGTCGTCGCACCCCACCGGCCTCCGTTCCCTCGCCCGAGGCCCGTCAGCCCTGGACCAGGTCCCGCAGCGCGGTGTTCAGCTCGAGGACGTTCACCCGGGGCTCGCCCATGAAGCCCAGGAGCCTGCCCGTCGTGTGATCGGCGACGAGGCCCTCGACCTCCTTGACCGGAAGGCCGTTCTTCTCCGCGACCCGGTGGACCTGGAGCTTCGCGTACGCGGGAGAGATGCCCGGGTCCAGACCGGATCCGGAGGAGGTGACCGCGTCTGCCGGTACGTCAGCGGGCTTCACCTCGTACGAGGCCGTGGAGTTGTCCTCGACCACGGCCGCCTTGGCGTCCGTCACCCACTTCACCAGGTCCTCGTTGTCGCCGGAGCGGTTGGTGGCGCCGGAGAGGATCAGGGAGTACTGCGTGTTGACGCTGTTGCTGCCCAGACCGTTGGAGGGGCGCGGCTGGAACCACTTCAGATCCGGTCGTACGGCCTCCTCGGCGTCGTCGGGGTTCTGCTTCGGCAGGTTGTACGTCTGGCCGATGAGGGAGGAGCCGACCACGCTGCCGCTCCTGTCCTTGATCTCGGAGCCGTTCGCCCGGTCGTGGAACAGGGCCTGGGCGACACCGGTGACGGCGAGCGGGTAGATCACCCCGCACACCAGGGTGAGGACGAGCAGGGCCCTCAGCCCGGCCCCGAACAGGCGCACGGTGTTGCTGACGGAGGTGTTGGTCATGGCGGATCAGCCGATTCCGGGGATGAGGGAGATGAGCAGGTCGATGATCTTGATGCCGATGAACGGGGCGACCAGTCCGCCGAGGCCGTAGATGCCGAGGTTGCGGCGCAGCATCCGGTCAGCGCCCGCGGGCCGGTAGCGCACTCCCTTGAGGGCCAGCGGTACCAAGGCGACGATGATCAGAGCGTTGAAGACGACCGCGGACAGGATCGCCGACTCCGGCGAGGTCAGGCCCATGATGTTCAGCTTGTCCAGCGACGGGTACGCCACGGCGAACATGGCGGGGATGATCGCGAAGTACTTCGCGACGTCGTTGGCGATGGAGAACGTGGTGAGGGCGCCGCGCGTGATGAGGAGCTGCTTGCCGATCGCGACGATCTCGATGAGCTTGGTGGGGTTCGAGTCCAGGTCCACCATGTTCCCGGCCTCCTTGGCGGCCGAGGTACCGGTGTTCATCGCGACACCGACGTCCGCCTGGGCGAGGGCCGGGGCGTCGTTGGTGCCGTCACCCGTCATGGCGACGAGCTTGCCGCCGGCTTGCTCCCGCTTGATGAGGGCCATCTTGTCCTCGGGCGTCGCCTCGGCCAGGAAGTCGTCGACCCCCGCCTCCTCGGCGATCGCCTTCGCGGTGAGCGGGTTGTCGCCGGTGATCATGACCGTACGGATGCCCATGCGGCGCAGCTCGTCGAACCGCTCGCGCATGCCCTCCTTCACCACGTCCTTGAGATGGATGACCCCGAGGATCCGCGGACCGCGAGCGTCTTCCACAGCCACCAGCAGCGGCGTGCCACCGGCCTGGGAAATCCCGTCCGTGAGTGCTTGCGCGTCCTCGGCGACCACCCCGCCCCGCTCCTTCACCCAGGCGACGACGGAGCCGGTCGCCCCCTTGCGGACCTTGCGCCCGTCCAGGTCGACGCCCGACATGCGGGTCTGCGCGGTGAACGCGACCCATTCGGCATCGGTCAGCTCGCCCCGGTCCCGTTCCCGCAGCCCGTACTTCTCCTTGGCCAGGACGACAATCGACCGGCCTTCGGGGGTTTCGTCGGCGAGCGAGGACAGCTGCGCGGCATCCGCGAGTTCGTCCTCGGTCACACCTTCGGCCGCGAGGAATTCGGCCGCCTGCCGGTTGCCCAGGGTGATGGTCCCCGTCTTGTCGAGGAGCAGGGTCGACACGTCGCCCGCCGCTTCCACCGCGCGCCCCGACATGGCCAGGACGTTGCGCTGGACGAGGCGGTCCATACCGGCGATGCCGATCGCGGAGAGCAGCGCACCGATGGTGGTCGGGATCAGGCAGACGAGGAGCGCGGCGAGCACGATCATCGAGGTCTGGTCGTCGGCGCCCGCGTAGACGGCGAACGGCTTCAAGGTGACCACGGCCAGCAGGAAGACGATGGTGAGGGACGCCAGAAGGATGTTCAGGGCGATCTCGTTGGGGGTCTTCTGCCGGGCCGCGCCCTCCACCAGGCTGATCATCCGGTCGATGAACGTCTCGCCCGGTTTCGTCGTGATCCTGATGACAACGCGGTCGGACAGCACCTTCGTACCGCCGGTCACCGCACTGCGGTCACCGCCGGATTCGCGGATGACCGGGGCCGATTCTCCGGTGATGGCGGATTCGTCGACGGAGGCGACGCCTTCCACGACATCGCCGTCGCCGGGAACGGTGTCCCCGGCCTCGCAGACCACCAGGTCCCCGATGCGCAGCTCCGTTCCGGCGACCCGCTCCTCGTCGGAACCGATCAACCGGCGGGCGACGGTTCCGGTCTTCGCCTTGCGCAAGGTGTCGGCCTGGGCCTTGCCCCGGCCCTCGGCCACCGCTTCCGCGAGGTTCGCGAACACGGTGGTCAGCCAGAGCCAGCCGGCGATGGCCCAGCCGAACCAGTCGGTCGGGTCCTGCACCGCGAGCACGGTGGTGACCGCCGAGCCGACCAGGACGACGAACATGACGGGCGACTTGATCATCACGCGCGGGTCGAGCTTGCGAACCGCGTCCGGGAAGGACTTCAGCAGCTGCTTCGGGTCGAAGAGGCCGCTGCCGACGCGTTCGCCGGCCGTGTGGTTGCCGGACGGCGACAGGTCTCCGTGCGGAGCGTGAGTGGGGGTGACGGTGCTCATGAGGCGAGCCCTTCAGCGAGCGGACCCAGCGCAAGGGCGGGGAAGTAGGTCAGACCGGTGATGATCAGGATGGTGCCGACGAGAAGACCCGTGTAGAGGGGTTTGTCGGTGCGCAGTGTGCCCGCGGTCTCGGGTACCGGCTTCTGCTCGGCCAGCGACCCGGCGAGGGCCAGGACGAAGACGATCGGGAGGAAACGGCCGAGGAGCATCGCGATGCCGATGGTGCTGTTGAACCACTGGGTGTCCGCGTTCAGTCCCGCGAAGGCGGAGCCGTTGTTGTTCGCCCCGGAGGTGTAGGCGTACAGGATCTCGGAGAAGCCGTGCGCCCCGGAGTTCGTCATCGAGTTGCCCGGCGTGGGCAGAGCCATCGCCACCGCGGTGAAACCGAGCACGAGTGCCGGGGTGATGAGGATGTAGCAGGCCGCGAGCTTGATCTGACGCGTGCCGATCTTCTTGCCCAGGTACTCCGGGGTCCGCCCGACCATGAGCCCCGCGATGAACACCGCGATGATCGCCATGATCAGCATGCCGTAGAGGCCGGATCCGACGCCACCGGGTGCGATCTCGCCCAACTGCATGCCCAGCATCGTGATGCCACCGCCGAAGCCGGTGAAGGAGGAGTGGAAGGAGTTCACCGCACCGGTCGAGGTCAGCGTGGTGGCCACCGCGAAGATCGAGGAGCCGGCGATCCCGAAGCGGGTCTCCTTGCCCTCCATGGCCCCGCCCGCGATATCGAACGCGGGTCCGTGGTGGGCGAACTCGGTCCACATCATCAGCGCCGTGAAGCCGAGCCAGATGGTGGCCATCGTGCCGAGGATCGCGTACCCCTGCCTGATCGAGCCGACCATCCGGCCGAAGGTGCGGGTCAGTGCGAACGGGATCAGCAGGATGAGGAAGATCTCGAACAGGTTGGAGAGCGGGTTGGGGTTCTCGAAGGGGTGGGCGGAGTTGGCGTTGAAGTAGCCGCCGCCGTTGGTGCCCAGCTCCTTGATGGCCTCCTGGGACGCGACCGCGCCACCGTTCCACTCCTGCGTGCCGCCCATGAACTGGCCGACCTCGTGGATGCCGGAGAAGTTCTGGATGGCACCGCAGGCGACCAGGACGAGCGCACCGATCACAGAGATCGGCACCAGGATGCGGACCGTGCCGCGCACCAGATCGGCCCAGAAGTTGCCGAGTTCACCGGTACGTGCCCGTGCGAAGCCCCGGACGAGCGCCACCGCGACGGCCATGCCGACGGCGGCGGAGAGGAAGTTCTGCACCGCGAGGCCGCCGGTCTGAACGACGTGGCCCATGGCCTGCTCGCCGTAGTACGACTGCCAGTTGGTGTTGGCCACGAACGACGCGGCCGTGTTGAACGCCTGGTCCGGGTCGATGGAGGAGAAGCCGAGCGAGCCGGGCAGCGAGCCCTGTACCCGTTGCAGGAGGTACAGGAAGAGAACACTCACCGCCGAGAAGGCGAGCACGCCCCGCAGGTAGGCGGGCCACCTCATCTCGGCGGCAGGATTGGCACCGATGGCCTTGTATATCCACTTCTCCGGTCCGTAGTGCTTCTCGGAGGAGTAGACCCTGGCCATGTAGTCGCCCAGCGGACGGTACGCGAGCGCGAGGGCGGCGATCAGGGCGAGGAGCTGGAGCACACCAGCGGTCTGGGGACTCATAGCGGCGCTCAGAACCTCTCCGGGTGAAGAAGGGCGAGCACGAGGTAGCCCAGCAGGGAGACGGCCACGACGAGGCCGACGATGTTCTCGGCGGTCACAGCTTGGTCACCCCCCGGGCGATGAGAGCCACCAGCGCGAATACCGCGACTGTGGTGACGACGAAGGCCAGGTCGGCCATCGTGAGCTCCTGATTGACGTGAGGAATGGAATCGGCCGTGCGGCCAAGATGAGGAAACCTCGGCTCCGGACCGGTGATAAGCCGCCTTGACGGGGTCCATACGAGGACGGGCGCTCCCTTGACGCCGACCTGATGCGGTCGACCTTCACCGCTACGGAGCGTTGTCCTCCGTTGCACGGCGCGAGACCGGCCTGCTCCGGGCCGTACCGGAACCCGAGCCGTGGCCAGCAGCCACGTCAGGCGGCCGGTCGCGCTCTCCGGAAGACCGGTGGCCCGGCCACCAGAACCGGTGGCCGGGCCATACGTACAGCGGGAGCCTCGACCCCGGCCACGGAACGACCGGCACCGGCAGCTCGGAGGGCTGGGCGGATCCTCGCGATCAGGCGCCCACATCGCGCCGTCGGAAGTCTTCCTGGGTCTCGCGTCGTACCAGCAGGCGCGCCGAGCCGTCGTGCACCGCGACGACCGGAGGCCGGCCGACCAAGTTGTACGCGGAAGCCATGGACAGCTGGTACGCGCCGGACACCGGCACGGCGAGCAGATCGCCGGGGCGGACGTCGCCGGGGAGCAGGACATCAGCCGCGAGGACGTCGCCCGCCTCGCAGTGCCGGCCCACGACCGTGGCCGCGACCGGCTCGGCCGTCGCGGGCCGGCCGATCAGGCGTGGCGCGTAGCGTGCCCCGTACAGAGCCGGCCGGGGGTTGTCGCTCATACCGCCGTCGACGGCGACGAACACCGTCGACCCGGTGTGCTTGACGGCGAGTACGCGGTACAGCGCCACTCCGGCCGGGGCCGCGATGGCCCGCCCGGGTTCGATGGCGAGTCTGGGCACGGGCAGTCCCGCTGCCGCGCAGCTCGAGGAGAGCTCCCTGCCCAGGCGGCGTGCGAGCGAGGTCAGGTCCAGCGCGGTTTCCCCCGGCCGATAGGCGACGCCGTGCCCACCACCCATGTCGAGTTCCGGAAACGTGACTCCGTGGCTCTCCTTGATCCGGGCCATCAGCCCGACCATCCGGCGTACGGCCACCAGATAGGGCCTGACGTCGGTGATCTGGGAGCCTATGTGGCAGTGCAGGCCGCTCAGTTCGAGCTGCGGCTGGCCGAGGACCCGGGCGACGGCGTGCTGGGCGGAACCGTCGGTGAGGGAGAGGCCGAACTTCTGCCCGTCCGTACCGGTACGGATCTTCTCGTGCCCGCCGGCGGAGACTCCCGGTACCACCCGCACCATGACCTTCTGCCGACCGTCGGAGCCGACCAGCGCGGCGATTCGGGCGATCTCCGAGGGGCTGTCGACGATGATCCGTCCGACTCCGAGCCGCAGCGCGGTCTCGATGTCGCGCGGGCTCTTCGCGTTTCCGTGCAGTACCGTCCGCGCCGCCGGAAACCCGGCCATGACGGCGAGTTCGAGTTCACCGGCCGAGCAGACGTCGAGCCCCAGCCCCTCCTCGTCGATCCACCGGACCATCGCCCGGGACAGGAACGCCTTGGCTGCGTACAGCACATCGGCGTCGGGGAAGGCGGCCCGGTACGTCCGGCACCGCGCCCGCACCTCGTCCTCGTCCAGGACGTAGACAGGCGTGTCGAACCGGTCGGCCACGTCGGCGAGCGAGACCCCGCCGACACTCACATGCCCCTCCGGGAGGCGTGCGGTGGAGGCCGGCCAGACGGACAGGTCGTCCAGTCCGGCCGGGAGTTCTGTGGGAGCGGGAGCGGACATGGCGGCATCTCCTCGAGAGACGGGTATCGAAGCGTGGGTCACCGTGCGCGGACGGGCTCGTCGGCTGTGCGTACCGGCTCCGCAGTGACGGCAGGAGCTGAAAGGACCGGGTCGAGGACGAGCCGTTCGATGCCGAGAGGAGCAGCGAGGGAGCGAAGCGCGGGCTCGGCGAGCCTGATCGAGGACTGACCGGCACCGAGGGCCGCCGTCAGCAGGTCCTGGCAGGTGAAGCCGACAGCGGTCCGCTCCCCGAGGGGAGTACGGAACATCCGCAGCGCGGGCCCCGCTGTTCCAGGCCGGACGGGCACGAACAGGAGCCCGGCCGGGGCCTGTTCTTCGGGGTCGGGGTCGTCGTCGTACTGGAAGAGGCACATGGGTTTCTCCGAAGGATCTGCGCGAGGCTGTTGCCCGGCGCGTGACGTCGAAGCTTTGCCCGCCCCTGTCTGCGGTGCGCCCTCACCTGACGCAACCTTGACGGCTGCCGTCCCGTTCATACGGATCACTGACGCTCGGAGCGCTCCGGCCGCCGTTCAATGGAGGTCCGGGACAGGACTACCAGGAGGGACATGCGGTGCTGCGGAGGATCGTGGTCGGTGTGAGCGGTTCCCTGGGGAGCCTCGCGGCCCTGCACCGGGCCACCGCCGAGGCACAGGAGCGCAACGCGGAGCTGTGCGCGGTGCTGGCCTGGCAGCTGCCCGGCGGAGGGCTGGGCAGCCGTGCCACGTACGGCACCGCTGTGCTGCGGGAGTGCCGGGAAGCGGCCGCGGAAGACCTGCGCACGGTCCTGGACACAGCGTTCCCCGCCGGAAGACCAGGAGTCACTCTGACCGGGCTGACCGTGCGCGGCGAGCCCGGGGCGGTACTCGTCGATGCCGTTCGGTCCGCCGACGACCTCTTGGTCGTCGGCACGGGTCCACGCGGCAGGTGGCTCCCTCGGCTACGGACGCCGGTGGCCCGGCATTGCCTGGCACACGCACCGTGCCCCGTGCTCGCGGTTCCCCCGAACCCGCTCGAAGCCGAACTCGCATCGGTACGTCGCAGGACATGGTCCGTGCCGTACATGACTCGGGAACCAGGGCGATGAGATCCAGCCCCGACCTGACCGGTCCCACCGGCAGGCGCCAGGGGAGTGGGCGGCCCCGTAGGTTCGTGGTGAAGCCCCTGGTCCACCTCTACCGGTGCAGCCCCAGAAGGTCCGTGAACGCTTGTCGGCTGTGCACGAGCAGCTCGCGTACCGAGGGGTTGTGTGCGCTCTTCCAGATCAGGGCGAGCAAGGCTGGTGTGTCGACATCATCGATGGTGCGGGCGGTGAGCCGGTCGCGGTAGCTCGCGGCCATCGAGTTGCTGAGGACGGCGACGCCCAGCCCGCGGGCGGCGAGGTCGGCGATGGCATCCGCGGCGCTGGCTTGCAGCGCGATCGAGGGTCGAATGTCCTGTGCGGCGCAAGCCCGGTCGAGCACCGTGCGTAGGCCGGTACCCGGTGGCATGCACACGAGGGGATAGGCAGTCAGGTCGCGCAGGGTGACTCGCCGCTGTTTCGCCAAGGGGTGCCCGGCCGGGACTGCCGCGATGAGCCGTTCGCTGATGATGGTCAGCGCCTCCAGCCCGTCGGGGGTGGTTGCTGCTGCCCCGATGAGCGCCAAGTCGACGGCGCCGGTGCGCACCCCATCGACGAGCCGGTCGGAGCTGTCCTCCAGCAGCGAGATCTCCACACCGGGATGCGCCGTGTGGAATGAGGCGAGAGCGTCGAACAGCGGGGTGACGGTGCAGCCGATGACCATGCCGACGGTGAGGCGACCCCGGATCAGCTCGGTCACCTCGTCCACTGCCCGGCCGACTGCCCCCGCTGCGGCGAGTGCGGCACGGGCGTGTTCGAGCGCGGCCTTCCCCGCGACGGTGGGAGTGACGGTTCGGGCCGAACGGTCGAACAGCTCGGCACCGAGCTCCCGTTCGAGCTGGCGGATCTGGGCGCTGATGCCCGACTGGCTGATGTGCACCCGCTCGGCCGCACGCGTGAAGTTCTGCTCCTCGGCGACTGCGACGAGGTATTCCAGCTGTCTCAGCTCCATGACTACAGATTCTAGTTTGCAGAAGATCCATCTGTTGGACTTCTGGTCGGCAGGCGACCAGGCTGAGGAACACCGGAGCCCTACGCCAGGAGGAACCCATGCAGGAGTACGAGAAGGCCACGCGGCCCGAGGACATCACCCGCTTGTTCGTTGAGCGGTCCAACGCCGGCGACGCGGCCGGGGTCGCCGCGCTCTACGAAGAGGATGCCGTGATGGCTTACCCGCCCGGCGAGCTGACGGTGGGGCGGGATGCGATCCGCGGGCTTTGGGAGAAGGTGCTGGCCAACGGTCCCCGCTTCGAGCAGGAACAGCCACTGCCGACATTGATCAGCGGCGACATCGCCCTCACCTCGACCCCACCGAAGGACGGTGCCGGCGCGCGGGCGCAGGTCGTCAGGCGCCAGTCCGACGGGAGTTGGCTCCGCCTGCTCGACCAGCCCGAGTTCGTCCCACCCACCCGCTGACCCCGTCGCGACCAGCTACTTCGGGTCGCGGTTGAACTGCGTCGTCGACCAGCGGAATCCGAGGGCGATCAGGGCGACGCACCAGGCGATCGCGATCCAGGCGTTGTTGCCGATCTCCGTGCCGAGGAGGAGCCCGCGGAGGGTTTCGATGGCGGGGGTGAAGGGCTGGTACTCGGCGATGGGCCGGAACCACCCGGGCATGGTGTCGGCGGGGATGAAGGCGCTGGAGACGAGGGGAAGAAGGATCAGCGGCATGGCCATGTTGCCGGCCGCCTCGGGGTTGGGGGAGGCCAGGCCCATGCCGACCGCGATCCAGGTCAGTGCAAGGGCGAAGAGCACGACGATTCCGAATGCTGCCAGCCACTCCAGGGCGGTCGCGTCCGCGGAGCGGAAGCCGATGGCCACGCCGACGGCGCCGACGAGAACGACACTCATGACGGATTGCAGCACGCTGCCGACGACGTGCCCGATGAGTACCGAAGGACGGTAGACGGCCATCGTGCGGAAGCGGGCGATGAGGCCTTCGGTCATGTCCATGGAGACGTACACCGCGGCCCCGATCACGGTGCTGCCGATGGTCATCAGCAGCAGGCCCGGGACGATGTAGGCGATGTAGTCGGAGCGGTCCGCGCCGCCGCCACCGATGCCCGCGCTCATCACGTCGCCGAAGACGTAGACGAAGAGCAGCAGCATCATGATCGGCGTGAGCAACAGGTTCAGGGTCCCCGACGGATAGCGACGGGCGTGCAGCAGATTGCGGCGCAGCATCGTGTTCGAGTCGCGTACGGCGAGGGACAGGGCGCTCATAGGACGGTCTCCTTGGGCTGGTGAGGCACGTCGGTGCCGCTGGTCAGGGCGAAGAAGACGTCGTCGAGGTCGGGGGTGTGGACGGTGAGTCCGTCCGCCTCGATGCCGGCCGAGTCCAGCCGGTCGAGAACGGAGCGCAGTGCGCGTTGACTGCCGTCGCTGGGGATGGACAGCGACAGTGCCTCGTCGTCCCGGGTGACCTCGCGTAGGGCGTCAGCGGCGGACCGGTACGCGACCGGGTCGGTGAAGCGGAGCCGGACGTGCCCGCCCGGGACGAGCCGTTTGAGTTCGTCGGCGGTGCCCTCGGCGGCGATCCTGCCGTCGTTCAACACGGCGATGCGGTCGGCGAGTTCGTCGGCCTCCTCCAGGTACTGGGTGGTGAGGAGGACCGTGACGCCGTCGGCGACGAGGCCGCGGATGATGCCCCACATGTTGTGACGGGAGCGCGGGTCGAGTCCTGTCGTCGGTTCGTCGAGGAAGATGATCCGCGGGCTGCCGACCAGAGTCATCGCGAGGTCCAGGCGGCGCTTCATCCCGCCGGAGTAGGTGGAGGCGGGCTTCCCGGCGGCTTCCTTCAGGTCGAAGCGCTCCAGGAGTTCGGCGGTGACCCGCCGTCCCTCGCTCTTGGGCAGGTGGTGCAGGTCCGCCATGAGGAGCATGTTTTCCTCGCCGGTGATCAGTCCGTCCACGGCGGAGAACTGTCCGGTGACACCGATCGCGGCACGAACCGCCTGCGGGTCGGCGGCCAGGTCGTGACCGCCGACGTGCAGGTCACCGGCGTCGGCGGTGATGAGCGTGGAGAGGATTTTCACGGCGGTCGTCTTGCCGGCACCGTTCGGGCCGAGCAGCGCGAACACGGACCCGGCCGGGATGCGCAGATCGATGCCGTCGAGGACGAGCTTGTCACCGTACGACTTGCGTAGGCCGACGGCGGAGACGGCGGCAGGCGACGGGTGCCCGCCACCGGGACTAGATGTGGGCATGACAGGTGAAGGCATGTGACTTCCTTCCGGGGCTGAGGGCGCAGGGGGGGTGGACGCTGTGCGGAATGCGGATCACGGACTGCTCGTGACTGCGCGTCAGTCGTGCCGTCCTGGGGAAGGGGGTCGAGCGGTCCGCCGCGGAGACCTGCTCACCCGTGGGCGTCGGCAGGGCTGAGTCAGGTCTCGTCGGCCTGCTCGCCCCCCTCGGCGGACAGGCCTGCGGCGGCTTCCGGTGGCCGGTCGGCCCGCGCCTGTTCGCGCTGCGCGGAGGCCGAGGGGCCGCGCCTACGGGCTTCGTCCGCCGGCTCGAGCCGGCAGGGTGCTACTTCTCGGCGGTGCCGGGTTCCCCGCCGAGGGACTCCTGGTAGACCTCCGCGTACGTGCGTGAGTCCTTGACCAGGTCGTCGCAGAACGCGGCGACGTCGTTGCCGATGAGTTGCAGAACCCCCTTGCCCGTCGCGGCGCCCTCCTCGAAGAAGTCGACGATTCCGGGAAGCAGGGGCCCGTCGAGCAGGTCGATCGGTCCGACCTTGAACAGGTACCTCTGCATCTCCTTGTAGACGATCCGGTAGTCCGGCGGGAGCGCCTTGACCCGAGCCATGTGCGCCCGCCACTGCTTCTTGCCCTGGATGATGTCCTGGATGCTCACGTCAGCCTCCCAGCCGGCTCAGTTTCCTTGCGACGTTCCTGTTCAGCTGCTCGCGCCACCGGTCGCGATGGGTTCGGGCGCCTTCTCCGCCGGCGAGTGCCGTGCAGAAGCCTCGGATGTCGTCGCCGAGTACTTCGTGGACGCTCAGTCCGTCCGCCGCTGTGTCTTCGAGCAGCCCCAGGGCGGCGTCGAGGATCGGCATCAGGTTGCGGCCGGTGAAGTCCCCGTAGGGGAAGAGGTGGGCGATGATCTGTCCCCACGCCGCCCGGTAGTCGTCCGGCAGGGCCGCGGCCCGGGTCTCGAACGCCTTCCATTCCCTGGTGAGATCGTTGCCTGTGATCTTCTCCCAGAAGTTCATCTCCCGCCCTCCTTGAGCGTGTTGATGCGAGCTGAGACGTACTGCCATTTCGCCCAGAACTTCGCGAGTTCTTCGCGTCCCGCGTCGTTGAGCGCGTAGAACTTGCGCGGCGGACCGACCCCGGACGGTCGTTTCGTCACCTGGACGAGTCCGTTCCGCTCCAGCCGCAGCAGGATGGTGTACACGGTCCCCTCGATGACATCGGCGAAGCCGAGCTCGTTCAGCTGACGAGTGATGGCGTACCCGTAGGTTTCCTCGCTGCCGATGATTTCGAGCACGCACCCTTCGAGCGTGCCCTTCAGCATCTCCGTCAGGTCGTCCATCGCGAGACCTCCTCGGTTCTCTCGGTACTGCGTGCTACCGAGTACTGCTATAACGTATCACCGAGTAGTGGGGAGCGGTAGTGACCGGCGGACACGGGCCGGACTCGGACTGGCATTTGGCCTTCCGGTGCGGGTTCTCGGCAGTTTTGCCGTGGGGCGTCGGCGGCCGGCCGGCAACCCATACATTCGGTTCATGTCTGATCACTCGGAGTTCCCCACGCGTCCGGTCGCCTCCTCCCCTCCCTCCGAGCCCTCCGGCCTCTCCCGCCGTGGTGTTCTGCGGGCCGCGGCGGCTGCCGGAGCGTTGGGTATCCCGCTCGGCGCCGCCATGGCCTCCCCGGCCGCGGCGGCGCCGGGCATCGTTCCGACGGCCGCACCTGAACTGCCCGCCGGCCTCGTGCCCTACCTCTCCCCCTACATCAACTGGGCCGGCGAGATCACCCACGGCGGGCTGTGGGCGTGCGCGCCCCGCGCCGGGCAGGACCTCGCCGACCTCGCCAACTGGGCCCGTGCCAACGGCTGGCGGCTGCGTGCCCGCGGCAAGGCGCACACCTGGTCGCCCCTGACCATCACCTCGTCCACCGAGCGCGACGCGAAGGTCCTCCTGCTGGACACCACCGTCCATCTCACGCACATGGAACTCACGACCCCGCCCGCAGGCGCCCCCGGTGCGGTACGTGCGCAGGCCGGGGTGACCCTCGAAACGCTGATGGCCTTCCTCGCCGACCACGGACTGGGCGTCACCAACACTCCCGCACCGGGGGAGTTGACCCTGGGAGGCACGCTGGCTATCGACGCACACGGCACCAGTGTTCCCGCGGACGGCGAGTCCGCCCGCCCCGGTCACACCTACGGCAGCCTCAGCAACCTCGTCCTGTCCCTCACCGCCGTCGTATGGGACCCGGACCAGGGTGCCTACGTCGTGAAGACCTTCCGCCGAGGAGCCGACGAGGAGTGCGAGGCGCTGGCCACCCACCTCGGGCGCGGCCTCATCGTGGAAGCGGAGATCCAGGCGGGCGAGGACATACCGCTGCGCTGCCGGAGCCGTGTCGACCTCACCGCCGACGAACTGTTCGCCGCCCCGGGCAGCGACCTCGCCGCCCGGGGAAACACCTTCGCGGACTTCATGGCCGAGTCGGGGCGGGTGGAGACGATCTGGTTCGCCTTCACCGACCGGCCCTGGCTCAAGGTATGGAGCCTCAGCCCCGAGCGCCCGGTCACTTCCAGGCCGGTGCACAGCCCGTACAACTACCCGTTCAGCGATGTCGTCCCGACCACGGTCGCCCGGCTGGCCGGGCTCGTCGTCGGGGGCTCCTGGCATCTCGCGCCGCTGCTCGGCGCCGCGCAGTACACGGTGGCGGCCACCGGACTGACCGCCACCCTCGCGAAGGACCTGTGGGGCCCGTCGCACACCCTCCAGTTCTACCTGCGCCCCACAACACTGCGGGAGACCGCGAACGGGTACGGGATCCTCACCCGTCGCGCCGACGTCCAGCGCGTCGTCTCCGAGTTCGCCGGCTTCTACAAGCAGAGGCTGGCGGCCTGGGCCGCGGCGGGCAGATTCCCGATCAACGGGCAGGTGGAGATCAGGGTCAGCGGCCTCGACCGGCCCGATGACTCCGCCGCGCCGGGCGCACGCCCTCCGCTGCTCTCCGTCGTCCGCCCGCACCCGGACCACCCGGAGTACGACTGCGTGGTGTGGGTGGACGTGCTGACCCAGCCGACCTCACCCGGAGCCCACGCGTTCTACCGGGAACTGGAACGCTTCCTGATGAGCACCTTCGACGGCGACTACGCGCTCGCGCGCGTCGAGTGGTCCAAGGGCTGGGGCTATACGGATACGGCGGCCTGGGCCGACGAGCAGATCATCGAGTCCGCGGTGCCCGCTTCGTACGGCGCCGGGCAGTGGTCCGAAGCCGTCTCCGTCCTGGACCGGCTCGACCCCCACCGGGTCTTCGGCAATGGCTTCACCGATCGGCTGGTGCGCTAGCCCCGGGCCCGGAGGACAGGACAGGGGCTGTTGCCCTGTCCTCCGGGTTCTCTGCTCCTATGTGGCCCGCACGCGCCGGACCAGTCCTGTCACCACGTCCAGGACGAGGAAGGCGGCCAGGGTCACCCCCAGGACCGGCAGCGCCCAGCCGAGAGCGGCGACAGCGGGAATGCCCAGGACGATCACGGGCAGCGGCAGCCGGCGCCATGCTCCGCGGGCGGGCGCCGTGCCGAGTGCCGCCTTGCGATCGTCGCGGGTCGGGCGGCGCTGCCACCACATGCGGTAGCCCCAGATGGTCACGGCGGTGAGGCCGAGCGCGATCGCGGCCAGCACGATCTGGTTGACGATGCCGAACAGCACGCCCATGTGCCCCTGCACCCCGAGCTTGCTGAGTTTGGACAGGAGCGGATAGTCCGCCCACCGGCTGTGGGAGGTGATCTCGCCCTTCTCGGCGTCGACGGCGACCTGGTCGTAGTGCACCGGCCAGACGTTGTCGCCCTGGGCCACGACCCACGCGCCCGAACTGTCGGCGGGAGGCGTCACCTCCACCGTGCCGCCCAACCCGGCGTCCCGGGCCGCGGCCAGGGACGCGTCGAAGTCGGCCGGATCCGTCGCGGCGGACTCCTCCGCGGCACCGTGCCCGGCGTGTTCCCCGCCCTCCTCCTCCGCGGGCGGCTGAGCGCCGGGAAGCGTGGTGTCCAACGCGGGAGCACGGCCCTTGACCGCGTCCAGCAGCTGACCGAACCGATCGCCCGCATAGTGCGACCACGTCAGGCCGGTGGCACTCAGGAAGAGCAGACCGAGTGCCAGCCACACACCCGTGGCCGCGTGCCAGCTGCGGGTGCGGCGCACGCCCCGGGCCGAACGGTCGGGCAGCAGAACGCCCCGCGCGGACTTGGCCCGCTGTCCACGGCTGCGTCCGAGCCAGAGGACGAGACCGCCGGCGACGATCACCCAGAGCCAGCTCGCCGCGACTTCCGAGTAGAGGCGGCCGGTCTCACCCAGGTGCAGATTGCGGTGGAGGTCGTCGAGCCAGGTGGTGAGCGGAGTCGAGCCGAACCACGTGGTCAGGTCGCCCTGCACCTCGGCGGTATAGGGGTCGACGAACACGGTGCGCTGCTTGTCACCGAGCTCCGGCAGGGACAGCACCACCCGTGTGGTGTCCTCCGGTCCGGGAGGGGTGACGACGGAGGCCAGGCTGCCCTCCGGGTGCGCGGCCCTGGCTGCGGCTATCTGCTCCGACAGCGGACGGGGCGCCTCGCCGACCTGCTCGACGCGCAACTGGTCGCCGTACACGAGTTGGTCGAGCTGCGGCGTGAAGGTGTAGGCCAACCCCGTCAGGGCGGCCACGATCAGGAAGGGGGCGACGAATATGCCGGCAAAGAAGTGCAGCCGGACGAGCAGGCTCCGTACGGCCTGCCAGGAGCGGCCGGGCCCGGGCTCGGCCGCGGGGGCGGAGGCGGGCTCGGCGACGGTGACCGTTGCCGCCGAGGCAGGCGGGGCGTCGTGACGACGGCGGTCGTTCCGTGGTGGTTCTTCGGTTCCGAAAGACATGCGTATCCCTCAGGTGGGCGCGTCCGCCGGACATGCCGGGGACGCAGCGAAGTCGGTGAGGTGTTTCCGTCGGGGTGACGGTGCGACGCGAGTGCCCCGGCCGGGCTCCGCCCGTACGCATGCTCCGGCGCACCGGTGAACAGCCGGTGCGATGGAACGCGGAAGGGGGACCGTCAGGCCGGGGTCGCCGAGGGAGGACCCCGCCGGGTCCGGGAACGGGCGAGCAGTACCCCGAATCGGGGATGCGCCGACGAGAGGGGTACGGGTCGAAGCCGTGGAGTGACAGGGAGGACCGGCGGCTCGCGGTAGGAGAAGGCCGGGGCGACCATGCCGGCCAGCCCGCGCAGGACCCGTTCTCCGTAGATGACGCACAGCGCGGTCCCGACCGTGGCGACCGCATGGGCCGAGGTCATGGCGGAGGACAGAGAGTGCCCGATACCGCGCTCGGCGATGTCTGCCGGGGCCATGACCATGTGCCGGCCGGTCATGTGGTGTGCCGCGTGGCCGACTTCGGGCATCGAGAGACGATGGAAACCGAGGTGGAGGGAGAACTGCGTTCCGGCCAGCGCCAGCACCGTGACATCGAAGCGGCGCCGGCGGTCACCGAAGAACACCGAGCCGAGCACGGTCAGCGTGGCCAGGATGAGCGCCAGCGGACCTGCGCCGGGCAGCCGCCCACCGGCCGAGGCATGGCTCACCACACCCAGGAAAAGGCATGCCGAAGCGCAGAGCAGACCTCTTCCGATCCGCCCGGTCCATCCTCCCGGCTCGCGCACGGGTACAACCTATCGAGCATGTACACGGCGGCGCGTGTGTGTCTGTACGGTGCACGAGTCCGGATGGAGGCGGAACAGCCGACCGCCCCGAGCACCAGGGGGTGCAGGACGAACGTCTGCTTCCCTCCTCGTCGTTCGGCGCGGCGGCGGCCCGTACGCCGAGCACCGTGCGGACCGGCTTCCTGTCGGGTCATGATCCGGCTGGTGGCCACGGCAAGCGGCAGGATCGACCGTGAACCGGCTAACCATCACATGGGCTCGCCCCGTCCGGACGAGGTGATGAACGGCTCACCTGTGCGAGGACGATCACCGTGTCGTCGGTGGGCGCGGACGGCAGCAGGCTCGTCAGGATGTTCTTCGCCGTCGCTTCCAGCTCCCCTGCGCTACGCGCGAGTTGGGATCGGAGGGCCTCGATGCCCTCGCTGATGTCTCCGCCCGCTTCGACGAGGCCGTCGGTGTACAGGGCCAGGACGGCACCTTCCGGGAGTTCGATGTCGGTCGTGCGGAACGGGAATCCGCCGACGCCGAGGGGAACTCCGAGGACCTCGTCGATGACATCGACCGTGCCGTCGGGCTGCCGGACCAGAGGTGGGGGGTGGCCCGCGTTCGCGATGCGGGCTGCGCCGGTCGTGGGGTCGTAACGGATGTAGAGGCAGGTCGCCAGCTCGATCCCGGCTTCCTGTGCGCACACGTCGAGTTCCCTCAGAACGGCGTCCGGTTCGAGATTCTGGCGGGCCAGGGTCTTGGCGGTGATGCGCAGTCTGCCCATCGCCGCGGCCGCCGGAACGCCGTGTCCCACCACGTCTCCCACGACCAGCGCCACGTGGCCGCCCGGCAGTTCGATCGCGTCGTACCAGTCGCCTCCGACCTCGCTGATGTGGCTTCCGGGCAGGTATCTGTGTGCGGTCCGCACATAGGGGCCGGCCGTGAGGGCGTTGGGGAGCAGGGCGCGTTGGAGGGTGAGGGCGATGTCCTGGACGCGGCTGTAGAGGCGGGCGTTGTCCAGGCAGAGTGCGGCGCGGGAGGCGAGTTCGCCGGCCAGGCTGAGGTCGTGCTCGGTGAAGACGGGGCGGTCGGCGGAGCGGCCGAACATGGCGACGCCCTGCACCGTGCCCCGCGCGATGAGCGGAGCGAGGAGCAGACTGGTCAGGCCGCTGTCGAGGAGCAGCTGGACGCGGGCCCGATGGATGACGGTGCGCGTCATGAACTCGTCGTTGACCGGGACGCACACGGGGCCGCCGGTGCGGATCATCTCGTGGATCGTGGAGCCCGGCGGGTAGGTGACCCTCGCCAGGCCGGCCACGAGCTCGGTGGCAGGAGGCGGCAGGCTGGTTCCGGAGGCGATCCGGCGGGTGATCAGCGGAGCAGCCGGGTCGAACACCTCACGTTCGTCCGCCCACTCCACGACCTCGACGACCGACGCGTCGCAGAAGTCCGGGACGGCGGCGTCGACCAGCTCGCGAGCGGTCACGTTCACGTCCAGGGTGGTGCCGATCCGGGTGGAGGCCCGGTCGAGGAGGGCCAGGCGCTGCCGCGCGGCGGTCGCTTCCACGATCGCCCGCTCGCGGTCGGTGACGTCCACGAGCAGGCCGCCCAGTCCCGGCCGCGTGCCCACGGCCTGGCTCAGAGGGAAGAAGCTCACGGAACGTACCTGGTCACGGTCGGGGTGCCCGGGCGTGCGGAAGCCGACCAGTGCGCTCACGACGGGCCGGCCCTCGTCGGCGACGGCGCGCAGCAGTCGCCGGTACTCACCGCCGTCCGTGGTGATCATGATGTCGGTCATGGGCACCCCGATGTGGTCCTGGATCGATACGCCGTCCATGGCGGCGAGGGCCTGGTTGAGGTGGACGTAGCGCAGGTCCTCGTCGAGGATGACGAGGCCGATGGGGCACGTCTCGAAGAGTGCGTCGAGGAAGGCGAGGTTGGTCTTCACCCGGTCGAGTTCATCGCCCCTGCTTGCCAGGCCCACGACGACGGAACGGCCGTGCTCGCCCGTCACGGGAAAGACCCGGAAGCCGCAGTCGAACAAGGTTCCGTCCTGGTGCAGCACCCGCATCCTCACCCGCCAGTAGCCCAGGGTCCGGCCGCGTTCCACGAGTCGCTCGGCTGCGTTCGTGCCGTCCCGTGTGGCCGCGGGGAAGAGGGCGGCGGCCGGCCTGGACAGGACGTCCTCGGCCGCGTAGCCGAAGAGTCGCTGCGCGCCCGGCCCCCAGTAACAGATCCGACCGTGGTCGTCGATGCCCAGCACGGCCACGGACACATGCTCCAGCAGGGTGCCCGGCTCCGACCACAGCGGACCAGGAGCGAATTCTTCCCCTGGCGGGTCGGATGACACCGGGCCCCCTTTCAGGCGCGCACGGGCCGACCGTGTGCATCCAGTCGCTGGTGGACGGGGCTGTCCAGGCAATTCTGCCCGCCCCGGGCCGTTCGGACATCGCGGCCGTCCAGCTGCACAACGGCCGAACCGCTCGGACAGGAATGGTGATGCGAGGCGAGCCGACGGATCTTTGTGCAGCTCAGTGCCGGTTTCGTCGACGCTACAACAGATGCGGCGGTACCGCTGGTTCAGGTGAGGCGCCGGCGGCAGCCCGGCCCGGGTCGGCTCTGGATCCCCGAACTTCGGCCTTCGTGAACATCTGCGTGCCGCTCTCGGCGGCGAACGGGTGAGAATGTGGACGGACGAACCGTATGAGGAGCAACAAGAGATCACCGCAGCGAACGCAGATGCCGAGCAGGGGAGCCGAGGCGATGACGCCCTCGCACGCACCGGACCCACCGACCGTCGTGGTCGTACAGAACACCAGGAACGGCGGTCCCGGCCGGGTCGGGGCCTGGCTGCGCGAGGCGGGGATCGGCCTCGAAGTGCTGCGTCCCTACGAGGGTGAGGCCTTGCCCCAGGCGCTCGGCGGCAGGGCGCTCCTCGTGCTCGGCGGCGACTTCATGCCGGACGACGACGAGCGCGCGCCCTGGCTCCCGGCCACCCGCCGCCTCGTCGCGCAGGCGCTGGACGACCGCACGCCCTTCCTCGGCATCTGCCTCGGCGGCCAGTTGCTCGCTCAGGTGGCGGGCGGCAGCGTACGGGCGCGTCACGGGCAGCCCGAGTTCGGCAGCACACAGATCCGGCTGCGCCCCGAAGCCGCCGATGACCCGCTGCTGTACGGGCTCGGCGCGACGGTTCCCGCGATCGAGCGGCACGTCGACGCGATCACCGAACTCCCGCCGGGTGCGACCTGGTTGGCGTCCAGCACATCCTGCCCCCACCAGGCGTTCCGGGTCGGGGCGCGGGCCTGGGGCGTGCAGTTCCACCCGGAGGCGGAGGCCTGTCGGATCGCCGGTTGGGACCGGGAGCGGCTGGCCCTGCAGGGCTTCGACAGGGACCGGCTGCACACCGAGGCCCTGGCGGACGAGGACGCGGCGGTCCCGGCGTGGTCGGCGTTCACGCGAAGGTTCGCCCAGGTGTGCGCGAGGCTGCCGTGACCGCTGCGGGCGGTCGCGGATACGGCGGCTGATGATCCAGGAGTTCCTGAAGCCCGGTTCCCCTGTGAACCGCCTCACCCCTCAGGCCTCACTCGCGCTGAGGTCCGTGAGCGCGGCTCCCAACCGGCGTACGCCCTCGGTCAGCTCGGATTGACCGGCCGCCGCGGCGAACCCGATACGCAGGTGGGCCGCCGGCGGCTCGGTGGCGAAGTAGCGGCTGCCGGCGCTCACCGCGACGCCCCGTTGCCGGGCGGCACCGGTGAGGGCGATGTCGTCCACGCCGGACGGCAGGCGTAGCCACAGGTGCAGTCCGCCCGTAGGCAGCCCGGCCAAGGTCGCGCCGGGGATCTCCTGGGCGACCGCGGCGGCCAGCACGGCGCACCGCTCCCGCAGCGCCGTACCGAGAGAGCGGATGTGCCGGTCCCAGGACGGGGAGCTGAGCACCTCCAGCGCGGCCTCCTGGAGCGGACGGGTGACGAAGAAGTCATCGACCAGACGTACCGCCCGCATGCGCTCCATGACCGGTCCGCGGGCCACCAGCGCCCCGATCCGCAGGCTCGGTGCGGCGGGCTTGGTGAGCGAGGTGACGTGGACGACCGTGCCGTCGCGGTCGTCGGCCACCAGCGGCCGCGGCACGGCACCGCCATGCCCCAGGTGCCGCGCGAAGTCGTCCTCGAGCACGAACGCGCCGGACGCGCGCGCCACATCGAGGATCTGGCGGCGCCGTCGGGGCGCCAGTACGGTGCCGGTCGGGTTGTCTTCCGCACCCTGCTGTTCGGCGGCGGCGCCCTCGGCGGCCTGTTCACGGGCCTGCTGTCCGGCAGAATCGGCTCCCAGGGCGCTTTGGCCTGGGCGGCGACCGGATCCGCCGCGGTCCTCATCCCACTCGCACTGTCCCCGGTGAGCCGCCTCCGAGGCCTGCCGCCGACACCGGAGGAGCCCGTTCCGACGACGGTGGCCGTGCAGGAGGCGGGCTGAGACGCCGAACGCCGAACATGTGGCGGGGGATCAGGCGATGGCCCCGCCGTGCGGGGGCTTCGGAGCGCCCGGCGGAACGAAGCAGGCGGTGATCGTCTTGCCCGACGCCTGGGGGTGCGTGGCCCATCCGTCGGCGAGCGCGTCAACGATGGCGAGTCCGCGCCCCCCGGTCGTCGTGTGGTCTTCGGGCTGCTGGGCGGGGGGCACAGGATCGGAGTCGTGGACACTTACGTGCAGGCAGCGGCTGTCCCAGGTGAGGACCAGCTGGGCATCGCTGTGTGCGTGCACGTGCGCGTTGGTGATCAGTTCGGAAACGCTGAGCAGTATGGCGTCCACGGTTTCGGGAGCTTCCTTCGTCCATTCCAGGGACGCCAGGTGGTCCCGCGTCCAGCGGCGGCCGGCCCGTACCCCGTGCGCTACGGGAAACGACTGAGCCCATCCCACCGCACGCAGCGACATGTCCTTCGTCATCGGCCCCTCCTCGCTCGGCTCCTTCTCTCTCCTACCCCCGCATTCGAGGACCATCACGGCAACCCCGGCCCGCGGCCCGCCCGCCCGGCCGACCGGAGCGGAAGCTGACCGGTCTCTCCTGCGACCGGGTGGCGAAGGGGCATGCGTGTGCCGCCGCCTACCGGGTAGTCGGCAGCGCAAGGCGTAACCGAGCGAAAGAAGGGTTGTTCCTCATGTCCTCCTCCCTCGTCGAGACCGTCGACATCAAGGCGCCTGTCAGCGTCACCTGGGCTCTGTGGAGCGATGTGACGCAGTGGCCGAAGTTCCTGAGCCACGTGCGACGGGTCGATCCGATGGACGAGCGCCGGTTCTCCTGGCAGTTGTCCCTGCCGGGTGCCGACAAGAGCTTCGTCGCGGAGCTCACCGAGGTCGTCCCGCAGGACCGGATCGCCTGGAAGACGATCGAGGGCGTGCATCACGCAGGCGTGGTCACCTTCCACCGGCTCGATGACACCTCCAGCCGGGTCGCCCTGCAGATCGAGTACGACCCCAGCGGATTCGTCGAGCACCTGGGTGCCCTGACCAACCTCGACTCGGCACTCACCAACTACGACCTGGGTGAGTTCCAGAAGCTGGCCGAGTCCACGGCGGCGGGTGACGGCCCTCGGGGCCTGTGACCGCCGCAGGCCCGCCGGGGTGCTGAGCACCTCGCGGACGTGACCGCCCGTGCGCGCTTCCGAAGTGCGCACGGGCGGTTCTCCGTCGAACGGCGAGCGGGTGGCGAGGGTCGTCCGGCGGGATGACGCGCAGGGCGTCGCTGCAGGCGGCTCAGCGTCCGACGGCGCAGGCGTCCCCGTTCAGCATGAACCGTGGCGGCGACGACGAGTCACCGGTGTGTGCGGCCAGATAGCCGAGGGTGATGCTCGCGCCGGGAGCGATCGTGGCGTTGTGCGAGGCGTTGTCGGCCGTGATCGTGTTACTTCCCTGGGTGAGGTCGGTGTTCCAGTCGGAGGTCACGGTCTGCCCGAGGGCCAGCGGGAACTCGAGGGTCCAGCCGTTCACCGGGGTGCTGCCGGTGTTGGTGACGGTGAGGTCCACCGTTGTGCCGGTTCCCCACGTCTGCACGGCGAGGTCCACACGGCAGGCGGGTTCCTCCCGGGAGAATGCCACGCGGTGCAGGCCGCCGGACAGATCGTTGACCACGTAGAACTCTCCGTCGACTGTCGTGCCGATGGACGTCACCTGGGTGGGCATCTCCCCGATCTCGGCCTGCTCGTAGCCGCCTCCGCCGTCGGGTCGCAGCGCCCAGACCGTGGACGAGCAGTAGTCGGTGGCGATGTACGTGCCGCCGACGAGGCCGGCGTACTTCTGGCCCCGGTAGACGTGACCGCCGATGACCGAGCAGCCGCCCGTGTAGGGGGAGTAGGTGAAAACCGGCTCCGTGTACGTTTCGCCGGGCACGCAGTCGCCGCCCGTGAACCTCTCCAGGCCCTCGTAGCAGGACCAGCCGAGGTTCAGCCCTCCCTCTCCGGGCGTGAGGTGGTCGACCTCCTCCCACCGGCCCTGGCCGACGTCGCCGATCCACATCGAGCCGTCGGCGCGGTCGAAGGAGAACCGCCACGGGTTGCGCAGGCCGTACAGCCAGATCTCCTCGCGGGCGCCGGGGGTGCCCACGAAGGGGTTGTCGCCGGGAACGCAGTAGGGGAGCGGTTCGCAGCCGCGGCTCACGTCGATGCGCATGACCTTGCCCAGCAGGGTGTCCAGTCGCTGCCCGGAGCGGAAGGGGTCCGCGGAGCCGCCGCCGTCACCGATGCTCCAGTACAGGCGGCCGTCGGGGCCGAAGGCGAGCTGGCCGCCGTTGTGGTTGCTGTGCTCGGCGTGCGGCTGGGAGAGCAGGACCTCCAAGCGGGACTCGTCGAGGCGGTAACGGGCGAGAGTGACCGCTCCGTCGGGCAGTGCCGTGTACGCCACGTACAGGTGGTGGCTGTCAGCGAAGTCGGACGGGGCGGCGATGCCGAGCAGGCCGCGCTCGTTGCCCGATTCGTCCACGGCCGACCTGATGTCGATGAGCGGGGTTGGGGCCAGACCGGTATCAGGGTGGTACACGCGCACGGTGCCGGACTTCTCGGTGATGAACAATCGGCCCGAGCCGTCGTCGGGGGCGACGAGGGCGGTGGGCCGTCTCAGCCCGGAGGCGACCTGGGTCGTGGTCGCACGGAGCGAAGGCAGGGGGACTGACGAGGGGTCAGCCTCCGCGCCGGTCGGCCTTGTGTCCGCCGTCGCGGTCGGGGCCGCCGCCAAGGGCTGGGCCGCGGCGGCGGGTAAGGGAGCAAGGGTGGTCAGCAGGAGGGCCAGCAGCAGCTGTCCGGTCCAGCGGCTTCGTAACATGTCGGCTCCAGAGTCGAGGACGCTTGCGCGGCGGTCGTACGCGCACACAAGTGGTTCGCACCCGGTGGCGCGCCCCGAACGGCACGCTGTCGTAGCGGACGTCACCGGTGCCGGTCGGCGGGAGGGCCCGGTCGTTCGGTCGTTCGGTCGGACGATGAAGCCGTCCGTCTTCCCGGTCTTCCACGCACCCACGGTGTGCCGGCGAGTTGTAGCGGCCGCTCTTGGTCCAAACTGGCGTGCGCATGACAATTGGTGTCTTCTGGTGGGGTGCCGGGTTCTCTGAGGGGGTGCCAACCGTGTGGGAGCGCTCCCGCGATTACCCAAGACTGCGCGCGGAGAGGCAGCGCGGGCAACATTCGTTTGCGCCACTTCCGCGCCACGTGGCGCAAATGATGCGATCGCCGAACGAGACCCACTGGTTGGCGGTCGGCGTCGGTCGGCCGTCCGTCGCCCCGTCACCGGGGCGCGCCGAAGCCGGGGGTTTTCGACCCGCCGAAGGGGAATCCGAGGGGCGGCATGGGTGGGGCCGGCGCGCCACGGTCGGGCCGGCCGGGACCGCTCCGGAGTCGAAGTCCCGCCGCGTTGAGTCGGGTTGCCAGTGCCGGATGGTCGTGTGCGCAGCCTCGGTCACGGCCATTGCCGACCGCAGGACACCTCGCTATGTTAATCAATAATCACATTGCTCAGCATGATCCGAAACACGGTCGTGACGCAACTGGCAATGGAGAAAGGACATCTCGAGCCATCTGGTCGAGCAGGGAAGTGGGTAAGTTAATGCACAATCCCGACAGGCGAAAATTCCTGTCCCTCGGTGTCGCACTCGGCCTCGTGGGCGTGGCCGCCCCCGCCCAGGCATGGGCGTCGGCGGACTCGGTCGGCGGGACCGGCACAGGTGCCGACCCGGAGTACGTCTGGGACAGTGCGGTGGATCCTCTGATGGTTTCGCTGCTCACGAACGGCCAGGTTCCCGCGGTCAACACGGCGATGGCGGGGTGGGTGGACAACGGTGACGCGCTGCCCGGCGGCCTGCCGGCCGAGCTCAGGGCGCATCTCGAGGCGGTCAACAAGCTGCCCTCCTGGGCCGACCCCGTCAAGCTGGCCCGCGCCGCCGACTTCAACCGGCGCAAGGACACCTACCTGTTCATGCTGTACGGCCTCGGCAGCGGGATCATGAGCACCGTGATCCCGCGGGAGGCCAGAAGCGTCTACTGGTCCGTGGGCGGCGCCGACATGAAGGACCGCGCGGCCAAGACGTTCACGTTCGGCTACGACCTGGCCCAGCTGGACGCCTTCAAGCCGACGGGACAGTTCGTCGTCACCGCCAACAAGACGCGACTGGTGCACGGCGCCGTACGTCACCTGCTGCCGCAGTCGCCCCACTGGAAGGCGGGCGCCGACCAGGTCATCCCGATCAGTGCCGCCGACATCCTGGTCACCTTCCACAGCCTGGGAACCTTCGTGCGCCGGAGGATGCTCGACTGGAGGATCCCGATGTCGGCCGCGGACCAGGAGGCGTTCCTGCACTCGTGGCAGGTCGCCATTCACCTGCTCGGTGTGCCGGACGAGTTCATTCCGAAGACATGGGCGGCCGCGGAGGCCCAGTCCGCGCAGGTGCTCACCCCGATTCTCGCCGCGACGCCCGAGGGACTCGACCTGGCCGAGGTGCTGCTCGGTCTGACCGCGGAGATCGATCTCGGCGTCACCCGTGGGTTCCTGAACGAGTTCGTGCGCTACGCCCTCAGCAACGAGGTCGGCGACTGGCTGGGGCTGCCGCGCGACTACGCGGCAGCGGCTCTGCTCCGCACGGTGTGGCCGGCCTTCATCCTCTTCCGCGAAGGGCTGTCGCCCGTCGCGCCCGGCGCCTTCTACATGTTCGACCAGTTCCTTCGCGGCGTAGCCATGCTGTTCCTCAACAAGGGCACTTCCGGGGCCACCACCCCGATCACGATCCCGACCGGGAACAGGCCGGCCGGCTGAGCCGCCGGTCCGTACCCGCAGGTGCACGCCCCTCGGCTGTCGCGCCGAGGGGCGGACACCCGGGGTGACCTCCGCGCACGCCACCTCACGGCGCGGCGCCCCGTCGCGTGCCGGGTTACGAAGCCGGTTCAGAGGCCCAGCGCACCCACGACCAGAGCGGTCACGGCGTCGCGGTGCGCAGGGCTGTCCTGCCACCGCAGTGCGCGGCCGGCCTCGACCGCCACACCGAACCCCGCGTGCACCAACACCCGGGCCTGGCGCGGGTCCAGCTCCGGACGGGCCAGCCGCAGCTGCTCCTCCCAGACAGCGATGTGTTCACGCTGAGCGAGGACCACGGGCCGGCGCAGATCGGCCGGCAGGCCCGCGACCTCAGCTTCGGCGACGCTGTTGAGCGCGGTGTACTCGAAGCTGTAGGCCACGTACGTCACCGCCAGCGCGACGACGGCGTCGTGCGGGCCGGACACCTCGTGCAGACTCCGGTCCACCCCCTGGGCCAGCAGCCCCGCCGCCTGAAGGCACGCGGCCGCCAGGATGTCGACCTTGCCGGGGTAGTGGCGGTAGAGCGCCGACGGGGCCAGCCCCACCGCCTCGGCGATCTGACCGTTCGTGACGCTGGCGAACCCGTCCTCTGCGAACAGCGGGATGGCGGCCGCGAGGATCTCCGCGCGCCGTGTGCGCGGAACCGGCTGGGCGGGCAGCTCCACGGTACGGGTGCCGCTCAGGGGTGCCGCGGGATCGGTCGCGGCGACGCGCAGCGCGGACGTCAACAGCAGTTCATCGGCCCGACGTTGAGCGATCGAGGTGTGGTGCATCGCGATGGACCCGATCGCGCCGAGGGCCGCCGCGGCCCGCAGCTGTTCGTCCGGCAGCGGGTACTCGCGCTGCACCGCCTCGTCGACGCGCCCCACGACGTGCCCGAACTTCGTCCTGAGATGTCGGCGGTCCTCGCTGTTGAGGTACCGGGCCTCCCATCGGTACACGCCCCCCGATGCGCGGTGCGCGACGGTGACCCGGGTGACGGCGCCGAGCACGTCCGCCAGCCCCGCCCCGGACGGCACCTCGTCGAGCGAGGTGACGAGCCGGTCCGCCATGAGGTCGGCGCACTCCGCGAACAGCGCGTACTTGTTCGGGAAATGCCGGTAGAGGGCCGCCGCGCTGATACCCACGCCGGCGGCGATCTGCTCCATGGACGCCGCGTGGTAGCCGCGCTCGCTGAAGACTCGGCCGGCCGCCTCGACGATGAGCTGCTTGCGGTTGCGGGGCCGGGTGGCCGCGGCCGGATCGGCGCTCACGGCCGAACGGGCGGGTGCGGAGACAGGGCCATGCGGATCAGTCAACCACACGGTCCCCGAGGGGTTCGGGCTCCCTCGGCGCGGACCGCGCCCCACGCGGATGCCGGCTCACTTCCCAGGTGAAGGCGCACGGACGGAACCGTCACATCAGCCTCGCCCGGCCTCCGGTGCCCCCGTGCACCGGCCGTCCCGTTCACACCGGCGGATGGCTGACGAGGAGATCGTCCGTGGTCGCCGCGAGCAGCCGCCCCGCGTACGAGGCGAGGGCCGTGGCCGCAGGGAAGGGGCCGCCGAAGGTGAAGGGCGCATCGTAGGTGACCGGCGGACGTGAGAGCAGTCCGTCCGGACCGACGGCGTACAGACGCGCGTTGAGCACGGTCAGGGAGGCTGCCTTGCCCGCCGGTCCCAGGGCTGTCCACGGCGCCTCGGGGTGCAGGGCAGGCCGATGGTGCAGGGTGTCGTCGTGCGGGGTCACCGCGAAGAGCGTGTTGTCGCACATCGCCAGAGCCGTTGTCCCGGCGGGGACCTTCCCGGCCGGGGTCCAGGGAGCCGGCCCGGGCACCGGGGCGCGTACTAGGAGTCGGTCGTCCGTTCCGACCGCGAGCAGGGCCAGCGGTACGGGGCGGCACGCCTCGCGCGGGGCCGTCAGGCACCGGATCTCCGGCGCAGGTCCCGGCGCGGGCGGACAGGGGATCCACGGCAGGTTCTGGTCCGACGGCTCGCGGTGGAGCAGGGTCCTGCCGTCCTCGGCCACGGCGAAGAGCAGGCCCTCGCAGGCGGCGAGCGCCCGCAGACGCGGCGCCGGCCCGACGGTGTGCCAGGAGGGACGGGGCGAGATACCGCCGAGACGGTCGAGGACGTTGCGGGTGATCCGGTCCACGACCGGATCGGACAGTGCCCGGCCCCAGTTGATCGTGGCCGTGTTGAAAACCGTGCCGGCGCCCATGCGGAAGACGCCCATGGTGGCCCAGCCGCCCTGCCCGTACGCGCGCCAGTGCCGCAGGTCCGCGGTGGCGAGGACGGCGAAGGAGCGCGGGGTGCCGTCCCGCCCGGTGGCCCGGGGCACGCCGGCCGACCAGTCGAGTTCGGCGGCGTCGGTCTCGTACCCGAGCGCGCCCCGGGCGAACGCGTCGCCGTCGGCGAGTCCGGTGCCCTCGAAGACCCAGTGGCCGGCGAACCGGACCGTGTAGGACTCGCGTCCTATCACGGCCATGCCCTCGCCCCACGCGCCGGCGCCGTTGCGGAAACTGACTCCGGTCATGGAGTTCTCGGGCCGGTCGACGGGCGAACTGGACCACTCGACGGTGGCGAGGCGGGGGTCCACAGCGGTTGCGGGGTCGGCGGCGGCATCGCGGTGACAGACCATCGTGCGGCCCTCGTCCTCCAGGCGCATCTGCCACCAGGCGGTGTTTCCGGCGAAGACCGCCAGATTGCCGCCCCTGCGGACGAAGGCCTCGACGCTGTCGCGCATACCGGCCGACCAGTACTCGTCATGCCCGTTGATCACCAGCAGCCGGTAGGAGGACAGCAGTTCGTCGCCGTCGTGCAGATCGAAACCGGAGCAGAACTCGACCCGGTACCCGGCACGCGGGAGCCAGCGCAGCAGAGGCTCCTCCCAGCGCTCGGGCGGCGGCCCGCCGCCGGGCCCGGTGAGGGACACCCGTGCGGCGCGGCCCGGCTCCTCCGCGTAGTAGATGCTGCGGCCCGGCTGTCCCGCACGGTGGTACGCGCGCCAGGTGGCGAAGGGAACGGAGACGAGCACGGACGAGGTCGCCGCGGGCCGGGCCGCGCGGACCACGAACCACACTTCGTGCTCGGCGTCGCGCTCGGGCGCCGGTGTCTCGGGACGGTCGTCGTGGAAACGGGCCACGTACAGGGAACTGGGCCAGTCGGGCGGGACGTCGAGGGTCCACCCGGTCCCGCGAACGGGCACCCGCGTCATCGCGCGCTCGGTGACGACGTCACTGACGACGACGTGACCGGTCAGCGGGCCGCCGTCGCCGGCGGTCACGCCGAAACGCATGCTGCCGCCCTGGACGCAGGACGTCGTCTCCGCACGGGCCAGGGGCCGCGGGACGGGACCCGCGCTCATCGGCCGGAGCCTTCCGTCGCGAGGAGTCCGGGCAGTGCGGCCAGCCGGGGCGGGTCGCCGGCCGATGAGGACACGACGACTTCCTCGATGGCGCGAAGGTGGGCCTGGATGGCGGCCGGCGGCAGATAGGCCGTATCGGCGGTGAGGGTGACGGTGAGCGCGCTGTCGTCCCCGCTCACATGCAGGCAGTACCGGCAGGCGACACGGTCCTGCGTCGCGGGGAAGTCGAGCACGCTCCGGCGGCGGAGCGCCACGAGTTCGTCGGCGTCCGACGCGGGACGGGGCGTCGCGGGCCGCTCCGCCAGCCGCATGTCGTTGAAGCAGCAGTACGGGTGCACCTCGGCGCCCCGCTCGTGGGACGCCCGGTCCAGCAGGGTGTCCCAGTCGGCGGGATCGTAGGCGGCCGCGCGGTACCCGGCGAGCGCGGCCGGCCACGCACCCGCCAGCAGATCGGTGAAATCGGGGTCCGGACCCGGGACATCGTCCATGCGCAGAACGAACAGCGCGTCCTGCGACAGCGTGCTGACCAGGGTGCGGTGGCCCTGCGCCGCGCGATTGCCCGCGATCGGCATGACCGCCGCCACGGAGTGCCCCTGATCGGCGGCGACCAGAGCGGCCGAAGCGGTGAGGAGCACGGTCGAGCCGCTGACCCGATGGGCGGCGGCCAGCGCCTCGACGGCCCGGGGAAGCACGGCGGAGACCAGACGGCCCGTCCAGAAGCGGGGGGTGCGTGGAACCGCGACCGGGGTGGGGAACATCGTCGGAGGGGCCTGCCGCAGGCCGTTCTCCCAGTGGGCGAGCGCGGCCGCACCGGAGCGGCGGCCGGCCGGGGAGGCCTGATGCCGTGCCAGGTCCATCGGGGTCTCGGCACAGGAGGGGCCGGCCGACCCGCGGCGGGCCAGCAGCCGCAGATCGCGGACGAGGACCTCGGCTCCGTGCCCGTCCGTGGCCAGATGGCACAACGCCAGCACGACGTGGGTGATCCGGCCTTCGTGGCGGACGGCGCCGAACCGTACGGGCCACTCGTGCGCGTAGTCGAAACGGCGGGAGGTCAGGGACGCCAACAGGTGCTCGGCGGCGGCCGCGCAGCCGGCCGGGTCGGGCTCGTCGTGGACGCGGACCTCCACCAGCCCCTCGGCACACAGGCGTTGGCGGGGTTCTCCGTCGTCACCGGTCGCGATCCGGGTGCGCAGCGCCTCGTGGCGGACGAGGAGTGCGGCGACTGCGCCTGCCAGCCGGGGCAGGTCGACGGGAGTACCCCGGTCGGCGAGGGGCAGGACACGGCCGATGTTGAAGTAGTGATCGTTCGGCGCGGTGCGGCCGATCGCGTGCCAGATCGCGCGCTGCCCCCAGGTGAGCGGGGCGTCACCGGACCGGCCGCCCGTGAACGGGACATTCGTCCTCGCGTCCGCCGGGGTCATGCCGGGAACCGGTGCCGCAACTGCGGCCGCGCCGGCGTCCGGGGCAACCGAGTCTGGGATCAACGCGTCCGGGGCCGCCGTGGCGGGGACCAATGCGTCCGGGGCCGTCGCGGTCACGGGGTGGCCTCCGCGGCCAGAGCCCGCACGCGGGCGGTGAGGCCGACGAGTCCTTCGGTGTACAGCGCCCGGTCGCCGAGGTCGATGAGCACGCCGTACTCGGTTTCCAGACTGTCGGCGAGCCGCAGCAGGGAGAGCGAGCTGACACCGAGCGCGGCGAGCGGTTCGGCGGAGTCGACGATCTCGCCGGCGGTCACCTGGCCGTCCGTGGCCCGTTCGACGAGCTCGGCAAGGCGGTGACGGGTCGGGGCGGGCGCGTTCACCGTACGCCGCCCGCCTGCCGGGCGGCCTCGTCCGCCAGACGGCGGCGCAGGCTGAGCGGTCGGATGTCCGGCCACACCTGGTCGACGTGCGCGACGCACTCCTCCTCGGTGCCGCTGAAGCCCTCGGCCCGCCAGCCTGCGGGCAGCGGCGTGCCCTCCTGCCAGAGGGCGTGCTGCTCCTCGTCGTTGACGGCCACGAGGTAGCGGGTCGGATCGCTCATGGAGGCTACTCCTTGCACAGTGCGGTGACGGCGGCGGTGACGCCGTGCACGGTAGGGGTGTCGAAGAAGACGTCGAGAGGGACGTCCACGCCGAGGTTCTGATGGATGCGGGCGGCGATGGCGGTGATGGTCAGGGAATGGCCGCCGAGGTCGAAGAGGTCCTCGTCGGGCCCGAGGTCGTCCAGGGCCAGGACCTCGCGCCAGATGGCGAGCACCGCCCCGGTGGTGGGGTCGAGTTCGCCGTCCGTGGCGCCGGCGGCCGCCGGTCCGCTCCGGTCCGGGACCGGTTCCGGGAGCGCGGCCCGGTCCAGCTTGCCATTGGGCGTCAGCGGGAAGGCGTCCAGCACGGTGTACGTGCCGGGCACCGCGGCGGCGGGGAGCGTCGCGGACAGATGGGCGTGCAGCTCCTGCGCGCTGGGTGCCGGGCCGACGGGAACGACATAGGCACTCAGCCGCCGGTCGCCGTCCGTGCCGTGCACCGCGGCCGCGGCCTGGGCCACCGAGGGATGCGAGGCCAGCCGCGCCTCGATCTCGCCCAGCTCGATCCGGTGGCCGCGCAGTTTGACCTGGGTGTCGGAGCGGCCCAGGTAGACGAGACCGCCGCCGGGCAGGCGCCGGACGAGGTCCCCGGTGCGGTAGATGCGCGACCCCGGCGGGCCGTACGGGTCGGGGAGGAAACGCGCGGCTGTCAGGCCCGGGCGGTGCCGGTAGCCGTGGGCCAGCCCCGCGCCGCCGAGGCAGAGCTCACCCGCAAGTCCGTACGGGACGGGGCGCAGCCGCTCGTCGAGGACGTAGGCGCGGGTGTTGGCGAGCGGTTCGCCGATGAGGACGTGTCCGTCATCGGTCACGGCGGGTTCCGCGAGGGTGGACCAGATGGTCGTCTCGGTCGGGCCGTACACGTTCACGAGCCGCTTGCTCACCGCGGCCAGGTCCGAGGCGAGGGCCGGGGGCAGCGCCTCGCCGCCCGTGAGCGCCGTGAGCCCGGCCGCCGCGCCGGTGAGGCCCGCGTCGAGGAGCAGCCGCCACCCGCTGGGAGTGGCCTGGACATGGGTGATCCCCTCGCCCCGGACGAGGCGGAGGAGCGCGGGGCCGTCGCGGTGACCGCCCTCGGGTACGAGGACGACGCGTCCTCCGGTGACGAGGGGCAGAAGCAGTTCGACGGCGGAGATGTCAAAGGACAGCGAGGTGAGTCCCAGCCAGCGGTCCTCGGGGCCGGAGCCCAGGTGGTCGCGCAGCGCGCCCAGGACGTTGGCGAGCGCGGAGTGGGGTACCTCCACCCCCTTGGGGCGCCCGGTGGACCCGGAGGTGTAGAGCACATAGGCGGGCTGGGAGGGCGTCGGGCCCGGGGGCAGGGCCGGGGTGTCCGTGCCCTCGGGCGCGAGATCGGCCGGTACGAGGTCGCCGGGGCCGTCCGGACGCGCGGTGATCCGGAGCGCGAGACGGGAGTCGGACCGGATGAAGGCCAGCCGCTCCGCCGGGTAATCGGGGTCGAGGGGCAGATAGGCGGCCCCGCAGGCCATGGTGGCGAGGACGGCGACCAGTTGATCGCGCCCGCGGGGCAGGCCGATGCCGATGAGAGTGCCCGGGCCCGCGCCGTGGCGGTGCAGCGCGGTGGCCGCGTGCGCGACGAGACCGGAGAGCTCGCGGTAGGTCAGGGCTTCCTCGCCGCGGACGACGGCGACCGCGTCGGGGTGGGCGGAAACCGCCCGGGCGAAGAGCGCGGGCACGGTGCACCGGGCGAGTTCGGGCCGGGGGGCCGGTGCGGCGAGTTGGTCCGACCGTTCCCGGGACGTCAGCAGGGGCAGGTCGCCGACCGGTGTGCCGGGGTCGGCCAGTACGCCGTCGAGGAGCGTCCTCCAGTGTCCGGCGATGCCCCGTGCCGATTCGGCGGTGAGGGCGTCGGCCCGGTACTGCAGGCTCGCGTCGATCTCGGACCCGGAGTCGACGAGCTGGAGGTGGAGCAGGTTGCGCGCGGTACCGCAGAAGCCGGTCCAGTGGACCTCGGCGCGTACCCCGCCGCCGAAGGCGGGCAGCTCCCCCGCGGGGCGGCGCCGGTAGCTGAGGGAGAGGGGGGTGAGCGCGGTGCGCGGGGTCAGACCGCGCACGGAGCGGCCGAGCGGAACGGCCCGGTGCCGGTACAGGGCGCGCAGCTCCGCGCGGACGGACTGGGACCAGGTGGCGAACGGCGCTTCGGGGGCCGCGGTGCTGAAGAGGGGCAGCTCGTTGACGGCCAGCCCCACATCGACCGCCTCGCCGCGCGGGCGCAGCGACAGTTCGACGGCGGTGACCGGGGCGGGGTCGCCGTAACGGGCGAGCAGCGCGTGCCAGGACGCGGTGAGCAGTTCGAAGCGGGTCAGGCCGAGCCGGCGCGCCGTCGTGTCCACGAGGGCGGTCCGCCCGGGGCCGAGGTTCAGCGAGATCTCGGCGCCCGGCGCGGGAGCGGTGCCGGGGATGCGCGAGGGTGCGAGGCCGGGCAGCACGGGCGCGGCCGGCTCCCGCCAACGAGCGGCCCAGTACGCCTCCGCGCCCGTGAAGGCATCGGATGAGGGCTCCACCGTCGGCCGCGGGGCGACCGGAGCGAGCGGGCCTCCGTGGTAGGCGTCGGCCAGGTCGCTGACCAGCTGGTCCTTGGACTCGCCGTCGAAGACGAGGTGATGGACGGTCAGAAGCAGGACGTGCCGTACCGGGGACAGCCGGAAGAGGACGAAGCGGTACAGCGGCCCGCGGGAGAGGTCGAAGGCAACCGACCGCTCCCGGGCGAGGAGGGGGTCCAGTTCACCGGGGAAGCAGTCGACCACGCGCGGACGGGACTGTTCCGTGCCGGCCTGTGGAGCGCCGTCGGCACCGAAGACCGTGTTGAGGGCCGGGTGCCGGGCCGCGACGGCGGAGCAGGCCCGGACCATGCCGTCGGCGTCGACGGGGCCGTGGAGGTCCACGGTCATGGTGAGGTGGTAGGCGGCAGCGGTGTCCAGGGTGCGCTCGGTGAGCCAGACGCCGTGCTGGGCGGGGCTGAGGATCGCGTTCACAGGGTGGCCTCGGAGTGGTCTTGGGCGAGGAGCAGGCGCAGGTCGCGTTTGAGGACCTTGCCGGCCTCGTTACGGGGCAGCGCATCGCGGAACAGCAAGGTGGCGGGCAGTTCGTGGACGGCCAGGTGATCGAGCAGGAACGTCCGCAGGGCGGACGCCGTCAGACCGGCGTCGGACACGACCACGGCGGCGACGACGCTGCCGAGCACGGGATGCGGAACTCCTACGGCGGCGGCGTCGCGCACCTGTGGATGGGAGTGCAGGGCGTTCTCGATCTGGAGGGTGGAGACCTTGTGGGCGCCCGACTTGACGACGTCCCGCTCCCGGTCGAGCAGGTGCAGGAAGCCGTCCTCGTCGATGCGGCCGAGATCGCCCATGCGCACCCAGCGCCCCTGGAAGACCTCACCGTCCCTCTCACCCATGTACGCCCGCGGAGCCGTGGGAGAACGCAGCCACAGCTCGCCCGAGCCGCCCGCCGGGACCGGGAGGCCTTCCGGGGTGGTCACGCGCAGATCGGCCAGGGAGGCGGGCCGGCCCGGTGAGGTGGGACGGGCCGGATCGAACAGCAGGGTGATCTGCGCGGGCGCGGCCTCGGTGGAGGTGTAGTAGTTGACGATCTGGGCCTTCGGGAAGGCCCCGACGAGCCCGAGCGCGACCGGTTGGGGAAGGGCGGCGGCCGTGGATCCGACCAGGCGCACACCGTCGAGCGTGCCCGAGGCCGTGGCGTCCGCGAGGGCCGGTGACGCCAGCAGTTCGATCGCCATGGCGGGGACGAGGAAGACGCTCCCGACGTCGTGTTCGGACAGGAGCCGGAGGAAGCGGGCCGGGGTGAACTGCGGAGCGGTGACACACGTGGCGTGCGCGTTGAGCGCGTTGACCAGCATGGTCTGTCCGGCGTTCGTGCCGACCGGGAAGGCGTGCAGGAAGGCGGTGGAGTGGCGAAGCGGCCGGCGGCGCTCGTCCGGCGTGCAGCCGTGAGCCAGGTTGGCGTGGCGGGCGCCGACGGCCTTGGGGGTTCCGGTGGTGCCGGAGGTGTAGAGGATCTGGGCGAGTTCGCCGGGTGCGGGGTCGGGCAGGTCCGGCGCCGTGGGGTGGCCGTCGGCGTCGGATTCGGTCAACACGGTTGTTCCGGGCGGGATTCCGGCCGGCAGGTCCGGCCCGCCGTGCAGCAGGAATCGGGCCTCCGCATCGGCGAGCACGTACTCCGTGGCGGCGGGCGCGGACCGGTCGGACAGCGGGACCGCCACCCCGCCGGCGCGCAGCACCGCGAGGAACGCGACGGCGAACTCCGTCCACCGGCTCGTGCCGTGGTGCAGCACGACACGGTCCCCGGGCCGCAGTCCGGCGGAGCGCAGCACGGAGGCGTACGCACCCGAACGGGCCTGCCAGGATGCGAAGTCGAGCCGTTCGCGGCCGGTGACGAGGGCCGTGCGGTCGCCGTGCGCGGCGGCACGGTGGGCGAGCAGGGCGGGCAGGGTGGCGACTGTGTCCGTCACGTCCGGCTCTCCTTCACGCGGCGGGCGGCGGCGATGCGGGCACGCTCGCGCAGGCCGACCAGGTCGTCGGGTTCGGCCTCGGGGACGTCCCGGTCGAAGCGGGCCAGCACGGGAAGGCGCAGGCCGAGCGCGACCATGCCGAGCATGGCGCACCCGAACAGGACGTACATCAGGGCGATGCCGCGCCCGGGGCCGGTGCCTATCAGGGGGCCGAAGACGGGGGCGAGCGCCCCACCGGGCTCCATCAGCGGCCCCAGCAGCGAGGAGCCCAGCGGCGCGATGACTCCGTGGCCCAACGGCAGGGTGGACCAGGCGACCAGCGTGTTCAGGGCGAAGACGCGGCCGTGGAAGCGCTGCGGCACCTTGACCTGGACGATCGTGGAGTAGACGCCGTTGACGAGGGACAGGGCGAAGGACATGCCGAACGCCCCGGCGGCGATCACCCAGAGGCTGGCGTGCAGTCCGGTGACGGCTCCTGCCAGGGCCAGGAGCGCCGCGATGCCGAGCATGCCCCGCAGCCTGTGTCGGCGCGGGCCGCCCCAGAAGCCCATGACGATCCCTCCCAGGATCGCTCCCGCGCCGCCCGCGACCGCGACCCGCGCCGCCCCCTGGAGGTCGTCGAAGGCGAGGACCAGCGGGGTGATGAGCAGGAACAGGGGCGAGAGGAAGATGTTGAGGCCCGCGAACCACAGGAGCATGGCCCGGAAACCCCGATTGCGCCATGAGTGCGTGAAGCCGTGCCGGATCTCGGACACGAGGGACTCGCGCCGCGTCCACGGCAGCGTACGGGGGAACTTCACCGCGAGCAGGACGCCGATGGCCAGCACGTAGCTGACCACGTCGATGACGAGGATGCCGCCGAGACCGATCGCCGCCATGAGCGCCACAGCCACCAGTGGAACCACGAACTGCGCTGTCCCGAAAGCGAGTTGAACGATCCCGTTCGCGTGGCCCAGGTACTGCTTGGGCACGAGCTGGGGGACCGCGGACGCGTAGGCGAGGCGTTGGAACGTCAGGGCGACGGAGAGCACGCCGAGCAGGACGTACACCTCCCAGGAGTGCAGGTTTCCGGTGACGAGCAGAGCGAGGAGGCCGGCCTGGGTGGTGCAGGCGGCGATGTCGCCGGCGAGGAGCACCGTGCGCCGGTTCATCCGGTCGACGAGGGCTCCCGCGAGAGGGCCGACGAGGATGCCCGGGACCATGGCCACGACCGCGTACAGCGCGTACCGGGTGAGGGAGCCGGTGTTCAGGAGGATCCAGATCGGGAGGGCGAACTCGGTCAGTGCCGAGCCGGTGATCGAGAAGAGCTGCCCGACCGCGACCAGGAGGAACCGGCGCATGCTGGGTTCGGGCCCGGCGGCGGACTCCGTTCCCTCGTGGGGCGGAGCAGAGGGCTGTTCGTCAGCCTGTGTGCCGTCGTCCGCGGCGAGGGGGCCGGTGTCCCCGTGGAACCACCACGAGTGGAGCGGATCGTGGGCGGGGAGCTCGTCGGTCAGCCCGTCGCGGACCGCGAGGTGCACGGTGGTGACCGCGTCGGCGACCTCGACGGCCCGGTACTTGAGGAAGAAGTGACCGCCCTGGTCGAGGACGGCCACGGCGGAGCGTTCGGCGAGCAGCAGCCACTCGCGGTAGCGCTCCTGGTAGAAGTCGGCGGCCGGGTCCTGGTCGCCGATCAGGCAGACGAGCGGGGCGCGCAGCCGTGGGGCGCCGGCGGCGACGTCGGCGATGGCGCGGGTGAAGTAGTCCTCGGCGGCCTGTGTGTCACGGCGCATGTTGCCGATGATGAAGGCGGCCTGCTCCTTGTCGAGGTCGGAGGTGTTCACGCCGAGCCCGATGAGCCAGTTCGCGTACACCCGGTCGCCGAGCAGGGGTTCGAGGGAGGCGACGCGGCTGAGTGCGTTGAGGACGCGGCTGCGCGGCCGGGCGAACGGGAACTGGGCTCCGGCGTAGACGGCCTCCAAGGGATGGCCGGTCGCCTCCAGCAGCCGGGACACGGCGATCGCCAGCGCCGTACCGACGGCGCAGTGGCCGTACACGACGACAGGTCCCTCCGTCCGTTGCCGCACCTCGCCCGCGATGCGTTCGGCGAGTTCGTCGAACGGCACGGACTCCTCGGTGACGCCGACGTCGTGGCCCGGCACGGCGACGGCCCACAGTTCGACGTCCAAGGGCAGGGCGTCGGCGACGGGCTGGTAGACGACGGGGCTGCCGCCGCCGTAGGGGACGCAGACGAAGGTGCGGGTACGGCGGGCGGCGGACACGGGCGGGGTGAGCCGGTGCAGCAGCGGCCGCGGAGTGTCGTCGTGCTCGTCCCTGGCGGCGACGGCGGCCAGGTCGCGGATGGTGCGGTGGGTGAAGAGGTCCATGACGCTCACGGGCTGCGCGCCCGCCTCGGCGAGCCGGCCGCGTGCCCTGGCGACGACCTGGGTGGCGAGGAGCGAGTGGCCGCCGAGGTCGAAGAAGTCCTCGTCCGTGCCGACTTCCGTGAGGCCGAGCACCTCGCACCAGATCCCGGCGAGCAGGAGCTCGGTCGGGGTGGCCGGCCGGGTGGCGCCGGCCGCGCGCCGCATCTGGGGCGCGGGCAGGGCACGGCGGTCGAGCTTCCCGTTGGGAGTGAGCGGCAGGGAGGGGACGACGGCCACCACGGCGGGGACCTGGTGTTCGGGCAGCAGCCTCTTGAGCGCGGTGCGGAGCCGTGCGGGGTCGGGCTCTTCGGAGCCGGTGGCGGCCACGACGTACCCGACGAGACGCTTGTCGCCCGGCCGGTCCTCGCGCAGGACGACGGCGGCGTCCGCGACACCGGGCAGGCCGCGCAGCGCGGCCTCGGTCTCGCCGGGCTCGATCCGCAGCCCGCGCAGCTTGATCTGCTGGTCGATGCGGCCGAGGTGCTGGAGGGCGCCGTCCGGGCGGCGTCGGGCCAGGTCTCCGGTGCGGTAGAGACGGGAGCCCGGCGGGCCGTACGGGTCGGGCACGAAGCGGGCTGCGGTCAGCCCCGGCCGGCGGTGGTAGCCGAGGGCGACGGCGGTGCCGCCGATGTGGAGTTCGCCGGGGGCGCCGGGCGGCACGGGACGCAGAGCGGAGTCCAGTACGTACAGCCTGGTGTTGTCGATCGGGAGCCCGATCGGCACCGTCTCCAGGGGGCCCGAGCACTCCCACGAGGAGACGTCGACGGCGGCCTCCGTGGGCCCGTACAGGTTGGCGACGGAGCAGTGCGGCAGCCGGCCGGTCAGCTCGCGGGCGGCGTCGGGCGGCAGGGCCTCCCCGCTGCTGATCACGCGGCGCAGCGCCGTACACCGCTCGATGTCCTCCTCGGCGAGGAAGACCGTCAGCATCGCGGGGACGAAGTGGGCGACGGTGACGCCGGCGGAGGCGATGAGGTCGCGCAGGTAGCCGCTGTCCTTCTGGCCGCCGGGCTTGGCGAGGACGATGCGCGCGCCGGTGGCCAGGGGCCAGAAGAACTCCCAGACCGATACGTCGAAGCCGACGGGGGTCTTCTGCAGGACGGCGTCGTCCGGCCCCAGGCGGTAGGCGTCCTGCATCCACTGGATGCGGTTGGCGATCGCCCCGTGGGTGTTCGGGACGCCCTTCGGACGGCCGGTGGAGCCGGAGGTGTAGATGAGGTACGCGGTGTCGTCGGGGCCGGGTCCCGCCGGTGCGCGGCGCGATCTGGGCGGCTCCGCGGGGTCGTCCAGCAGCATGACCTGCGCGGTGCAGCCGTGCGGTGTGGGCAGTCCGCGCTGGGTGAGCAGGACGGGCGCGTCGCTGTCGGCGAGGAGGAAGGCGAGGCGTTCGGCGGGGTAGCCGGGTTCCAGCGGGGTGTAGCCCGCACCGGTGCGCAGGATGCCCAGCAGACCGGCGACGAGTTCGGGCGAACGTTCGGAGCAGATGGCCACGAGGCTGCCCGGGCCGACTCCCTCGGCGGCCAGGCGGGCGGCGATCCGGTCGGCCTGTGCGTCGAGCTGCCGGTAGGTGAGGGCCGCCCTGCCTTCGACGGCCACGGCGACCGCGCCGGGAGTCCGGGCGATCTGCTCGGCGACGAGGGCGGTGAGCGTGGTGGGCGCACGGTCCAGCGCGGTGGCGTTGAACCGGCGCGTCTCGAAGTCGTGTTCGTCGGGGGTGCGTCCCGCGAGGGCGGACAGCGGGGACTCCGGGGCCGCTGCGACGGCCTGGAGGAGCCTGCCGAGGTGGTCGGCGAGGCGTGCGATGTCGGCAACCTCGAAGAGGTCGGTGTTGAAGTTGAAGGACCCGTGCAGCCCGTCGGGCCACTCCTGGAGGAAGAGTTCGAGATCGAAACGGGTACCGCTGGCCCGCACCCCGAACGGTTCGGCCGTCACCGGGCCGTCCGATCCGGCGTCCCGCTGGGTGGCGTAGTTCTGTACGGCCAGGACGGCCTGGAAGACGGGTGGCCGCGACACGTCCCGCGCGACCTTGAGCTCGCTGACCAGCTGGGCGAACGGCAGGTCCTGGTGGGCGTAGGCGTCGAGGCAGGTCTCGCGGGTGCGGCGCAGGAACTCGGCGAACGAGGGGTCGCCCTGCAGACGGGCCGGAAGGGCGATGACGTTCACGAACATGCCGACCAGAGGCTCGAGTTCCGGTTCGGGGCGTCCGGCGACGGGGGAGCCGACCGCGAAGTCCGTCTGACCGCTGTAGCGGGCCAGGAGGATCTGGAAGGCGGCCAGGAGGACCATGTGGACGGTCGCGTCGTGCCGGCGCCCGAGCAGCGTGAGCCGGTCCAGGAGGGCGCGGTCGACCGAGAACGCGTGCCCGGCGCCCTCGAACGTCTGACGGGGCGGGCGGGGGCGCGAGAAGGCGAGCTCCAGCGGCTCGATCCCGGCCAGCTCACGGGTCCAGTGGGCGACCTCGGCAGCGAGCCGCTCACCGCTGAGCTGCTCGCGCTGCCACAGGGCGAAGTCACCGTACTGGACAGCGAGTTCGGGAAGCGGATCCGGATTCCCCGAGACGTGTGCGGCGTGGCCCCGCAGCACCTCACCCAGCAGGACCTCGCTGGACCAGCCGTCACTGACGCTGTGATGGACCACCAGGAGCAGTACGTGGTCGTCGTCGGCGAGCCGGATGAGGAGCGCTCGCAGCAGCGGCCCCTCCTCCAGGTCGAAGGGCACGGCCGACGCCTCGTCGACGAGGCGTTCGGCCTCGGACAGGCACGAGGCTTCGGCGTGGGTGAGAGCGGCCGGCCCGGGCGGGTCGATGACCAGCAGGGGGCGCCCGTCGTCGGTGGCCGGGTACCGCGAGCGCAGCGTCTCGTGGCGGGCCACGCTCGCGTCCAGAGCGGCGCGCAGAGCACCGGTGTCCAGAGGGCCGCGGAGCCTGCGGACCACCGGGATGTTGTACGCGGCGGTTCCCGGAGCGAACTGCTCCATGAACCAAAGCCGTTCCTGGGCGAACGACAGCGGGACGGGCGTGCCGGGTTCCCGGCGGGGCACGGTCGCGCGGGCAACGGTCCGCGAGGCCAGCCGGCGGCGCAACAGCTCCTTCTTGGCCGCCGAAAGACGGGTCGCGGCGGGTTCTGCCGGATTGGTCGTGTCGGCGCTCATGAGACGGGCCGGCTTCCTTCCAGTACGTCCTGCGCGGCGAGGAGCTCTTCGGCCGCCGTGTCCGACAGGGCGTCGATCTCGGCGGTCAGGGCCGCTTCCACGGCCTCGGCGAAGGCCGCGACCGTGCGGTGGGTGAACAGGGTGCGCAGAGGGACGGCGAGGTCGACGGCGGCGCGAATACGGGCGACGACCCTGGTGGCCAGGAGCGAGTGGCCGCCCAGGTCGAAGAAGTCGTCGTCGGCGCCGACGGGTCCGGTGCCGAGCACCTCCCGCCAGACGTCGGCCACGAGTTCCTCCGCCTCGGTCCGGGGCGGTACGTGCACGGCGCGTACGGGCGAGGAGGCCCCCGGATCCGGCAGGGCCGCCCGGTCCACCTTGCCGTTCGGGGTGAGGGGCAGTTCGTCGAGCACGACCCAGGCGTCGGGGACGAGATGCGGCGGCAGCACCGTGGACAGCTCCGCGCGCAGCCGCGCCGGTTCCGGCGCGGGCGCTCCCGGCGCCGCTACGACGTGGGCGACCAGCCGGTCCTCGCGGGCGGACACCACGGCCTCGGCGACACCGGCCAGGGCGCCGAGCGCGGACTCGACCTCGCCGGGTTCGATCCGGAATCCGCGCACCTTCACCTGGCCGTCCAGGCGGCCGAGGAACTCCAGTTGCCCGTCGGCGCGACGGCGGACCCGGTCACCCGTGCGGTAGCGGCGGGCCCCGGGAGGCCCGTCCGGGTCGGGCACGAAGGAACGGGCGGTGGCGCCGGGGCGCCCCAGATACCCGTCGCCGACACCGGCCCCGCCGATCACCAGTTCACCGGGAGTGCCGGGCGGCACGGGCGTGCCGTGGCGGTCCAGCACGGCGACGGTCGTCCCGCCGATGGGCCGGCCGATGGGTGGCCTGCGCAGTTCGTCGGCAGCCCCGAGGTCCGCCGTGGTGGCGATGACCGTGGTCTCCGTCGGGCCGTAGGAGTTCACCAGTCGTACCGTGTCGCCGAAGCGGCCCCGCCAGACGGCGACCGCCTCCGCGCGCGCCTGGTCGGCGCCCAGGATCAGCAGGCGCAGCGAGTCCGGCCACGGGGTTTCGTCCAGGTCGGCGACGAGGTGGTGCCAGTAGGGGGTCGGAAGGTCCAGGACGGTGACACCGGCCGCGTACGGTTCGGCCAGCTGATCGGAGAGGGCGGCTCCGGGCCGGGCCGTGACGAGGACCGCGCCCGACGCCAGCGCCGGGAAGATCTCCTCGGCGCTGGTGTCGAAGGAGAGCGAGGCGCTGTGCAGGACGCGGTCCGACTCGCCGATGCCGTAGCCCTCGCGCATCCACGCGACCCGTGCCGCGAGTGCGCGGTGCGGTACGAGAACGCCCTTGGGCGTGCCGGTGGAGCCCGAGGTGTAGACGAGGTACGCGGGATCGTCCGGGCCTGCCCCGCTGTCGGGTCCGGGGAGAGGCCCGCTGGTGTCCCGGGAGCCGGTCGGCGGGGTGATGGACAGGACGGGGAGGTCGACGGCGAGACCCGCGACCGGCTCGCCGTCAGTCGTCAGCAGGAGGGCGGCCTCGCTGTCCCGGAGCATGAAGTCGAGCCGTGAAGAGGGGTATTGCGGGTCGAGCGGGAGGTACCCGGCGCCGATGCGCCAGGCGGCGAGCATCGCCACGACCGCCTGTGGACCACGGGGCAGACAGAGCGCGACGAGGTCCCCACGACGGACGCCGCGGGCCAGGAGCCGGGCAGCCAGAGCGCGGGAGGAGCCGGCGAGTTCACCGCGCGTGAGGCTTTCGTCGGGCCCGATGACTGCCGCTGCGCCGGGGACGAGCGCCGCCCGGTCGATCGCGTCGAGGACCGTCGGGGGGTGTGCCGGAAGAGCGGGCCCCGCGGTCTCGTTGCGCTGTACCGCCAGCTCCTGCCCGTCCAGTACGGGCAGCAGCCGTACGGGCGTGTCCGGCGCGTCCAGGGCGGCGCGCAGCAGGACCTCGAAGCGGGCGGCGATCAGGGCGGTCCGCGTCGCGTCTAGGAGATCGGTGCGGTAGCCGAAGACGGCGTGCAGATCGTCGCCGTCCGGGCGGACGTCCAGGCTCAGTTCGAACTTGGCGGCGGTGTGGCCGCCGTCGCCCTCGGCGCACACGAGGTCCGCGAAGGGGTGCTCGCCGAGAGCGCCGCCGCTCTGCGTGTGCACGGTGAGGAGCGTCTGGAAGACAGGCGTGCGGCCGGTGTCACGGTCCTGCCGCAGCTCCTCGGTGAGCCGTTCGAAAGGTACGCGGCCGTGCGTCAGGGCGCGGAGCCAGTCGCCGCGGATCCGCCGCAGGACGGCGTCGAAGGACGGATCGCCGGCGAAGTCCGCGCGCAGCACCAGGGTGGAGGAGAAGTAGCCGACGGTCCGCTCGCTGTCGACCGTGGTCCGTGCCGCGGTGGGCACCCCCACACAGAAGTCGTCCTGGCCGGTGCAGCGGTGGAGAAGAGCCTGGTAGGCGGCGGCGATCACCATGAACGGGGTGAGGCGCCGTAAACGGGCGAAGGACTCCACCGCGGCGCCCAGACCGCCCAGCACCCGGGTGTGGTAGGCGCCTGTGCTGCCCGGGACCTCGGGACGGGGGTGTTCGAGGGGGAGGGCCAACGGCGATGCCCCACTGAGCAGTTCACGCCAGTGGTCGAGGGCCGACGCGGCCTCGGGGCCCTCCAGCCACGCGCGCTCCGCGGCCGCGTGAGCCAGATAGGACGGCGGCTCCGCCAGCTCCGCCGTACCGCCCACGCGGTGGGCGGAGTAGTGCGCGGCGAGTTCGGAACGCAGGAGGCCGAGGGACCACCCGTCGGCGACGATGTGGTGCACCACGAGGCAGAACGTGTACGCGCACTCCCCGGTACGGAGCAGCGCGGCCCGCAGCAACGGCCCCTCGGCCAGATCGAAGGGGCGGTTGGTGAACTCGCCGATGCACGAAGCGATGTCCGTATCGGAACGGCCCCGCAGATCGCGGGTGTCGAGCGGTACGCGAGACGGCGGATCGACGACGACGTACGGACGTCCGTCGACGGCGGGGAACCGGCTGCGCAGCGCCTCGTGCCGCCCGGTCGCCGCGTCCAGGGCCGCGCCCAGGGCCGCCGGCGAGAGCGGTCCCGTGAACCGGAGCACCAGCGGAATGTTGTAGGCCGCGTCCCCCGGTTCGAACTGGTCCAGGAACCACAGACGCTCCTGCCCGACGGAGAGCGCGGCCGCGGCGTGACCCCTCGCCGGTCCGGGTTCGCTCGCCGGTGCGGAAGGGGGCTGCTGATCGGGTACGGGCATGACGCTCCTGGGGGCCGGGCTGTGAGGTCGGCCCGAAATGGCTTGAACCGCATACGTGTTGCCGGCATGCGAAGGGTGACGCGCTGGGAGGGGAGGACACCTGCCCTGATGGGCTGTCGTGGTGCCGCAGATGCTAGAGAGAGATCGATCCGTGGGTCAATGGTCTGGACCAAAGTGTTGGCTCCGAGGGGATACCGAGTGTGCATCGGCCAGGAAGAACGCGAAGACCGAACGTGCGGGCGGCGGGTCGGTGCGCAGGGTGAGTGGCCCCCGCGGCTCCGGGGACAAGGCCGGCGGTGCGGGGGCGCAACCGGCGGCGCGTAGGGAGTGTGCGGCGGGCGTCCGGGAGTTCCCGCTCCGGACGTGCCGCGGCGCCGGGCCGAGGGGTGATCGGCTGAAACCCGCCCCGGGGCGGAGTGGGGGAAGGGCCTCGGAGTGGCGCTTTTCCGGACATCTCGCGAGGGCGGTCCTCACCCCCGTGCTGGTTCGGTGCTGTCCGGCCGGGTGACAGCCATGGCCGGGTGAACAGGACAGTGAGGCGCCACGTATGGAGGAGAGGGCACCGAATCCCACGCTCCCGGCGTCGGTGACGTCGTGTCCGTACGGCTTGGAGGGGCAACGGATGAGGCACGCACGACGCAGCCTGCAACGGATCGCACGGCTGGCGGCCGTCGGCGGACTGCTCTGCGGCGGGCTGATGGTCACCAGCGCCGTGGCGGGCGAATCCTCTGCCCCGCCGGACGGCCCGGGCGGCACCGTTCCGCCTGCCGAGCTCGGCGCGGGTCTGGTCTCGCAGCTCGGCACCTCGCGTACGGCGGGCAGTTGGATCGGCTCCGACGGCCGCCCTGTCGTCGCGGTGACCGACGCGGAGGCCGCGGCGGAGGTCCGACGAGCGGGGGCACGCGCCGAACTCGTCCGTCACAGCATGGTCCGCCTCCGGTCGGCCGCGGACGCGCTGAGCGGAGCCCCCCGGGTGCCCGGTACGGCATGGGCGATGGACTACTCGTCCAACCGGATCGTCGTGCGTGCCGACAGCACCGTGTCCGCCACGGACTGGTCACGGATGTCGGGCCTCGCCGAGGACATCGGCAGCTTCGTGCACATGCGGCGGACCGCAGGAACCCTCTCGACGCGGCTCAACGGCGCCGACCCGATCTTCGCCCGCAACGGACGCTGCTCCGCGGGATTCAATGTGACCGACGGCCGGCAGAACTTCGTCCTGACAGCCGGTCACTGCGGTCCGCGCGGAACCGCCTGGTTCCAGGACGCGACGGGCACCCGGCAGCTCGGCACCACCACGGCCGGCAGCTTTCCCGGCAGCGACTTCTCCCTCGTCGAGTACGGGAACGGTGAAGCTCCGAGTGCGACGAGCCTCGTCGGCGTCGGTGGTGACCAGGAGGTGAGGATCACGGCGGTCGCCGATCCTGTCGTCGGTCAACGGGCCTTCCGCAGCGGCAGCACCACAGGGGTGCGCTCCGGCCGGGTGACCGCGCTGAACGCGACGGTGAACTACCCGGAGGGCACGGTGACCGGCCTGATCGAGACGACGCTCTGCGCCGAACCGGGCGACAGCGGGGGGCCGCTGTTCGCCGACGGGCTGGCCCTCGGCCTGACGTCCGGGGGCAACGGCGACTGCACCATCGGCGGTACCACGTACTTCCAGCCGACAACCACCGCGATGGCGGCCCTCGGAGTGAGACTGATCGCCGAGGGGAGCGGCACCGGCCCGGTCCCACCCCCGTCCGCCGCAGGGGCCGTGGCCCCAGGAGCCGTTGCCCCAGGATCGTGGGGGCTTCCGATGTTCGGCGGTTCCGTCAGCTTCCGGACCCTCACACCTGGGCTGCTGGTCATCGTCGTGAGCCTTCTCGGGCTCGCGGCGACCGGCTTGATCCGATCGGCCCAGCGGCGGAACAGCTACCGACGCCGGTACGCCCGGAGCTGGAACTGAGCGTCCGACCCGCGTCGGCGTCATGCCGGGCCAGGTCATGCGATCGCCCGTCTCCTGGTGCGGTCTCATGCCTGGCCCGTTCGCACCTTCTCAAGCCAGAGCGGTTGCCAGTCCCCTGAACACCAGCCCGCATCCGAGTACCAGGACGACGGAGGCCGTGGCGAGCGGCGCGATCCGGTGGGCACCCGCGAGTACCCGGCTTCGCGGCCGCTGGACCAGCCTCCGGGCCGTGGTCTCCCGTAGCCGCACCACCAGGAACCCGGCTCCCGCGAGCGTCAGCGCCAGCCCGCCCCCGTACGACAGGACCAGCAGGAAGCCGAACCATGCCTGGCCGAGAGCGGCCGCGCCGATGAGTACGACGACGGCGGAGGGACTCGGCACCAGCCCGCCGGCCAGGCCGAGGAGTATCACGCCGCGGAGCCCGGGGGCGGGCGGTGTGTGGCTGTGGGAATGGCCGTGGGAGTGACTGTGGGGATGGCTGTGTCCATGCCCATGGTGGTGATCGTCGCCGTGCACCTGGCCGGCACTCGCCGGTGTGGGGGAGCGGTCCGCGCCTTCGCCGGCGTGCTCGTTCCGGCGCACCGTCGCGAGAGCGGGAACCCGCTCTTCACCGTGCAGAGCTCCGGTGTCCTGACTGCGCTCGTGTACCGGAGCGTGCTCCTGCCCGGGTGCGTGGCTTCCATGATGGCCGTGGCTATGAGGGCGGTGGCGCAGACGCCACCCCCTGCGCAACAGGAGCACCCCTGCGACCGCGACCAGGGTGCCGCTCGTGACACCCAGCCAGGACACCACGGTCGGCGCGGCCGCGGAGCCGGCGGTGATCAGGGCACCCAGGGCGAAGACGCCCAGCGTGTGGGTGAGAGTCACCGAAGCCCCGAGAGTCAGCATGTCCCGCATGGAGCTACGGCCGCCCGCTGCTGCGGCGGCGGCCATCATGGTCTTGCCGTGCCCCGGGGCCAGTGCGTGCATGGCGCCCAGCAGCAGCGAAGCCACGAGCGCCAGCGCGGCGAAGCCCACGGTCAGCTCGTGCCGGGCGACCAGTCCGGTCAGCGCCTGCGTCCAACGGTCCGTCCCGCGCGGCAGCACGCCCAGCGCCGGGGAACCGTTCGCCTCGCCCTCGTTCCCCGCGCGCAGCGCCGGCCCGCCGGGGCGGACCGTGAACGTGGCCGAACGCGAGTCTGGCGGTGAGGAGAGCAGGTCGTCGGGGTACGCGGTCAGCCGCCGGGACCGGGAGGCGTCGGGCACGCCCGACCCCGAGATCGTCATCCGGTCGCTCCGTGCGGTGATCTCCCGCCATCCGACTCCGGTGGCTACGTCCGTCGGGCGGTACGAGAGTCGCAACCGCGCGTCGTCCGGCAGCGGCGCCGCCATCTCGCAGGTCACGCGCAGTGTCTGCAGCCCCGCCTGCCCCGCGCGCACCTGCGCCTTCGCGCTCCCCGCCGAGACGGAGACCCCTGTGCCGCCCGCGCCCCTGCCCCCGACCGTGAACCGAGCACCCTCGGCGGCCGCATCGCACCGCGCCCGGGCCCACGCCGACAGCTCGTCCGGCGCGAGCCGGTCGTCCCGGTCGCTGTCGATGCGGATCCGTTCCTGAGAGGCCGGGATCTCAGCCAGGTCCTCCACGTGGTCCACGCTGAGCCGCCCCGGAGCGACGACGAGACCGTCGTACTGGTTCACCGTGAAGTTGCCCAAGGGGTGTGCTTGCGCCGCCTGCGCCGGGAGCAGAGCCAGGACAGTGCCCGTCGCCAGCGTGGCGAGAGCGCAGGCGGCGGTACGGCGGATCATGAGTCACCCCGGGGCCGGGGCAGTGCCGACAGGGCGGATGCGGCGTCGCGGGCTCCCGTGGGTGAGAAGCCCGGATTCAGATCGAGCGCGGCACGCAGATGGCGGCGGGCAGCTCCGTCGTCGTCGAGAGCGCGCTCGATCATGCCCCGGTGAAAGAGGAAGGAGGCGTTCTGATAGCCGGGCGACCCGGCGGTCGCCTTCTTCGCGTACGTCAGTGCCTCCTGGTTCCTGCCGTTCGCGTGCAGCGCCCAGGCGAGAGCGTCCGCCGTGTGCACGCTCTCGCGGCGGGTCCATTCGGCGCGCGCCGACTTCAACGCCTCGGCGGCGTCGCCGTGGTCGGCCTCGAGGAGGGAGGACTCCAGATCGGTGGCGACGCCGTTGGCGCGGGCCAGGCGGGTCCAGACACGGATGAGCGCGTACTGCTCCTCGGCCTGCCGACGCTGTCCTCCCACCTCGTACATTTCGGCGAGGGCGGCGAGCTGCCCAGGCAACGGGTAGCGCCGTACGACCCCTTCGAGGTCGCTCACCGCACGCTTGCCATCGCCCAGCGCGGCATGGGCGCGACCTCGCCCTTCCAGCGCCGGCAGGTGATCCGGTTCGGCGCGCAGAGCGGTCGCGAAATGCTTCAGGGACTGACGGAACTCACCCTGGGACCAGGACAGTTGACCGAGCAATGTGGCGGTATGGGCCACATCGGCGGTACTGAACGCCGAGGCCAGTGCCCGCAGCAGCACCCGACGTGCCCCCTTCACGTCGCCGCGCAACTCCAGGACGTACGCGTACCGCGTGAACACGGGTATGCCGGGACGCCGCCGGTCGGCGAGCTCCACTGCCTCCAACGCCTCGTCGTAGCGGCCGAGTTCGACGAGTGCATCGACACGGGTGCACAGTGCCCGTTCGCTGTACGGGTTCACCCTCAGCGCCCGGTCCACCAGGATCAGCGCCGCTTCGAAGTCGTGGCGCGCGGCGGCCAGAGCCGCCTGCCCGGCGAGTGCCGCGTCGTTCCCGTCCGCGGCACGCAGCTTCAGTGAACGCCCGAACGCCGCCTCGGCCTGCGGATACCGTGTCGGATCACCGCCGGTCCGAGCCTGCTCGATGTATGCCGCGCCCAGTGTCGCCCACCCGCCGGCGTCCCGGGGCTGCGTCCTGAGGTGCCGCTGCAAGGCGGTGATGCCCTGCGCGAGCTCCCCGACGGCCAACTGCTCGACGGGCACATCCGCCGCGAGCGCTCGCCCGGCCCGCTCGGGCCGCACCATGTCACCGCCGGCCCCGGACGCCACCGAGGTGAACGTGAGCCCGAGAGCCACCGCCACGACGGCGGAGACGCGCCACCGCCCCGGCCCGTGCCGTCGCTGACACCATCGCGCGAACCGCGGCGTGCGTACGGGCATCGATCCTGCCCTCCTCGTTCTCGGTCGGTAGTGGTTCGGCAGCGTCATGGGGAGCGCGTCATGCCGGCGGGCGGGCCGTGGTCACGAGCGGCCGGGCCGCCGCGGCACCTGGCAGCCCGACGGCCGGAGGTTCAGCCGAGCCAGGACCGGTGTCCGGTCCGACGGCGGGAACGCAGCCACGCCGTGCCGAAGACGACCAGCAGTACCGTCACGGCTCCCGTTCCCGCGGAGGCGAGCATCACCGTGTCGTCGTCCCACGACGCGGTGATCGAGGACATCCCGCCCGTCAGTCCTGTGGTGTTCGCCTTCGTGGCCGCCTCCGCCGCCCTGACGTCGGAACCGGCGGTGGGCAGGGCGACGTACGGAAAGGCGGTGCCGAACTTCTTGTCGTTCGCGTCGACGGCGTCGCCCAGGTCGTTCTTCGAACCGACGAGTTCGCCCTCGACGACCTGGAGCGCGATGTCCAGCACGTCGTCCGTGAGGCGCCGCCCGTTGGGGAAGCCCGCGTTGTCGCCGTCCAGCACCCCCAGCCGTTTCGGCTCCGCGACCGGCTTGATGGACGTGTTGAGGCGCAGCATCTCCGAAGCCTTGCCCGCCGGAGGCTGGTTGAGGTCCTTCACCCCGGTCAGGAACACCGAGACGAGATCTTCGCGCGGCTCCGCCGGAGCCTTGATCTTGTAGATTCCCTCGATGAGTTTCGGCAGCTCGGGTTCGATGACGTTCTTCAGGAAGTCGCCGTCGTTCTCGGGCGACGACGCGTTGAACCTGTCCTTGTCCTTGACCGGATTGACGACCTCGTTGACCAGCGGCATGCCGAGCCGCGACACCCGCGTCCAGTCGCCGTAGGCGTTCTTCCGCTCCGTCGTCGCGTAGATGCCGACCACCGGCTGCTCGGCGGACTCCCGGATGTACGAGTTCGGCACCTGAAGGGCGATCGTGTTGACGTTGTAGCCCTGGAGAGTGTCGTTGCCGACCTCCGACAGATCGCCGCCGTACAGGAGGTCGAAGACCCGCAGGTCGAGGAAGAACGGATCATCCGCCTGACCGGCGAAGGCCTTGAGCCCGCCGGCGACCTTCTGTACCGCCTGGTCGCGCAGCGCCTGGTAGTCGGGCATCGACGCCTTGCCGACGTTCGACGGCGCGACCGGCAGGCCCTTCGCCAGCGGGTGGCGCGAGACAGTCTTCCCGTGCTGCAGCCGCAGCAGCTCCAGGTCGTACGTCTGGGTGAAGTTGAGGTCCGGATCCGTCAGGCTCTCCACCGGGCCCGTGTTGTAGAGGAAGGTGTTCTCGTTCTTCCGGTGGTCCTTGAAGGTGAACCGGTACAGGAGGTCGTCCTGGGCGTCACCGTCGCTGTCGATGTGGATGTCATAGCGGGCGTCGCCGGCGAACGTGTAGAAGTTGGGGCCACCGGCCGGCTCCTGGAACGGCAGCCAGTTCGCCACCAGCGTCGTCGAGTCGGGATGGTCGGGGCTGACGAACGCGTACACGTCGGTGTTGTCGAACTGGGGCTGCCCGGAGATCAGGGGCGCTTCCCGGTGGCTCGAGGCTGTCGCCGTCTCCGGCTCCAGCATGCCCACACCGGCAGCCGTGAGCCCTCCGGCGGCCAGCGCACCACAGGCGACCAGAGCGATGCTCCCGCGCCCCCGCCAGGTCCGGCCGCTTCTCGTCGTTGCGGTCATCTCGTCCATCCTTCGTCGGGCATCGATCCGTTCCGGCTTGCTCGTAGCTCCAGTACGTGCGCCGCACCGGTCTTGTTCGGCCCCGACCGAACGAGTTTCGGCCGCCCGAGGTCGGACGGCGTCCCTCTACGACCGCGTGGACAGGACCTCTCGGACGGTCAGCCGGATTGGGAGCGCCCCCGGCGGGCAGGCGAGGCTTGCACCACTACAGAAGGAGATTTGATGATCATCGTCGGAATAGTCGCCGTCTGTGTTGTCCTGGCCGTCCTCGCGTTCTTCGTCCCGAAACTCTCCCGCCATCCCGAGCGCGGAACCCAGCGCACGCTGGGCCTGGGCTCCCGCGCGGGCAGCAAGGCGCCCGGTGTCATGGGCCGCGCCTTCAGCAAGCCCTTCCGCAGCAGCTCCAAGGCCGTCGGACGCAGTGGTTCGGCCGGTCGCCGCGCCCGCTGGCGCATGCCGTTCTGACGGCTTCCGCGGAACTCTGCGCTCCACGGGCGCGGCGTAGCCAGGAAGTGGCCCGTCAAGGAGTCAGGTTCAGGCGATCCGCTCGCAGACGTCCGTCGTCGAGCCGTGAGCCATCGTCACGGTCTTGTGGCCGGATGCGCTGATGTCGAGGGTGTACACGCCGTCGACGACATACATGCCCCGGTCGAGGTTGCCCTCACCCACGCCGACCAGGACCGGCCCCAGCACCGACCAGAACTGTGATCCGTCGGCGCGGTACTCGACGATCGCGGAGCCGCTCGCGTCCGCGTCGTAGAAGACGTCCGAGTCCGTGTTGGTGACCCGGACGACGAGGTCCCCCTTGTACGCCACACTCTTCGGCGACCCGTCCGGGTAGCGGGCCAGAACACGCTGCACCACCTCGTCCACGACAGGTTCGCCATGGATGGCGAAGTCGCACCGGAGACCCGCGGCGACATCCCAGGGTGCGGAAGGCGCGGGCGTCCAGCCGAGATCGTGGTGCGGGCCGGATTGGTGGGCGGTGGCGTGGGCCGGCGTCGCGCCCAGGAGCGTGGTTGCCAGGATTGATCCGATGGCCAGAACTGTTCGTCGCATGGTGACTTCCCGTGAGTGAGGTTCGGCTGGTGTCCCGGCCGAAGCGTGCCCCCGGCTTCTCACCACTTGCTGACCATGCTTGTCTGCCGCGTAGTTGGGCCGGATACGCTCGCCAACGCCATGGAGTTCCAACTGCTGGGTTCGTTCGAGGCTCGACACGACGGTGCACGGGTCGTTGTCGCTGACCGCCGTCAGGAGCGCTGCCTCCTTTCGATCCTGCTCCTCGAGGCAGGGCAGGTCGTCTCCACCGACCGCCTCTCCGACCTGCTGTGGGACGGTGACGCCTCCGCGTCCGCCCGCCGCACCATCCACACCTACGTAGGCCGCATCCGCGCCCGACTGCGGCCGTACGGGCTGCACATCGACACCCGGCACGGCGGATACGTCCTCGACCCGGGTGGCCACACCATCGATACCGAAGACTTCATCGCCCTGTGCGGCCACGCACGGGCGACCGCGGACGCCGTGCAGCGTGTGCGCCACTACGACCGGGCACTTGCCCTCTGGCACGGGCCGCTGCTTGCCGACGTGGCCGACGACGCGCTGCGCAAGCGGCTCGGCAGCCGGCTCGGCGAACTGAGGATGTCCGCGCTGGAACAGCGTGCGGAGGCCCACCTGGAACTCGGCGAGCACGACAAGGTGGTCGCCGATCTCTCACCGCTCGCTCCCCGGCACCCCGAGAGGGAGAGGCTGGTCGCCGCGCAGATGACCGGGCTGCGCAGAAGCGGCCGGCAGGCCGAGGCCCTCGACCTCTACCGGCTCACCCGGCAGGCGCTCGTGAACCGTCTCGGCGTCGAGCCGGGCACCGGACTGCGGACCCTGTACGAGCGCATGCTGCGGGGTGATCCCCGGCTGGACCGGCCGCCCGGGCCCGTGTACGCGGTGCGTGTGGGGGAGGAGTGGCTGCCCTGGTCCACGAGCGGTCACCCCGCGCTCGAGTTCTGCAACACCTACGCCGGCTGGGGCGGTCCTCCCCTGCCCGGATCCGAGTGGCTGCGTTCGTACTCCACACTGGCCGTCTGGGCAGGCCATATGGATCTCGCGGAGGACTGGGTCGTGTCGGGGCTGCTCAAGAAGGCACTGCAGGAACCGAATGATGCCGCGGCCGTCCTGCGGGAGGCCCGGGAGTTCCGTACGCGGCTCTACGCCGCTCTGACCGACATCGATGATGTGCGGGCCTTCAAGGCGGTAGCCGGTGCGGCGGAGGACGCGGCAAGAAACTCCGCGTTCGTCCTCGGCGAGGGCAGACTGGGCCGGTGGCGACTGTCGCCGTCCGCAGGACTGCGTCTGCCCGTTCTCGCGGTGGCCCGCAGCGCGGCCGAACTGCTGGCCGATCCGGCCAGATTCATGATCCGGGTCTGCCCGGGGGAGGGCTGTGGCTGGGTGTTTCCCGACGAGAGCGGTCGGCGCAGATGGTGCAGCCTCCGCACCTGCGGGAAGGACGTGTCGACGGTGTCGCGCTCTGACTGAGCCTGTGACCTGGGAAGAGCAAGGTCCGGGAGGGAAGTTCCAGGCGTCAGCCGCGCGTCCTGGCCACGCACGCCGCCACCACGTCACGGAGACTGCCCGTGCGGTCGAGTGCCTCCCGCTGGATCCGTGCCCCGGTCCCGCGCTCCAGTACGTTCTTGAGCGCGGCCTCGGCCCCCGCGAGGTCGCCGCTCTCCTCCAAGGCGTCGCGGACGTGCGCGAGCAGGGCGCCCACAACGTCGGACGCGGGCTCGGGCAGCATGGTCAGGGGGTGGAGGAGCTTCCCCTCCAGTCCGGACCGGCCCGCTTGCCAGGCGGCCATCCGCAGGACACCCACTCCGACCGGGTCGGGCGGCTCCCCTTCGGACCAGCTGCGTGCCGCTGTGTCGACCAGCCCGCGCACCAGCGTGGCGAGCAGCGCGGCGTCGGCCGGATCGAGGCACACATCAGCCACCCGGACCTCGACGGTCGGGTACCGGTGCGAGAGCCGTGCGTCGAAGTAGATCATTCCCTTGTCGCGCAGGACGCCCGTGTCGACCAGTGCCGCGACCTGTTCGTGGTACCGGTCGGCGGAACCGAAGACCTCGACCGGCCCGGCCGACGGCCAGCGCCCCCAGACCCTGCTCCGGTAACTGGCGTACGCACTGTCGAGGCCTTGCCAGAAAGGTGAGTTGGCGCTCAGCGCAAGGAGCACCGGCAGCCAGGGGCGTACACGGTCCAGCACACCGACGCCCTCCTCGTCCGACTCCACCGAGACGTGCACGTGGCATCCGCAGGTCAGTTGCTCCTGCGTGGTCAGTCCGAACTTCTCGGCGAGCCACCGGTGCCTCTCGCCGTCGCCGATCGAGGGGCTGACCGGCAGAGGCGCTGTCGCCATGGCCGCCACGGTGGCACCGGCCTGGGCGGCACTCTTCGCCGCCTCGGCCCGTGAGCGAAGGATCTCGTCCGCGAGTTCACGCATGTCGGTGCGCGGCTCGGTGGCGAACTCCAGTTGCTGGTCGTGGAGTTCCGGCTCGAAGACCGAGTCGCCCTCCGCACGGCGTTCCGCGAGGGCCAGCACCGCCGTCGACAGCGCGCGGGGCTCACCGCTCTGTTCGTCGACGAGCAGCAGCTCCTCCTCGACACCCACCGTCCGCACCATCGTGGCCTCCCGAGCCCCGTTCCGCCGACCGCCCACGGCCGGGCCTGCTTGTTCCTGCCACTCACCGACTGCCCCGCTCTCCCGGCTTCACGCGAGCAGGGCCCCCGACGGGATTCGAGAGCGCGCACAGGGAATCGGCGCCGGCCGGCGCACGGCCCGATCTGCTTGTCATCACCCGCATCGGCGCAGCCGGCTGAGCCGGATCGGCGGACATCGAGGGATCGGGCGTGATCGCCGTCGTGCCGAGGTGCGTGACGGCGGGGACGGGGGCATCGTGGTGTACGGGGCCGGCCACCCCGCACTGCCGGGTGCCCATCGGCCAGTGGGGCCTACGAGCCCCGCGGTTCAGGACTGCCCCGCCCCCGCCGTCGTGCGGTCCGGGCGAAGGAGCGTCGGATGTCGGCCCTCGAAAGGATCTCGCCGCAATGCGGGGCGCCCTGCTGGGTGAATCTGGCCGCACTGGACCTGCGTGCTTCTCAGTCCTTCTACGGGGCTGTCATGCACTGGGAATTTCACGCCAGCAGTCTCGGCAGCGACTTCTCGGTCGCGCTCGCGCACGGCAGACCGGTCGCCGGGATCGGGCGTTGCGCGGGCGGTGACGGACCCTCCGCAGTCTGGATTCCGTACTTCGCCGTGAGCAGCGCGGACGGGACAGCGGACAGAGTCAGGGAACGTGGCGCCACACTCGCGGTGGGCCCGATCCCGCTGGGCGACGGGCGCGCCGGGGTCGCCGCCGACCGGGAAGGGGCCATCTTCGGTTTCTGGGAGGGGTCGACTCCGGAGTGGTCGGCGGGGGAGGGGGCGCCGGCTCGGCTGGACCTGCAGACCGGCCACGCCTTCGAGGCGGCCATCTTCTACGCCGAGGTCTTCGACTGGGCGGCCGGGCCGTCCGGCAGTTGTACGGTCGACTACGCACAGGACCACGTGCTCATCCAGGTCGGTGGGCGCACCGTGGCCACTCTGCGCGGCGGAGCCACGGATGCCGCTCCGGACCCCAGGGCCCGGACACGGTGGATCGTCGACTTCTACGTCCCGGACAGCGAGCGGACGGCGGCCGCCGCCGTCGCTCACGGCGGCGGAGCGACGGCCATACCCTCGCCCGGTGGTTCCGGGGAGACCGCCTACGTGATAAGTGACCCCGAAGGTGCGCTCGTCTCCGTCTCCGAGCGATGACACGGCCCGGTCCACGAGTCCGAGGCCGATCGGCGAGCGCGGACCAGGGCGAGCCCACCCGTGGCCACGGCGATCATTCCCCCCGTACCGCCCAGCGACGTCACACGCCGCCGACGCCCGGTGCGGCGGCTTTGCGGCCGAGCACGGCAGCGGACTCTCTGCGGCGCCGCTGTTCCGCGACGTCGGCCACGGGAGCGGAGAGCATGAGGGTGCGGGTGTAAGGGTGCCGGGGGTCGGTGGTGACGGCTTGGGCGTCGCCCGTTTCCACGAGGGTTCCGCCCCTGATCACCGCCACCCGGTGGCTCATGAAGCGCACGACCGAGAGGTCGTGGGTGACGAAGAGATAGGCGACGGCCGTCTCCTCCTGGATCTCCAGCAGCAGTTCGAGAACCGTTCGTTGGGTGGTCAGGTCGAGCGCGGACACCGGCTCGTCGCAGATCACGAGCCGGGGGCGCAGCGCCAGCGCGCGGGCTATGGCGACCCGTTGGCGCTGACCGCCCGAGAACTCCCGGGGCAGGCGGCTCGCCGCGTCCGACGGGAGGTGGACCCGTGCGAGGAGATCCCCCACCCGGCCGCGTGCCTCCCGGGCGCTCGAACCGTGCCCGAGGAGGGGCTCGCTGAGCGTGTCCCCGATGGTGCGTGAGGGGTTCAGCGAGGTGTACGGATCCTGGAAGACGACCTGGAGGTCGCGGCTCAGTTCACGGCGGCGGGAGGCCACTGCCGTGTCGATGCGCTCGCCGGCGAACGTGATGCTGCCGGAGCGGGTTGGGACGAGCCCGAGGACCGCGCGCCCGATCGTCGTCTTGCCCGAACCCGACTCGCCGACCAGGCCCAGGGTCTCTCCCGGCCGTATGTCGAGGGAGACCCCCTTGAGGATCTCGGCGCGCGGGGCGCGCCATCCCTTGCCCGGGTAGGAGACCCGGAGATCCCTGATCCGCAGCAGGGCGTCGGGGAAAGCGGATTCGGTGGTGCCGGTGCTGGTCATGCGGTGGTCTTCCTCGCCTCTCGGGACTGCCAGGGCGTCCGGACCGGGGCCTGGTCGAGGACCGCGCCGAGCAGGGTCCGGGTGTAGGGGTTCCGGGGGGAGCGGAGGACCTGATCGGTGGGTCCGGTCTCGACGATCCGGCCACCGCTCATCACGGCGACGCGGTCGCAGAGGTCCGCCACGACCCCGAGGTTGTGGGTCACGAGCAGCACGCCCAGGCCGCGGCTCTGCTGGAGCCTGCGCAGCAGGCCGAGGATCTCGGCCTGGACCCGGACGTCCAGCGCGGTGGTGGGCTCGTCGGCGACGAGGAGTTCCGGGTCGCAGGACATCGCCCCGGCGATCAGGACGCGCTGGGCCATGCCTCCGGAGATCTCGTGGGGGTACAGCCGCATCGTCCGCTCGGGATCGGGGATCTCCACCAGGCGCAGCAGGTCGAGGGCCCGTCCGGCCGCCTCCTTGCGCGAGATGCCGAGGACATGGCGCATGGGCTCCGTGAGCTGGCTGCCGATGGTGAAGGCGGGGTCGAGGTTGCTCATGGGTTCCTGCGGAACGTAGGCCACGGTGCCTCCTCTCAGGGCGCGGTGAGCGCGCTCGGGCAGGCCGACGACCTCCTGTCCCTTGATCGTGATGCTGCCCGAACCGACCCTCCCGCCCTCGGGCAGGATCCCCAGCACCGAGAAGGCGGTCTGCGTCTTGCCGGAGCCCGATTCCCCCACCAGGCCCACGATTTCGCCCGGGTGCACATCCAGGTCGACGCCGTGCACCACCTCCTTGGCGGTGCCGTCCGGGCGGGCGTAGGCGACGGTGAGGCCGCGGACCGACAGGAGTGCGGCCGGGTCCGACGGCTTTCCCAGGTCCGCCGCGGCCGGGTCGGACAGCCCTGCCAGGACCTCCGCTGCCGGGGCCGGCTGGGTGCGGGGCCGCCTGCGGCGCCGCCCGGCCCTCTCCCCGCCGCGGTCCTCCAGTACGTCGCGCAGCGCCCCGGCGAGCAGGACGAGACTGCCGTTGGTCAGGCCGAGGGCGAGTCCGGGCCACAGGATGAGCAGGGGTGCGCGCTGGATGTTCTGGAACGCCTCGTTGAGCATCGCGCCCCAGGTCGCCGCCGAGCCGCTGCCGACGCCGAGGAATTCCAGGCCGGCCTGGAGGCCGATGGCGATTCCGGCGACGAGGGCCACCTGGATGATGAGGGGACCGCGGACGACGATCAGGATGTGCCGGGCGACGATGCGGGTGTCGGACAGCCCGGACACCTTCGCGGCGTCGACGTACAGCTCCTTGCGGACGTTGGCGACGATGCCGCGGACCAGACGGAAGAAGCTGGGGGCCACGAGCACCCCGAGCACGATCATCAGCACCCAGACATTGGGGCCGAGGATGGCGCGGGAGGCGAGGAGCACCACCATCGCGGGCAGCGCCATGACGAGGTTGACGGCCCAGTTGGCGACGGAGTCGAACCGGCCACCGTAGTAACCGGCGTACAGGCCGGACGGCACGCCCAGGGCGAGCGCGATGGCCAGGGCGACCACCGCGCCGCCGAGTGTGTTGCGTCCGCCGTACAGGATGCGCGAGAGGATGTCCCGTCCCGCGGAGTCCATGCCCATGGGGTGCGCCCCGTCGGGCGCCGCGAACGCGTCGCCGAGCGAGGAGACGTCCGGGGCCTGCGGTGCGAGCAGGGGCGCGAGGACGGCGGCGGCGACGAGCAGGAGCAGTACTCCTGCTGATATCGCGCCGAGAGGGTTGCGCAGGAGCCTGCGCAGACTGCCGCCGCCTGCCGGGACGGCACGAGCGGCGGCGCCGTCGGGGGCCGGGGTGGACGGACGGGAAGCGGTGGCCATGCCGGCCGGGAGGTTCTCGCTCATGCGGCCCTCGCCTTCGGGTTGAGCCAGCCGATCATGGTGTCGACCAGGAGATTGATCAGGACGACACCGATCACGGTGAACATGACCAGCGCCATGATCACGGGGATGTCGCCACGGGTGGTGTACGTGACAGTCATGCTGCCGATGCCGGGGAGACCGAAGATCTGCTCCACGATCACCGCGCCGCCGAGCAGGCCGACGAACTGCATGCCGAGGACCGAGAGCGCCGGCGCGGACGCGTTGCGCAGGACGTGCCGGAACACGATCCGGGAGGTGGGCAGTCCGCGGGCGCGCAGGGTACGGACGTAGTCCTGGCGCAGTACGTCGACGACCGCGCCCCGTACCTGCTGCGAGACTCCCGCGACGGAGGCGACCGCGAGGGACAGGACCGGCAGCGTGATGGTGGAGAGCCAGCCGCTGGGCGACTCGGTGAACGCCGTGTACCCGATCGCCGGGAACCAGTTCAGGTTGACGGCGAAGACCAGCACGATCACCAGGGTGACGAGGAAGCCCGGCAGGGCGTATCCGATCACCCCGAGGATCTGCACGAAGCGGTCGGCCGCGCCGCGCCGGACGCCTGCCCACACACCGAGCAGGAACGACACGACGGTGGTGACGAGGGTGACCCCCAGCGTGAGGCTCGCGGTGACCGGCAGTCTGCTCGTGACCGCGGTACCGACGTTCTCGCTGGTGAACCAGGAGGTGCCCAGGTCGCCGCGGACGGCGTGCGCCAGCCAGTCCGCGTACTGGGTGAGGACGGGCCGGTCCAGGCCGAGCGAGGCGTTCTTGGCGTCGACGGCCGCCTGGTCGGCGCCCTGGCCGAGGAGTTGCCTGCCGACGTCCGCGTCGGAGACCGACAGCAGCAGGTAGGAGAGAAGAGAGATGACGATCAGGAGCACAGCCCCCGCCGCGATCCTTCGGGCGATGAAGTTCAGCATGGCACTCGGTATCTGTTCGGTACTCGGCTGTTCGGCACTCGGCTGTTCGGGGCCGGCCGCCGGGGGTGGCCGAGCCTCATGGGCCGCCCCCGGCGGGACCTCATGAGGCGGGTGCGTAGTTGTAGATCGAAGGAACGGCCATACCGGACTGCGGAGTGATCTTCACCGTGCCGTCCGAGACGTGCAGGTAGGTCATCCGGTAGAAGGGCACGAACCAGCCGTCCTCGACGAGGTGCGCGTTGAGTGCCTTCGCCGCCTGCTGGGCCTCCGCGCCCGTGCCGGTCTGGATCTGCGGCATCAGCTTCTGCACAGTGGCGTCGGTCGTGCCGAACATGTTGAAGGCGCCGGGACTGACGAGTTCGTTGACGACGACCCAGTCGGACGAGGACTGCCCCATGTTCATGACCATGCCGGAGTAGGCGCGGTCGGTGAACACCTTCTGGATGGCTGAGCCGCCGTCGAGGTCGTCCCAGACCAGCTTGATGCCGATGGCCTTGAAGTCGGTGGCGAGGGACGCGGCCAGCGCGTCGTTGACGATCGCGGCGATCCGGGGGAGCTTCAGCGTGAAGCCCTTGGCGTAGCCCGCGGCCTTCAGCAGGCCCTTGGCCTTGGCCGGGTCGTGTGCGTAGTAGGTGTCCAGCTTCGGGTCGTAGCCCTGCGCGTCGGGGCCGAAGACCTGGCCGGTGACCTTGCCCCTGTTCTGCCGGATGGTGGAGAGCATGGTGTCGCGGTCGATCGCGAGGTTGAGAGCCTGGCGGACCCGGGGGTCCTTGAGCGCGGGTGTCAGCTGACCCGCGCGGTCGAACAGCAGCAGCCCCTGGAAGTCGAATTCCTGCTTCGTCGTCTTCACCCGGGGGTCGGACTCGATGCTGACCTGCTGGTCGGCGGTCTGCAGGAGCGCCGCGTTGACCTGGCCGGTCCTGATGCCGTTGGCGATCGCCGTCTCGTTGTCGAAGAAGCTGATCGTGAGGTTCTCGTAGGGAAGTTGCTCGCCCCAGTAGTCCTTGTTGCGCTCGTAGACCCACTTGGTCCCGATGGTCGTCTTCGCCTTGACGAGACGGTAGGGGCCCGTGCCGTCGGGGGTGGTCTTGAGGCTGTCGGCCTTCGCGAACTTCGCCGGGTTCGCCATCAGTCCTGCAGCGTCACTCAGGTAGAACAGCATGGCCGGGTTGGGCTGCTTGAGCTCGAGGGTCACGTGGGTGGCGTCCACGACCTCGACGGCCTTCAGGTCGTTCAGCCATTTCGCGTCGGCGCCGCCGCCCTTCTGGAAGTGCTCCATGTTCGACTTGACGGCTGCCGCGTCGAAGGCTGTGCCGTCGGCGAACTCGACGTCCTTGCGCAGGGTGAGGGCGAGTTCGGTGGCGTCCGCGTTGTACGTCCACTTGGTGGCGAGCATCGGGCTGAACTCACCGTTCGGCTCCCGCTTGACCAGGGTGTCGTAGGTGGCCTGGAAGAACGGCAGCGCGCTGCCGACGGCGTGCGCGGGATCGAGGCTCTGCGGAAAGGTCAGGGTGGCGATGTCCAGCTGCGAGCTGCCCGAGCTCTTGGCGTCCGTGCCCGCGCAGCCCGCGAGGGTCAGGGAGATCGCCAGGGCGGCGGCGAGAGCCCCGGTTCGAGTGGTTCTGCTCATGAGATTCGCTCCGTCTGGAGGGCCGGGGAAGGACGTCCCGGGTGAGAGTGGCGGTGAGCCTACACACGGAATTAACCAGTTGGTAGGTTTTTTCGATGAGAGTTCGGTCGCCTGGTAAATTCCGAGGGCGCACGACGAAGACGCAGGTCAGGATGGCCGCAGCAGACCGCCCAACGGGCCGGCCGTGCGAGCGGCAGGGCAGGTGGATGCCCCACGACGGCAGGAGGCCGCCGAGTTGGACGACCGACCCGAGGACGCCCCGCAGCGCCTGTCGAAGGGCGAGCGCACGCGCGCCCGCATCCTCGAATCGGCGACGGAACTGTTCTCCCGCACCGGCTTCAACGCGGTCTCGCTGCGCGACATCGCGGCGCACGCGGGGATGACCCACGCCGGGCTGCTCCACCACTTCCCGGGCAAGGAGGCGATGCTCCTCGAAGTGCTGGCACAGCGGGACCGGACCGACGCGCAGGCCGTCTTTCCCGACATCGTCCGGCCGGGGACACCGGCCCGTGCCTCCGACCGGCTGCGCGGCCTGGTCGACCTGGTGGCGCGCAACAGCCGGACGCACGGCATGGTCGCGCTCTACACGAAGTTGTCCGCCGAGGCGACCGACCCCGGTCATCCGGCGCACCACTACTTCAGGGAGCGCTACCGCGTCGTCAGGGCGGAGCTGACCGAACTCGTCGCAGCCCTGCAGGCCGAGGCGGATCCCCCCGTCGACGTGGAGCCCGCTGTCGTGGCCGTCCAGCTGCTCGCGCTGATGGACGGCCTCCAGACCCAGTGGCTGCTGGAGCCCGAGGCCGTGCCGATGGACGCACTGGTGCGCGCCTTCCTGGCACGGCTCGGACTCGACCCCGACGACGGCGCGGGAGCGGGCTCCGTCAGCGCGTGAGCGTTGCGAGTGCGGCATCGGCCGTACTTCTGTGCCCGGCGGCGTTGGGGTGGAACCCGGCAGCCTCCGCGGTGTCCGTGGGCTCGATCCAGCGGACGCCCGCCGGCTTGCACGCGTCGTGCCCGACGGACGGCGCGTACGCGTCGACGTACACGTCCTGCTGCGCCCCCGCCCGCTGTGCGAGCATCGAGTTGAACTGCTTCTCCTTGTCCCTGATCCAGGGGAAGTCGCCGTTCGCGAGAGATACCGTCGGGCGGCAGGCCGTTCCGTCGTCGGGGAGGATGGCGGGGTATCCCACGACCAGCACCTCGGCCTGCGGTGACCTGGCGTGGATCTCCGTCAGTACGGCCGAGACCTTGCCGGCCGTGGTGGCGATGCGGGAGCTGATCTCGTCGGTGCCGAGCAGCGTGAAGCTGCTCTTGCAGGGCGCGCCGTACGGCGCCACCTGGGCGAGGATCACGCAGCGGGTGAGGATGCCGGCCAGGTCGAGGTCGTTGCCGCCGATGCCGATGGTGACCAGGGTCGTGTCGGGCCGCAGCGCGTCGAGTTGCGGAGGCACCGTCTCCTGCGGGTTCGTCATGTGAGTGGTGTCGGCCCCGGCGCAGGTGGCGTCGGTGAACGACGCGGCGCCGAGCTCCGCCGCGATGAGGGTCGGGTAGTTCCTGGCCGAGCGGCCACACGTCAGGTCGGTCTGCTCGGGTATGCCCGGCCCGGAGCTGAAGGAGTCGCCGAGCGCGACGTACCGGACGGCCTCCTCGCCCTGTGTGCCGGGGCGTTCCGCCGGGGTGCCCGCGGAGGCGGCCACGGTGGAGGCGGTCAGGGCGACCATGACGGTGGCGGCGGCGAGTGCGATGCGCGCCGCCCGGCGCGTGAGGCGGGGGAGTCCGGTCCGTGAAGACGGCTGAATGGCAGGGGGCATGACCGTTCCTCGTTTCGTTCGTGGAAAGGAGGCGCGGCCTCAGGACACGGTGCACTGCACTGTCCCGGAGCGGCGCGGCTCGAGCGCGAAAACCGTACGTTGAACGGTTTCTGATCGTCAAGGGGTTGCGCGGGGGTCGATGCACGCCCGTCGGCCGTAGTGGCGGCGGGTGAACTGGGGTCCTTGACGTCTAAAACCGATCAACTTATGGTTTTCGGATGGGGGTGCCGGGCCGAGCTCTGCACGACCGACCCGGCCGCCGCACCCGCCGCCTCTCCCGCCCCGACCCGTTAGGTGCCGCATGACCCAGCAGACCCCGCCTCGCCCGGGTGTGGAACAGGCCGCCCCGCGGCTCTCCCTCACCGAGAAGGCGTCCCTGACCAGTGGCGCCGGTGACTTCGTCACCGAGGCCGCACCGGAGGCGGGCATCCCCGCGGTCACCATGTCCGACGGCCCGCACGGGCTGCGGCTCCCGAAGGAGAGCGGGGACGGGGGCCAGGTGGATCTGCACAGCGCCGCCCCGGCCACCTGCTACCCGCCCGCCGTGGCGCTCGGCAGCAGCTGGGACCCGGAGCTGGCCCACCGCGTGGCCGGTGCGCTCGCCGACGAGGCGACCGCGCACGGGGTCCGGGTCCTCCTCGGCCCCGGCATCAACATCAAGCGGTCTCCGCTGTGCGGACGGAACTTCGAGTACTTCTCCGAGGACCCGCTGCTCACGGCCGAGCTGGGCGGCGCCATGGTGCGGGGACTCCAGGAGTCGGGCGTCGGGGCGGCACTCAAGCACTTCGCGGCGAACAACCAGGAAACCGACCGCATGCGCGTCAGCGCCGACATCGACGAGCGCCCGCTGCGCGAGATCTATCTGCGCGCCTTCGAACGCATCGTCCGCCGTGACCGCCCCTGGTCGGTCATGTGCTCCTACAACGCGGTCAACGGCACGCCCCTGTCCGAGAACACCCGGCTGCTCACCGACATCCTGCGCACGGAATGGGGCTTCGACGGCATCGTGATGTCCGACTGGGGCGCCGTACGCGACCGGGTCGCCGCTCTCCGCGCCGGACTCGACCTCCAGATGCCGGGCACGCACGGGCGCACCGACGCCGAGGTCGTCGCCGCGGTGAAGGCGGGAGAGCTCGACGAATCGGTTCTGGACACCTCCGTCGAACGACTGGCCCGCTTCGCCCGCCGGGTGACCGGTGCCGAGCTCGCCGGCCCCCGGATGTCGGTCGACGAGCACCACCTCCTCGCGGGGGAAGCCGCCGACAGGTGCGTCGTACTCCTCAAGAACGAAGGGGACGTCCTGCCGCTCGACAGGTCGGGCGGGAGCGTGGCCGTCATCGGCGAGCAGGCACGCACCCCGCGCTACCAGGGCGCGGGCAGCTCCCAGGTCACACCGACCAGGCTCGACGCACCGCTGGACCTCCTGCGCGAACTGTCCGACGGGGCACATGTGCGTTTCGCCCCCGGCTACACGGTCCCCGGTGGCGCGGCGGACGCTTCGGCGGCGGGGACGGCCGAGGCTCTGGGCGAGGAAGCCGTGCGCCTGGCGGCTGCCTGCGACACCGTGGTCGTCTTCCTGGGCCTGTCGGCGGCCGAGGAGTCCGAGGGCTTCGACCGCGACCACATCGACCTGCCGGACGACCAACTGCGGCTGCTCGAACGCCTCGTCGCGGCGAATCCGCGCGTCGTGGTCGTGCTCTCCAACGGCGGGGTGGTGCGCACGGCCCCCTGGCACGACACCGTGCCCGCCCTTGTCGAGGGATGGCTGCTCGGCCAGGCGGGGGGCGGCGCGCTGGCCCGGGTGCTCTTCGGTGCCGTCAACCCGTCCGGCAAGCTGGCCGAGACCGTCCCGCTGCGTCTGGAGGACTCGCCGAGCCACCTCTCCTTCCCCGGAGAGGAAGGGCACGTCCGCTACGGCGAGGGCGTCTTCGTCGGATACCGGGGCTACGACTCCGCGGCCCGTGTCGTCGCCTTCCCCTTCGGCCACGGGCTGTCGTACACGACCTTCGCGTACAGCGGTCTGCGTGTCGTACCGGTTGGGGACGCCTTCTCCGTGGCCGTCACCGTCACCAACACGGGCAGGTGCCCCGGACGCGAAGTCGTCCAGATCTACAGCAGCGGCCCTGCCGGATCGTCGGTAGCCCGCCCCCCGAGGGAACTGCGCGGCTTCGCGTCGGTGTCCCTCGCCCCCGGCGAGAGCCGCGAGGTGGTCGTCGAGGTGCCGCGTGGGGAACTCGCCCACTACAGCGCACGCGAGGGCAGGTGGCGGGTCGAGGGCGGCGCATACGGCATCGAGGCCGGCTCGTCCTCCCGCGACATCCGGCAGTCGGCCCTGATCGAGGTGGAGGGCGACCCCTCGGACGTCGCGCTGAGCGGCCGCAGCACGATCGCCGAATGGCTGAACCACCCGGTCGGAGGCCCGCTGCTGATGGAGAGGTTCCTGGCGGCGCGGGCCGGGGCGGGGGCGGCCGGCGGCGCCATGGAGGACCCGACGATGGCGCGGTTCCTCGCCGGGATGCCCCTCGATGTGATCGCCGAGTTCCCCCAGAGTCCCGTTGGCCCCGCAGGGGTTGCCGAACTGACGGCGCTGGCCGCCGCCGGCACCCCTCCCGGGAGCGCGTGAGATGACAGGACGTCCGACGGTCGACGGCAGCGTGAGGCCGGGCTGGGAGGCGGTGCGGGACGCCTTCGCGCACGGTCAGGCGCACGATCCCGGTCACGCGCAGCTGGCTGTGCATCACCGGGGCCTGCTCGTTGTGGACCTGTGGTCCACGGGCACGGCGGCCACGGGCTTACAGGGCACGGCTCGCCGTCCGTTCGGGCCGGACTCCGTCGGCGTCCTGATGTCGGTCTCCAAAGCCCTGGTCGCCGTCTGCGCGCATCTGCTGAGCGAGCGCGGAGTCCTGGACCTGAACGCACCGGTCGCCCGCTACTGGCCGGAGTTCGCGGCCGCGGGAAAGGCGGACACCACGGTCGCCGACCTGCTCGCCCACCGGGCAGGACTCCCCGCGTTCACCGCCGCTCCCGAGGGGACGTCGCTGCCCGGCCTGCTCGACGGCGGGGCGCGGGTGCGCGCCCTCGCGGCGATGGAGCCCGTCTGGCAACCCGGGTCGGCGTACCTCTACCACGCACTGACCTACGGGCATCTGATCGGAGAGGTCGTCCGCCGGGTGACGGGGACGAGCATCGGCCGGCTGTTCGCCCACCGGGTGGCCGGGCCGCTGGACCTGGACCTGTGGATCGGTCTGCCGGCCGGGGAGGAACACCGCTTCGTGCCGCAGACCTCCGGTCCGCCGCCCGGCGCCGAGCGGATCGCGGCAGCCGTCAGCTCTCTCGGCCTGGCCACGGACCATCCGCTCGCCACCGCACTGCGTGCCTCGGCCGCCGAACTCGCCCGCGTCACCAAGGCGTTGGGCGGCACGGAGGGGCGGTCCGCCGAGATTCCGGCCGCGGGCGGCATCGGGAACGCCCGTTCGCTCTCACGGCTGTACGCCGCGCTCATCGGCCGCGTCGACGGGGTACGGCTGCTGTCGCGGCGGACCCTGGACCTGGCACGGACTCCGCACACCGACCATCTGCCGCAGCCCGCGCCCCTGCACCGGTTCGACGGTCCCGACCGCTCACGCTTCGGGCTCGGATTCGAGCTGCCCCGCCCAGGGGAACCCCTGCTGGGCGACGGCTCCTTCGGGCACGCCGGTGCGGGCGGCCGCCTCGGCATGGCCCATCCGGAGAGCGGGCTCGCCGTCGGCTACGTCTGCACGGAGATGTCCTGGGAGCCGTCGGCCGGCCCCGATCCTCGTTGGATGCCGTGGACGGCGGCCGTCAGGGAAGCGGCGGGTATCCCCGCCACGGCCTGACACCGGCGCAGGGGTACCCGACGACGGGGGAGCGGGGGAGCGGGGGCACCGGCGATGGCCGCCGGCGCCCCCGCTCCTCTCTGCTCGGCCCGGGCCTCAGCGGTCGGGGCCCGCGCTCTCCGTGTCGAGGGTGAGCAACCGCATGATGTCGTCGATCGGCTGCTCCATGTCCGTCGTACGGTCGATGAGCCACTGCAGCTGGATACCGTCGGCCACCGCGAGCAGCAGGACCGCCAGCCGCTCGGCGGGGATCTCCGTGCTCATCCGCCCCTCGTCCATCCGCTTCTGGACGAAGCCGGCGACCCGCTCACGCAGAACCGGATAGCGCTCCGCGAAGTGCGCGTGCGCCGGATGTTCCGGGTCGCCGGCCGCCGCCGCCATGGAGACGAACAGCTCCACCAGCCCCGGGGTCTTGGCACCCTCCCGGATGATCTCGCGATAACTCTCGGGGCTGGTGCGCTCGTCCTGGCGCGCCCGGGCGGTCTCGTCGCGCATCCGGAGGACCTGGGTGAGCAGATCCTCCTTGGAACTGAAGTAGTGCATCAGGCCGGGCAGGCTGAGACTGCACTTGGCGGCCACCTTGCGCAGTGATGTACCGCGGTACCCCTCGGTGGCGAAGATCTCCAGGGCTGCCTGAAGGATCTCGGTGCGCTTCGCCTCGCCCTTTTCGTACGGGCCCCGTTTCGCCATGCGCAGCAGCCTAACCGGCACTGCGGACAGGGGCGGATCCGGCCGCCGGGAGTCCGTCGTGTCCATCGGGTCCGTCGTTTCCGTCGGGAATGCGGCCGGACCGGGCCAGTGAGCCGAGCCATCCGGCGGACGGCTTGGGGGTACGGGTGAAGGTCTCCGGGTCGACGGCGATCAGGCCGAACGTCGGCCGGTAGGAGCCCCATTCGTAGTTGTCCAGGGCGCTCCAGTGCAGATAGCCGCGGACGTCGATCCCGTCCCGCATCGCCGAGGCGAGGCTCGCCAGGGCCGCGGTGGTGTACGCGATGCGCTGGTCGTCGTCGGCAGTGGCGATGCCGTTCTCCGTGACCAGGACCGGGACGTGCGGGCCGACGACGTCCGCGGTGTGCCGCACGGCTTCGCCGAGCGCCTCGGGGTAGACCTCCCAGCCGGTCAGGGTGGTGGGAACGCCCTGCGGGACGGGCAGCGGACCGTCGCTCCCGATCCGGTGGCGGGTGTACGCCTGGACGCCGATCCAGTCGTCCTCGCGTGCGGCCTCCAGAAAGACGTCCTCACGTGGCCGGGCGTACGCCGCCATGGCCGCCGCCGCGCCGGGTTCGGCCTGGTATGCCTGGTTGGCGACCGTCCACCCCACCTGGAGCGTGGGGTCCGCGGCCTTCAGGACGGCGGTGGCGGCGCGGTGGGCACGTATCAGCGCCCGGGTGACGGGAGCGTCCGGTTCCACCGAGCCCGGGTCGACCGTGATGCCGGTCTCCTCGCCGCTCGACGGCCGGCCCTCGCTGTCGGCCGCCGCGAGGCCGCGCCCTCGGAGCAGGGTGTGCATCAGCGCGATCATGTTCGGTTCGTTGATGGTGGCCACGTGACGGACGCCCGGCAGAAGAATTTCCGTCGCGACGCCCGCGTACGAGGCGAACAGGTCCGTCGATTCGGGCGAGGTCCAGCCGCCGAGGGCGCTGAACCAGCGCGGGGAGGTGAAGTGATGCAGTGTCACCAGCGGGGTCAGGCCGCGCTCCAGGGCTCCGCGCACCATGTTGCGGTAGTGCGCGACGGCCGCGCGGGAAATCTGTCCGCGCTCTGGTTCGATGCGGGCCCACTCGATGCTGAACCGGTAGGCGTTGAAGCCCAGTTCGCTGAGCAGGTCCATGTCCTCGCGCCAGCGGTGGAAGCTGTCGGCCGCGTCTCCGCTGCGCTCGGCCACGAACGTGCCGGGCCGGTTCTCGATGGCCCACCAGTCGCTGGAGACATTGTTCCCCTCGACCTGGTGGGCGGAGGTGGAGGCGCCCAGTAGGAAGCCTTCCGGGAGTACTAGTCCTGGCCCGGTCGGGGGCGTCATAGGGGAGCTCCTTCCGCATCGGAGAGGGGCATGGCGGAAGGCTGCGCCCCGCTCCGTGAAAAGCGTTCATTGATCGGTTTTCGTGTTAGCGTACAGGGCGTACCTGGCCTGCAGGAAGAGGCAACTGCCTCGGCGCACCACCCGGGAGGCCCGGTCTGCACGCCCATACAGCGCAGCCGGTGGAGGAGAGCATGGACGCGGTCATTCCCCAGCCCGAGCGGCAGGTCACGGCCGCCGCCGGCCAGGGCCCGCACCCCGCGGGGCCTTGGCGGATCCACGCGGCGGACGACCGCCTCACCACGCTGGCCAGAACCGTCCAGGCCCTGCTCGAACCCCACTCGGGTGCCCGTGAACACGCCGCCTCCGTGCCCGCCGTCCTGACGCTCGCTCTCGACGAAACCCTCCGGCCGCACGGCAGGACGGTGGGCGTCGCCCCCTGCGGCGCCGCCGAACCCGTCGACGAGTCCTACCGCCTCACGGTCACCGGGTCCGGCATCTCCTGTCTCGCGGCCACCCCCACGGGGGTGTTCCGGGCCGCGGTCACGGCCGTCCAACTGATCGCCACCTCGCCGGGCCCGATTGCCTGCCAGGAGATGGAGGACGCGCCCCGCTACGCCTGGCGCGGCCTCCTGATCGACCCGGCACGCAACCACCTCACGCCCGGCGAGGTGCGCCGCATCATCGACCTGGCGGCGCTCTACAAGCTCAACGTCCTGCACCTGCACCTGACGGACAACGAGGGCTGGCGCCTCGAGATCCCCGGAACCCCCGAACTCACCGGGACCGGACCGGACGGCGCCCCGCGCGACTTCTACACGGCCGAGGACTACCGCGCCCTCCAGAGGTATGCCGCCGAACGCTTCGTGACGATCGTTCCCGAGATCGACCTGCCGGGCCACTGCGCCACCCTGCGCGAGGCGCTGCCCGGACTTCCGGACGCACCGGCGCCAGAAGGCCTGAGGGGCCGCTTCCCGTTCGTCCCTCCGCTCGACCTCGCGGACCGGGACACCAGGGAGGCCGTGGCCTCGGTCCTCGCCGACGTGTGCCGCATGACCGAGGGACCGTTCGTGCACATCGGCGGCGACGAGGCAGTCGGGATGACCCAGGACAGCTTCGCGCACGCGGTCCGGGAACTGCGGTCGCTGGTACGGGAGTCGGGAAAGCGCCCGCTGGGCTGGCAGGAGTCCTCACGCGCCGGCATCGGCCCGGACGACATCGCCCAGTTCTGGGTGGATGTGCCGATGATGGATCTGCCGGACACCTCGGAGGAGCTTGCCTCCCGCCCCGAACTGCTCGCGGCGGGCCACACCCCCGAGCTGATCGCAGCGCTCAAGAAGTTCTTCGCCCCCAGCGACCACGACCTCGCCCGCATCCTCGAAGGCGGCGGCCGCGTGATCCTGTCCCCGCAGTCCCACCTCTACCTGGACCGCGCCTACGCCTCCGAGTTCGTCCCGCCCACACAGGCTTCGGCCGCCGCACGCCTCGGGTTCCCCGCCTACCGGCCCCTCGATGTCCAGCACACCGCCACCTGGGACCCCGCCTCCTACGAGATCCCCGAGGACCGCGTAGCCGGTGTCGAGGCGACGGTCTTCAGCGAGACGGCCGAAGGGATCGACGATGTGACCTTCCTGCTGCTGCCCCGCCTGCCCTCTGTCGCGGCGGCCGCATGGAACGGCCGGACGCCCAGGTGGGAGGACCACCGCGTCCGGCTCGCCGGCCACGCACGCCTCTGGCGGCAGCGTGGGCTCACGTACCTCGCCTCGACGGAGATTCCCTGGGAAGACGCGCACGTCACGGACGAGGCCTGACAGCCGGGACGCGGTCACGCGCCGATGTTCGCGGGCGGCGGCCCCACGACGGCGGTCGCTCCGTACGGCGCCAGTGTCCAGGCCCGTAGCGAAGCAGAGCGGTACGCACGAGACCGCGCCGTGGTCGAGCACGGAACCGAGGGGATGCTCCAGGGTCTCGGGCGACCCTGGAACCCGTGCTCATGTACGGGCTCAACCACGAGGCGCACCGTACGGAGTTACCGGGAGACCTCGCGGTCGACGCGACCCTGGCCGCCCTTCGTGGCCGCACCAGGGCCGCTGCCTGCGGGCAACCGCCGCCGGAGCCACCACGGGCGAACTCGCCCGCACCGTAGGAGTCTCGGCGACGGCCGGCCAGCACGCTGCGCGAGGCCGGGCTGATCGTCAGTCACCGGTACACCCATTCCGTCCTGCACACCCTCACCCCGTTCGGTGCCGCGCTTCTGCGCGCCGATGGGCACCGGCGGGAAGGGTGACGTCCGGGCGGTGCTGCCCTTCGGCCCGGACCGTGGTGGGGCGGGCGCGTCAGGGGCGGCTGGTCAGGTAACCGCCCATGTTGGTGAAGTACTCCGTCGCGGGCAACTCCCGGCCGTCCTCGGTCCGTACGCGTGTGACGGCCAGACCGTGGTTGCGGCCCGTGCGGGCGTCGGCTCCGGCGACGATGACCACGCCCTCGCCCTCGCGGTAGAAGATCCGGCCGGGCGTACCGCCGTAGCGGCCCTCGGACACCACTGCGGCGAGCACCTCGAGCCGCTTGCCCTTGTGGAAGGCGTAGGCGCTGGGGTACGGCTCGGACTGGGCCCGGACCAGACGTTCGAGGTCCTCCGCCGGCCAGTTCCAGTCGATGCGGATGTCCTCGGCGGAGCGCTTGTGGAAGAAGGTCGCCAGGGAGCGGTCCTGCTTGGTGAACTCCGTCTGCCCGGACGCGATCAGCGCGAGTGCGCCGGTGGTCACCGGACCGATGAGGTCGACGGTCTTGTGGAACAGGTCGGTGGCGGTGTCCGTCGGCCCGACGGGAACCGCCTCCTGGCGGACGATGTCCCCGGCGTCCAGTTCGTCGTCCATCATGTGCGCGGTGACGCCCACCTCGGGCTCGCCGTTGATGAGGGCCCAGATCAGCGGGGAGAAGCCGGCGTACTTCGGCAGCAGCGAGTCGTGGACGTTCAGCGTTCCGTACCGGGGGAGGCCGAAGATGCGCGGGGGGATCCAGGTGCGCCAGTTGTTGGCGACGATGATGTCCGGCTCGGCCGCCTTGAGGCTCTCGAACAGTTCCTCGTCGTCAGGCCGGTTGCGGATCAGGACCGGGACGCCGTGCTCCTCGGCGAGGTCGGCGACCGAGTCGCTCCAGATCTTCTCGTACGCGTGCTCACTCTTGGGGTGTGTCACGACCAGCACCACGTCGTGCTCGGAGTCCAGGAGAGCTTGCAGGGTGCGGTGCCCCCAGGTCTGGTATCCGAACATGACAACCCGCATGGGTTTTCTCCTCAGGGTAGGGACTGGTCGTTGGCCAGTAAAGCAAGCCTTACCTTAGTATGCAACGCGATGGTGTGCAGCCGTAGTTGGCGGGAGCTCCTGCGACCGCCCCTCCGGCGTGCCCTATCGACAGCTCCAAAGGATTAGCTTAGGCTTACCTAAATTCCAGCGGGCCGCTTCGTCGGCGTGCTCACATCCCGTACCTTCCCCCACGCCTGACAGGCGGCTTCCCCGCACGATGGGAGTGACATGTCACAGGTTCTTCCTGGCGACGTAACACCGGTCCACGACCTCATTGGCATCGGCTTCGGCCCGTCCAATGTGGCCATGGCGATCGCGATCAGCGAGCACAACGCACGCGCCGGCTCACAGGAGGCGGTCAGCGCTCACTTCTTCGAGCAGCAGCCACGCTTCGGCTGGCACCGCGGCATGCTGATCGACGACGCGACCATGCAGGTGTCCTTCCTCAAGGACCTGGTGACGCTCCGGAACCCGACCAGTGAGTTCAGCTTCCTCTGCTATCTGAAGAGCAAGGGTCGGCTGGTCGACTTCATCAACCACAAGAACCTCTTCCCGCTGCGGGTCGAGTTCCACGACTACTTCGAGTGGGCCGCGGCCCAGGTCGACGACATGGTCTCCTACGGCAACGAGGTCGTCGGGGTCACCCCCGTCGTCCGTGAAGGCACCGTGGAGTACGTGGACGTGACCGTCCGGTCCGGGGAGGGGCTCGAGGTCCACCGGGCCCGCAACCTCGTCATCGGCACCGGGCTGCGTCCCCTCATGCCGGAGGGCGTCGAGCGCGGCGACCGCGTCTGGCACAACTCCGACCTGCTGGCGAAGGTCGCCGGGCTGGAGGGCACCTCGCCCTCCCGGTTCGTCGTCGTGGGTGCCGGGCAGAGCGCCGCCGAGAACGTCGCCTACCTGCACCGCGTCTTCCCCGAGGCCGAGATCTGCGCGGTCTTCTCGCGCTACGGCTACAGCCCCGCCGACGACAGCAGCTTCGCCAACCGGATCTTCGATCCCGAGGCGGTCGACCAGTACTTCACGGCGCCCGACGAGACCAAGCGCAAGCTGATGGACTACCACGGCAACACCAACTACGCCGTCGTGGACATCGACCTGATCGACGACCTGTACCGCCAGGCGTACCAGGAGAAGGTCCTCGGCACCGAGCGGCTGCGCTTCGTCAACGTGTCCCGGCTCACCGGCGTCGAGGAGACGCCGGAGAAGGTCCGGTCCACCGTGAAGTCCCTCGTCACGGGCGAGGAGAGCGAGCTCGACGCCGACATCGTGGTGTTCGCCACCGGCTACAGCCCCGTCGACCCGCTCGGACTCCTGGGCGACGTCGCGGACCGCTGCCTCCGCGACGACGAGGGCCGTGTCCGCGTCGAGCGCGACTACCGCATAGCGACCGACTCCGACCTGCGCTGCGGCATCTACCTGCAGGGCGGCACGGAGCACACGCACGGCATCACGTCGTCCCTGCTGTCCAACACCGCGATCCGGGTCGGCGAGATCCTGGACTCGCTGCTCGACCGGGGCGTCAAGTCCGCTTCCGACGAGGCCAGGCCGGTCGCCGACGGAGCCGGCAGCACAGTCCGCTAGCCCGCAGTCGCGGGGGATCGGGGCCGAGGCGCGGGGTGAGCGACCACCGCGCCTCCCCAGTGGATCAAAGGGATAGCGTACGTCGACATGAGCACGACTGCAGTTGAGCGCCCCGCGACCGGGGGAGCAACGCAAGCCCGCCGGCGCCGGGTTGTGGGTTTGGCCACGCTCGTGGTGATCCTCCTGGCCGTGGGGGTGATGTCGTTGGCCGTCGGGGCGCGCGCGTTGAGTCCTGGCGAGGTGTGGCACGGGCTGTTCGCCGCGCCGGACTCCGACCAGCGGCTCACCGAGATCAGGCTCATCGTGGAGACCGTGCGGATACCCCGGACGGTGCTCGCCGTCGTGGCGGGCGTCGCCCTGGGGGTCGGCGGGGCGCTGATCCAGGGGTACACGCGCAACCCCATCGCCGACACGGGCCTGCTGGGGGTGAACTCCGGAGCCTCGTTCGCCGTCGTGACGGTGATCGCGCTGTTCGGGTTCTCCAATCCGTTCCAGTACGTCTGGTTCGCCTTCCTGGGTGCCGCCGTCGCCGGCGTCGTCGTGTTCGGGCTGTCGAGCATCGGCCGTGGGGCGGGCAACCCCCTGACGCTCGCACTGGCCGGGCAGGGGGTCACGGTCTTCCTCGCGGCGATGACCACGGCGGTCGCGCTGTCGGACAGGGAGTCGCTGAACGCGCTGCGGTTCTGGAACGCCGGCTCCGTGGCCGGTGTCGGATTCGACGTCATCTGGCCGGTGACCGCGTTCATCGCGGTCGGACTGGTGCTGGCCCTGACCCAGCTGCCCACCCTCAACCTGCTCAACCTGGGCGACGACGTGGCGCGGGGGCTCGGTGTGAACATCGCCCTGAGCCGGACCGTCGGCATCGTCGCGATCACCCTGCTGGCGGGCGCGGCGACGGCGGCGTGCGGACCCATCGCGTTCCTCGGACTCATGGTGGCCCACGTGGCCCGGTACCTGACCGGTCCGGACTATCGCTGGCTGGTGCCGTACGCGGGTCTGCTCGGGGCCGTCGTCCTGCTGGTCTGTGACATCGTGGGCCGTTTGGTCGTGCGGCCGGGTGAGCTGGACGCGGGAGTCGTCGTCGCCCTCCTCGGTGCCCCGTTCTTCGCGGCCCTGGTGTGGCGAGGAAAGTTCAGGAACGCATGAATGTGACCGATGTGAAGCCGTCGATGGCGCCGGGCGTACGCTTGGGCCACGTGTCGTTCGTATGGCGGCCCTGGCTCCTGTGCGTCACGCTGCTGCTGATGACGGCGACCTTCCTGGTGTTCTGCCTGTCCGTCAGCATCGGGGACTTCCCCATCGGCCTCTCCCGGGTGATCGCCACGATCCTCGGCAGGGGCGAGCAGTTCGACGAGTTCATCATCATGGATCTGCGGATGCCGCGGGCCCTGGCCGGGCTCGTCGTGGGCATCGCCCTGGGAGTGTCCGGGGCGATCACGCAGTCCATCGCGCGCAATCCGCTGGCCAGTCCGGACATTCTGGGAATCACCGGGGGCGCCAGCGCGGTCGCGGTGTTCCTGGTGACGGTGTCGGGCGGGACCGCCGCGGCGGTCGTCAACTCCGTGGGCCTGTCCGCCGCGGCGCTCGCCGGCGGCCTCGGTACGGGTCTGCTCGTGTACTTCCTGGCGTGGCGGCGCGGGATCGACGGCTTCCGGCTCATCCTCATCGGCATCTCGGTGAGCGCCGCGATGGAGGCGATCACGACCTGGCTGCTCGTCTCGGCCGACATCAGGGACGTGGCAAGGGCCCAGACGTGGCTGGTCGGCTCGCTGGACAACCGGTCCTGGGACGAGGTCGAAGTCGCGCTCTGGGGAACGCTCGTCCTGCTGGCGGCGGTGGCATGCGTCGCGTTCCAGTTCAAGCCGATGCACCTCGGCGACGAGATCGCCGCGGGTCTCGGCGTCCGGTACTCGTGGGTGCGAGCGGTCCTCCTGCTGTGCGCGGTTCTGCTGGCCGCTGTGGCGGTGAGCGCGGCCGGTCCCGTTCCGTTCGTCGCGCTGGTGGCACCGCAGGTGGCGATGCGTCTGGCGAGGTACCCGACCCCGCCGATGGTGGCCTCCGGCATGGTGGGGGCGCTGCTGCTGATCGGTGCCGACCTCTTCGCACGTACGGCACTGCCGATCACTCTCCCCGTCGGCGTGGTCACCGCCGCGGTCGGCGGCCCGTTCCTCGTGTACCTGCTGGTGCGCGCGAACCTCAGATAGAGCACGCGAAGGCTTCGGCAATCCAGGCAATCTTGACCACAGCTTGACTACAGGGGGACTTGTGGCCGCTCAGTACATCACCGAGATCGAGTCCGGCGTCGATGACGTCGCACGGCTGGCAGCCAGGGGCGTCACGGTCGGGTACGGCAGCCGGACCGTCATCGACGGCCTCGACGTGACGATCCCGACAGGGGTGATCACCACGATCATCGGCCCCAACGGCTGCGGGAAGTCGACCCTGTTGCGCACCCTGACGCGGCTGCTCAAGCCGACCGGCGGAACCGTCGTGCTGGACGGTGCGGACATCGCCCGACTCAGGTCCAGGGACGTGGCGAAGAAGCTCGGTCTGCTGCCGCAGGCGCCGGTGGCGCCGGAGGGGCTGACCGTGTCCGATCTGGTCGCCAGGGGGCGTCATCCGCACCAGAGCTGGCTGCGGCAGTGGTCGTCGGACGACGCCGACGTCGTGGAACGCGCGCTGGCCATGACCGGGGTGTCCGAACTGGCGGACCGTCCGGTCGACTCGCTGTCCGGCGGACAGCGTCAGCGCGTGTGGATATCGATGACGCTGGCCCAGGGCACCGACCTGCTGCTGCTGGACGAGCCGACCACGTACCTGGACCTGGCGCACGCGATCGACGTGCTCGACCTGGTGGACGACCTGCACGAATCGGGATGCACGGTGGTCATGGTGCTGCACGACCTCAATCTGGCCACGCGGTACAGCGACAACCTCATCGTGATGAAAGAGGGTTCGATCCTCGCGCAGGGTCACCCGCGCGACGTGATCACGGCCGAGCTGCTGCACGAGGCGTTCGGACTGCGCGCCATGGTGATCGAGGACCCGGTGGGTGACCGGCCGCTCATCGTTCCGGTCGGCCGGACGCACGTCCAGTTCAACTGAGGGCCGGGTAAGGGAAATAGCTCCAGTTAGGCTAGGCTAACCTCACCAGCGCAGGATAAGGTTTGGCTGCCCTTAGACGGGGGCACGCGGACAGCGCGAAAGCAAGGGATTCCCGGATGCTCCTCCATAGAACGACGGTTACGAAGTCCTGGCGGCGGTTGGCCGCCGTCGTTTCCGCCGCGACGCTCGGCGTCGGTCTTCTCGCCGGATGTGGTTCCGACACGCCGGACAAGAAGACTGACAAGGCTCCGGCTGCCGCCTCCGGCGTGTTCCCGGTCACCGTGGAGCACGCGTTCGGATCCACGAAGGTCGAGAAGGCCCCCAAGCGGGTCGTCACCGTCGGCTACACGGACGATCAGACCGTCCTGGCGTTCGGCATCAAGCCGGTCGGCATGGTCGACCAGTACCCGAACCCGGCGGGCCAGTCCCCCGACATCAACACCCAGTGGCCCTGGGTGAAGGACAAGTGGGGCGACGCCCGCCCCGAGGTCGTCATGAAGAACGGCGACGCGGGCCCCAACTTCGAGAAGATCGCCTCCCTGCGGCCGGACCTGATCCTCGCGGTCTACTCCGAGGTCGACCAGGCCGCCTACGACAAGCTCTCCAAGATCGCTCCCACGGTGGGCCGCACCAAGGGTGAGAAGGACCTCTTCAGCGCACCGTGGCAGGACAACGCGGTCCACATCGCCAAGGCGCTCGGCAAGGAGGCCGAGGGCACCGCGATGGTCAAGAGCATCCAGGGCCAGCTCGACACGGCCCGTGAGGCCCACCCGCAGTTCGGCAAGGAGACCGCTGTCGCCGTGTCCTGGTACAAGGACTCGATCTCGGCCTTCACCACCACCGACGTGCGCGGCCGGCTGCTGACGGGCATCGGCTACAAGGGTGCGACGGAGATCGACAAGATCGCCGACGGCCAGTTCTCCACCGCGCTGTCCCCGGAGCGCGTCGACCTGATCGACGTCGACCGCATCGTCGTCATCAACGACAAGGCGGACACGGAAGCGCTGAAGAAGTTCGAGCTGTTCAACAACCTGTCCGCGGTCAAGGCCGGCAAGGTCTCGTACCTGCTGGACAGTGAGGGTCCGGCGGTCGGCGCGGCGCTGTCCCAGGGCACCCTGCTGTCCATGCCGTACGGGGTCGACGAGCTCGTCAAGTCGGTCGAGTAGAGATGGTGGTCAACCTGACCGGCCCCCGGCCCGAATCGGTCCGCGCGTGAGTGTCACCGATACACGCGTCGCACCGGCGACCCTGCGCACGGCGACCGGACGCGAGGGCACCCGATGGGTAGCGGCGCACTGCCGCGAGTTGCCTTGGCTGACCGCCGCCACCGTGTTCACCACGGTGGCGGGGGCGGCGCTCCAGGTGCTTCCTGTGCTGCTGCTCGGCCAAGTGGTCGACGGGGTGGTAGCAGGTGAGTCCCGCTCGGTCCTGGTCAGGATCGGGGCGTTGATGGTGGCCGCCGCGGTGTTCGGCGCGGCGGCCACCGCGGCGTCGACGTACCTGATCGGGCGGCTGGGCGCGGATCTGCTCGCGCGGCTGCGGGAAGGTGCCGTCCGGGCGGTGCTCGGGATGCCGAGCGCGCGCGTCGAACAGGTCGGCCGGGGAGATGTGCTCTCCCGGGTCGGTGACGACGTGGCCGTGCTGTCCAGGGGCATCCGGTCGGCCATCCCCACGGTCTTCTCGGCCGGAGTGCTGGTCGCCATCGCCACGGCCGGAATGTTCGGACTGGACTGGCGGCTCGGCCTCGCGGGTGCCGGCGCACTGCCCGCGTACGCGCTGGCCCTGCGCTGGTACCTCCCCCGCTCCGCCCCGCTCTACCGCAAGCAACGGGCCGCACAGGCGGACCGTGCGCAGGCGTTGATCAGCGGCCTGAACGGGATCGACACCGTCCGGGCGTACCGCCTGGAGGGCGCCTTCCGCGAGAAGGTCACCAGTGAGTCCTGGCGGGTGCGGAATCTCGGCATCGAGGTGTTCCGGTTCTTCGGCCGGTTCGTCGGCCGGGAGAACCGTGCCGAGTTCATCGGTCTGGTCCTCATCCTCGTGGTGGGGTACGCCCTGCTCGAGGCCGATATGGCCAGCCTGGGCGAGGTGTCGGCGGCTCCGCTGATGTTCCACCGGCTGTTCACGCCGCTGGGCGCCATCATGTTCACCTTCGACGAGGCGCAGAAGTCGGGCGCCAGCCTGACCCGGCTGGTCGGGGTGCTGGGTGAGGCCGCGGACGAACGGCTGGTCGGTGACACCACCGTCGCACCGGCGGAGGCCGCGCCGTACCCGGTGACGGTGGAGGGCCTGACCTTCACCTATCCCGACACCGAGGATCCCGTCCTACGGGACGTCAGCCTGACGATCCCGGCCGGTGGTTCGCTCGCACTGGTGGGGGCGACGGGCGCGGGCAAGTCGACCCTGGCCGCGCTGATCGCGGGCATCGGGACTCCGCAGGCCGGATCGGTGCGCATCGGGTCGAACGACCTGGCCGGTACGGACGAGGCGGGGGCACGTGCCCTGGTGAGCATCCTGACGCAGGAGACGCACGTGTTCTCCGGTTCGCTCGCCGACGATCTGCGGCTGTCCGCGCCGGAGGCGACCGACGCGGAACTGATGGAGGCGCTGCGCACCGTCGGCGCCGGCGGTTGGGTCGAGGCGCTGCCCGACGGGCTGCACGGCATGGTCGGCGAGGGCGGTGAGCGCCTGGATGTGACCAAGGTCGCCCAGGTGGCCCTGGCCCGGCTGGTGTTGGGCCGGGCCCCCGTGGTGGTGCTCGACGAGTCGACCGCGGAGGCGGGCAGCGAGGGTGCGGCGGAGCTGGAGCGGGCCGTGCTGGCCGCGTGCTCGGGCCGGACCACGCTGTTCGTGGCGCACCGGCTGACCCAGGCGATGGCGGCGGACCGGATAGCGGTACTGGATGCCGGGCGCGTGGTGGAGCAGGGAACGCACGAGGAGTTGGTGGCTCTCGGCGGCCGCTATGCCCGCCTGTGGCAGGCATGGCGTGAAGGTAGTTAGGCAAGCCTGACTTAGGGTAGCCTAACTTCCATACCTTGGAAGGGACACTGAGTCTTCGATGATGGATCCGAACGCTCGACTCGTACTGCTTTCTCCCGCGAGCCTGGCCGACGTGCGCCGGCGGACCGGTAACCGCTCCGACAGGATCATCGCCGAAGCGTGCGCCATCGGTCTCTCGTACTGGGCGACCGGACTGGGGCCCGACGGCATCGACCTCACCCCGGGGACCCTGTTCGCGGATGTTCTCGGGTGGGTCGACAACGGCGGTTCCGTGCCTACCGGTTGGGAGGTGGGCGCGGACGGCCGGAGCATCGCCGTACCGGAAGGCGTGCCGCGGGCCGAGGCCCAGCTCGCTCTGGACGACCTCGCCGACTTCCCGGACCGGCCCATCGGCAGCATCGGCCCCTCCGGCCCGGCGGCGCGGATCGAAGCCCTGGCCGAGTGGAACGACACCGAGGCCGGGCGGGTCCGCCCGACCTTGGTGGAGATGTTCCGCGAGCACGCGCGGGCCAGGCCCGACGCCGTCGCCGTCATCGACGAGAACCAGTCGCTGACGTATCGTCAGGTAGCCGAGCTGTCGGGTCAGCTGGCCCACCATCTGATCGAACGCGGACTCACCGCCGAACAGGTCGTCGGTATATCCCTCGGCCGCTCCGCCGACATGGTGATCGGACTGCTCGGCGTGCTCCAGGCAGGCTGTGCGTTCGTGCCGCTGGATCCGCAGTGGCCCGCCGCACGCCGCGCCGTCGTCGTCGAGGACGCCCGGGTCGTGCTGCAGCTCAACGACACGGGCGAGCACCACCCGGGTGAACCCGAGGCCGTGGCCGTGGACCTCGGCGACTGGAGGTTCGCTTCCTGCCCCGTCGAGGGCCCCGAGGTCGCCGTCCCCGGCGACGCCCTGGCGTACGTGATCTTCACGTCCGGTTCCACCGGGCGGCCCAAGGGCGCGATGATCCGGCACGAGGCGATCAGCGAGCGCCTGCTGTGGCAGGTCGACGAGATCCTGCGCTTCGGTCATGACGACGCGTCACTCTTCAAGGCCCCGCTGTCCTTCGACATCTCCATCAACGAGATCTTCCTGCCGTTGGTGTCCGGCGGCAGGCTGGTGGTCCTGCGGCCCGGCGGCGAACGCGACCCGCACCACCTGCTGAGCGTGATCGCCGAACACCGCGTCACCTTCACGTACCTGGTGTCGTCCATGCTGGACGTGCTGCTCGAGATCGCGGGCGACTCCGGTCGGCTGGACAGTCTGCGGCACGTGTGGTGCGGCGGCGAGGTCCTGACCCCGGAGCTGTACGAGCGCTTCCGCACCCGGCTCGACATCCCCATGTACCACGGCTACGGCCCGGCCGAGACGACGATCGGCGTCAGCCACGTCATCTACCGGGGCGAGGCGGAACGCCTGTCGACATCGATCGGCAAGGCCAACCCCAACACCCAGCTCTACGTGCTCGACGACGAGCTGCGCCCCGTCCCCGTCGGTGTCGGCGGCGAACTGTACGTAGGCGGATTCCTGCTGGGGCGCGGCTACGTCAACGCGCCCGGCCTGACGGCGTCCCGGTTCGTGGCGAACCCCTTCGCGGGGGACGGGTCCCGGCTCTACCGGACCGGTGACCTCGCGCGCTACGCCCCGGACGGGTCGCTGGACTTCCTCGGACGGGCCGACAACCAGATCAAGATCCGCGGTATGCGTCTGGAGATCGAGGACGTCGAGGCCGGTCTCGCCGAGCACCCCGGGGTACGGCACACCTGCGTCGTCGCCAAGAAGAACACGGCGGGCGGCACCTACCTCGTGGGGTACGTGATCCCGGCCGCCGGCAGCGAGGACCTGCGCGCCGAGGAAGTCAGGGCGTGGGCCGTCGAGCACATGGTGGAGTACATGGTGCCCGCCCACACCGTCGTGATGAAGGAGTTCCCGCTCACCGCGAACGGCAAGCTCGACCGCAAGGCACTGCCCGAGCCCGTGATCGGGACCGGCGCGATCGTCCCGCCCGCCACCGAGAACGAGCGCGTGCTGTGCGCGACGGTCGCGGCGGTGCTGCGGCTGGACGAGGTCGGCGTCGACCAGGACTTCTTCCGGCTCGGCGGAGACAGCATCCTGGCCATCTCCCTGCTCAGCGCGCTGCGCGAGGCGGGCCTGTATGTGACGGCACGTCAGATCTTCACCAACAGTGTCGTGGGCGCGCTGGCGGCGGTGGCGAGCCGCGAGGACGTGTCCACGGCGCGGCACGGCGATGTGGCGACCGGTTCCGTCGTCGGTTCGCCCATCGTGCAGTGGCTCGGTGAGACCACGGACGCCATCGACGGCTTCGTGCAGTCGATGGTCCTGAACACCCCGGCTGACCTGACCGCCGGAGCCCTGGACGAGATCCTCACCGCCGTGGTCGCACGCCACGACATGCTGCGCGCCGAGCTGGTGCGCGGTGAACGCTGGAGCTTCGACATCCCCGAGGCGGCACCGGCCGCCGCGGTGTGGCAGGAGAGCGACCGTCCCCTCGACGCCTGCGTGGAGCTCGCCACCGACGGGCTCGACCCGGACGACGGCGTGATGCTGCGGGCTGTCTGGCGACGGGAGGCACGCCAACTGGTTGTCGTCGTCCACCACCTGGTGATCGACGGCGTGTCCTGGCGGGTCCTGATGGAGGACCTGGCCACGGCGTGGCGCCAGATCTCCTCCGGCGAACCTGTCGAACTGCCCCCGGTGGGCACGTCGTTCCGGCGCTGGACCGAACTGCTCGGGCGCGCGGAATTCGACGCGGACCGTGCCTACTTCGAGCGCCCCCTGCCGGGAGCGGACGCACCCGTGGGCAGGCGCGCGCTGTCCGGAACCGACACCGTCGTCCAGGAGCGGACCCGGACCGTCTCCGTCGGCCCCGAGGTCACGGCCGCGCTGCTGGGCGAGATTCCCGCGAAGTTCCACGCGGGCGTCAACGACGTCCTGCTGACCGCGCTCGCCGTCTCCCTCGCCCGGTGGCGCCGCGACCTCGGGCAGGACCAGACGTTCGCGCACATCGAACTCGAGGGCCACGGCCGTGAAGGCCGGTTCGTGGCGGGCGCCGCCGGCTTCGAGCCGGAACTGTCACGAACCGTGGGCTGGTTCACCACTCTGTTCCCGGTGACCGTCGACCCGGGCGCGGCAGCCGACCCCACGGCACCCGAGTACCTGGCCGCAGCACTCAAGGCGGTCAAGGAGGACCTCGCCAGGGTGCCCAGCAACGGCGTCTCCTACGGCGCCCTGCGCTACCTGGCCGGTACCGCGTTCGACGCGCCCGCACCCCAAGTGCTGTTCAACTACCTGGGACGCTTCGACTCCGGCGCGACCGGCGACTGGCAGCCCGCGGGCACCACCGGGCAGCTGGGCGAGAAGCGCGACCCGAGGATGCGTCTGCCCCGCTCCCTGGAGTTCAACGCGATCGCCGAACCCGCGTCGACCGGCGAGTACGAGCTGGTCACCACCATCTCCTGGCCCGACGGAATGTTCACCGACGAGGACATCGCGACCGTCGGCGAGTACCTGCGGGTGGCGCTGGCCGGACTGGCCGCACTCGACCGGGGCGGCCACTCTCCCAGCGACTTCTCCCTGGTGCCGCTCACACAGCCCGACGTCGACGCCCTGGACGGCCCGGAACTGCGGGACATCCTGCCGCTGACCCCGTTGCAGGAGGGCCTGTACTTCCACTCGGTCTTCGACGACGACTCGGCGGGCAGCTACGTCGAGCAGCAGGTGCTGACGCTGGAGGGCGAGGTGGACGCCGACCGGCTCACGGCCGCGGCCACCCGGCTGCTCACCCTGTACCCGAACCTGGCCGCCAGGTTCGTGGCCCTCGCCGACGGCCGTGTGGTCTCCGTGCTGGAGAGCGGCGCCCAGGCACCGTTCACCACGCTGGACCGCCCGGGAATCACCGACGACGAGATCCGCGACTACGCCGAGCGGGACCGCCGCGCCGGATTCGACCTGGCCACCGGCCCACTGATGCGGTACACGCTCGTCCGCGCGGGCTCCGGCCGGAACGTGCTGGTGCAGACCGTGCACCACATCATCGCCGACGGCTGGTCGGTACCGCCGATGCTTCGTACGCTGCTGGCCGAGTACCACCGGCCGGGAACCGTGTACCAGATCGGCGGCTTCCCCGACTACGTGCACTGGCTCGCAGGACGCGACGACGACGAGAGCGACCGCGTCTGGCGCGAGCAGCTCGCGGATCTGCCCGGCCCCTCACTGGTCGCCGAAGGACACACCCCCTCCGACCGGTTCACCGACATCGCCGTGGAGCCGACGGACGACATCGACGCGGCAGCCCGGGCGGCCGGCGTGCCGCTCAGCGTGGCCGTGCACAGCGCCTGGGCGGTGACCCTGGGCGGCATCCTGCAGGGCAAGGACGTGGTGTTCGGTTCCACGGTGTCCGGGCGCGACGCGGACGTGCCCGGCATCGGGGACATGGTGGGCCTGTTCATCAACACGATCCCCGTGCGCGCCCGGTGGGAGTCCGCCACCACGGCGGGCGACCTGCTCGCCTCCGTACGGGAACACCAGAGCGCGGTGCTGCCGCACCAGCACGTCTCGCTGGCGAGGATCGGCCGGCAGGCGGGCGCCGGCGCCCGGTTCGACACCCTGGTGGTGTTCGACGTCGCGACCGATGTGGACGCCCTGCGGGGACCCGACGACGAGCTGGTCATCGCCGACATCGTGAACGAGGGCGCCCCGCACTACCCGTTGACGCTGGTGGTGGAGCGCGCACTCGACGGCCGTCCGCGCTTCAACCTCATCTACGACGGTGAGCTGCTCCGTGAAACGAGCGCCCAGGCCGTCCTGAGCACCTTCACCCGGACCCTCACCGGCCTTCTCACCCGTCCGGACGCCCCGGTCGGCGATCTGGCAGCCGACGACGCCCGACGCCCCGCGCCGATCACCCCGACGACCCTGGGCGCACTGTTCGACGCCGCCGCGCACCGCGACCTGGCCGCCACCGCCGTCACGCAGTGCGCGCTCGACGGCAGCTCCAGGTCACTGACCTACGGCGAACTGGAGGCGGCGAAGAACGAGCTGGCCTCGGCGCTTCGAGCGGCCGGTGTCGGACCGGGCAAGCGCGTGGCCGTCGCCGTCCCCCGTTCCCTGGAGCAGGTCGTCGCCCTCGTCGCGATCGTCTCCGCGGGCGGCGCGTACGTGCCGCTGGACCTGGCGTACCCGGACGAACGGCTGGAGTACATCCTCTCCGACGCCGCTCCGCAGGTCGTTCTCGTCGACCGTGAACAGCGGGACCGCTTCACCGAACTGCTGACCCGGGAAGGCCTGTCGGCCCGCGTGCTCGTCCAGGGGGACGAGCTGCAACAGGCCGACGAGCTGCCCGACGACACCGCCGCGCCCGCGGCCGGCTGGTACGACCCGGCGTACGTGATCTACACGTCCGGATCGACCGGCAGGCCCAAGGGCGTCGTCGTCCCGCACTCCAGCGTGGTGACGCTGCTCGCGAACACCCGGCCCGACATGGACTTCGGCCCGAGCGACGTGTGGGTCCAGTTCCACTCGTACTCCTTCGACTTCGCGGTCTGGGAACTGTGGGGCGCGCTGGTGCACGGCGGAGAGCTCCTGGTGCCGGAGTACGCCCTGACCCGCTCCCCGGTCGACTTCCACCGGCTGGTCCAGGAGCGCGGGGTGACCGTGCTCAACCAGACCCCGTCGGCGTTCTACCGGTTCGTCGAGGCCGACCGGCACGCCGGCGGACCGGCCACCGCGCTGCGCCGGATCATCTTCGGCGGCGAAGCGCTGGATCCCGTGCGGCTGCGCGGCTGGGTCGAGCGGCACGGCACCCGTTCGCCCGAGCTGGTCAACATGTACGGCATCACCGAGACCACCGTCCACGTCACCCACCGGGTGCTCACCGACGAGGACTTCGGCGAGGACGTCAGCCCGATCGGCGGTCCGATCCCCGGCCTGGTCACCTACCTGCTCGACGACCGGCTCCGGCCGGTTCCGCCGGGCCGGGTCGGCGCCATCTACGTCGCCGGCGACCAGGTGTCCCTCGGCTACCTGGGCAGGCCCGGACTGACCGCCGGCCGGTTCGTCGCGAACCCGTTCGCGGGCGACGGTTCCCGCATGTACCACACGGGTGACCTCGCGCTCCGCACGCTCGACGGCGAGCTGGAGTTCGCCGGCCGCGCCGACGACCAGGTGCAGCTCAAGGGATTCCGTATCGAGCTCGGCGAGGTGGAGGCCGCGATCCGGGAACTCGACGGCGTGGTCGATGTGGCTGTCACCGTCGCGGACAGCGGCGAGCACCTCGTCGCGCACGTCGTGGGACGGGTGCCCGGCGACCTCACCGGCCTGCTGTCGGCGAAGCTGCCCGTGCACATGGTGCCGGGCCGGGTCCTGCCGGTCGACGCCCTGCCGCTGACGGTCAACGGCAAGCTGGACCGGAAGGCCCTGACCGAGCGTGCCGCACAGGACGGCACCCCGGAGGCCGCGGGCGAATCCGCACGCGCCGCACAGGACGGCACCCCGGTGGCCGCGGGCGGGTCCGCACTCGCCGCGCTGGTCGGGATCTTCGCCGAGACGCTGCCCGGCTCCGCGGACGTGGACGGTGACACCGACTTCTTCATGGCCGGGGGCGACAGCATCGTCGCCATCACCGTGATCAACCGGGCCAGAGCGCTCGGACTCCCGATCGCGCCGCGCGACGTGTTCCTCCTCAAGACACCGCGCGCGCTCGCCGAGCACCTGGGGACGCGCATACCGCAGACCGCGGTCGCCGAGCCCGTGCGCCGTGAGGACGGCCCGCTGTCGCCGACGCCGATCATCCTGCGCCAGCGGGAACTGGGCGCCCCACTCGCCCGGTTCGCCCAGGCCAGGGCACTGGTGGCGGCCGAGGGCACCGGGTTCGCCGACGCCGAGCGCGCCGCCCGCGCGGTCGTGGCCGCGCACCCGGCCCTCCGGTTGCGGCTGAGCGTCGAGCACGGGGTGTGGGCGCTGCGCACCGAACCCGCCCATGAGGTCACCGTGGTCCGGACAGACACGGACGACGCGACGGCCGCGGCGAACGACGCGGCCGGGCGTCTCGACCCCGAGTCCGGGGAGGTGATCGCCTTCTCCTGGCTCGAGGCGAGCCGCACCCTGGTGGTCACCGTTCACCACCTGGCCGTCGACTCGGTGTCCTGGCTCATCTTGCTGGACGACCTGGCCGCCGCCATGGGCGGTGCCCCGCTCGCACCGCCGACCACGTCCTACGCCGAGTACGCCGAAGCGCTGAACTCCGGTTCCTCCCACGCGACCGACGACCTCGGGCACTGGATCACCACGCTCCAGGCACCGGCGTTGCTGCCCGCGGTCGAGAACCTGCACGGGACCACCGTCGTGCTCGCCGCCGACGTGAGCGACCGCGTGACGCGTACCGCCCCCTCCGTACTGGGCGTCGGCGTCACCGAGTTGCTGTGCGGCGCGCTCCGGACCGCGCTGACCCAGGTCCAGCCCTCGCCCACCGATCTCGCGATCGAGCTGGAGCGGCACGGCAGGGTCCCGGCGCTGGAGCACCACGACTACACCCGTACGGTCGGCTGGTTCACCTCCATCGCACCGGTGCGGCTCACCGCACACACCGACCCCGTCGCGGCGGCGCGCGAACTCGCCGAACGCCAGCCGGACGAGTTCGGCCACGTCGCCTACGGCCGGCTCAGGTACCTCAACCCGCAGACGGCCCCCCTGCTGAACGCCCGTCCTCAGGTGCTGTTCAACTACCTCGGGCGGGGCAGCGAGTCCCAGGCGCTGCACATCACCGGCGGGGACCAGGGCAGCCCGTACGCTGTCGAGGTCAACGCGTGGACCGACGACGCCACCGGAAGCCTGCACGCGGAGTTCACCCTCGCCGACGGCATCCCCGACGAGATCGCCGTGCACTGGCTGGGCGCACTGCAGCGCATCGCCGAGGCCTCCGCGACGGCCGAGCGCACGGCACCGGTCACCCCGCTCCAGAGGGGCCTGTTCTTCCAGGCCCAGATGGCGGGCGAGGCCGGACACTACGTCGCACAGAGCTACTTCACCTTCGACCGGCGCCTGGACACCGACGCGCTGGCCGAGGCGATGGCGTACGTGATCGCGCGGCACCCGGTCGTGGGCGCCGGCTTCACCACCGACGACAGCGGAAACCCGGTCCAGGTCCTCAAGGCGGGCCGGCGGGTCGATGTCCGCACGGTCCACCCCGAGACGGAAGCGGACGTGGAAGCACTGCGCATCCGCGACCGTGACACGGGATTCGACCCGGACGAGCCGCCGATGGTCCGGCTGACAGTGGTCCGTCTCCCCGACGACCGCGACGGACTGCTGCTCAGCTACCACCTCCTGCTGTGGGACGGCTGGTCCCGCGAGATCCTGCTGCGGGACCTGTTCGACGCCTATCAGGCCGTCCTCGCCGGCGAACCCCTGGACGCGACACCGGTCACGCCCGGATTCGAGGACTACGCCCGGGCGCTCGACGCCAGGGACCCCGCCGTATCCGAACGCTTCTGGGCGGAGCACCTGGCCGGCCTCACCGGCCCGACGCTCCTCGCCGGACCGAACCCCTCCCTCACGGACGACCTGCCGCGCGCACTCGTGCACCAGATGTCCGCCGAGCAGTCGGAACTGCTGCGGGAAGCGGCCAGGGCGCACGGCGTCACGCTGAACTCGGTGCTGACCGGCGCTTTCGGCCTCCTGCTGGGCGCGCACACGGGCCGCAGCGACGCCGCGTTCGGCGTGACCGTCTCCGGCCGTGAGGGCGAGGGGCTGTCCGACATCGTCGGCGTACTCCTCAACACCGTGCCCATGTGGACGCGGGCACGGCCGGACGACAGCGTCGGTGAGTACCTTTCGGCCGTCCAGGCGGCCAGGGTCGTGGCGATGGAACACGAGCACCTGGGACTCGGTGAGATCCAGCGGGCCAGCGGGCACGACACGCTGTTCGACAACCTGTTCGTGCTGCAGAACTTCCTGGACATGGACGCGTTCGCCGAGATGAACGCCAGGCACGGCATCACCTCGGTGAAGGCCGACGACTCGACGCACTACCCGTTCACCTGGGTCGTCACCCCCGGCGACCGGCTCACCGTCAAGCTGGAGCACCGCGACGGCGACACCGGCAACGCCCGTCGTCTCCTCGACGACTACCTGCGCGTGCTCGAGGACCTGGCCCGTTCCACCGGCCCGGTCGGCGCACTGCCCGGGCCGGTGTCCCGTCCCGAGCCCGCCGGGCGCACGGACGTCGGTACGGACACCGTCGTCGACCGGTTCGACCGGGCGGCCGACCGTGACCCGCAGCGGGTCGCCCTCGTCGCACACGGCTCGACCATGACCTTCGCCCAGCTCCGCGACCGCAGCCGAGCACTGGCCGGCGTACTCGCCGGGCGCGGCATCGGCCCGGAGACGGCCGTGGGCCTCGCGGTCCCACGCTCCCTCGACTCGATCGTGGCACTCTTCGCCGTCCTGCGCGTCGGTGCGGCGTACGTGCCGCTTGAGCTCGACCACCCGGACGAGCGGATCGCCGCGATCGTCGAGGAGGCCCGCCCGAAGGTGATCCTCACCGTCAGCGCCGTGTCGCCCAGGCTGACCGGCGACCTGATCGAGCTCGACCGTCCGCTGCCCGGGGCCGAACCGTTCGTCACGTTCGCGCCGGACGCCCCGAACCGCCTGCGGCACCCCGCGTACACCATCTTCACCTCCGGATCGACCGGAAAGCCCAAGGGCGTGGTGACCGAGTACGCCGGGCTCACCAACATGCTGATCAACCATCAGCGCCGGATCTTCGAGCCGGTGCTGGCGGAGCACGAGAACAGGGTCTTCCGGATCGCCCACACCGTGTCGTTCGCCTTCGACATGTCGTGGGAGGAACTGCTGTGGCTCGCCGACGGCCACGAGGTGCACATCTGCGACGAGGAACTGCGCCGCGACGCGCCCCGTCTGGTCGAGTACTGCCTCGAGCACGGCATCGACGTCATCAACGTGACCCCGACCTACGCGCAGCAACTGGTGGCCGAGGGACTGCTCGACAACCCCGAACGGCGGCCCGCGCTGGTGCTGCTGGGCGGCGAGGCCGTCACGCCGAGGCTGTGGCAGAAGCTCGCCGAGACCGACGGGACCGTCGGCTACAACCTGTACGGTCCCACCGAGTACACCATCAACACCCTCGGCGTCGGCACCTTCGAATGCCAGGACCCGGTGGTCGGCGTCGCGATCGACAACACCGAGGTGTACGTCCTCGACCCGTGGCTGCGGCCCCTGCCGGACGGAGTTCCCGGTGAGCTGTACGTGTCGGGCATCGGCATCGCGCGAGGCTACCTGGGACAGCCCGCCCAGACCGCGCACCGGTTCGTCGCCTGCCCGTTCGGCGAACCCGGCGAGCGCATGTACCGCACCGGGGACCTGGTGGTCCGGCGGCCCGACGGGAACCTGATGTACCTGGGCCGCACCGACCAGCAGGTCAAGATCCGGGGACACCGGGTCGAGCTGGGCGAAGTGGAGGCCGCGTTCGCGGCGCACCCGGCCGTGCGTTTCGCCGCAGCCGTCGCCCAGCCCGCCCCGGAGGTCGACGGGGCCTACCGGCTGGCCGCCTACCTCGTCCTCGGTGACGCGGACCTGGCCACGGTCGCGGCCGAAGTGGGTGCCGCGCTGCCGGACTTCCTGCGCCCGACGCACTACGCCCAGGTCGACAGCATCCCGCTGACGGTGAACGGGAAGGCCGACACCAAGGCCCTCCCGGAAGCCAAGCCCCTCGGCGTGCTGACCACGGCGGGCGAGCGCGGTCCGGAGACCGAGACCGAGACCGTGGTGTGCGAGTTCTTCGCCGAGGCACTGGACCTGGACGATGACGAAGTGAGCGCGGTGAGCGACTTCGTGTCACTCGGAGGACACTCCATGCTGGCGGTGCGGCTGATCGGGCTGCTCCGCCGGGAGTACGGTCCCGTGATCACGATCCGTGACCTGCTCGAACTGCGAACCCCGGAAGCGATTGCCAGCCACCTTGATGACAACTCCTGACACCCAGCGGCCCCGACAGGGGGCAGACATCCTTCGGACCGCCCTGCGGCGCAACGTCGGCGCCATGACCAGGGGCACCGTCCTCATGGGCATGTACCAGGCCGGCGAGACCGCGTTCCCCATCGCGCTCGGTCTGATCGTCGAACACTCCTTGCAGGAGCGGAGCCTCGGCTCGCTCGGCCTGTCCATCGCCGCACTGGCCGTGATCATCACGACCGTGTCGCTGTCGTGGCGGTTCGGGATGCGCGTCCTGCAACAGGCGAACACGACCGAGGCGCACCGCTGGCGGGTGCGGGTCGCGGCCTGCGGACTCCAGCCGGTGGCCAGGGACGTCGACCTGAAGTCCGGCGAGGTGCTGACCATCGCCACCGAGGACGCCGACCAGACCGCCGACATCATCGAGGTGGTGCCGCTGCTGATCAGCTCGCTGGTCGCGGTGGTGGTCGCGGCGGTCGCGCTGGGCCTGGCCGACATCCGGCTCGGCCTGCTCGTGATCGTGGGAACCGTCGCGATCCTGTCGATCCTGAGCGTGATGTCCAAGCGGATCGGCGCGAGCACGCAGGAACAGCAGGCCAGGGTGGCGCGGGCTGGGGCGAAGGTCGCCGACCTCATCACCGGCCTGCGCCCGCTGCACGGCTTCGGCGGCAACCACGCGGCGTTCCTCTCCTACCGGAAGGTCAGCACGGAGGCGAAGCACCAGGCGATCACCGTGGCCAAGGTCAACGGCGCGTACGCCGGCACCGCACTGGCCCTCAACGCGGTCCTCGCCGCCGCTGTGACCCTGACGTCCGGATGGCTGGCGTTCGAAGGGCAGATCAGCATCGGCGAGCTCGTCATGGCCGTGGGGCTGGCGCAGTTCATCATGGAACCGCTCAAGATGTTCTCGGAGATGCCGAAGTACGTGATGATGGCGCGCGCCTCGGCTGAGCGGATGGCCCTGGTACTGGCCGCCCCGCCGGTGACGACCCCGGGGCCGGAGCGCCCGGCCGCGGGCGGGGACCTCGAGATCGACTGCGTCCGGTACGGGACGCTGCGCAAGCTCAAGTTCCAGGTCCCGGCCGGCGAGTTCGTGGCCATCGCCGCCTACCAGCCGCGCGCGGCGGCCGACTTCGCGTCGATCCTCGCCGTGAACGTCCCGCCCCACGCGTACGAGGGAGCGGTACGGGTCAGCGGGCACGAGATCGCGGACCTGTCGGTCGAGGCGGTCCGTGAGCACATGCTCGTGAACCCGTACGACGGGGAGATCTTCGCGGGCACCCTCCGTACGAACATCGACCCGTCGGGCACCAGCACGATGGTTCCCGAGGCCGTCGAGGCATCCATGCTGACCGATGTGGTGGCCCTCCACCGCGAAGGGCTCGACCACGGCGTCCGCGACCGCGGTGCGAACCTCTCCGGTGGGCAGCGCCAACGGCTGTCCCTGGCCCGCGCCCTGGCCGCCGACTCCGACATCCTGGTGCTGCACGATCCGACGACAGCCGTCGACGCGGTCACCGAACAGCTCATCGCACGCAACATCGCGAAGATGCGCCGCGGCCGCACCACCGTCGTGTTCACCAGCAGCCCGGCGCTCCTGGACGCAGCCGACCGTGTCCTGGTCCTGGACGACGGGGTCATCACCGCCGAGGACACCCATCGCAACCTGCTCGCCACGGACGAGGACTACTGCCTGGCCGTGGCGCGTTGACCGGCAGGGTCTCCCGTACGGACGGGAGACCCTGACCGCCCGGGTCCCGCGCACCGTCGGGCGGGGGACCCCGGCGCCGAGGGACTGGGTATCCGGCGGGCTGCCGGCTGAGCACCGGTACTCAGGTCCGCGGCGCGCTTCCGGACCACGATGGGGATCACCATCGTCCGAGTCCGGGAGGACCCGCCCATGCTCAGTCGCCTCGCCGGCGCCCTGGTGCCTGCCGTCGGCAGACTGACGGTCACCACCGACAGCGACGCCCGCTTCGCCCCGGGCAGCATCATCGCCGCCAACCACAGCTCACTGGCCGACCCGGCCGTGGTCCTCGCCGCGCTGCGCCGTCTCGGCGTCGAGCCGGTCGTTCTCGCGGCCGCGGGGCTCTGGCGGATCCCCCCGCTCGGGCGTGCGCTCGTCCATGGCGGGCACATTCCCGTCCACCGGCACGACGCCCGCGCCGGCGACGCCCTCGACGGCGCCGCGGAGGCCCTTGCCCGGGGACGTCTCGTCCTGATCTACGCCGAGGGCGGTATCCCGGACCGCAAGGACGCGGGAGAAGCGGCCCCGGAGGCCTTCCGCAGCGGGCTGGCCCGCCTCGCCCACCGGACGGGAGCCCCGGTGATCCCCCTGGGACAGGCCGGGTCCCGCCGCATCGTGTCAGGAAGCCCGCTCAAGCAGCTCGCGGGCCTGGGCACCGCCCCGCTGCGCAGGCCGGGTCTCCACGTCCACATCGGCGCGCCGGTCATGCTGACGGGCGACCTGCCGAACCGCACCGAACATGCCCGTGCGGCGGTGACCGACGCCTGGCGGGAGGCCGCCGAACGTCTCGGCGAACCGGTCGTCCTGGCCGCGTGAGCGGCGCGCCGGCACACCGTACGTGAGCCGGCGCGCCCCACCGCTTCGAGAGGGCGCGTCGATGCCCCGACCGCGTAGGAGACCAGGAGCGGTTCCCGGCAGCGTCGTTCCCGTAAGCCTTTCGGTCCTGCCTAGGCGAGCGCCCAGGCGACGTCTCTGAGCAGGGCGTGCCGCCAGCCCGCCCGGTCGTGCTCCGACGGCGACCGGGAAACCCGCACAGTCGCACCGGCCTGTTCGGCCAGGGTCTCGACGAGCCCGCAGTGGGGCAGCATCCGTGTCTCGTGTTCCCCCACGTCGAACGCGACCCGCAGACCGGACAGGTCGGGGCGTTCCCGCAGGCGCGCCGCTATGGTGCCGCCCTCCGGGCCACCGAACGGGTCCGGCCGGTCCAGTGCACCGGGTGTCCACCAGAACGACCCGGACTGGCAGGCGACTCGGGACACCAGGTCCGGGAACTCCAGTGCCGCGTACATCGCGCTCAGTCCGCCGAGGCTCTGCCCGGCGACCACCAGCCGGTCCGGGTCGGCGGGCACGCCGGACTCCGCCACCAGCGGCAGAAGTTCGTCCCGGACCGCCTCCCACAGTTCGGGCCCGCACCCGAACTCGGCCTTTCTGTCCTTGGCCGGCAGGAAAACGAGGGTGACGGGAGGCATCTCACCGCCGGCGACGGCCGCGTCGAACGCGGTCATGGCCGGGTGCAGGTACAGCCAGTCGTCCCCGTCGAGGAGCAGGACCACCGGCCCGCCGCCGCCCACCGGGTGGACCCGCACCGTGCGCCGTCCGCCGAGCCGTTGGCTTGCCCAGCGGAGCCGGGTGCGGGGGAGGGGCAGGACGTCGTCGGCGCCGATCAGCGGCCAGTGAGGCTGGGCCGGGGCGTCCGGGGTCGCGGCGATGGAGCGGTCACCGCCGGCACCGGCAGGGTTGAACGGGTCGGCGTACGCCGTGTCGTCGGCGAGGAACCGGTAGGTCACCCGCAGCCGCGCCGGCATGCGGACCTCGGCGTACCAGCAGTCCGTGTCCCCCCACCGGCTCAGGGGTGAGGAGTCCGACCAGCTCTCGAAGCCGATGCTCGCACCGGAGCCGCGCCACAGGAACAAGGTCACCCAACCGCCGTCGCCGGCGGGGACCGACGCGGGTGTGCGCGCCGCCGCCCAGAACTCGTCGCTTCCGGGCCTGCCGGGCATTCCGTACGCGGCGAAGGCGTCCTCGGCGGGGACCCGTTCGATCACCGGGCGCATGAACGTCTCCTTGTGAGAGGGATATTGAAAGGCTAAGCTCGACTCGATTAGGTGAGCCTAACCTAATAGTGACCTCCCCTTCCATTCTGATCCACCTCCTGAACGGGCTGGTGATCGCGTTGCGGGAGCACCACACGCGGACCTGATTCACACTCCCGGCGAGGCTGTCACCGGCCCGTCGGCCCGAGGAGGCAATGACATATGAGCACCAACCCCTTTGACGACCCCGAAGGCCGCTTCCTGGTCCTGGTCAACGACGAGGGCCAGCACTCGCTCTGGCCGTCCTTCGCCGAGGTGCCCGGGGGGTGGTCGATCCTCTTCGAGGAGAACACCCGTGACGCGTGCCTCGAGTTCATCGAGGCCCGATGGACGGATCTGCGGCCCAAGTCCCTCGCGGCGTCCATGGACGCCTGACCACTTCGTGGCAAGGAGCTGCCGGGCTGCCCGTCCGCACTGAACGGACAGCACGGCAGTACCGGATTGGACTCACCACTTAGGTAAGGCTAACCTAATCTCGCTTGTTGCGTCGGAGTTGCACGGCGACGAGCCGTTCTTCGCAACGGAACCGAGGAAGGGAAAGCCTTGATCACGGCTACGCCGCGTCCCGCCCCGCTGTCGCCCGCGCTCCTCGCGCCGACGCCCTCCGTGCGTCGCGCCCGTGAGGCGGACGCTTCCGCACTCGCCGGGCTGTCCCGGCCCTTCATGCGCTCGGGGGCACTGCGGGAGCGGCCCGCCTCGCTCTACGCCACCCACGCGGCCGACTTCCTCGTGATGGAGGCCGGAGGCCGCGTCGACGGCTGCGTGGGTCTGCGCGTGCACCCGGCGGAGCCGGGGGAGTTCCGCGGATCCGCGGGCGTCCTGTACAACTTCTGCGTCGCCGCGCACAGTCAGGGACACGGAGTGGGGGCCGCGCTCCTGCGTGCGGTCGTGGCCATGGCGCGCGCCCAGTCGCTCGGTGCTCTGTTCACGGCGACGACCGGCGACGGAGCCCTGTTCCTCCGCTACGGCTTCGCGCCCTCGACCGCACGCCTGGCGCCCCGGCCCTGGGCGGAGTCCCTGGACCCCCGACGCAACGCAAGGATCCTCGCCAGGGTCCTGTGACCGTCCGCCCGCCCGCGCGGCGGTACCCGCCCCCCCCGGACTTCACCGGCGCGATCGCGCCGGTGAAGTCCGTCTGCGTATGCCGGGATTCGGTTCATGGTGGCGCTGATCCCGCCCCGGTTCGGGGCCGGGAACGGGGGCGCAGGCGCCGTCCTGCGCGCCCGCGTCGCCGGAGCGGTACGCCGCCCGCCGCGGTCACCCAACCTGTTCGTCGTGGTCCGGGCTGTCGTCGGGGACCACGGTGGTACCGGGGCCGGTCTCGCCGAGTACGCCACGCAGGACCGCGTGCGGCACGCGGCCGTCGAGCACATGAGCGGTGCGCACGCCGCCGCGCACGGCTTGCAGGCAGCCCTCCATCTTCGGCAGCATTCCGCTCGCCAGTCCCGGCAGCATCTTGTCCAGTGCCTCGGCCGTCAGACGCTCGATCACCTCGGTGCTGTACGGCCAGTTCGCGTACAGCCCCTCCACATCGGTGAGGACCACCAGGCGTTCGGCTTCGAGGGCCACGGCCAGGGCCGACGCCGCGAGATCGGCGTTGACGTTGTAGACCTGCCCGTCCTCGCCGCGGGCCACGGGGGAGATCACCGGGATGTGCCCCTGGTCGAGGAGCGTGCGCACCATGCCCGGGTTCACGTCCACGATGTCGCCGACGAGACCGATGTCCACCGGCCGGCCGTCCACCCAGGCGGGCCGGCGCACGGCCGTCATCGTGTGCGCGTCCTCGCCCGTCATTCCCACCGCGAACGGCCCGTGGTCGTTGATGTGGCCGACCAGCTCCCGCTGGACCCGGCCGGTCAGCACCATGCGGACCACTTCCATCGTCTCCGGCGTGGTCACCCGCAGGCCCGCCTCGAAACGGCTCTCCAGGCCCAGGCGGTCGAGCATCGCGCTGATCTGCGGCCCGCCCCCGTGCACGACGACCGGACGCAGGCCCGCGCGCCACAACTCCACGACGTCGTGGGCGAACGTCCGCTGCAGGCTCTCGTCGACCATGGCGTTGCCGCCGAACTTGATGACGACCGCGGAGCCCCGCCGTTCCGGCCGGAGAAGCAGCCCGCCGGGCCGGTCCGCCTCCGCGAGCTCCGTGACGACCGGTCTCATCGCTGCCCCTGCTTTCTTGAATTCACGAGTGGTCACGCGTTCTTCGGCTCCCGGTGCGGGACGAGATCACGCAGCAGGCGGTCCGTGGTGCAGATACCCGCCTGCGCGAGGTGCGAGGGGCTCGACGATCGCGGCGGCGTCCGGATCGTCCCCGATACCCGGTCCCCACAGGTGGCCGACGAGCTCCACGCGGGGGAGAGCCCTGCCGGGAACATGCCGACGAAGTGGTTCTTCATGGTGTGGACCAGCGGTGCGGCACGTTCGGGATCGTTTCTCCATGCGGCACGCGAGTGGGGGAGGGCGGCGTAGGCCGGCATCGAGTGTGAGCCGGCGCCGGGCAGGCCCATGGGCGAATTCCCCCTCCCTGATGACGCGCACGACGGTGTGCGAACTCCACAGTTCCTTAGATTAGCCTAACCTAAGTTGCTCGTGGGCTGATCCGGGTCGCCCTGCCCTCGACTCACTTCAGGAACGCGGCAGTTCGGCCCGAACCGCGCTTCCGGACGCTGCCCCGCAATCCCTGCCTCTGATCACGGGGCCGCGCGGGGCTGGCACGATAGGCGCCCATGACTGATCAGGAAACCGCGTTCGCGCAAGCCAGTCGTCTGGTCTCCAGCCGCTTCCCGCACGCGCTGGGTGCCGTGCTGGGAGGCTCGGCCGCCCAGGGCCGCGCCACTGCGGCCAGTGATCTGGATGTGGCCGTACTCCTGCCGGATCCGGACACCAGCCGCCGTGAGGTGATCCGGTACGAGGGCCGTCAGGCCGAGCTGTTCGTGAACGCCCTCGCGGACGTGCCGAAGTTCTTCGCATGGGACAGGGCCCGCCGCCGCGGCACGGTGCTTTTCATCTACGACCAGGGTCTGCCCCTGCTGGATCGGTACGGGGATCTGTCGCGTACACGTGCAGAGGCCCGCGCAGCACTCGCGGCCGGTCCCCCTCCGTTGACCCCGGCGGAGTGGGAGCAGGGCCGCTACGGTCTCACCTGCTTGATGGACGACCTGGTCGACGCCCCGTCGGTCGGCCGGTACGAACAGCTTTCGCTCGCCGACTCCGCCCTGCGTGAGGCGGCCCATCTGCTCACTGCCCACCACAACGCGTGGGCCGGCACCGGAAAGTGGCTGCCGCGCAGACTGCTCAGCGCGGATCCCGTACGGGGCAAGGCGCTGCTGGACGGCCACAGGGCTGTTGCCGAACTCGGCGGCTCCGCGCCGTTGGCGGCTGCGGTCGAGCAGGTTCTCGACCTGGTCGGCGGACCGTTGAGGGAGGGTTACTCGCACCGCTGGCCGATATGATCCACCCCGGCCGCGGGGTTCGTGCCCCGGCGTCAGGCCCCGGTCAGGCAGAAGGGATGCCCGGCCGGATCGGTGAAGACCCGCCACCTGTCTCCGCCCGGCTGGTGCTCCGGTTTGGACGCGCCCAGTTCCAGCAGCAGGCACTCCGCCTCGTCGAGGTCATCGACCGTGAAGTCGAGGTGGCTCTGCTGCGGCACCGTTTGACCGGGCCATCGCGGAGCCCGATAGCCATCGACGCGCTGGAAGCCGATGGCGAGCCCGTCCGCGCGGGTGACGCCGGCGAAGTCGGCGCCGGAACCGGGGTGAAGCTCGAAGCCGGTGGCCTCCCGGTAGAACGCGGCCATCGCCTCGGGATCGGCGCAGTCGAGTGTGATCGCCGTCAGCTTCATCTGTAGGGGCATGGCAACTCCGTGACGTCCGGGACGAGAGGGTTCGAACTCGTCGGGTGCCACACGGTATTGATCAGTTCCACGGTGCGCGAGCCGATTGATTCCTCACGCCTCGATCCGAGTGTCGAATCCATCCTTCGGAGAGATCGCGCGTCCCTGGCCGGACGCGATCGATTCCCACCCGTGGGAGTTCCTGGCGTTAACTCGCTTACGTATGGGGCCCGTTGACACTCCTGGGGGAACTTTCTAAGGTTGCGGCCGGAGGCGGAGAGCGCTCTCTCTCCCGGAATCGCAGCGATACGGCAGCGTCTGGAGGCCCGGCCGACGAGCCACGCCCGTGCACCCGTCGGACCCACCGGAACCGATCTGCGCGAATCCCCGCTCAAGGGAGACGTACCGGCGGACAACCGGATCCCCGAAGCGGAACAGCAGCAGAACTGGCGCGTCAACGGATGGAGATGCCTCGCGTGGACCCGAAGCCCGCAGCACGTCGCTCACTGGTGCGGGCGCGTGTCGCCACGTCCTTGCTGTTCCTGCTGTTCGGTACAGCCCTCGGCTGCTGGACCAGTCGCATCCCCGCGATCAAGGGGGACCTCGGGCTGGGTGACGGACTGCTCGGCCTTGCCCTGCTGGCCTTCGCCGTGGGTGCCATCGCCGGGATGATGGGCCTGGGGAGACTCGTCGACCGCTGGGGGAGTACGCGTGTCATGGTGCCGACGGCCCTCCTCGAAGGGCTGTTGCTCATCCCTCCGGCATTCATGCCGACGCTGGTCACCCTCATGCTCGCGCTCTTTCTCTTCGGTCTCGTCCACGGCACCCTGAACATCGCGATGAACGCGAACGGGATCGAGGTCCAGCGGGCATGGGGCCGCCCGATCGTGTCGTCGTTCCACGCCGTCTACAGCATCGGCGGCTTCCTGGGCGCCGCGATCGGCGGGCTCTTCGCGCATCAGGACGTGAGCCCCGAGGTCACCTTCGCCGCCGTGGGCGCCGGTGTGGTGCTGCTCGCGGTGTGGGCCGCGGCGTGGGCCCTGCCGCAGGATGTCCCGCCGGCATCGCTCGCGCCTTCGGCAGGAGCCGGCGGCGGGGGCGTCCCACGCTCGTACTACCTCCTGTTCCTCGGGGCCCTGGCCATGTGCACGCTGGTAGGGGAGGGCACGGCCGCGGACTGGAGCGCCGTCTACCTGCACGAGAGCCTCGGCAGTACGCCGGCCTTCGCCACGGCGGCGTTCGCCGCGTTCTCGGTCGCCATGACGGTCGGGCGACTGCTCGGCGACCGGCTGGCCGAGCGGTTCGGGCCCGTGCCGCTCGTACGCGGCTGCGGGGTTCTGGCCTCGGTGGGCATGACCGCGGCCCTGCTGATCGGCCACCCGGTGGCCGGCGTCATCGGGTTCGCGTGCCTTGGCGCCGGGATGTCCTGCATCGCTCCACAGGTCTACTCGGCCGCGGGGCAACGTGATCCCGCACGCGCCGGAGCGGCGCTGTCCCTCGTCGTCAGCCTCGGGTACGTCGGCTTCCTCATCGGTCCCCTGGTGATCGGTGGAGTCAGCGCCCTCACGGGGCTCCCGGTGGCCCTCGGCATTCCCGCGCTCCTGATCCTGTTCGTGGTGCTCGGCGCCTCCGCCCTGCGTCCCCCGGGACCGGCGGCTGGTCCGGCGCATATGGAGGAGAGGCCGCACCACGATGCCGACCGTTCCGGACTGGCCTCCGGCAGCGGAGGCTGAGCGCGCCGTACGTTTGCTCCGAGTGCGAGGATCCGTCGACGCCCGTAGCCGCTGGGGCTGACGCATCAGGCCTCGTGGACCCGATGTCCGTGCCGGCCCGGGCGGGGCCCTGCGACCCGGGTTTTGCATGGGCATGCGAGATGATGCATAATCTTCCTATGTCTAAGGTCCTCACCTCCCTTCCCGCCGGCGAGCGTGTCGGCATCGCCTTCTCGGGCGGTCTCGATACCTCGGTCGCGGTCGCGTGGATGCGCGACAAGGGCGCCATCCCGTGCACCTACACCGCCGACATCGGCCAGTACGACGAGCCCGACATCGGCTCCGTGCCCGGCCGTGCGAAGGCTTACGGTGCCGAGATCGCGCGCCTCGTCGACTGCCGTGCGGCGCTGGTCGAGGAGGGCCTGGCCGCACTCACGTGCGGCGCGTTCCACATCCGCTCGGGCGGGCGCGCCTACTTCAACACGACGCCCCTGGGCCGTGCCGTCACCGGCACCCTGCTGGTCCGCGCGATGCTCGAGGACGACGTCCAGATCTGGGGCGACGGCTCGACCTTCAAGGGCAACGACATCGAGCGGTTCTACCGCTACGGCCTGCTCGCCAACCCGCACCTGCGGATCTACAAGCCCTGGCTCGACGCGGACTTCGTCACCGAGCTCGGCGGCCGCAAGGAGATGTCGGAGTGGCTCCTCGCCCACGACCTCCCCTACCGCGACAGCACCGAGAAGGCCTACTCCACCGACGCCAACATCTGGGGCGCCACCCACGAGGCGAAGACCCTGGAGCACCTGAACACCGGTGTCGAGACCGTCGACCCCATCATGGGTGTGCGGTTCTGGGACCCCTCCGTCGAGATCGCCACCGAGGACGTGACGATCGGCTTCGACCAGGGCCGCCCGGTGACGATCAACGGTGAGAAGTTCGCCTCCCCCGTCGACCTGGTGATGAAGGCCAACGCCATCGGCGGCCGGCACGGCATGGGCATGTCGGACCAGATCGAGAACCGGATCATCGAGGCCAAGAGCCGCGGCATCTACGAGGCGCCCGGCATGGCCCTGCTGCACGCCGCGTACGAGCGCCTGGTCAACGCCATCCACAACGAGGACACCCTCGCCCAGTACCACAACGAGGGACGGCGCCTCGGACGGCTGATGTACGAGGGCCGCTGGCTGGACCCGCAGGCGCTGATGGTGCGCGAGTCGATCCAGCGCTGGGTCGGCACGGCCGTCACGGGCGAGGTGACACTGCGGCTGCGGCGCGGCGAGGACTACTCGCTCCTGGACACCACGGGCCCGGCGTTCAGCTACCACCCGGACAAGCTGTCCATGGAGCGCACCGAGGACTCGGCGTTCGGCCCGGTCGACCGGATCGGCCAGCTCACGATGCGCAACCTCGACATCGCCGACTCGCGCGCCAAGCTGGAGCAGTACGCCGGACTCGGCCTGATCGGCACCGCCAACCCGGCCATCGGTGCCGCCCAGGCGGCCGCGACCGGCCTGATCGGCACCCTGCCGGAGGGCGGCGCCGAGGCCATCGCCTCCCGCGGCGAGGTCTCCGACGACGACGAGATGCTGGACCGCGCCGCGATGGAGTTCGGCACGGACTGACCGGCTCCGCCGAGCGGAAGACTCGGCGCCCCCACGGGGGTCGCACCACCGGACAGGCCGGCTCGGCGCCCACGGCGTCGAGCCGGCCTTCGCCGTTCGCCCCCGCCGTCCCGGCGCAGCCCTGTGTGGTGCAGGGTTGGCCGGGTGCCACAAAGGCCGATCCCGTTCGCCACACCCACCGCACCGGAGAGAGCACCCGCATGAAGATCGTCGACGCGACGGTGGTCGTCACCAGCCCCGGCCGGAACTTCGTCACGCTGAAACTGACGACCGACGAGGGCCTCACCGGCCTGGGCGACGCCACGCTCAACGGCAGGGAGCTGGCCGTCGTCAGCTACCTCACCGACCACATCGCGCCCCTGCTCATCGGTGTGGACCCGCACCGGATCGAGGACACGTGGCAGTTCCTGTACCGGGGTGCCTACTGGCGGCGCGGACCGGTGACGATGGCCGCGCTCGCCGCCGTCGACGTCGCCCTGTGGGACATCAAGGCCAAGGCCGCCGGTCTGCCGCTGTACCAGCTCCTCGGAGGTGCGAGCCGCGAGCGTGTCCGTACCTACGGGCACGCCAACGGCGGTGACATCCCCGAACTCCTGGACTCCGTCAGGGCCCGTCTCGACGAGGGGTACCAGGCGGTCCGCATCCAGTCGGGCATCCCCGGCCTGAAGGCCGTGTACGGGGTGCACACCGCGGACGACGACGGCTCGCCGGTCCTCCACCAGCAGGCCCGGCCGCTGGTGGAGGACTGGGACACCGACGCCTACCTCCGCCACGTGCCCGCGGTCTTCGACGCCGTACGCGCCGAGTTCGGCGGCGAACTGCCTCTGCTCCACGACGTGCACCACCGGCTCACACCGATCCAGGCAGCGAGGCTCGGCAAGGACCTGGAGCCGTACCGGCCCTTCTGGCTGGAGGACTGCACGCCCGCGGAGAACCAGGAGGCCCTTCGCCTGGTGCGCCGGCACACCACCACACCGCTTGCCGTGGGCGAGGTCTTCAACACCGTTCACGACTACCAAACCCTGATCACCGAGCAGTTGATCGACTACGTGCGGTCCGCCGTCACCCACTTCGGCGGCGTCACACCGCTGCGGAAGCTCTTCGACTTCGCCGCGCTGTACCAGATCAAGACCGCCGTGCACGGCCCCCAGGACATCTCCCCCGTCGGCATGGCGGCGGCCGTACACCTCGACCTCGCCGTCCACAACTTCGGCATCCAGGAGTACTCGGGCCACACACCGCTCACCGAGGAGGTCTTCCCGCACGCCTACACGTTCACCGACGGACACCTGCACCCGGGAGAGGCACCCGGCATCGGCGTCGAACTCGACGAGAAGGCGGCGGCCGCCCACCCCTACGAGGCGGCCTACCTGCCGGTCAACCGTCTCCAGGACGGCACTGTCCACGACTGGTGAAAGCCGGTCAGGAAGGCCGTCTCGGGGATCGTGGCCGACCCGCCCGCGTCACCGGTCCGCCGCGAAGCCTTCGAGGCCGTCGATGTGGTCGAGAACGGTCTGCACGGTCTCTTCCGGCGTCTGCCGGGAATTGTCGATCCACAGGCCCAGGCGGGGGGTGTCCTCGCGCAGCGACGCGTCGAGGGCCTCGATGGTCCAGGCGCCGTAACCGGTCTTGGCCCGGCCTTCCTCCCGTGCCGCCACGACGTCCGGCTCGGGGGACAGGACGACGATGTGGAGCGGTTCGGTCCTGATCAGGGCGGCGTAGTCCGCCAGGTCCTTGCCGAGGATGACGTCCTGGACCACCGCGGTCCAGCCCTGCGCCGCGTACGCGTCTGCGGTGGCGGCCGACAACCGGTAGCGCAGCCACAACTGCGCAAGGGCCTCGGGGGTCTCTTCAGGCATCAGCTCCTCACGGCCGGACACCATCATCCTGCGGAAGAAGTCACCGCGGACATGAGCGGCCTTCGGCAGCCGCTCGGCGAGCAGTTGGGCGACCGTGGACTTCCCCGCTGCCATGACACCCGTGATCAGTACGACAGGTGCTCGCGTTCCCTCGGCTCCCGGTGTCCGGGACTTCCTCGCTCCGGTCATTTCCGCTCTCGCTTCCTGCGTTGCGGCGCTCGGATCCTCATGGAGGGTTTCTCCCTGGAGCACCATCGATATCGGGTTGCGCGGACGGTGTCGACCCACTTGGGTCGTGGCCGTGACCTTCCTTGATGACCTGATACGCCCGGACCGCTATCCACGCTCGGCCCGCTACGACCCGACCTGGCTCCTCGGACTGGACATGGGTCCGAACCCGTTGTGGCTGCTGGAGGACCTCGCTCGGGACCTCGACCTGCGTCCGGGCATGCGGGTCCTCGACCTCGGCTCCGGCAAGGGTGCGACGTCGGTGTTCCTGGCGCGCGAGTACGGCGTCCAGGTCGTGGCGGCGGACTGGTGGATCGGCGCGGAAGAGGCGGCGTCCGTCTTCGCCGAGGCCGGTGTCGCCGACCGTGTGGAAGCCGTGCACGCGGAGGCGCACGTCCTGCCGTTCGAACAGGAGAGCTTCGACGCCATCGTCAGCATCGACGCGTTCGAGTACTTCGGCACGGCGGACAACTACCTGCCGTATCTGCTCCGGTTTCTGCGGCCGGGTGGGCAGTTGGGCATGGCGACACCCGCGATGAAGCGTGAGGTCCGGGACCTGGGAGCGATTCCCCCGCACATCAAGGAAGTCGTCGGATGGGAGGCGATCGCCTGGCACACGGCCGAGTGGTGGCGCTTCCAATGGGAGATCACCGAACTGGTGACGGTCACGGCGGCACGGCTGCAGCCGGACGCCTGGCAGGACTGGCTGCTGTGGACCCGGGCGGGCGCCGAGTTCCTGCCGGAGAGCCGGGCATCCGGTCAGCCCGTGATCGACATGCTCACCGAGGACGCCGGTGAGTTCCTCAGCTTCGCACTGGTCACCGCCCGTAGGCCGAGCGCCGGGTGAGCGTGCCCGGCCGGCAAGGATCTTCTGCCCGACGCCGCCTCGCGACCGGCGGAACACGAGCAGCCGGTGTCAGTGCCAACTGCGATGCTGCCCGTATGGATGAGCTGGAGTTCATGCGCGGCAGGGTCTACGGGGCGGACCACGAGGATGCCGGACCGCTTCCGGGCCGCGCGTATGTGGAGCTGGTCGGCGGACCGCTGGACGGGCTTCTCCTGGATGTCACCGACTGGCCCGACCCCGCCCGTCACGAAACGGTCGCCCTGCCTACGGAGATCGGCCGCTACGGTCCGGGCGGCCGCGCCCACTACGCCCCGCGGGCGGTGGAACCGCGCCGCTTCCACTGGCACGGGGACAGTCCCTGAGGTCTGTCCCGTCATCCCTTCCGGGCCGGACATGCCTGTGGGAGGGCGACCGGATCGGTCGCTCTCCCACAGTGCCCTCCGCCGGACGGCGGACCGGAGCGGACCCGGCGGTCCGCCGCGATCAGACCGCCGGGGCCGGGTAGGTCGGGTACTCCACCCCGGACACGTGCTGAACCACGCGGATGACCTGGCAGGAGTAGCCGAACTCGTTGTCGTACCAGAGGTAGAGGATCGCGTTGTCGCCGTCGACCTTCGTGGCACCGGCGTCGACGATCGAGGCGTGCCGCGAGCCGATGAAGTCGCTCGAGACCGCGTCGGGTGCGGTGGTGAAGTCGATCTGGCGCTTGAGCGGGGACGTCAACGACACGTTGCGGAGGTAGTCGAGGACCTCCTCACGCGAGGTCTCGCGCCCGAGCCTCAGGCTGAGGATCGCGATCGAGACGTCCGGGACCGGAACGCGGATGGAGCTGCCGGTGATCGGCGCGTCGAGGTCGGGCAGCGCCTTGGCGACCGCGGACGCGGCGCCCGTCTCGGTGATGACCATGTTGAGCGGAGCCGACCGGCCGCGGCGGTCCGACGGGTGGTAGTTGTCCAGCAGGTTCTGGTCGTTCGTGAACGAGTGGACGGTCTCCACGTGGCCGCGCAGCACGCCGTACTCGTCCGCCATCGCCTTCAGCGGCGGGACGATCGCGTTGGTGGTGCAGGACGCACACGACAGGATCTGCTCGTCGGGCTTGATCGTGTCGTGGTTGACGCCGTGCACGATGTTGGGCACGTCGCCCTTGCCCGGCGCGGTCAGGACGACCTTGTCGATGCCGGGGCGCAGGTGCTTCGACAGGCCCTCGCGGTCGCGCCACTTGCCGGTGTTGTCGATGAGGATGGCGTTGTTGATGCCGTACGCCGTGTAGTCGATCTCCGACGGGTCGCCGGCGTAGATCACCTTGATCTCGTTGCCGTTGGCGACGATGGTGCTGTTCGCCTCGTCGACCGTGATCGTGCCCTGGAACTGGCCGTGGATGGAGTCGCGGCGCAGCAGCGAGGCGCGCTTGACGATGTCCTGCTCGCCGCCCTGGCGGACGACGATGGCGCGCAGCCGCAGGCCGTTGCCGGAGCCGGCCTTCTCGATGAGCAGGCGGGCGACGAGGCGGCCGATGCGGCCGAACCCGTAGAGGACGACGTCGCGCGGCTCGCGGCGCTCGATCTTGTTGGCACCGGTGGCGCCGGAGACGGCCTCGGCGGTGAACTCCTCCACCGAGAGGCCGCGGTCGTCGGCCTTGTACGTCGCGGCGAGCATGCCGATGTCGACCTGGGAAGGGCCGAGGTCCAGCGTGGTGAGAGCCCGCAGGAACGGCAGCGTCTCGGTGACCGAGAGTTCCTCACCGGCGATCTGGCGCGCGAAGCGGTGGGTCTTGAGGAGGCTGACCACCGACTTGTTCACCAAGGAGCGGCTGTGGAGGAGAACGGTGACGTCCCCCTCCCGGTGCAGCTTCCCGATGATGGGGATCATCGATTCCGCGATCTCCTCGCGGATCTTCCAGTTGGTGAACGAGTCGTCATTGACAGTCACAGGTTTATCTTTCGAGCTAGGAGGCGCTCATATGCTAACCCGACGGCCTTTTGATCATGCAGGGGGTGCCTCGGGTGCCTCGAGCCCGGTGTCGAACCGGGTCACGGCCGCGGCCAGGGCCGCCCGCCGAGCCGCTCGATGCCGGTGTTGAACCGCTTGAGGTAGGCGGCGAAGGCGGCGATGTCCTGCTCCGGCCAGTCGGCCATCACCCTGCGCAGCGAGCGGACCGTGCGCTTGCGCTCCTCGTCGAGAAGGCGGGCGCCCTTGTCCGTGATGCGGAACTTGCGGGCCATCCCGCCTGCGGGGTCGGGGATGCGCTCGGCCAGTCCGGTGTGCATCACGGCCGCGGTCTGCCGGTTGAGGGTGGAGGCGTCGAGCCCGAAGGCGTCACTCAGTTCGCCGATCGACATCGGCCCCTGGACGCGCAGGCGGCTGAGCAGGATGTAGGCGCTGCGCTCCAGCCTGCCCTCCTTGGCGCGCCCGTCTCTGTGCTGCAGGAGTCCGTGGCGGCTGAGCAGCATCTGCTCGTACTCGACCTCGTACGTCGGCCTGCTCATGTGCGCGCCGCCTCCTGCGCTTCCGCCTGACCGGCACGTTGCGGGGTGCCGCGGCCGGAGCTCAAGTGTCGCACGACCATGTGCATCGCACATATAACGTGCTCGATACATTCGATGTGTACGATGCATATTGCAACCCGACAGATATGCGAGGAATCCCTTCATGGAAGCCCCCCAGCCCACGGCCCGCGCAGGCGCCGTGGTCGCCACGCTGGCCTTCGCCGGCACCACGGCGGCCATCATGCAGACGCTGGTCACGCCCCTGATCGGGGAGCTGCCCCGGATCCTGCACACCTCGTCCGCGAACAGCGCCTGGGTGATCACGGTCACCCTGCTGGTGGCGGCCGTGTGCGTACCCGTCACCGGACGGCTCGGTGACCTGCTGGGCAAGCGCAAGATGCTCCTCGCGTGTTCCGTACCCCTCATCGTGGGTTCGGTGGTGTGCGCGCTCGCGTCCTCCGTCGTTCCCATGATCGTCGGGCGCGGTCTGCAGGGCATGGGTATGGGCATGGTGCCCCTCGGCATCGCCCTGCTGCGTGACGTGGTCCCTGCGGAGAAGCTCAGCTCCTCCATCGCGCTGGTCAGTGCCTCCATGGGCATCGGCGGCGGTCTCGGCCTGCCGATCTCCGCTGCGGTCGCCCAGTACACGAGCTGGCGGGTGCTCTTCTGGGGTTCGGCCGTGCTCGCCGTGGCGATCGCGGCACTGATCTGGTTCATGATCCCGGACATCCCGGCGGGCGCCAAGGGCCAGCGTTTCGACGCACCCGGTGCGATCGGTCTCGGCGTGGGCCTGGTCTGCCTCCTGCTCGCCGTCTCCAAGGGCGCCGAGTGGGGCTGGGGCTCGACGGAGACGCTCGGCCTGTTCACCGCCGCCGTCGTGGTCCTGCTGGCCTGGGGCTTCTGGGAGACCCGCACCCGGGATCCGCTGGTCGACCTGCGGACCACGGCCCGCCCCCGGGTGCTGCTCACCAACCTCGCCTCGGTGTTCATCGGGTTCGGTATGTACGCCAGCATGCTGATCATCCCTCAGCTGCTGCAGTTCCCCGACGCGACCGGTTACGGCCTGGGCCAGTCGATGCTCGCCGCGGGCCTGTGGATGGCTCCCGGCGGCATCATGATGATGCTCGTCTCGCCGTTCGGCGGAAAGCTCACCGACGCCCGGGGCCCGAAGTTCACCCTGGTCTGCGGTTCACTCGTCATTGCCGCGGGCTACGGCCTGTCGCTGGTCCTGATGGGCTCCGCCTGGGGGCTGATGCTCGTCTGCCTGGTCATCAACGGTGGTGTGGGCCTCGCCTACGGTTCGATGCCCGCGCTGATCATGAGCTCGGTGCCGCTCTCCGAGACCGCCGCCGCGAACGGCTTCAACACACTCATGCGATCCCTCGGAACCTCGATCGGTGCCGCGGTGGTCGGAGTGGTTCTGTCCCAGATGAACATCACCATGGGCGGCTTCAGCCTCACCTCGGAGAACGGCTTCCGCGCCGGCCTGGTCATCGGAGGCGGCGTCGCCCTGGTGGCCGCTCTGATCGCGGCGGTCATCCCGGCCGCCCGCGCCGCCGGGGTCGTCGGCAAGAAGGCCGACGGGACCGCCGTCGAGGAGCAGGCCACGGTGAAGGCCTGACACCCGTGCCTCCGCGCCCGGGCACCCCCCCGGCGCGGACGGACGCCGCGGCCGGAGGTGGTCCCCGGGGACGGGGCGCCGGCGGGGGGTTGCCCCGATCAGATA
>NZ_JBHYTT010000004.1:137922-522908 GCF_042749285.1 Streptomyces sp. NPDC059499
CGCGCCCGCCGGGCCGCCCCCCCGCCCGGGCCCGGACCCCCCCGGGGCCGCCGGCGGGGCCCCCCCGCCCGGCCGCCCCCCCACGCCGCGGCCGTCGGTGGTCCCCGGCGACGGGGCGACGGCTGCGGATTCCACCGATCAGATCCGGGTCGGCGGACGCCATACGGCGAAGTCGCTGATCCGGAAGTGACTGGTGACCGTACGGAAGGCGAAGTGCCCGCTCGTGTACGCCTCCGGGTCGTGGTGGTCGAAGACCAGCCGCCCGTTGTTCCACCACCGCACCGTCGAACCGTCGGAGACGATCCTGACCCGGTTGGGCTCGTTGGCCGTCAGCAGCGGCTGCGTGTAGTCGTACAGCAGCGGCCGGTTGTCCGGATCCCCCACGTAACGCCGCAGCCGTGTGGTGGTGTTGCCGTTCGCCCCGTAGCCGACGTAGTACGTCCTCAGGTAGTTGTACTCGTCGAGCCGGCCCTCCCTCACGGTGGCGAAGAGGTCGTGCGGGGAGCGGGTGTCCGTGGCGTTCCAGAAGTTGTTGAGGTCCGACACCCGGTCGTTCGGACCGCCCCGTGAGACCGGTGTCGCGGTGTACTCGAGCTCGTACCGGCCCTTCAGCCGCTGCCCGAACCAGACGGTGGCGCCGCTGGGCACGTCGATGTCCAGGACTCCGTCCTCGGCCGTCACTGAGCCGCCGTCCTGGAGCTCGGAGCGCCACTGCCCCGTTCCGGAGCGGAAGGAGTCACCGGCGATACGGGTCCATGCGCGGCCGGTGCCGGTGTCCGTACGGATGGCGGGCTTGCGCGGGTTCCTGGAGTCGAAGCCGAGGTAGTAGTCGGTGAAGGTCGACTGGAGGTAGCCGCGCACGGTCCAGCCGAGCCGGTACGCGGGGTTGTGGGCGAGCGTGTAGAGCCGGGTGCGGGTGGGTTCGGTGGTGGTGTGGAGACGAAGTGCGCGGTGGTCCTCGGTCTCGGTGAGGATCTCCTCACGCCAGTCGCCCAGGATGTCTCCGTAGAAGGGCGTCGCGTTGCGGGCCCCGGCAACGACACCGGACGGATCGAAGATCCGCTCCGACGTCCCGGACCTCGGGTCCCACTTCTCGACGTGGGTGCTGTCCAGGAGCTCCGCCCCCTTGTCCCCGTCCCACCAGATGCGGAAATTGACGCTGGGGGTGGTCGTGGAGACCTTGCCGTCCCGGACGTTGCGCACGCCCGCGCCGGGCGCGGTCACGTCGGCGGTGGACGTCCAGTACTCGAGGCCGCGGTGGCGGGGGTCGATATCGGCGGCGGTACCGCGGCCCACATCGAGGTCCGCCTCACCGGCCGGGTTCTCGGGATGCGCGCCGGTGGTCAGGCGCTCGCCGGTATCGGCGTCGTAGTAGTACCAGGGGAACGCGGAGACCACGCCGAGCTCGGACTGCTGGATCGCGAACCCTTCGAGTCCGGGGCGGTCGGGGTCGAGGTCCGCGATGTGGAAACGGTCTCCGTGGCCCGCGCCGTCGACGACATAGCGCAGCGTTCCGTCGCTGTTGACCACGTAGTTGCCGTCGGCGATCTCGTCCTTGCCGTCCTGGTCGACGTCGACGACCCGGATCTGGTGGAAGCTCGTCGCGCCGCTCTGCGGGGTGGTCACGTACTTCCACCGCCTGCTCAGGTCGCGGCCGTCGAAGTCCCAGGTCTGGAAGAGGGTGCGGAAGGAGCCGCGCTTGGCACCGACCCGGGTGACCAGCTTCGTCACCAGGCTGGGGTGTACCCCGTCCAGGTACGCGACCCCGAAATGGCCTCCGGAGGGGCCGTCCGCGACGAAGTCCTCCGGAACGGGCTGCCGGGCGCGTTCCGTTCCGCTCCCGCCGTCGATGACCGAGATGAACTGCTCGGAGGGTGAGCCGGCCTCGACCTTCGCACCGTCGGCGAACGTGGTGCCGTCCGCGGTGTGGACGAGGACCTCGGCCCTGCCGTCGCTGTCGAGGTCATGGACGGTGACGTTGTCGTCGTTGCGGTAGCCGCCGATGGCGGTCGACCCGCTGATCGCGGCGGGCGCGGGGTCGTTGGCACCGTTGCCCGCGACCTGGACGAACGAGCCGGGGCCCTGGTCGACGCGCCACAGCCGACGGCCCAGGAGGGAGTACGCCTCCAGCAGATCGGGTCTGTCCCGGGTGCCGGAGAGGCGGCTGACGACCAGCTCGTAGCGGCCGTCGCCGTCGAGGTCGCCCGGCCAGGCGTGCTGCACCGTGTAGCCGTCGGCATCGGCCAGCGGGATCTCGGCGTAGCCCGCGGCGAAGGAGAGGGCGGGGGCGCCGGCCTGCTGCTCCCGGCCGCCCACGATCGCGCGCACGGTGTACGTACCGCCGCCCGCGCTGTCGTCCTGGTACGTGGTCGACTCGGTGACGGGCCTGCGGTTGAGGCGCTTGCCGTCCCTGTAGACGTTGAACGAGATGTCGGATCCGTACTCGGTGCCCAGCAGGCGCCAGCTGAGGAAGGTCCCCCTCCCGGACGGGACGGCCACGAGCCCCCGGTCGAGGTTCTCCACGATACGGCGGGGCTGCGGCGAGCCGCTGTGGCCGGATGCCGCCGCGGCCGGGACCGACAGGAGTCCGGCGAGGACCACTGCGGCGCTCACCGCGGCGATTCTTCGGTATCCGGAACGGATGGCATGCATGACGATCGGTACTCCTCTGGGCAGGGGCGCAAGGTACGGAAGGGCAGTTGCGGAAGGTAGTAAGCGCTTCACACGATGCGGGCCCCCGGGCGCCGTGTCGATCTTTTCCGGTGACGTGCCACACGACCGCAACGGCGCGCTAACAAAGGCGCGGGGACGCGGACTGCGGATGGGCAACGGCGGGCGCACACTGAGGAAGGAGACGCGTCGGGCGGCGGCGTGCCCGTCCGTCCCCGATGCCGTCCGGAGAGATATGACCAGCCCGGCCGATGACCCGTACGTACGGGTGCGCGGCGCCCGCGAGCACAACCTGCGGAACGTCGACGTGGACATCCCGCGGGACGTCCTGGCCGTCTTCACCGGGGTCTCGGGGTCGGGCAAGTCGTCGCTGGCGTTCGGCACGATCTACGCGGAGGCGCAGCGACGCTACTTCGAGTCGGTCGCCCCGTACGCCCGCCGGCTGATCCATCAGGTGGGAGTGCCCGCGGTCGACGACATCATGGGGCTGCCACCGGCCGTCGCCCTGGAACAGCGACGGGGTTCGGCGACGTCCCGTTCCTCCGTCGGCACCGTGACGACGTTGTCGAACACGCTGCGGATGCTCTTCTCCCGCGCGGGCACCTATCCCCCCGGAGCCGAGCCGGTGGACTCCGACGCCTTCTCCCCGAACACGGCAGCCGGCGCGTGCCCGGAGTGCCACGGCCTGGGCAGAGTGCACCGCACCACCGAGGAACTCCTGGTCCCGGACCCGTCGCTGAGCATTGCCGAGGGTGCCGTCGCCGCGTGGCCCGGCGCCTGGCACGGCAAGAACCTGCGGGACGTCACGCGGACCCTCGGATACGACATCGACCTGCCCTGGAGGGAGCTGCCGCACCGGGAGCGGGAGTGGATCCTGTTCACGGACGAGCAGCCGGTCGTGACCGTGGACCCGGTGCGGGAGGCGGGCCGGATCCAGCGTTCGTACCAGGGCACCTTCCAGAGCGCCCGGCGCTATGTGATGCACACCTTCGCCGACTCCAGGAGCCGGACGCTGCGCGCCCGTGCCGAACGGTATCTGGAGAGCTCGGCCTGTCCGTCCTGCGCCGGCAGCAGGCTCCGCCCGGAGTCCTTGGCCGTCACCTTCGCGGGGTGGACGATCGCCCGGCTCAACGCGATGCCGCTCGGCGCCCTGGCCGAAGTACTGCGGCCCGTCGCCCGGGGCGAGGGCGGCGCATCCCCCGACGGTCCCCGGCGGCAGGTCGCCGAGACGCTCTGCACGGACCTCGTCGACCGCATCGCGGTGATCACCGAACTGGGCCTGGGCTATCTGAGCCTGGACCGCACGACGCCGTCGCTCTCGCCCGGGGAGCTGCAACGACTGCGCCTGGCCACTCAGTTGAGGTCGGGCCTGTTCGGCGTGGTGTACGTCCTGGACGAGCCGTCGGCGGGGCTGCACCCGGCGGACACCGAGGCGCTGCTGACGGTGCTGGTGCGGCTGAAGGAGGCAGGCAACTCGGTGTACGTCGTCGAACACGACATGGACGTGGCCCGCAGGGCGGACTGGCTCGTCGATGTCGGGCCGCACGCCGGCGAGCTCGGCGGCCGGGTCCTGCACAGCGGTCCGGTGGACGGTCTGGCAACCGTCGCCGAGTCCGCGACCCGCCGGTTCCTGTTCGCCTCGGGACCCGACCCCGCGGCAGGGCGTACCCCGCGGGAGCCTTCGGTCTGGCTCCATCTGCGGGGCATCGACCGGCACAACCTGCGCGACCTCGATGTGGACCTGCCCCTGGGGGTGTTCGCGGCCGTCACCGGCGTCTCGGGGTCGGGAAAGTCGACCCTGATCACGCAGGTACTCGCCGGGGCCCTCGCCGAGCACCTGGGCACGGAGGTCCCACCGGACAAGGCAGGAGAATCGGGCGACGAACGCGACGCGGGGGAGAGCGAGACCGGGGCCGGCCCGGACTTCGTGGCCGAGGGGATGGAGGCGGTGGACCGCCTGGTGCAGGTGGACCAGAAACCCATCGGCCGTACGCCGCGGTCCAACCTGGCGACCTACACCGGTCTGTTCGACTCCGTGCGCAAGCTCTTCGCGGCCACCGACGACGCGAGGCAGCGCGGCTACAACGCGGGCCGCTTCTCGTTCAACGTCACAGGCGGCCGGTGCGAGACCTGCCAGGGCGAGGGAATGGTGGTCGTGGAGCTGCTCTTCCTGCCCGGCACCTACGCGCCCTGCCCGCAATGCCGTGGCGCCCGCTACAACGAGGAGACCCTGCAGGTCCGTTACCGGGGACGCGACGTGGCGGAGGTGCTGGGCATGACCGTGGACGCGGCCGCGGAGTTCTTCGCCGACGTCCCGCAAGCGGCGCGGAGCCTGCGCACCCTGCGCGAGGTGGGCCTCGGCTATCTGCGGCTCGGGCAGCCGGCCACCGAGCTGTCGGGCGGCGAGGCGCAGCGCATCAAGCTCGCCTCGGAGCTCCAGCGGAGCCGTACCGGACACACCGTGTACGTACTCGACGAGCCGACAACAGGGCTGCATCCGGCCGATGTCGAACTGCTCATGCGGCAGCTGCACGGGCTCGTCGACGCGGGCCACTCGGTGTTCGTGGTCGAGCACGAGATGGGGGTGGTCGCCGGAGCCGACTGGATCGTGGACCTGGGGCCCGGAGGCGGCGACGCGGGAGGCCGGGTGGTCGCCTCCGGCCGGCCCGCCGACGTGGCCCGGACGGCCGGGAGCCGGACGGCGGACTATCTGGCACGCAGGTTCGACGGCTGAGCCGACGCGAGGTCCTGTCGCCAGGGTGGACGTGTCCGGACCGCGCCGTCCGAGGACCGGGTGGCGCCGTCACCGTCCGCCGCACAGTGGCCGAACGACACCCCCTCCCACGGCACTTCGGCTCCGCGCGGCGTGGTCCGCGCCGTACGCACCTCCCGGTGGAAGTACGTCACGCCGCTGGTCGGTGAGGACCACGATCACCTGCGGTCCCACCCCGGCGCCTCACGCCGGGGTGGGCACGTCGCCGGTGCGGGGCGGACACGCTCACGCGCCGGCCTTCTGCGCCACCGAGGACTCAGAGGCGCCGGAGGCGATGCCGAAGGCGGGGTCGGGCACCTCCTCGGGGCTGATGAGGGCGGACGAGCGGCCGTCGACACCGACCGGGACGTCACCGTCGATGGTGACGCGGCGGAGCTTGCGCTCGTGGGTGTCGGAGTCGTCCACGCCGTAGTGCTGCGTGGCCCGGTTGTCCCAGATGGCGACGTCACCGGTCTGCCACTGCCAGCGCACGGTGTTCTCCGGGCGCTCGATGTGCGACTGGAACAGGTCGAGCAGGGCGCGGGAGTCCCGGCCGGTCAGCCCGCTGATGCGCTGGACGAAGTTGCCGAGGAGCAGGACGCGCTCGCCGGTCTCGGGGTGGACGCGCACCACGGGGTGCTCGGTGAGGAACTTGGTGGACGTGAACACCTCGCGGTACTGCGCGAGCGCCTCGGGCAGGGCGTTGGGGCGCAGGGCCGCGTAGTCGTAGTCGTTGGAGTGGACCGCGCGCAGACTGTCCGCGAGTACGCGAAGGGGCTCCGGCAACTCGGCATAGGCGGCAGCGGTGTTGGACCACAGGGTGTTGCCGCCGTACGGAGGGATGACGACGGCGCGCAGGATCGAGAACGCCGGGTAGGCGGGCACGAACGTGACATCGGTGTGCCACTGGTTCGCCCGGCCGCCGCGGTCGGAGTCGATGCCGAGCGAGTAGCGGCCGTCGGCGGAGGGAACGGTGGGGTGGGCGACCGGGGTGCCGAGCAGTTGGCCGAACGCCTCGTGGCTGTCCTCGTCCAGGTGGTCCTGGCCGCGGAAGAAGACGACCTTGTTGGCCAGCAGAGCGGCCCGGACCGCCGCGACGGTCGCGGGATCGAGGTCGCCGCCGAGGCGAACCCCGGAGATGACGGCACCGAGACGGCCGCCGATCTGCTGGACGGTGACGGTGGAGGCGGGGGCAGTGGTTGTCGAGGACATGGTGGGTATTCCTTTCGGAGACCAAGATCATTCGATTGATTAATCTTGGAGCGGAAGTAATTGGGCCGAGCGAGGTGCCCTGCGACGGACGCGATGCGGGACGGGTGCCGCGGAGGGCGGGGGAGCGGGGCGGGATCGCCGGAGGTGCGGGGCCGGAGCCGGCAGGTCAGACGGCGCTACAGCGACCCGGACACACCTGGGGCACTGTGGCGCGGCCGGCGTGGGCGGACCGCGCGGCGGGAACGGCCGTCGCGAACATGCCTCGGAGACTTCCAGTGGCCCGCGGCGTACGTCAAGCACACATCCACGCCCCGCACGGTGCGCGGCAGTGGTTGAATCGGCGCCTGCGTGAGGCCGGAGCCCTGTCCGGCGACGCCTCGTCAAACAGCCTCTGAGCAGCAGTTGTTCCTGCCGCTCCGGATGTGCCGCGCACCCTGGCGGGGTGGGGGGCGAAGGCCCCGGCACGATTTCACGCCGCCGTAACGTCGCGACCGCCCCCGGTCGCAGGACCGGAGGAAGTCCCCATGACAGCCGCCCCTCGCATCGCCCGGACGACCGGTGACGGCCGGCGCGAGGCCAACGCCGCCACGGTCCTGCGCACCGTGCTCGATCACGGACCCGTCGCCCGCAGGACGATTGCCGAACTCTCCGGTCTCAGCCCCGCCGCCGTCTCACGTCAGTGCACCGATCTGGTCCGCCTCGGCCTCGTGAGGGAACTTCCCGAACTCGTCGAGAGCATCGGTGTGGGCCGACCGCAGATTCCGGTCGACCTGCATACCGGGGAGACCGAAGGGCCGGTGGCCGGTGGTGTCCATATCGGCGTGCCCGGATCGACGTTCGGCCTGCTGGATCTGCGCGGCCGGCTACTGGCCCGCAGCGCCTTCCCGCACGACGGCATCGCCCCCGGGGATCTGCCGCACCGCATCCTCGGCGCGCTGCGCACCTTCCTCGCCGACGCCAACCGGGGCCGTCGTCTGCTGGGAGTCGGCGCGGCCCTGGGCGGCTGGGTGGATCCCGGGCCGGGGACGGCCGTCCGGCACGACGCGCTGGGCTGGCACCAGCGCCCGCTCGCTGCCGAACTGGCCCGTGGGCTGGGCGGAATAGACGTTCGGATCGACAACCATGCCCGGGCCATCGCGCAGTCCGAGATCCTCTTCGGCCGGCCCGCGGCGCGCCGCAGCCTGGTCCACCTCTTCGTCGGCAATGTGGTCGACGCCGCCCTCGGCATCGCCGGGGTCGTCCACCAGGGGCCGGGTTCCGGCGCGGGGGACGTGGCGCACCTGCCGGTACCGGATTCCACGGCCGTCTGCCCCTGCGGGCGGTCCGGCTGCCTGGAGGCGACGGCGTCCAACACGGCCGTCGGGCGGACCGCCGTGCGGCGCGGGATCGTGCCCGAACCCGATGCGCACCTCGTCGTGGACGCGGCCGCGGCGGGGGACCGGCGCGCGGACCGGCTGCTGCGCGAACGGGCCCGGTCGGTCGGTCGTGCGACGGCCCTGCTGCTCGACATCCTCAACCCCGATCTGGTCGTGGTCACCGAGCACTCCAGCCTGGTCAATCCCGACTACCTCGAGGAGATACGGGGCGCGGCGATCGATCTGTCCCACGTCTGCCGGGATCCAGAACGGATCGTCAGTCCGCATGCCGGGACGGCGGTCCTTCCCGTCGCCGCGGGCACCGTCTTGCTGAACCCGCTGTTCAAGAGCCCTTTGGCGACCGTCGACAGATAGTCGTAAGGGACGGGAGGCCGTTCCATACCAGGATCCGGACCGACACGGTTGACCACCCGGCATCCGCTGCCGGATCGCCCCGTGAACCCGTCGACAGGCCGGCGCGGTCTGTGCCGTCCGGAACGGGCCGGACGATCCCCCACGCGGTCCCGGCCACGCCGTCGGCTGCGGGTCTACGGCGCCGCACCGGTGAAACGACGCTCCCTGCCGTGGCCACCGCGTCGAACCCCGCACCCTGTTCCGCACCGCGGAGCTGAGAGCCGCGCGTTCCCCATTCCACCCGCAGCGGAATGAATGCCGGGCCCCGATTCCGAGTGGCTGTGAGAATTGCGGTGTGGCGACGTACGGGCCGGGGTGTCCGGCACCCGTCAGGCGTTGGCTGTGGGCCTGTTCGGTTTCCGGTGCCGGACGGACCTCAGGAGAGTGGCCAGTTCTGCAGTGCGGCGTCTGCCATCGACTGGAGTTCTGCGCGGTCGACTCCGCTCGCGGCTTGCACAGCGATGCCGAAGGCCAGGGTGGTGACGTAGCGGGCCAGGAGTGCTGGATCTGCCTGCGGCGGCAGGTCGCTGTCGTCGACGGCTTGTCGGAACCGCTGCTGCAGGCGGGAGCATCCGTTGTTCCGCCAGGCGGAGAGGAGGTCCCGGACCGCCTGTCCGGAGTCACTGGTGACCAGGGCGCTCTGGACGCCCATGCATCCGTGGGGGCGGGCCGGTCCTGTGGTGGTCCGGATGGTGCCGGTCAGGATCGCGGTGGCGGTCGCCAGGGCGGTCGGTTCTTCCAGGGCGCGGTCCAAGTACGCGCTGGGGCCTTCTGTGTAGCGCTCCAACGCCTTGCGGAACAAGTTCTCCTTGTTGCCGAAGGCCGCGTACATGCTGGTGGTGGAGATGCCCATCGCGTCCGTGAGGGTGGCCAGGCTGGCGCCTTCGTAGCCGTGCTCCCAGAAGACCAGCATGGCGTGCTCAAGAGCCTCGTCGGCGTCGAACCCCCGTGGCCGGCCGGCGGAGCGGTTCTGTCTGATGCCCACGCTCCGCACACTACCACTTCCGTATCGATCGATACGGAAGTGGTACGTTCGAGTTCTGCATCGATCGATGCAGAATGCTGGGGAGGGTATTGCTGTGGGACTGCTGGAAGGAAAGACGGCTCTCGTCACCGGGGGCAGCACAGGCATCGGCCTGGCCAGTGCCATGAGGCTGGCGGCCGAGGGAGCGCATGTGTTCATCACCGGCCGGCGCAGGACGGAACTCGACGCGGCCGTCGAAACGATCGGCTCGGCGACCGCCGTGGTCGGCGACATCGCGGACCTGGCCGATCTGGACCGGCTCTACGAGGCGGTCCGGGACCGTGGACAGGGTCTGGACGTCCTGTTCGCGAACGCCTCCGTCGCCGCGTTCGTGCCGCTGGATCAGATCACCGAGGAGCACTTCGACACCCATTTCGGGATCAACGTCCGGGGGACGCTGTTCACCGTCCAGAAGGCACTGCCTCTGCTCAACGACGGCGCCTCGGTGATCCTGAACGGTTCCACCAACGCGGACGTCGGTGCGGAGGCGTTCGGCGTGTACGCGGCCTCCAAAGCCGCCATCCGGTCCTTCGCCCGGACCTGGGCCAACGAACTCAAGGGCCGAGGCGTCCGGGTCAACGCCGTTTCTCCCGGCCCGACTGACACTCCTGGCCTGTCGGGACTCGTTCCCGGTCCCGAGCAGGCCGGCCTGCGGCAGCACCTGGCGGCGCATGTTCCGCTGGGCCGGCTCGGGCGCCCGGAGGAGATCGCCGCGGCCGTGGTCTTCCTCGCCTCCGAGCAGAGCAGCTTCATCACCGGTTCGAACTTGTACGTCGACGGTGGAATGAACCAGATCTGATCGCGACGACGACTACGCCTCCCCACCACACACAGGGACGAGAGACCATGACAGTGATCGGCATCATCGGTGCGGGCGAAGTCGGCAGCCAGATCGCGCGTGCGGCGATCGCGAACGGCTACGACGTCGTCATCGCCAATTCACGAGGCCCCGAGACCTTGAAGGACCTCATCGACGAACTCGGTCCGTCGGCGCACGCCGCAACTGCCGCCGGCGCCGCCGTCGCCGGAGAGTTCGCTGTCGTGGCGGTCCCCCTCAAGGTGATCAACGACATGCCCGTACACCAACTGGCTGGCAAGATCGTGCTGGACACGAACAACTACATGACCTGGCGCGACGGCCACATCCCGGCCGTGGACTCGGGAGAGAAGACCGTGCACGAGCTCCGCCAGGAGCACCTGCCGCAATCCAAGGTCGTCAAGGCCTTCACCCACATCCAAGCCCCCCGCATCACCACAGCGGGCAGAACGGCAGGCACTCCCGGCCGGCTTGCGCTGTCGGCCTCCAGTGATCACCCCGAAGCCGTGGAGCTCGTGACGCGCCTGTACGACCGGTTCGGGTTCGACACCGTCGACATCAGCCCCCTCAGCGAGTCATGGCGCAGCGGTCCCGGCCAACCCGCGTGGCTCGCCCACGAGCACCAGACCCGGGACGAGCTCATCGCCAACCTTGCCAAGGCACGACGAACCGTCTGAGCCGAGCCTCGCCCGAAGACGGTTGCCGGCGTTCTCCTGGCAGCGTCAGCTCCGCCCACGTCCGCCCTTCGCCGCTGCGATCAGCGCCGGCACGGTGGCGAACTTGACCCGCGGGCGGCCGAGGGCGCGACCGCGTGCCAGCTCGGCACGGTCGATGGCGGCCAGCCCCCGGGCGTCGACGACATGGCGGGAGCGCTGCTGGGCGAGGCGGCGGAAGGCCTTGGGCGGCTGCGCGGGCGACGGGAGCCGGCCCGCGACCGCGTCGGCCAGGAGAGCGCCGACGGTCTCGGCCGCGCAGGTGCGGTTGGCTCCGATGCCCCCTGAGGGGCCGCGCTTGATCCAGCCGACCACGTACGACCCCGGCATGCCCGTCACACGGCCGTCCTCGTGCGGCACGGTGCCGGTCGCGTCGTCGAAGGGCAGGCCCGGCACCGGAAGGCCGCGGTAGCCGACCGCCCGCAGGAGCAGCCCGGCCGGTATGTCCTGCTCGCCCGTCGCGGCCGTCACGCGCACGGCCGCGACGCCGTCCTCGCCGAGCACTTCCACGGGGGCGGAGTGGAAGCGGAAGACGATGCGCCTGCCTGCCGCAGGGGGGCGTGACCAGTCGGTCCTCTCGCGGGCCACGTCGCGCAGCAGTGCGGCCTTCTCGCCGGGCTCCGCAGCGTCGATCCGCGCACCGGTCCTCGGATCGTGGTCGTCGACGACCAGGTCCACGCCCGGCAGATGCTTGAGGGCGAGCAACTCGGAGGCCGTACAGGCCACATCCTCGGGACCACGGCGTCCGAGTACGACTACCTCGCGCACCTTCGATTCGCGCAGGACGGCGAGCGCGTGGTCGGCGATGTCGGTACGCGCCAGCGCGGCGGGATCCGCCACGAGGATACGCGCGACGTCGAGAGCCACGTTTCCGTTGCCGACGACGACCACACGCTCCGTGGACAGGCGCACGGCCTCCGGCTCGACCTCCGGGTGGGCGTTGTACCAGGACACGAACGAGGTGGCCGGGATGCTGCCCGGCAGGTCCTCACCCGGGATGCCGAGCCGGCGGCCCGTGGAGGCGCCGACCGCGTAGATCACCGCGTCATGGTGTGCCGCGAGTTCACCGGCGCTGACGTCCTTGCCGACCTGGAGGCCCAGCTGCATGCGCACGCGGGGATGGGAGTGGAAGCGCGCGAAGGTCTCGCCGACCCCCTTGGTCGCGGGGTGGTCGGGCGCGACGCCGTACCGGACGAGGCCGCCCGCCACCGGCAGCCGGTCGATCAGCGTCACCTCGGCGTTGGTGTGCAGCAGGAGGTCCTCGGCGGCGTACATGCCCGCCGGGCCGGTGCCGACGACCGCCACCCGGATCGGCGCGAAATCGGAGGGCACGCCGCGCCTGAACGAGGGCTCGCCCCAGGCGTGGAAGTTCGGCCCCGCCGGTGCCGGGGAGGCCGGCCTGTCCGCGTAGTAGGCCGCGTTGATCGCCGCGTACTCCTTCTGCGCCCCGAAGAGGCTGTCCACCGGGAAGATCGCGTCGACCGGGCAGGCGTCGGCGCAGGCGCCGCAGTCGATACAGGTCTCCGGGTCGACGTGGAGCATCTCCGTGCTGCCGAACTCCCTTTCCTCGGGGGTCGGGTGGATGCAGTTGACGGGGCACACGGCGACGCACGTGGCATCGCTGCAGCAGGTCTGGGTGATGGCGTAGGTCATCTCGTCAGCTCAGGTCGTCGGCTCGGGTCAGATCAGGTCGGCGCGCTTGTAGAAGAACAGGGCCGGTTTCGTGAGGAGGCGGGCCGAGGCCAGGAACTCCATCAGTCCCGAACAGCTGGAACGCATGAGGGACTTGTGGTGCTCGTTGGTCCTGGCCTCGGCCAGGGCCCGCTCGGTGTCCAGGCCCGCGTTCGCGTAGACCTTCCGGTTCACCATGCTGGTGACGATGTAGTAGGAGGCGATGGCGACCACGAGCGAGTTGAGCTGCCGCCGCAGCGGGCCCGCGCCGCGCAGCCGCTTGCGGGTCTCGTCACGGGCGAACTTCATGTGCCGTGACTCCTCCACCACATGAATGTTGTTGATCGTCCGGACGAACGGTGCCACCCGCTCGTCCCGCATCCAGTCGCGCTGCATCACGTCGAGCACCTCTTCGGCGACGAGGATCGCGGCGTACGCGGCCTCACCGAAGGCGAGCGTCTTGAAGGCCCGGCCGAGCTCGATCACCATGCGGTGGGGGCGGTAGGCCGGAGCGCCCAGTTTCGCGGCACCCCGGGCGAACATGATGGAGTGCCGGCACTCGTCGGCGACCTCGGTGAGCGCCCACTGGAACCGAGGGTCGGTCGGGTCCTTGGCGTACATGTCGCGCAGCACCATCTGCTGCAGGATCATTTCGAACCAGATGCCGGTGCTGGCGACGGATGCCGCTTCCTGACGAGTCAGTGCCTTGCGCTGCGCATCGGACAACTCCTGCCAGTACGCGGTGCCGTAGAGCGTGCTCCACTCCGGGCTCGCCCCGTGGTCGTCCGTGTTGAGGGGTGTCTCCCAGTCCACCTCGATGGCCGGGTCGTACGAGAGCTTCGCGGCCGAGTCGAGCAGCCGCCGGGCGACTTCCTGCTCGGCGGCCGGGTCCCGGTGGTTCCTGTCATCCGGCCGAACGGTGCTGCTTGCCATGCTGCCGCTCCTAGAATCGAGAGATCGACTCGACGCCGCCCCGACCGTGTCCCGTCCCTTGCCCGTTCGACGGGTCCGGTGGCTGCGAGCGCCGTACGCGCTTATTAGACGTCACGTCTAGCAAGCTGTTGGACGGAAGGTATAACAAGAGGGGCGGGCGGGCCTACCCCTGAGTAGGAAATAGGCACGAGCTCTCCATGGAACGGTGGCACCGCGGGTCCGGCTCCGACGGCCGCCGAGGCGGATAATAAGGGCATGGAATTCGCCGTCCTCATGACGTTGCCCGGGCTGGTCGTCGCACTGACCGTGGTGGCCTTCGTCGATCAACTGCTGTTGCGCGCCGGGCGGGCAGGGGTGCTGCCATGGCGCAACGGGGCCCGCCAGGGCCAGATATCGGCAACCGGGTTCGAACAGCTGCACGCGAGCTTCTCCCCGGGAAAGCAGAGCGAACTGAAGGAGCGGCGGTCGGCGCTGCTGATGCGGGACGACGAGGAGGACGGGGCGCCGCCGAACCGGACAACGGTGGACCTCGACGGCGGCACCGCGGTGATCCGGATGCCGGAGACGGGCCGATAGGGGCGGTCTGCGTCAGGGGGTCGCTGCTCTGACTTCGTACGGGCGTGCTGTTCCAGGGCTGGTCCGAGTGGCCTTCCCGCGCGCGTACGACGGGGAGCCCGTGGGAAGGGGCTGCGCCGGGATGCGTGGAGGGGGTCGTCGCCGGAGCAGTGCGCCGCGCGTGTTCAGGTGCCCCCCGTCGCCTTGCCTGATGTCGAACGGTCGGGCCAGGATGGCCGCCAACGCCCCCAGTGCCACCATGGAGGCCGTCACGGCCGAGGCGGCGAGCGCAGTCAACTACTGCCCGCTACAACCCGGTTGCGCCTTCCGGCCGGCGTGTCGACGCGCTCGTCCTGTAGCGATGGACGCGGCGGAGGGGCGGCTGGTTCGTCCTGTCGCGGCTTCATGCCGGAGCTTCCCGCGAAAGGCCGCCGAGCACCCCGGGAGACCGGTGTGCGGAGCCTCAGGTCCGGCAACAGGACAGGCCGTCCGGGGTGTCGAACATCGTTCGCAATTTCAGCGAGAGTCATTGACGCCGGGTTGCCCCGCGCCTACGGTCCCGTCCGAAGTGACGGGCAGGATTCGGTATATCGAACACGCGGCCCGTGGCGAACGACCCGTACCCCTCAGAGACGAGCCGCCATGCACCCACACCACCCCAGTCGGCGCCGCGCCCTCGCAGGCGGAATCGGTGCCCTCGCGGCCGCCGGAGCCCTGGGCTCCCTGTCCGGCTGCGCCGCGCCCGCCACCGCAGCCGGGCCGGGGCAGACCCGGCTGCGGTTCTGGCATCTCTTCGGCGGCGGAGACGGCGTCAACATGGCCGGGATGCTGGAGGACTTCCGCACCGAACACCCGGACATGGCCCTGGAGGCCGCGACCCTGCAGTGGGGTGCGCCGTACTACACCAAGCTCGGCATGGCCGGCGCGGGAGGCAGGGCGCCCGAACTGGCCGTGCTGCACCTCGCGCGGCTCGCGGGCTTCGCCCCCGGCAGGCTCGTCGACCCCTTCGACCTCGATCTGCTGGCCGAACACGGCGTGGGGGAAAAGGACTTCCCGCCGGAGATCTGGAGCCGCGGCCGGGTGGGCGGCAAGCAGTACGCCGTTCCGTTCGACACCCACCCCTTCGTCCTCTACTACCAGACCGAGGTGTGCGAGAAGGCCGGGCTCATGTCGGGCGGCCGGCTCAAGCCGATCGGCGGCGCCGAGGAGTTCGCCGAAGCGCTGCGAGCCGCGAAGAAGGTGACCGGGCAGCCGGGCCTGGTGACGGAGACGCTCGGCCCCGACTGCATCACCCCCTGGCGCCTCTTCTCCACGTTCTACGCGCAGACCGGTGGCAAGGTCCTGTCGGAGGACGGCAAGCGCCTCGCGCTGGACGATGCCAAGGCCCTTCGTGTGCTGGAGTACATGGCAACTCTCTCCGAGGAGGGGCTGATGGTGCGCCGGTGCGACTACGGCGCCTCCGTGGGCATCTTCAACGGTGGCAAGACCGCCTTCCACCTCAACGGCGAATGGGAGATCACCACCTTCCGGACGGCCGGGATCCCCTTCTCCATGACCCGCGTGCCCGCGCTCTTCGGCAGTGCCGCCGCGCAGGCCGACTGCCACTCGTTCGTCCTGCCGCACCAGAACGACCGCGGCGGCGCGACCAACGAGGCGGCGCACGCCCTCGTCGCCTGGATGCTGAAGAACTCCGTCGCCTGGGCCGAGGGCGGTCATGTGCCCGCCTATCTGCCGGTGCTCGGCGATCCGGCCTACCTGAAGCTGAAACCCCAGTCCGAGTACCGGGACGTGATCGACGACGTGGCGCTGGACGAGCCCGCCTGGTTCGCGGGCTCCGCCTCCCGCATGTGGATCGAACTCGGCGCCGTGCTGTCCGGTGTGCTCACCGGATCCCGTACCCCGCGCGGTGCGCTGACCGAGTGCAAGGCCCGACTGAGAACCCTCCTCGACACCCGCAACCCCCTTCCGGGAGCCGCGTCATGACCTCCACCACCGCGGCGGCACCGCCACCCGTGACGAAGCCGGCGGACGCCGTCCGCCGCCCCACGGCCCGTTCCGTGCACAGGAGATGGACCGAGCACGGTCTGGTGTTCATCGCCCCGTTCCTGCTTGTGTACGGCATGTTCCTGGTCTGGCCGCTGATATCAGGTGTTGGCATGAGCCTGACCAGTGACAACATCACCGGCTCCGGAGGGCAGTTCGTCGGTCTCGACAACTACGCGGAGGCCCTGGGCGACCCCGAGGTGTGGTCCTCGCTCTGGAACACCGTCTGGTTCACCGTCCTGTCCACCGTCCCGCTCGTCCTGGTGGGGCTGGGTCTCGCGCTGCTCGCCCATCAGCTGCGCGTGGTGCAGTGGCTGTGGCGCCTGAGCTGGTTCGCCCCGTTCCTCCTGCCGTCCGGCGTCGTCTGCCTGCTCTTCGCGCAGATGATCTTTCCCTCCGGCTTCGGCCTCGCCGACCAGATGCTCGCCTCCGTCGGCCTCGAGCCGGGCATCGGATGGCTGAGCGAAGAGCGCTACGCGATGCTCTCCGTCGTGGCCACCACCCTGTGGTGGACCGTCGGCTTCAACTTCCTGCTGTACCTCGCCGCTCTGCAGGCCATCCCGGCCCATCTGTACGAGGCCGCGGAGCTGGACGGAGCGGGCGGCAGGCACCAGCTGTGGCACATCACCATGCCGATGCTCCGCCGTACCACGGGGCTTCTCGTCGTCCTCCAGGTGCTCGCCTCGCTGAAGATCTTCGATCAGATCTACCTCATGACCGGCGGCGGCCCCGACGACTCCACCCGGCCGATCCTGCAGTACGTCTACCAACAGGGCTTCACCGGTTACCGCATCGGCTACGCCTCGGCCGTCTCCTACATCTTCTTCGCCCTGATCCTGACCGTCTCCCTGGTGCAGCCGTTGCTGTCCCGGCGCCGAGCTGAGGAGGCCGCAAAGTGAGCGGTTCCGTCACCGTCAGAACCCGCCGCGTACTCCGGAGCGCGCAGCCGGGCGGATCCGAGGGCCGGCGCCGGCGCTGGACCCCCGGCAGGCTCGTCCTCCTCGTCGTGGCCATGGTGCTCGCGGTGGCCTGGCTGGTCCCGCTCGCCTGGGCCGTCGCCACCTCCCTGAAACCGGAGGCGGAGACGACCGGGACCCCGCTGGAGTGGATCGGTTCGCGCGTCACCTTCGACGCGTACTCCAAGGTCTGGGAATCCGGCGAACTGATGCGCTGGCTCATGAACTCGGCGTACATCTCGCTCATGACGACCGTGCTGACCGTCCTGACCTGTGCGATGGCCGCGTACGGCTTCACCCGTACCGAATTCCGCGGACGCAGACTGCTCTACGGGCTGGTGCTCGCCGGCATCATGGTGCCGCCGCAGGTACTCATCGCGCCGCTGTTCCAGGAGATGGTGCAGCTCGGCCTCGTCGACACCTACTGGGGCGTGATCCTGCCCCAGGTCGCGGTGCCCGCCATGGTGTTCATCCTGGTGAAGTTCTTCGAAGGCGTACCGAGGGAGCTGGAGGAGGCGGCCTTCGTCGACGGCGCCGGACGCTGGCGGGTGTTCTGGACGATCGTGATCCCGCTGTCCCGGCCGGTGCTGGCCGCCGTGGCGATCTTCACCTTCATCTCCACCTGGAACAACTTCCTCTGGCCGTTCCTCGTCACCACCGACCCGAACGGCATGACCCTGCCCGTCGGCCTCGTCAACGTCCAGTCGTCGTTCGGGGTGCGGTACGCGCAGATCATGGCGGCGCTCGTGATCGCCGGGCTGCCGCTCCTGATCGTCTTCGCGCTCTTCCAGAGGCAGATCGTGCGCGGTATCGCGCACACCGGCCTGGCCGGCCAGTAGGCGGCCGCGCGAGGCGGAACGGCCGGGCGGCCCCGCGCTCGGCCGTACGCCCCGCGGGTGCGACGGACGGTCAGGCGATGGACGTGCCCCGCATCAGCAGCAGCGCCACGTCCACCGACGCCGCGGCCACCGCCCCCGCGAGGGCCGCCTTGCGCCAGGTCCGCCGGGGCACGAACCCGGCGAACGCCGTCGGCACCACCGCCGCCAGGGTGAGCGCTCCCCACCAGCCGGGAGGTCCCGCAGGCCCCAGCACGAGCACCGCCGACGCCGCCACCAGCGGTACGGGGAGCAGCATCCGGGTGCGGGCGGCGCCCAGACGCTGGGGCAGGCCCCGACTGCCGGCCGCCAGATCCCCGTCGATGTCCGGAAGCACATCGCCCAGATGGGCCCCGACACCCAGCAGGGCCCCGGCGGTCACGGCCCACCACGCGGGCCAGGGGTGACCGGGCATGTTCAGGGCGACCAGGACGGGCAGGCCGCCGAAGCCGATCACGTACGGAAGCCAGGACAGCGCCGTCGTCTTGAGCTTCAGGTTGTACGTCCACGCCGCCACGACCCCGGTGAGGTGCACCGCACCGGCGACAGGACCGCACGCCGCCGACAGCACGGCGCACAGCAGCAACGCGGTGAACGCCGCCTGCCACACGCTGCTCCGTGACACCACGCCTTCTGCCACCGGTTTGCCGCGGCGCCCGGCGGCCGCGTCGCGCCGGGCGTCGAAGGCGTCGTTGCACCAGCCGACCGAGAGCTGGCCCGTCAGTACGGCCCCGCCGACCAGGACGCAGCGGGTGCCCCCGAGTCCGGAGCTGACGGACAGTGCGACGACGAGGGCGGTCACCGCCACCACCGGTCCCGGGTGGCAGGAGAGCGCCAGCCCCACCAGGGGGTGGGGTGGTCGCGTCACGGACTCGTGCATCTGTGGCCGGTCGGTGGTGTCCACGAGGGGATCGTAAGGACTCCGGATCGCACGAACACGCCAGCCGTGTGTCTGATGTGCACGGTTTCACCCTGATATGTAGGCAGGATGACGGTCATGACCTCTCCGAAGCAGGGGCCAGGATGACCCGGATCGCAGCCGTTCACGGGGTCCTGCCACCGCACCGCCACACCCAGCGGGCGGTCACCGACATGGTGGCGCGCACCAGCCTGCCCGCGGGGGCCGACCGCCGCGTCCTGGACCGGATCCACGAGAACGCCCGGGTCCGCACCCGGAACACGGTCCTGCCCCTGGAGCGCTACGGCGAACTGGACGGTTTCGGGGCGGCCAACGACGTGTTCATCGGCGCCGCGGTCGACCTGGGAGGCCAGGCGGTGCGCGGGGCTCTGCGGGCGGCGGGGCTGAGGCCCGCCGACGTGGATCTGCTGATGTTCACCTCCGTCACGGGAGTGGCGGCTCCCTCCGTCGACGCCCGGCTCGTCGGGCGCCTCGGTCTGCGGCCCGACGTGAAGCGGCTCCCGGTCTTCGGCCTGGGCTGCGTCGCCGGAGCCGCAGGGGTGGCCCGGCTGCACGACTACCTGCTCGGCAGGCCCGGCCAGGTGGCCGTGCTGCTGTCGGTCGAGCTCTGCTCCCTCACCTTCCAGCGGGCCGACCAGACGCCCGCCAACCTCGTCGCCACCGCGCTGTTCGGCGACGGTGCGGCGGCCGTCGTCGCAGTCGGCGGCGAACACCCCGCCCCGGCGGACGGACCCGAGGTGATCGACACCCGCAGCCGGCTCTACCCCGACACCGAACGCGTCATGGGCTGGGACGTCCGGAGCTCCGGCTTCAAGGTGGTGCTCGATCCGGCGGTTCCCGACGTCGTACGCCGGTACCTCGCCGACGACGTCCGCGGGTTCCTGGAGGAACACGGGCTGAAGCCGAAGGACATCGCCCACTGGGTGTGCCACCCCGGCGGCCCCAAGGTCCTGGAAGCCGTCTCCGACGTGCTCGAACTGCCCGAGGGCGCACTCGACGTGACCTGGCGTTCGCTGGCCGAAGTGGGCAACCTGTCGTCCTCCTCCGTACTGCACGTCCTGAGGGACACGATGCGGCAGCGGCGGCCCGAGCCAGGAACCCCCGGTCTGCTGATGGCCATGGGCCCCGGATTCTGCTCCGAACTGGTGCTGCTGCGTTGGTAGTCGGGAGGAACGCATGATCTGGTACACGGCCCTGGTGCTGGCCGTCGCGGGCGAACGCCTCGCCGAGCTCGTCGTGGCCCTGCGCAACACGCGCTGGAGTCTGGCCCGCGGCGGCACCGAAGCCGGGCGCGGACACTACCCGGCGATGGTGGCCCTGCACACCGCTCTGCTGGCGGGATGCCTGACCGAAACCTGGCTGGCCGGGCGCCCGTTCCTGCCGTGGTTCGGCTGGACCATGGTGGCGGTGGTGGCCGCGGCGCAGGGGCTGCGCTGGTGGTGCATCCGCACCCTCGGACACCGGTGGAACACCCGGGTCATCGTGGTCCCGGACCTGCCCCTGGTGACAGGCGGCCCCTACCGGTGGCTGCGCCACCCCAACTACGTGGCGGTCGCCGCCGAAGGGCTGGCGCTGCCGCTGGTCCACGGCGCCTGGACGACCGCCGCGGTCTTCACCGCACTCAATGCCGTGCTCATGGCCGTGCGCGTCCGGTGCGAGGACCGGGCACTGGCCTCCGTACGGCCGTCGGCCGCGCGCCCGTGATCGACGTCCTGGTGGCCGGGGGCGGCCCGGCCGGTCTGGCGGCGGCGATCCGGGCCGCCGGAGCCGGCCGGGAAGTCGTCGTGGTCGAACCCCGCGCCGCCCCCGTGGACAAGGCCTGCGGCGAGGGAATCATGCCCAGCGGCGTGGCGGCCCTGCGTGCGCTGGGCGTCTGCGTGGCGGGCCACGACCTGCGCGGAATCCGGTACGTCGAGGGCCACCGGAACGCGGAGGCGACCTTCCGCGGCGACACGGGGCTCGGCGTACGGCGCACCGAACTGCACGCCGCCCTGCACCGGCGGGCCGTGGAACTCGGCGTACGCATCGTCCCCGGGAAAGCAGGGACGATCCGGCAGGACGACGGCAGCGTCAGCACGGCGGGGCTCACGGCGCGCTGGCTGATCGCCGCCGACGGGCTGCACTCCCCACTGCGCCGCGAACTCGGCCTCGACCGCCCGGGATCCGCCCCGCGCCGCTACGGCCTGCGCCGGCACTACCGGGTCGCCCCGTGGACGGACTTCGTCGAGGTCCACTGGTCGCGCCGCGGCGAGGCCTACGTGACACCCCTCGGGGACGGGCTGGTCGGTGTGGCCGTGCTCAGCCCCGACCGCCGGTCCTACGAACAACACCTGGCCGAGTTCCCCGCACTGTCCGGTGCGCTCCGGGGCCTTGAGGCGGGTCCCGTCCGCGGCGCGGGACCCCTGCGCCAGGACGCGCGCAGTCCGAGGGCCGGACGGGTCCTGCTGGTCGGTGACGCGGCGGGCTACGTCGACGCACTTACGGGTGAAGGCATCGCCCTGGCCATGGCGACCGCGACGGCGGCGGTCGCGTGCCTCACCGCGAACCGGCCGGAGGCCTACCCCGCACAGTGGGCCAAACTGACACGTCGTCATCGCATGCTCACCCAGGGCCTGTTGGGCGCCGCGCGGCACCCTCGTATCGCCCGGCTGATCGTCCCTGCCGCCCACCGCATGCCCCGGGTCTTCTCGGCTGCGGTGCACGCACTCCAGTAGGCGTAACCCGGTTCATTCCAGCCGCGACGTCACGAACCGCGGCCCCGCTCTGCGATGCTGGCCCTGTGACGCCCTCGTCCCGAGCCCCGCAAGCCATCACCGCAGACTCGCCCCACCCGGGCATCAACCCGCTGATGACACAGTCCTGGCTGGATCTGGCCTTCGTGCACTGGCCGGCTGACCCCTTGGACGTGGCGCCGCTCCTGCCGGTCGGCACGGTTCCCGACACCCTGGACGGTGTCACCTACATCGGACTCGTCGCCTTCCGGATGCACCGCGTCGGCTGGTTCCGTCTCCCCGGCGTGCCCTACCTCGGGACGTTCCCGGAGACCAATGTCCGCCTCTACTCCCTGGACTCCCAAGGGCGGCGGGGCGTGGTGTTCCGCTCGCTCGACGCCTCCCGGCTGATCCCGGTGGCCGTCGCACGGACGGCGTTCCGCCTTCCGTACAGGTGGTCGCGGATGGCGATCCGGCGCGACGCGGACACCCTCACCTACACCAGCAGGCGCCTGCCCGGACCGCGTGGAGCGCACAGCCGGATAGTCCTGCGCGTCGGGGACCAGGTGGGGGAGCCCAGCGAACTGGAGCACTTCCTCACCGCGCGCTGGGGCATGCACTACACCTTCTTCGGACGGCAGACATATCTCCGGAACACCCATCCCCGCTGGCCCCTGCACCACGCCCGGCTCATCGAGTGCGACGAGAACCTGGTGAAGGCGGCGGGTCTGGCCGCACCGGCGGGGGAGCCGGCGAGCGTGCTGTACTCGCCCGGCGTCCCCGTACGCTTCGGCCGTCCGTCCCGGCCCGGCGGCATCCCCACCCCGTGAATCCGCTCCACGGTGGTCCGACCGAGGCTCATGCCGCGGCCGTACGGCATGTCGCGTGCCCGACCCGCAGGACACCGCTCTACTGTCGCCGCCAGGACCAGGACGACGCGGTGGGAGTGGCATGCCGGACGTACAGCGGCGTCGACGGCAGGGAGTGGCCCGGCTGGTCTGCGGACGGCGCACCAAGTGGCTGATCGTGGCGTTCTGGCTGATCGTCCTCGTCGTCGCGGCGCCACTCGCCGGGAAACTCACCGGCGCCCAGGACAACGACGCCACGTCCTGGCTGCCCACCAGCGCCGAGTCCACCCAGGTCTGGGAGGAATCCAAGGGATTCCGGCCCGAGAGCATCACGGCCGTCGTCGTGTACGCCCGGGAGTCCGGCCTGACCGGGGCCGACCGCACCAGGATCGCCGAGGACAAGCAGCAGCTCATGACGCTGCGCGCGCACGGTGTGCGGGGTGCCGAGACACGCGGACCGCTCTACGACAGCCAGAACGCACCCGCGGCCGCGCAGATCTTCGTCCCCATCACGATGGACGAGGAGGGATGGGAGCGCATCGGTCCGGCGGTCGATTCCGTACGGGACGTCGTGGGCGGCAGCGAGGGAGGTCTCGCGGTCCACATCACCGGACCCGGCGGCGTGGCCGCGGACTCCGCCGACGCCTTCTCGGGCATCGACTCGACCCTGCTGTTCGCCGCGCTGGCCGTGGTGATCATCATGCTGCTGATCACCTACCGCAGCCCGACCCTGCTGGTACTGCCCGTGCTCGCGGTCGTTGCCGCACTGCTCACCGCGCAGGCCCTCATCTACCTGCTCGCGGCGCATGCGGGCCTCACGGTCAACGGACAGAGCGCCGGCATCCTGACCGTCCTCGTCTTCGGGGCGGGAACGGACTACGCCCTGCTCCTCGTCGCCCGCTACCGGGAGGAACTGCGCCGGCACGAGGACCGGCACGAGGCGATGGCGCGCGCCCTGCACCGCGCCGGGCCCGCGGTGCTCGCGAGCAGCGGCACCGTGGTGCTGAGCATGCTCGTCCTGCTGTTCGCCGAGATGAACTCGACCCGGGGCCTCGGTCCGGTTGCCGCGATCGGAGTGGCCGTCGCGCTGATCGCGATGCTCACACTCCTGCCCGCCCTGCTGGTGATCTTCGGCCGGTGGGTGTTCTGGCCGGTCATCCCGCACTTCGGCAGTGACGAGCCGACCGAGCACGGATTCTGGGCGCGGACGGGGGAGAGGCTCTCCGCGCGTCCGCGCAGGGTCTGGGTCGCCACCGCCCTCGTGCTCGCCGCCCTGTCCCTCGGGCTGATCCAGCTGCGCGCCGCCGGTCTCAGCAACGCCGACTCCTTCCCCGACAAGCCCGACTCCGTCGTCGGCCAGGAGATCCAGAAGCAGTACTTCCCGGCAGGCAGCGGCAGCCCGCTGGTCGTCATCGCGGATCTCGGCAAGGGCGCCCAGGTGCGGAGCGCGGTCGAGACGACCCCTGGTGTGGTGCCCGGCTCCCTCGTCGTACCGCCCGGTGCCAAGCCGGTGCACGAGGGCCGGGTGATCTTCGAGGCGACGCTGACCGACCCCAGCGACAGCGACCAGGCCGAGCAGACCGTGGAACGGGTCCGTGACGCGGTGCATCAGGTGCCGGACGCGGACGCCCTGGTGGGTGGCGACACAGCGGCGATTCTCGACATGGACACCGCCACCAGGCACGACAACCTGCTCATCATTCCCCTCGTCCTGCTGGTGGTGCTGATCGTCCTGATGCTCGTGCTGCGCGCACTGGTGGCGCCCCTGCTGCTGATCGCGACCGTGGTGCTGTCCTTCACGGCCGCCCTCGGTATCAGCGCGCTCGTCTTCCGGTACGTGTTCGACTACGCCGGCGAGACGACGGACTTCCCGCTGTTCGTGTTCGTGTTCCTGGTGGCACTCGGTATCGACTACAACATCTTCCTGACCACACGGATCCGTGAGGAGGCCCTGCACCAGGGCACCAGGGCCGGTGTGCTGACGGGCCTCGCCGCCACCGGGGCCGTGATCACCTCGGCGGGGCTGGTCCTGGCGGGCACCTTCGCCGCACTGGGGACCCTGCCGGTCGTGGCCTTCGCGGAGATCGGCTTCGCGGTCGCCCTGGGCGTGCTCCTGGACACCTTCGTCGTACGGTCCGTGCTGGTCACCTCCCTCTTCCTGGACATCGGCCCCCGGGTGTGGTGGCCCCACCGGCTCGCCCATGAGGACGGGGGCGCGGCGAGGAAGCCGGAGGCACCGGCCGCTCAGTCGTAGGGTGCAGCTCCGGGCGCTTGTGGCCGCGATGCCTCGCGGTACACGGCTCGCCCGGTCCATGCCGAGGGTGTAAAAAGGGGACCATGGCCGGACGCTACGGCCGCCCGCGTTCGTTTCTCAAAATGAGGACCGTCGCAGGTCAGGTCTTTCTCCTGCAGTTGGCGATCGTGGTGTTGCTCGTCGCTGCGGCCGTGGCCGCGCTCGTGCTGCAGTCCCGGGCCGACAGCGCACGGGAAGCCCGCAACCGCTCCGTCGCCGTCGCCGAGACGTTCGCGAACGCCCCGGGCATGGAAGCGGCCCTGGAGAGCCCGGACCCCAGCGCGGTGCTCCAGCCGAAGGCCGAGGCGGCCCGGAAGGGCTCGGGAGTCGATTTCATCGTCGTACTGAACCTCGACTCGATCCGGTACACCCACCCGTTGCCCGACCGGATCGGGAAGAAGTTCGTCGGCGACGTGAAGCCCGCACTCGACGGCCGCGTCGTCACCGAGAGGGTCAACGGGACGATCGGCCCCCTGGTGCAGGCCGTGGTGCCCGTCTTCGGCGCGAACGGCAAAGTCATCGGCATGGTGTCCGCGGGAATCACCATCGAGCGGGTGAGCGGCGTCGTCGAGAACCAGTTCCCCCTCCTCTTCGGCTCCGCCGCGGGGATCCTGCTCCTCACGATGGGCGGAACGGCGCTCGTCAGCAGACGGCTTCGGCGCCAGACCCATGGTCTCGGCCCGACCGAGATGACCCGGATGTACGAACACCACGACGCCGTCCTGCACGCCGTGCGGGAGGGCGTGCTCATCGTCGGTGGGGACGGGCGGCTCCTGCTGGTCAACGACGAGGCACGGCGGCTGCTCGGCCTGCCGGCGCAGGTGGAAGGCCGAGCAGTCACCGATCTGGGTCTCGACCCCCTCACCACCGATCTGCTGGCCTCGGGACGCATCGCCACGGACGAGGTGCTCTCGGTGGGCGACCGGATTCTCGCGGTCAGCCAGCGCTCCACGGATCAGGACGGCGGCCCGCCGGGCAGTGTGACCACCCTGCGCGACACCACGGAACTGCAGGCACTCACGGGCAAGGCCGATGTGGCGCGGGGCAGGCTGAAGCTGCTGTACGACGCCGGTACGGAGATCGGCACCGCCCTCGATGTCGTACGGACGTGCGAGGAGCTGGCCGACTTCGCCACGGCCAGGTTCGCCGACTACGCGACCGTCGACGTGGCGGAGACCGTGCTGCGCGGCGAGGAGCCGACGGCGGCACGTACGGTCGCCGACATGCGGCGCACGGCGCTCAGCGGTGCCCGGCACGACACGGGGCTCTATCCGCTCGGGTCGGTCATCCGCTTCATGCCGAGCACCGCCATCGGCGCCGGCCTGCTCAGGGGTGAGGCGGTCATCGATACGAACCTGCCGGCCCTGTCTGGATGGCAGGAGCAGCATCCCGCACGGGCCGAGCGCCTCGTCGAGTGCGGTTTCCACTCGATGATCGCCGTTCCGCTGCGGGCCCGGGGCGTCATCCTGGGCGTGGCCATGTTCTGGCGGGCGCAGAGGCCCGAACGGTTCGAGGACGAGGATCTGTCCGTCGCCGAGGAACTCGTCGCCCGCGCCGCCGTGAGCATCGACAACGCCCGCCGCTACTCACGTGAGCACACCGTGGCGGTCACCCTGCAGCGCAGCCTGCTGCCACGGGGCCTCCCCGACCAGACCGCCATCGACGCGGCCTACCGGTACCTGCCCGCGCAGGCCGGGATCGGCGGGCTCGGCGGGGTGGGCGGGGACTGGTTCGACATCATTCCGCTGCCCGGCGCCCGGGTCGCACTCGTCGTCGGCGACGTCGTGGGCCACGGGCTCCACGCGGCCGCCACCATGGGACGGCTGCGCACCGCGGTCCACAACTTCTCCACGCTGGACCTTCCCCCCGACGAACTGCTCTGGCACCTGGACGAGCTGGTGGCCCGGATCGACCAGGACGAGACGGCCGACGACTCCGCCGGGGGAGTCACCGGGGCCACCTGCCTCTACGCGATCTACGATCCGGTGTCCGGGCGCTGCACCATGGCACGGGCAGGCCACCTCCAGCCGGTGATCGTCCACCCGGACGGCGCCGCCGAGTTCGCCGAGGTGCCCGGCGGGCCACCCCTGGGCCTCGGCGGCCTTCCCTTCGAGACACTCGACATACAGCTGCCGGAGAACAGCCGGCTGGTGCTCTACACCGACGGCCTCGTCGAGGACCGGACCCGGGACATCGACGAAGGACTGGAGCTCCTGCGCGGCACCCTCGCCGACTACGCCGGCCGGACACCCGAGGAGACCTGCGAGGCGGTCCTGCGCGTCATGGTTCCCGCACGAGCCCGCGACGACATCGCGCTGCTCGTCGGCCGCGCACGCAGGCTCGCCGCGCAGGACGTGGCCGACTGGGAGGTACCCTCCGACCCCGCGGCGGTCTCCCGCGTACGCGCCGAGGTGTCCCGCAAGCTGACGGAGTGGGACCTGGTCGAGGAGGCGTTCACGACCGAGCTGATCCTCAGCGAACTCGTCACCAACTCCATCCGCTACGCCAACGGCCCCATCCGCGTCAGGCTGGTCCGTGACCGCACCCTGATCTGCGAGGTCTCCGACCGCAGCAGCACCTCGCCCCATCTGCGGCAGGCCGCGACCACGGACGAGGGCGGCCGCGGGCTCTTCCTCGTCGCGCAGCTCGCGGAGCGGTGGGGCACGCGCTACACGGACGACGGCGGCAAGGTCATCTGGACGGAGCAGCTGCTGCCGCCCACCGCGCCGCCGGAACACTGAGCGGACCGCGCCCGCGTCAGCTCCGCAGGCAGTGCAGGAACATATGAGGTTCGGGCACCGCCCCGCCGTCGGCCGGCGTGAACACCGTGTGGTCCTCCCACTCCGCCGAGAGCCCCGCACCGGACGCCAGAGCGGCGAAGGCCTCGGGGGAGAAGCTGCTCACCAGCACCTGCTGGCCCATGAAGACCGCGCTCACCTCCTGCACGTCCAAGGGAACCGTGGCCAGGACCATTCGGCCGCCGTGCCGCAGTGCTCCTGCCAGCCGGTGCACGAGGGCGGTCTGTTCCTCGCGCGTCATCTGCAGGAGCGAGAAGTAGACGCAGATGGCGTCGAAACTCTCTTCCTCCAGAGGGAGTTCGCGAATGTCGGCGCAACGGAACGATGCCTCGGGCACTTGGCGGGACGCCAGTTCGACCATGACCGGTGACACATCGACCCCCAGCACCCGGTGCCCGGCGTCGGCCAGCGTGCGGGCGGTCGGAAGCCCTGTCCCGCTGCCGACGTCCAGGACGGTGCTGCCCGGTGCGAGCTGTCCGAGGAGCCGCGTCAGTGAGTCGCGGTGCGCGGCCGAACCGGCGAACGCCCGCTCGTAGTCGGCGCCGATCGCGTCGAACGTCGCTGCCGCAGAGTGTTGGTGACTGTCCGTCATGAAAGATCCCTTCGGTGCCGGTTCTACGGGACGAGGGCGACGGCCACGTACAGGCCGCTCTCCTCCGGCCGGGGAGCGGGCGTCCCGCGGTACCACTCGGGCGCCGTCACCACTCCGGGCTCGACCACATCGAGGCCCTCGAAGAAGCGCTCGAACTCCGTCCGGGTCCGCAGCGCCAGCCGGATGCCGCCCTTCCCGTACTCCTGAGTGCCCTGCTCGCCACGCTCCGGGTTCACGTCCGAAGCGCCCTGGGACAGCACCACGAAGCTGCCCGGCGCCAACGAGGCCGTCAGGGTGCGCACGATGGCGTACGGGTCCTCGTCGTCGGGCAGGAAGTGGAGGAGGCCCAGGAGCGAGAGCGCGACGGGGCGGTCGAAGTCCAGGACCTTGCGGGCGGCCTCGATGATCGTGCCCGTCTCGCGCACATCGGCGTGCACGTAGTCCGTCGCCCCCTCCGGACGGCTGATCAGCAGGGCTTCCGCATGCCTCAGGACGATCGGGTCGTTGTCGCAGTAGACGACCCGCGAGGCCGGGTTGATCTCCTGGGCCGTCTGGTGCAGGTTCGGCGCCGTGGGGATCCCCGTACCGATGTCGAGGAACTGGTCGACGCCCTCGCCGGCCAGCCAGGCCGTCGCGCGGTTCATGAACGCGCGGTTCTGCAACGCGCCCGTCTTCGCCTCGACCGGCAGGTGCTCGGCCACCGCCTGGTCCACGGGGTAGTTGTCCTTGCCACCGAGGAGCGCGTCGTAGACGCGCGCCGAATGGGGCCTGCTGGTGTCGATCGGGGGCTGAGGCGTCCCAGGCGTCATGACGAGCTCCGTTGCAGATGGGGTGAACCGCTCCACCTGCGAAGTCTGCCACAGCAACTCCACCACGATCAGCGGCTGTTGACGCAGCCCAAAGCGAACGCCGGCTCCCGGGAGACTCTCCCGGGAGCCGGATCGCACATGGCCGCCGTCAGCCGGCGTTCACCAGACCGTGCGCCGGCACGGTCACCGTACGGGCGCCGGCACGGCCGCCCAGGACGACCTTGCGCAGCGCGCTGTTGTTGCCGAGGTTCGTCTCCTTGAGCCGCTTCTCGGGGTTGGCCAGCACCTGGATGTAGTACGTGCCGTTGGGCAGTCCGGTGATGTCGAAGGACTGGCCGGGAAGGTCCTGCGTATAGGTGTCACCGGAGCCGACGTCGAGGACCTCCCGTACGGAGATCGAGTTCTCCTGGCCGCACGCGGTGGACAGATCGGTGTTGTCCGGGTGCCAGTTGGCGTTCTTCACCGTGTAGTCGACGGCGTCGGTGTTGGCCAGGCAGAAGGCTTCCTTGCCGCTGCGGACGGTCTCCTTCTTGTCGGCCTTGAGCAGTCGGTAGCTCGCGAAGTCCGTGAAGTGCCAGTGTTCATGACCCGGACGGGGGTCCCACTCCATGGTGCCGGTCGGTGTGTAGCCGACCTGCTTGCCCGAGGCGTCGTAGAAGTACTGGTAGGCGTCCATCAGCGCCTTGCCGGGAGCCCGGAAGCCGTCCACCACCAGCTGCGCGGGGCCCGCGTTCCACACATTGGCGCTGAACGCCAGGTAGTCCTTGCCCGGGGCGTCCGCGTCGCCGTCGGCGATGGTGATGCCGTACGCGGGCAGCGAACGGAGGTCGGGCTTGGGCACGTTCGGCACCGCGGCCCGGCCGGTCGGCCGCTTCGCGTTGGGGCGGGCGGCGGGCGCCTGCCGGGAACCGTCCGTCCGCCCCGGCCCGTCACCTGCCTGCGCGGACCGGAAGCCCGCCCGCTTGACCGCCCAGGGCAGCGCCGCCGGCGCCGGCGCGTAAGGACCGTGGCCCACGTTGTACGAAGGACCCGCGCCGCTGGTGGCCGCCGCGGGCGCGGGCGTGCGCATGGCCGCATGGCCCGAGTGCCCTGCCGCGTGGGAGGCGTGGCCGCCGGTGGACCGGGCGCCCGCGTTCTCCTCCCAGCTGCGCTCGCGCACGGTCACCTTGACCGTCTGCGGCTTGTCGGCGATACCGAACAGGTCGCGATAGGTCTTGGTCACCGACACCTTCGCGGTGTACTTCCCGGCGGGGAGTGTGACCGGCGTCGAGGAGTAGCCCGCGTACGTGTTGGCCGCCCAGCCGTTCTCGACACCCCAGACCGAGCCGAGCGTGAAGGGGTTCACGGGACAGCTCTCGGGATATTTCGACGTGGCCGGTGCTTCGGGGCGGACCCGTCCCGACGCGTTGTTCGGGCAGAAGGACTCCGTCTTGTTGAGCACGGTCTTGCCCGCGGCGTTCGTGACGGTGACCCGGACGAAGTCCGTCAGCCCCGTGAAGTCCTTCACGAGCCCCTTGGGCAGGGCCCTGGTGCGGGTCTTCTTCCCCTGGCGGATGATCTGCGTGGCGACGACCGGGTCCTTGTAGGACGCGCGGGTCACCTTCAGTTCCAGAGGGGCCTTCGTGGCGGTGAGGTACGTACCGAGATCCAGGTAGACACCCGGATCCTCCTTCCACGAGTCGAGCGTCACCGACGGCGAAGCGGCGATCAGGCCGAGCTCCGGAACGGGCTGTGCCTTCCTGCCGTCCGGTGCCGCGGCGACGACGCCGGCTATCACGGTGATCGCCGCCGCGGCGGCGACGGACGGCCGCCACAGCCGGCTGCGGGGGGTTCTGGTGGTCATCGTTCCTCGATTTCCGAGTGCCCGGTGGGCAGTGGAGGATCTTTTCCTGAGAGAGCCGAGGAAGGGCCCCCGAGGTTGTCCGGCGGCGCAGGAGTCACGCATCGTTGGCCGAAAGCCGGTCGTACGGTGTGGAATGAGACGTTGTCCCGCCGTTTCCGACTCGAACACCAGGACGTGTGTTACGCGGGCGCGGGCCCGGGGCCCATGCGGGCGGACCGCACACCGGGCCCGGTGCGGTGCCCGGCCACAGCGCGAAGCATGGAAGTGCCGGGGGTAAAGGGGTGGCGCATGCTGGTGGTGTGACCTGGAGACCCGATGACGGCCGGGCAGCGGGTGGCCCGTCTCTGGTGCTCGCCCAGGCTGTCGTCAGCGCGATCGAGGCCGTCGGCGGGTACGCCGGCGGCATCTACCTGCGCTCCCGCACTCCGGGGCTGCTGCTGATGGCGGTCCTCGCCGGCCTTCCCGCACCCCTGATGCGCCCCTGGTGGCGCATGCACGTGAACCGGCCCTTCCCGGTGGCCGAGGCGTACCGCTCGGGCAGGCCCGTGTACCTGGGCGACGCCGAGGACGCCATGCGGCGCTTTCCCCAGCTCATGGCAGGTCTGCCGTTCCCCTTCGGCTCGCTGTACGTACCTGTCAGGAGCGGGCGCACCATCGTCGGTGTGCTCGTCGTGCTGCGCTACGCCACCCGGGGGAAACCGGTCGGCGGGGCGGACCGCAACAGGCTGCAGGGCATCGCGGAACATCTCGGCGCGGATATCGCGGAGCTGGAGAAGGGCGGGTCGCGGGCCGAGTGGGAAGGCGACCCCATGACCGTCCGGCTGCCCACGGAGACCGCGCAGCCGATGCGGATCGGCCACTTCGACTGCGACCTGGGCACCGGGGCGGTCACCGCGGACGACGAGGCGTGCCTGATCCTCGGCACCGAGCCCGTGGACCTCCCGCCGCACACGATGGACTCGCTGACCGCCCGGCTGCTGCCGGAGGACGTACGCGGAATGTGGACCCTGGGCAGCCGGGCCGCACGGTCCGCACAGCCGTACGTACGCCGGATGCGGCTGCGCGGCCCCGACGGCCGTTCGCTCCTGCTGGAGCTCTCGGGTCACGGGCCCGGCGGCGCCGGGCACGCACACCATCTGACCGGTGTGCTGCTCGACCCGGGTGCCGAGCCCGTCGTCCCGGAAGCCGCCGACCGGATCCCGCGCGGCGTGCTCTCCCACGACCGGCTGGGACGGATCACCTACGTCAACCGGCACGGTGAGGAGATCCTCGGGCACAGACGGGCGGAGCTGGTCGGCCGGAGCCTGTGGGACGCGTTGCCCTGGCTCGCGCACCCCGCCTACGAGGACCACCACCGGGCGGCCCTCTTCTCCGACGCCCCCGTGCACTTCCGCGCCAGACGCACCCCGACCGAATGGCTGTCCGTAGCCATGTACCCGGGCCGCGACGGAGTCACGGTCACCATCACCCCCGCGCCGCAGCCCGACTACGCGCCGCATTCCGTCGGCACACCGGGCGCGGGCCTCGGCTCCGCCGCCGACCGCGCGACCGTCCTGTACCGCCCGGTCGCCCTGGCCATCGCGCTGACGGAGGCCGTCACGGCCCGGCAGGTGTCCGCCGTGGTCACGGAGGAACTGCTGCCCGCCTTCGGCGGCAGACAACTGGCCATCTACCTGCAGAACGAGGGGCGCCTCTACCTGGCATGGGAGACGGGTTTCCCGAAGGGCTTCCTGGACCGCTTCGACGGCGTCGGCCTCGACGCCCACATCCCCGGAGTGGACACGCTCACGACCGGCAGGCCGCTGTTCTTCGAGTCCATGGAGAAGCTGGCGGCCTCCTACCCCGGCATCCCCATGGACACGAGCGTCGGCGCCCGCGCCTTCCTGCCGCTCATCGCCTCCGGGCGGCCGGTCGGCTCGTGCATCCTCGGCTTCGACCAGCCGCGGGGCTTCAGCCCCGAGGAGCGCACCGTGCTCACCGCCCTGGCCGGACTCATCGCCCAGGCGCTCCAACGCGCCCAGCGCTACGACACCGAGGCCGCCCTGGCGCGCGGGCTGCAGGACGCCCTGCTGCCGCACCGGCTCCCCGTGCTCGACGGCGTCGAGACCATCGGGCGTTACCTCTCCGGCACCCAGGGCATGGAGGTGGGCGGAGACTGGTACGACGTCATCGAGACCGGCAGCGGGCCGGCCCTGGTCATCGGGGACGTACAGGGGCACGGTGTCGCAGCAGCCGCGACGATGGGACAACTACGCAGTGCGGTAAGGGCGTTCGCCCTCAGCGGGCATGACCCCCAGGAGATCATGAGCGCCACCAACCGGCTGCTCATCGACCTTGATCCGGGCCAGTTCGCCAGCTGCTGCTACGTCGTGCTCGACCCCGGCACCGGGTTCACCCAGGCAGTACGAGCAGGCCACCCCCAGCCCGTACTGCGGCACCCCGACGGCCGGACCGAGGTCCTGGACCTCCCGGGCGGCGTCGTGCTCGGCGTCGACCCCGAGGCGTCGTATCCGGTGAGCGAACTACAGCTCTCCCCGGGCGCCGTGCTCGCCCTGTTCACCGACGGCCTCGTGGAGAAGTCGGGAGAGGACATCGACGAGGGGATCGAGCGTCTGCGCAGCACCCTGGCAGAGGTGGGCCACGCTCCCCTCGCCGAGATGGCGGACCGTGTCATCGGGCAGGCGATCCAGGACGAGGACCGGCCCGACGACATCGCGCTCCTGCTGGCCGCCTGCGGGGTGTCGCCCGGCTGACCGGGCCGGGTAGGTTCGCCCGATGAGTACGGAGCGCGCACGAACCGTGCGGGGCGTGACGACCCCGGGATGCGCCGAATGCGGCGGCACGGTCGCCCCCGACGGCCACTGCTGGGACTGCGGCGCGGCGCAGCCGGCGTTCCGTTCGCACGTGGAGATCACGGCGGACACCGGTGCGGCGGCGGTCAGCGACCGCGGCAGACGGCGCGCGATCAACGCGGACGCCATGGTGCTGACCACGGCCGGCCCGTGGACGATCGGGGTGGTCTGCGACGGCGTGTCGATGTCACCGCGCTCCGAGCGTGCCGCGAAGGTCGCGGCCGACGTCGGCGCGAGGTGGCTGACGACGCGTCTGAACGCCGGAGACCTGCCGGAGACCGCCCTCGATCACGCCGCCGTCCGCGCGGCACACGCGGTTGAGGCGCTGGCCGTATCGAGGGACGCCGCCCCGGCCTGCACCTATGTCGCGGGCATCGCGGGTCCGCAGGGCATCTGGAGTTCCTGGATCGGAGACAGCCGTGCCTACTGGCTTCCGGACGAGGGACCGGGAATAGCGCTGACCGAGGACGACACCGGTCAGCACGAGGCGCTCTCCGCCTGGCTGGGGGCGGACGCGGGGGAACCGGCGCCTCAGGTGCGCAGCTACCGGCCGTCGGTGCCCGGCCGCCTCCTGCTGTGCACCGACGGACTGTGGCGGTACCTGCCCGACGCCGAGGCGCTGCGGTCGGCGCTGCCCCACCGCCGACACAGGGCGTCGGCCCGGGGCGACGGCCTGATCGAGGACGCGCGGTCCCTGGTGGACTTCGCCCTCGACGCGGGAGGACACGACAACGTCACCGCACTGCTGATTCCCGTCGGCACCTGACGCGTCCGTGTCCGTCATACGGACGGCACCCGGGGCGGACCGCGTGGGGGACGTGCTGGTGAGGCATCCTCTGCTGGTTGGGTAGAACGGGCCCGGAGCTGCGGACGTACGTCGGTGCGCAGCCGGCACGTGCCTGTGACGGCGAGGGATTTGGAACAAGATGGCAGAGAACTCGGACCTGTTGGCCTTCGTGAGGGCGCGCCTTTCCGAGGAGGAGCGCACCGCGCAGGAAGCCGGCGGCGAGGGCTGGCGGTGCCCTGCGGAGGCACCCGGCGAGGTTCATGACCGCACCAGCGGTATCGCGTTCGTCGTACGGAACCGTGGTTACGACCGGCACATCGCCCTTCAGGATCCTGCGCGCACGCTGCGCCGCATCGAGACGAACAGGGTCCTGCTGGACGAGTACGAGGAGATCGCGTCCATGGACACGGACCGCCCGGGCCAGGATTTCGTCTCCGGCCGTGCCGTGGGGCTGGGTTTCGTCGTCAGACAGATGGCCGCGGAGTACGCGGGGCACCCCGACTACCGGGTGAAATGGCTGCCCAGGTACTCGCATTGGGGCCCGCCCCCTGCGCCCGGGGCATGACCGCCAGCTGTACGACCGGTCCGGGAGTGACGGGACGGGGCTGACGGGTCGGGACTGACGGCCCGGCACGGGAGCGGCGCCGAATGAGTACGGCGGAGCGGCCGGACTGAGTACGTTGCCCGATCTCGCGGCAGGCCGCCGTTGATCGAATGGGAACCATGCTTCCCGACGCGCCGCGGCGCCCCCGCATCCAGAACCTGACGAGTGCCGGTACGGCCCTGGCCGTGACGCTGCTCCCGCTGGCTGCCGGCGTGCTGCTGGCCAGGACGATGGCGCTCGATCCGATGACCTCGGTCAACGCGATGGTCACCAGCGGTGGACAGCGGGCCCGCATCGGACCGGCGGGCTGGGCGCTGAACGCTCGAACGCGTGAGCTCATTTCCGGACGTAAGGGAACTCCTGTCCAGGAAAGCGCTGTCGCTTTCGTTACACGATGCGTGCGGGCCGGACGGGGGTGCGCGGGGAGCGGAGTGAGGCGTGGCGGGGGCGCTGTGACCAGGGAATCGGCCCGCTGAAAGGGTCGGTGCAATGATCAACGGTTGACAGGTATACGACCGGCGGGATCGGTGCCGATTGCAGTCGTGTGTGACAGAAATGTCCGTACTTTGTCACACGAACCAGGGCATCTTCCGGCCACAGCGAAAGCGGGACAAAGTTTGCGTTCCCGGCAGTACGCCGGGGCCGAACAACGCCCGGCAATTCGTTCCGGGCCTGCATCATGAGGGGTTTCCATGTCCCGTTCCGCACGACGGATCACCGCCACCGTTCTCGCCTCCGGCGCACTGCTCGCCGCAGCGGCACTCCCTGCCAGCGCCGATGGCCGGGACCACGGCAACAACAGGCCGGCTCAGCGCTCGTCCGTCGTCCTGGGCCACATCCAGCACGACGCTCCCGGCCGGGACAACGCGTCCAACCGCAGCCTGAACGCGGAGTGGGTCACCGTGACCAATACCGGACGCCGTGCCGTCAACCTCCGTGGCTGGACGCTCACGGACGAGAGCCGCCGCACCTACCGCTTCGACCTGCGCCTGCCCGGCCGCTCCTCCGTCCGGGTCCACACCGGCATCGGCCGGGACACGAGGCACGACGTGTACCAGGACCGCCGCCAGCAGGTGTGGGACTCCAGGGACACCGCGACCCTGCGTGACAACCGTGGCCACAAGGTCGACTCCAAGTCCTGGGGCCGGCACCACGGTGGTGGCCACCACAACGGTGGGGGCAACCACAACGGTGGGGGCAACCACAACGGTGGCGGCCACAACAACGGTGGCGGCCACAACAACGGTGGTGGCAACCACAACGGCAACGGTGGCGGCCACAACAACGGTGGGGGCGGCAACCGCTGATCCGACGGCTTGAAACGCGGCGCACCACGGCTTCGGGGCCGTGGTGCGCCGCACTTCGTTCACCGGCGGCGGCACGGGGCGAGCGGCATCGGACGGGGAGAGCGGCCCGCATCCGATGGGTGGCGAGCCGCGCCGGGCGGGGGCTGTGCATCGGGAGGTGGCCGGCAATGTCAGGATGGCCTCATGACCATCAAGGCGTATTTCGACATCACCATCGACAACGAGCCCGCCGGGCGGATCGTGTTCAACCTTTTCGACGACGTGGCCCCCAAGACCGCGGAGAACTTCCGCGCGCTGGCCACGGGCGAGAACGGCTACGGCTACGCCGGTTCGCCGTTCCACCGTGTCATCCCCGACTTCATGCTGCAGGGTGGCGACTTCACCCGGGGCGACGGCACCGGTGGCAAGAGCATCTACGGCGAGAAGTTCGCCGACGAGAACTTCACCCTGAAGCACAACAAGCCGGGTCTGCTCTCGATGGCCAACGCGGGCCCGAACAGCAACGGTTCGCAGTTCTTCATCACCACCGTCCTCACCCCGTGGCTGGACGGCAAGCACGTGGTCTTCGGTGAGGTCGCCGACAAGCCCAGCATGGAACTGGTCCGCAAGATCGAGTCCTACGGCTCGTCGACCGGCCGGACCAAGGCCCAGATCGCGGTCTCCGCGTCCGGGGTCCTCTGACACTCGCAACGGGGCTCCCGGCCGCGCCTCCCGCAGGCCGGGGCCCCGCACGCATCCGGTGACGACGGCGCAGCCGCCGTGTCGGCCCGATCGCGGGCCCCCGGAACCGTAGCGTGGCGCGGGCAACCGCTGACGCGTGCGGTTCCGGACCGGGGTGGCGCCATGTGCTGGAGTGCGACCGCCGATCTCGTCGCGGGCGCGGGAGTCGCCGTGATCGGGGTGTGCTGCGTCGCGCGACCGCCACGGGCCCGCGACCTGCCGCTCGCCTCGCTGCCGCTGCTGCTCGGGGCGCACCAGATCGTCGAATCGGTCGTCTGGCGCTCCGGAGGCGGCAGCGGGACCGCCACCCTGGTCTGGGCCGTCATCGCGCTTCCCCTGCTGGCACTCTGGGTGCCGCTCGGAGTCCTGTGCGCGTCGCCGCCCGCGGCCCGTCGCCGTCTGGCGGTCCCCCTCGCGGCCGGCATCGCCACCGCCGCGGCCCTGTCGTACAGCCTGGCCACTCGCCCCGTCACGGCAGACATCCGCGGCCACACGCTCGGCTACGTACTCGACCAGGCCCTCCCGGAACTGCTCGTGGCGGGGTACCTGCTCGCCACTGTCGGGTCCCTGCTGCTCGCGGGTGACCGGTGGCTCGTGCTGTTGGGCGTCCTGGTCGCCGTGGGTGCGGCGGTCTGCGCGGCGCTGTGGCGCACGGAATTCATCTCCACCTGGTGCGCCCTCGCGGCGGTGTGCTCGGTCGTGCTGCTCGGATGGACACTTCGGCGCCCGGCCGCAGTGGGCTGACAGGGCGCAACCGCGCCCCGGAAGGCGTCCTGGCGCGAGCGGTGCCAGGGTGGAGACGGCCCCGTACACCGAGGACGGGCGACGGAAGGAGCACAAGGTGCGCATCGATCTTGCCGGCAGGACCGCGGTCGTCACCGGCTCCTCGCAGGGCATCGGCCTCGCCATCGCCACCGGGCTCGCCGACGCCGGGGCGCGCGTCGTCCTCACCGGTCGTGGCCTGAACCGTCTGGAGACGGCGGCGGACGTCCTGCGCGGCACCGTGCCGGACGCGACGGTCCTCACGCTCGCCTGCGACCTGACCACCGAGCAGGGAGCCGCCGAACTCCACGAGGCCGTGCCGGCCGCCGACATCCTCGTCAACAATCTCGGCATCTTCGGTGCCAGGCCGCCCCTGGAGATCACCGACGAGGAGTGGCGCACCTACTTCGACACCAATGTCCTCAGCGCGGTACGGCTGATCCGCACCTATCTGCCCGGAATGGTTGAGCGGGGCTGGGGGCGGGTGCAGAACATCGCGAGCGATTCCGCCGTCGTGATCCCCGCGGAGATGATGCACTACGGGATGTCGAAGACCGCGCTGCTGGCGGTCTCCCGGGGCTTCGCCAAGGAGGCCGCGGGAACGGGGGTGACCGTGAACTCGGTGATCGCCGGCCCGACGCACACGGGCGGGATCGAGGACTTCGTCTACGAACTGGTGGACAGGGACCTGCCGTGGGACGAGGCCCAGCGCGAGTTCATGCGGCTGCACCGTCCGCAGTCCCTGCTGCAGCGGCTGATCGAGCCGGAGGAGATCGCGCACATGGTCGTCTACCTCAGCTCCCCGCAGGCATCGGCCACCACGGGTGCCGCGGTGCGGGTCGACGGCGGCTACATCGACTCGATCGTGCCCTGAGCCCCTGTGCTGGCATGATCAAGGGCATGAACGAGAGCATCATCGCCGCGTGTGACGGGGCATCCAAAGGAAATCCGGGACCTGCCGCCTGGGCATGGGTCGTGGCGGATGCCGAAGGCTGCCCGCAGAGGTGGGAGGCCGGTCCGCTGGGCACCGCGACCAACAACGTCGCGGAGCTCACCGCACTGCAGGAGCTGCTGAAGTCCACCGATCCGGCCGTGCCGGTCGAGGTGCGCATGGACTCCCAGTACGCGATGAACGCGGTGACCAAGTGGCTGCCGGGCTGGAAGCGCAACGGCTGGAAGACATCGGCGGGCAAGCCGGTCGCCAACCGTGAGCTCGTGGTCGGCATCGACGCGCTGCTCGGCGGCCGGAGCGTGAGCTTTCGCTACGTGCCCGCGCATCAGGTGAACGGTGATCCGCTCAACGCGCTCGCCGATCAGGCCGCGAGCGAGGTCGCGGTATCGCAGCAGCCTGCGGGAACCGCGCACGGTTCCGCCGGGCTGCCGGTGCCGGCTCCCGCCCGCTCGACGAAGGGCCGGACCCCGGGTGCGGGCACCGAGGGAGCTGCCTCACGCCCCTCCGCGACGATCCGGGCGAAGTTCTCGGGCCGCTGCCACTGCGGTAAGCCGTATGCGGCGAAGGACATGATCGCGAAGAACCCGAAGGGCTGGGGCCATCCGGAGTGCCGGACGGCTGTCGCCTGAGCTGTTCAGATGTCGGCCCAGACGAGCCGACTGGAGAGGCTGGTGCGCGTTCCCCATCGCGTCGCCAGCGCGTCCACGAGCATCAGCCCCCGGCCGTCCTCGGCGAGGGAGTCGATATCCGTGATGTCGGGGAGGTCGGGTCCGCCGACGGCCCCGGCAAGGTCCCCGTGGTTCGCGCCGGCCCGGCTTCCCTGGCCATGGGGTCCGTCCCCGGGCGCGTGCGACAGCTCGGGGCGGCGTGGCGTCGGGCCGTGGGAGCCGTGCGAGCCGTGCGAGGCCGACTTCGCGTCCATGGGCCGCGTCGGAGCCGGCACACGGGCCCGGGCGCGGTTCCACACGCAGATCCGCACCCCGTCGGAGGAACGCAGGAGCCTGCATCGGACCCGTCGGCCCGAGGTGTGCTGCACCGCGTTCGTGACCAGCTCGGTCACGACCAGGGCGGCTGTTTCGACCCGGTCGTCAGGCTCTCCCCACTCCCGCATCGCCTCCTGGACACGATGGCGCGCCTGAGGCACCCCCTCGGGTAGACGGGGGATCCACCAGCTCTGTGCGCTCCTTCCGCTCGGGTCCTCCGGAGCGAGGCGCGAGCGGGTGTCTATTTCCGGCATGTATGTACTCTCGGCGCAAAGTGCATACTTTGCAAGTGACAGAATGTCTGGGTTTCTCCGTTTCGGAGTCCTCATGAGGAAGGTGGGCGCATGAGGCCCCGTTCGGGTCCCACGGTCGAGCACCGTGTCCTCGCGGCACGCCTGCGGATCTTGCGGGAACGCGCGGGCGTCAGTCTGCAGGCGGCAGCCCGGGCTCTCGAAGCGCATCCGGCCACGGTGCGTCGCATCGAACGCGCCGAGACCGGGCTGGACGCCCGCCAGGTCCGGGCCCTGCTGGACCGCTACGAGGTTCCCGAGGCGGAGGCGGAATCGATCATCACGGGTCTGGGGGCCGCGAACCTGCCCGGATGGTGGCACCGCTGGCGGGACGCGATGGAGCCGTGGCGGCAGGAGGTCATCGGCCTCGAGTCCTCGGCCTCACTCGTCCGGACCTGGCATCCCGCGCTGGTCCCCGAACTGCTGCGCACTCCGGCCTACGCGGCTGCCCTGGACCGGATCCTGCACCCCGCGGACACCGGTGCGCTGCGCACCCGGCGCCTCGAGCTGCTGGAGGAGCGCCAGCGGCGCCTGGAGGGCCGCGGCGCGGCCCTGTGGGCCCTGATCCCGGCCGCGGCGCTGTATACCCGGGTGGGCGGTCCCGAGGTGATGACCGAGCAGTGGGCGGTGCTCTCCGAAGCCGCACACCGGCCGCACCTCACCGTGCAGGTGATGCCCCTCGACTCCCCGCCGCACCCCATGACCGCCGTCCCGCCCCTGCACCTCCTGCGGGTGTCCGCTCCCGAGATCGGCGACCGGGCGATTCTCGAGTCCCCGGGGGGCCGGGGGGACATCATGGACGAGCCGGGTGCTGTGATGGACCTCCGCATCAGGCTGGACGCCGCCTGCGCGGCGGCTCCGCCTCCGGGAACCCCCCTGCCGGTGGTCCGATGAGGGCGGCCGGGCCGGCGTGCGGGGTCCTCTCCGGTTTCGGACGCCCGATGCCGGTCACCCGCGTTGTGGAGACCAGTCACTGTCCGGCACAACCTCATTGGACGATCCGTAACAGAGGAGAAGAACTCATGGACGATTGGCCCATGAATGAGACAGGCCGGCAGTGCGCCCCTGAACGACGCGTTCGTCCGCGGGCCGGGAGCGGGCTCGCGGGATCCGGAAGCTCGGGCGTTCGGACGGGTGGACGATAGGCCATGGACACCTCCGTCTGGCTCGTTCTCGGCGGGCTCGTCGCCCTGCTCGCGGCGGGCGTCGCCGCCGTTCTCCTGGTACGGGTGTTCCGGGCCAGGAAGCTGCTCCTCGATGCGGGCATCCCGCTGCGCAACAAGGCGCTGATGTGGGCCGCCGTGATCTACACGGTGTCGCCCGTCGACCTGCTGCCGGATCCCGTGTACCTCGACGACATCGGGTTCCTGCTGCTTGCCCTGCGCTCACTGCACACCGCCGCGAACGCCGCCGGGCTGGGGACACGGGGCGGAAAGCGGGCCGGTGAAGCGGCAACCTTTCGGCGTCCGGGAGCAACTGACGTGACGTAAGCCATCCCCGGCCAGAAGGTGCGTACCGTGGACCCTCTGCTCCCCCACCCCGATCCCCGCTCCCACCGCAGGCGACGCCGGATCACCCGTAACCGGGCACTGCTCGGCTCGCTGACGGCAGGCGTGCTGGCCGCTGCCGGACTGGTCGCCCTCGGCCCCACCTCGCACGCCGCCACCGCCCGGCAGGCCGAGGCGCTCGACCGTGGCGTCGTCAGCGTGCACACCGACAGCGGCAACCTCATCAGCTGGCGCTGGCTGGGCACCGACCCCGACGGCGTGTCCTTCAACGTCTACCGGGCCGGCACGAAGGTCAACGCCTCGCCCGTCACCGCCTCGACCAACTACTTCCACTCGGGCGCACCCGCCACCGCCGACTACACGGTACGGGCCGTCGTCAACGGCACGGAGCAGGGCGACTCGGTCAACGCCATCCAGTTCCGCGCCGGGTACAAGGACGTGCCCATCAGCCCGCCCGCGGGCGGCACGACACCGGACGGGGTCTCCTACACCTACGAGGCCAACGACGCGTCCGTCGGTGACCTGGACGGCGACGGCGCCCTCGACTTCGTACTGAAATGGCAGCCCACCAACGCCAAGGACAACTCCCAGTCCGGCTATACGGGCAACACGATCATCGACGGGATCCGGCTCGACGGCACCCGGCTCTGGCGGGTCGACCTCGGACGCAACATCCGCTCCGGCGCGCACTACACCCAGTTCCAGGTGTACGACTACGACGGCGACGGCCAGGCCGAAGTGGCGACGAAGACGGCCGACGGCAGCGTCGACGGAACCGGCAAGGTGATCGGCAGCTCCTCCGCCGACTACCGCAACTCCTCCGGATACGTCCTGTCCGGACCCGAGTTCCTGACGATGTTCAACGGCAGGACCGGCGCCGCCATGGGAACCGTCGACTACGTTCCCGCCCGCGGCACGGTCTCCTCCTGGGGTGACTCGTACGGCAACCGGGTCGACCGCTTCCTCGCCGGCACCGCCTATCTGGACGGGGCCAGACCCTCCCTGATCATGGCGCGCGGCTACTACACGCGCAGTGTCATCGCCGCCTGGGACTGGCGGGGCGGCGCCTTCACCCGGCGCTGGACCTTCGACACCAACAGCTCGACCAACTCCGGCAAGGGGTACGACGGTCAGGGCAACCACCAGTTGTCGGTCGCCGACGTCGACGCCGACGGCAAGGACGAAATCGTGTACGGGGCCATGACCGTGGACGACAACGGCAGCGGACTGTGGACGACGAAGAACGGCCACGGCGACGCCATGCACGTGGGCGACCTCGACCCCTCCCGGGCGGGACTGGAGGAGTTCAAGGTCGACGAGGACAGCTCGAAGCCGTCCTCATGGATGGCGGAGGCGAAAACGGGCAAGATCCTCTGGTCCACCCCGGCGAGCGGCGACAACGGCCGTGGAGTCTCCGGTGACATCTGGTCGGGCAGCCCTGGCGCCGAATCCTGGTCCTCCGCCGTCTCCGGGGTGCGCAACCCCCAGGGCACCGTGGTCACCAGCCGGAAGCCGTCCAGCTCGAACTTCCTGTCCTGGTGGGACGGCGACACGACCCGAGAACTCCTCGACGGCACCCACATCGACAAGTACGGCACCTCGGCCGACACACGCCAGCTGACCGGTGCCTCGGTCCACAGCAACAACGGGACCAAGGCCACGCCGGCGATCTCCGGCGACATCTTCGGCGACTGGCGCGAGGAAGTCGTCTGGCCGACGACCAACAACACGGCGCTGCGGATCTACTCGACGCCGTACGAGACCGGCACCAGGATCACCACGCTGCTCCACGACACCATGTACCGCACCGCGCTGGCCTGGCAGAACACCGCCTACAACCAGCCGCCGCACCCCAGCTTCGCCATCGGCAGCGGCATGGCGACCGCACCGCGGCCGACGATCACCACACCGTAGCCGCGGGAACGTCGGGCTGGCTCCCACGAACCGGCGACTGCGAGTGATCCACTTGCAGTCGCCGGTTCGTCGGTCGGACGCCTCTGGGGAGTTCTCATCGGAGTCGAGAATCTGGGCGTCACCGTCGGCCTCGGCTGTACTCGCGTCCCGGCCAGAAACCTTCCGAGCGCAGCCCTACCTCGGTTGCCCGACTTCGGCATCAAACGAATGCAGGTCCGCATCGTGAAGGCCGGATCGGAGTGCCCGAGTCGCGCAGCCGCTGAGTAGTCGTCTCACCCTCAGCCAGAACAGCGCCGGCGAACGTCTGCCTCAGGACGTGGGAGCCGACGTCGCGCGGCACGGTCCTGGCGCCGCGGGTTCTCGCCCGCCTTCGGCTCCATGGGAGGCATCTCCGCCGATGGAACGAGGATTGCGCCGACTTCCCCCGGTTGTCGTTGAACGTGTCTTTGTTGATGGCCCCACCATGCACCCCGCTGGTGACTTGAGTGGTGGCGAACAGTCGCACGGTCCTCTTCTGACGGTCATCAAGAACGATGGGAGCGGGCATGAGCAGAAGGATTAACCCGCTACTGCGTGCACCCTGGCGACCCGGCTTGCCCCGGCTTACGCTCAACGTCCAACTCGGGGGAGGCGGCGGCGTGGCGAAGAAGAAGGCCAAGAGGCCGAAGGACTGGTGGGTACTCGAACGAATCGCGAAAGTCCAACTGGCCAAAGCGGACGATGCTGAACAGCAGCGCCGCTACCGGGTCTACGGCCGAGTCGGCGAGATTCCGCCCGATGAACCGTCTGAGTCGGTGCGCGCCATGTCTACAGGCTTTGAGACTGGCCGGCGCCGCCACTGACTCCACAGGATCCCGCAGCCACGCCGAGGAGCAACTTGCTCGCTTACCACCGCTGAGGAGCGAGTCGGCAGCAAGCCCATGCAATCCGCTCAGGGGGCGGCGACCGCAAGGGCGTTCCTCGCACTCGCCGGATCCATGCTCGTGTAAATAAATCGAAGCGCCGGTCCCGCCTTCACCGGTTAAAGTGAGGGCCATAACTTCAAGCACCTCCCGGTGCGCAGGCCGCGGTTACTTCTTTTGGGTAGAACCACTTCGGTGGGCGGGGATCGAACCCCGTAGAGCCGCAGCCGTCTTGATCTCGGGAGGCACAGCGTCGGGGGTGCCCGGTGCGCAGGCAGGGGATACTTCCACTGTTAATGGGGCGGTCGCGGGTTCGAATCCCGTCGGAGGCTCACGGCTTCCGTAGCTCAGAGGCAGAGCACCTTGTTCCCCAGCCGATCTGATCTCGGGCACCCCACGCTGCGATCCCCTCCATGTGAGGGGTCGGCCGACTGCCCGAAGGCATTGCCTACGGGCAGCTCTCCTCGTACTTCACCGCGGTGAACTCGACGGGCTGACCGTTCAGGGCCGCTCCCGGGGCCGGCGACTGGGTGCACACCTGCCAGTTGCTCTCCAGTAGGACCATGCGGTCCCGCGCCGCGTCCGTCGTCGTGATGGACGTACCCGAGTCCAGGGCGCCACGGGCTGCCTTGACGGACTTCCCGACCAGGTTGGGCATCTTCCCGCCGGCCACCTCGGGAGCTTCGACGTCGCCGGCGGGGCAGGTCTCCGCAAGCTTCACCGCACCGAAGTCCAACTCGGTGTCGGTGGGCACCGTTCTCCCCGCCTTGACGCTCTGCGAGCAGACCTTCCAGTTCCGGTCGAGTGCCTGCAGTCTGTCGCGGCCGGCACTGTCGTGGGACGTCAGTAGGTAGAAGCCCTCGGCCTGGGCTTTGTCCTGTGCCGACTGCAGGCCCATGCCGACGAAGTTCGGCACGGCGTTGGAAGCGGGCGGCTCGTCGGTCTTCCGGGACGGCGGCGCAGCAGGGGCACCGGTGGAGGACTCGGAGGCGCCAGGCGCTGCGGGCTTCGGATCCGTGGTGGCAGGGTCGCAGCCGACCAGTGTCACGGCGGCAAGACAAGCGAGGGCGGCGGTGAGTGTGCGGGTGTTCACGTTGTCCCCCAAGGGTGGTTCATGGAGGCATGACCGTAGCGGTGCGGTATGTGACAGGGGGGCGGGATATTTCGGTAGTGACGGAGTTGTGACCGAAGGGGAGGGGTGATTCCCGTCCGTCAGTTGTCAGGCCATGGTCGTTGCACGTCGCAGGGCACCGTTCAGGCGGCGAGGTGTCCCCAGGCGATGAAGGCCGCGAGCAGGAGATAGACCGAGTTCAGCATCACGAGCTTGAACTGGCCGAGGCGGCCATGGGTGACCATCGCGCCGACCATCAGAAGGATCCAGCACAGTGCGGTCACCGGCACCATGACCGGTGCGATGTCCAGCGCGGCCGGCAGAATCAGGCCCACAGCGGCGAGCAGTTCGAGGATCCCGAGAGTCTTCAGGAAGCCGGCGCCGGCATCTCTGGTCCACTCGCCGCCGTGCTGCGCGGCCAGCTTCTCCTTGGGGACGAACGTCTTGGTGATGCCGCCGAGCAGGGCAACGGTGGCCAGCAGTCCGGCAGTGATCCACAGTGCGAGGTCCATGAGGTACTCCTTGTCCAGGGGTGATCGTTCGGTTGGGGTCGGTGGCGCGCGTGTCTAGGGCCGAGGAGCTGCGGGCAGTGGTGAGCCCGCCAGTGGCGAGGAGTCCACGTACTTGATCTCGTAGACGCGTTCGCTGAACCTCCAGCCGTCCGGGGTGCGCTGGTAGCGGTCGTGGTAGAGGGCGTAGTTCAGGTGCGAAGCGCCATCACGCATCCGCCCGAACTCCTGGATGTAGGCGCGGCCGGTCGCGGTGTCACCGTCCAGCCGAATGACGCCTGGGTGGACGTTCTGTACGAAGAACTCCCAGAGCCCTTGCCCCCACTCGACCCCGGCCCCGATCTGCTCCCGGCCGACGAACTCCTTGTCGATGTGCGGCCACCGCATGACGCCGCGAGGTGTGAACAGCATCGCCACGCGGTCGAAGTGACGCATCATCACCGCGTCGGTGAGCTCGGCGCGCAATGCCTCGATCTCGACGCGATCGGCGATCTCTTGCATATCGCTCATCGTTTTCCCTGCCTCATCGATGCGTACAGAAGCTATGTGCCGTCTGTCCGGTGGTGGTGTACTCAGCATCGATGCAGGTCAGCGGTGGATCAATGTAAGGTTCGCGCAGAGACTCATAACATGGGGGTTATCCATGGAGCTGCGCGACATCGAGATCTTCCTGGCGTTGGCCGAGGAACTGCACTTCGGCCGCACCGCCGAACGGCTCCATGTGTCCCAGGCCCGCGTCAGCCAGGCCATCGGCAGACAGGAACGACGCCTCGGCGTAGCCCTGTTCGATCGCACCAGTCGGCGCGTGAGCCTGACTCCTGTCGGCCGACGCCTCCGTGAAGACCTCCAGCAGGCCGTTGACCTCCTCCAGGCGGGACTGGCCCGTGCCGAAGCGGCCTCCCTGGGCGCCGGCCACACCCTGAGGCTGGGTGTCTTCGGCCATGCCGGTCACGAACTACGGCCACTCATCGACGCGTTCCTCGCTCGTCACCCCGGCTGCGACGTCCAGTTCGGCGAAATCAACGGAAGCGACCCGTTCACCGCCCTGCGCACCGGCGACCGTGACGTGCACGTGCTGTGGCTGCCCGTCGTCGAGCCGGACCTCACCGTCGGTCCGACCGTGCTCACCGGCGGCCGCGTGCTGGCCGTATCGACCGACCATCCGCTGGCCGGTCACGGCACCGCGTCCCTGGAAGACCTTGCTGACAACCGTGTCGTCGACCTCGGCCCCGAGGCCCCCGAGTACTGGGTGTCGGCCATGGTGCCCACACGTACACCGCTCGGCCGCCGAATCCCTCGCGGGCCCGTCGCACGGACCTTCCACGAAATACTCTCCCTGGTGACCGCCGGACACTGCGTCCATCCGCTCGGTGAAATCGCGGCCCGCTACAACAACCCTCCTGGCATCGCCTTTCTGCCCATCCGCGACGCCCCTGCCATCCAGTTCGCCCTGACATGGAGCTCCAACAACGACAGCCCCGTCATCCGCGCGCTTGCCCAGACCGCAGCCGATCTCGGCCCGATCTCCCTGTGACCACGGCAGTACTCCAAGCCCTACAGGTACCACCGGTCACCGACTCCACACACGACACCCCTCGCCGCGGAGGCTCGAGGACGCTATAGCCTCCCGGCTGTGACCCATAGCCGCAGTCGGACCGGGAACCCTCGTCCCCACGAACTGCCTCACCACCAAGCGCTCCTGGACGACACGGACTGGGCGTCGTTCGCCACCGTGTGCGGGACGGGCGAAGCCTTGCCGACGGCGCTGGCAAGCATCCTCAACCCCGACCCGGCCGTCAGGGCGGCCGCCACCGACGAAGCGCTCAGGTCAGTGACGCACCAGAACACCATCTACGAAGCCACCGTGCCCGTGGCGCTCTTCGCCGCGGCCGTCCTCGACCACCCGGCCGTTGCGGCAGGCGACTTCGGCCACGGTGCCGACACGCCACCGCACCGCCCGACCCTCGTGAGGCTGCTCGAGTGGCTCAGTGACACCGCCTACGACGCCGACGACGAGTGCATCGCCATCAGCGAAGGCCACTTCGGCAAGGGGTTTCTCCAGGAGGACAGGGAGATGCGCGCGTTCAGAGACGTACGCCCGGCCATCTTCTCCGCTGTCCATCCCCTTCTCGGCCACGACAACGCGGACGTACACGACGCGGCCCTCCTCGCTGCGATCCCCCTCGCAGAGCACCCCCTCCTCACCGCACACCGGGCCGAACTGGTCGACCACGTCGGCCGCCTGCTGGCCACCAGCACCGACCGCCACAATCGAGACCGTGTCCTGGACGCCATGCAGGCATGGGGTCACGACACCAGCGCCCTGGAGAACGCGGACGACATCGCAGCCTGCGAGCGATACGCCCGTCTCAACGCGGAGCGTGATTCCTGGTGGGCGGCCGACGGGACAAGCGGCTACTCCGAAGACCCACCGTTCTGACACAAGGACACGCAGCGCCCCCAGGCATCCGTCAATTGCTCAGCGTGGTGGTGACGTCGGCCCCGCCGGGTTGCGCTGTTGTCGGACAGCCGCGGTCCGTGGGCGATCAGTTCGTCCCGGTCGAGCGGCGCCGTGAGGTCGGCGGCCTGCCCCGTGCCGAGGCCGAGCACCAGGTCAGGTCTGATCCGCGGCGCGCAGGGCACGCGCCAGCCATTCCAGCTCCTCGGTCGCGTCGGGAGACGCATCCTGCCCGCGCACACGTGCGACGAGCCTGCGGTATTGCTCCGCTCCTGCCTCGATCCCGGCCTCCAGACTGCGCAGCACGGCGGCCCGATCGGCGTCACCGAACAGCTCGGACAGCACCTCGGCCGCTGCCGGCCCCTCGGGAGCGACCCCGCCCCTTCTCACCTCTGCGACGGTCTGCACGATCTGCCTGGCCCACCAGATGGACGCCCCGGGAGGACGGCCCTGCCCCGGTACGGTCGTGTTGAGCTCCATCCATGTGCGCAACCGGGCACGGAAACCGGGGTCCCGCACCAACTCGGCCAGTTCGATCCAGGCGTCGACCTGTTCTGGCGTGGGATCGTCGGGCAATTCGATGCTGTAGGTGCGTATGCGGTCGCGCAGGCGCGGGTCGTCGAGGCCGCCGAACACCTCCTCCTTGAACGCGTCGATGATCTGCTTGCGCTCGGCGGCGGAAAGCCGCGCCAACCGGTTCATCAGTGCTGTCTCCTCAACGGTCGAACCCCGTTTCGCCACGGTGGACAGGACGGCCCGGCTCACCTTGAGTGAGCGGATCTGCGCGTCGAGCGCGGCCACATGCGCGTCGGCGACCTCGATGACCGTGGTGCGGCCGCTCAGGAGGCGGCACACGTCGTCGAGCCCGAGGCCCAGCTCCCGCAGGGTGCGGACCAGCTCGACGCGGGCCACGGACTCGGCGTCGTACAACCGGTAGCCGCCCGCGGAGCGGGCCACAGGCGGCACCGCCCCCTGGTCCGACCAGAAGCGGAGGGTACGCACCGGAAGTCCGGTGCGGTGCGCGAGCCGGCCGATGGTGAGCACGTCGGGGCGTTCGTCGTCCATGAGTAGATCCTGAACCCTCCGGCGGCTGGAGACTCAAGAGCGTTTCCGGGCGGCCGAGAATCCATCCGGTCACCGAACGGTGTGCTGGGGGTTGTGCGGTGACTGCGGGGTGAGGTGCGCTTCTTCCTGTTGCAGGCGCTGACGATGCCGTAGCTGCCCTTGTGACCGAGCGGGACGAGCTCCGGCACGTCTGTCGCTTCGGATCGTCCAGCACCCTTGGCGGCTTCAAGGACGAAGGACGCCCGGTCAGTCGCCCGTCACCGGGTCGCGCCGCGTGAGGCAGTAGACGCCGCCCGCAGGGTCCCGCAGCACGGTCCACGCGGGGCCCCGGCGGACGAGCGTCGCGCCGCACCGCTCGTGCCAGGCCTGTCCCGCGGCGAGGTCGGGGCAGGCGATGTCCAGGTGCGCCGAGGCGGGGCGGGCCTCGTCCAGGCGCTGGAGCAGCAGGTGCACGGGCAGGTCCAGGTGCGGGCGCAGTACGTGGAACTCCTTGTGATTACCCGGAGTTGACTCCCAGCCCGTCAGATCCGCCCAGAAGGCGACCTCGGCATCGAACGCGGCCGGTGCGACATCGAGGCAGAGCTGGTCCAGCCGGTTCTCGGGACCGCCCTGGGCTGCGAGGACCGGCGGGCGCGCCTTCTGCCCGCGCCAGGGCACGACACAGAACCGCTGACCGCCGGGGGAGCGCAGCACGTTCAGTTCCGGCTTCCGTGCTTCGACCACGGCACCCAGCTCGGTGGCCCGCGCGGTGAACGCCGGCAGGTCCTCGACCGCCAGATCCGGATGGGCTCCGCCCGCCCCGCCGACGGCCTGCACCGTCAGGCAGGCGTCGGCCCCGTCGGCTTCGTCGGGGAGCAGCGTGGTGAACTCGCCCCGGTCGCCCCACGGCACGGACTCGTGCGTCCCCGTGACCTCGGTCCAGAATGCGCGGGCGAGGCCGACGGTGGGTGCCGGGCGGTCGATGAAAGCGTAGGTCCAGCGAATCACGTCGCTCCTCCGGGAGGTCGGGTTCAGGGCAGGCGCTGCCATGGTGCCAGGGTGGCCGCCCGCCGGTTCGTTCACCACTCGTTCACCGGTGGGAGTCCGCGCAGGGCTTTCCCCCGGGCGCGGTGGGGACCTACGCTCGGCCGCGCAACGATCAACGTGGGCGCCGGAGAACGGCGCCCGACAACGTTGTCCAACTGCGGAAGGTACGACATGCCCCCCAGACCGCCTGTACGACCGGCGACCAGACCAGCACCGGGGCGGCGAACGGTTACGAGTACGGGGCCACCCGCCTGCGCGGACTGAGCCTCACCCATGTCAACGGTGCCGGGTGCAACCCGGGAGCCGCGGGCGATGTGCCGATCATGCCGTTCGTCGGCGACGTCACCACGTCGCCGTCCGCCGACACGAAGGACGCCGTGTACGCGGCGAACTTCTCGCACGACAACGAGCGTGCGGTGCCCGGCCGTTACACCCTCGGCCTCGACTCCGGCGCGTCGGCCGACCTCGCGGTGAGCAAGCGCGCGGGCGTGGCCGACTTCAGCTTCCCGGCAGGCAAGCCCGCCAACCTGCTCTTCCGGGTGTCCAACTCCCTCAACGGCAGCGAGGACGCCGAGGTCGAGATCGACACCGCACACCGAAAGGTGACCGGCTCGGTGCTGACCGGGGCGTTCTGCGGACGGCGCGCCAACGGTGGCACCAACAACCGCAAAAGCTATTACCGGCTCTACTTCAGCGCCTCCTTCGACCGGGACTTCGCCTCCACCGGTACCTGGAAGGACGGCACCCTCGCACCCGGCTCGACCACCGCGAGAGGCGGCGAGGGGTACGCCACAGGAGCCGACCGGGCCGGACGCGGGTCCGGCGGATGGGTCGGCTTCGACACCACCGCCGATGACGACGTCCGCATGCGGATCGGGATCTCCTACGTCAGCCAGGCCGGAGCGGAGGCCAACCTCCGCAAGGAGATAGCGCCGAAGGCGGGCGTGGACGACGTCGCCCGGGCCGGATCGCGTGCCTGGGACCAGGAACTGAGCTCCGTACGCACGGGCGGCGGGACCGACGCGCAGCGCACCACCTTCTACACCGCGCTGTACCACTCGCTGATGCAGCCCAACCTGATCAGCGACACCGACGGCCGCTACCCGGGCATGGACGGGGAACCGCACCGTGTGACGCGCGGGCAGAAGGCGCAGTACAGCAACTTCTCCGGCTGGGACCAGTACCGCGCCCAGATCCAGCTCCTCGCGCTCCTCAAGCCGGAGATCGCGGGCGACTTCGCCCAGTCCCTGTACAACTTCGCCCGGCAGAACGGCGGGGTGTGGGACCGCTGGGTGCACGTCAACGGTGCCACACACGTGATGACGGGCGATCCCACGGCGGCCACCCTCGCCACGTTCTACGCGATGGGCGTACGCAACTTCGACTACGAGGGCGCCTTCGAGTCCCTGGCCCGACAGGCAACGGTGCCCCACCCCGACGGCCTCTCGGACGCCGGGTGTCCCGGCCAGTGCACCGGTCAGCGGCCCAACCTCGCCCAGTACCTGGAGTCCCACTACGCGCCTCAGGACGTCTGCCACTGCTGGGGCGGCGCCGCCGAGACGCTGGAGGACGCCGTCGCCGACGCCGCGCTGGGCCGCTGGGCCCGGCTGCTGGGGCGTGACGAGGAGGCCGACGCCTTCGACGCGCGCGGCCGTTGGTGGCGCAACGTGTTCAACCCCGAGGCCGGCGACGGCGCCGGGACGACCGGCTACATCCAGGCACGTAACCTCGACGGCTCCTGGGTGACCCCGTTCAGCCCCGGAAGCGACCGCGGCTTCGCCCAGGGCACCAGTGCCACGTACACCTGGATGGTCCCGCAGGACGTGCAGGGGCTGGCGGACGCGATGGGCGGCCGGGACACCGCGGCCAAGAGGCTGGACGCCTTCTTCCACAAGGCGGACGGCTCCTGGTCGGTGAAGGGCGGCGACGCGCTGCGCTACGACCCGACCAACGAACCCGGCATCCACGCCCCTTGGCTCTACAACGCCCTGGGGAAGCCGTGGAAGACGCAGGAGACCGTGCGGGAGATCGTGAACACGGTGTACGGGACCGGACCGCGCGGACTGCCGGGCAATGACGATCTCGGCACCATGTCCGCCTGGTACGTCTTCTCGGCCCTCGGCCTCTACCCGCAGACGCCGGGCAGCGCCACGATGCTCCTGGGCGCCCCGCTCTTCCCTGCCGCGGTGATCGACCGGCCGCAGGGCAAGGACATCACGATCAGTGCCCCGGCCGCCGATGCGACACATCCGTACGTCGACGCCGTCGAGGTCGACGGCCGCCCGAGCGACCGGTCGTGGACCGACGCGCGACTGGTCACCCGGGGCGGTTCGCTGAACTACCGGCTCGCCGGCCTGCCGAACACCGGTTGGGCCACCGGACCTGCGGGTCTGCCGCAGTAACCGTCACCCGGGCGCGCCCCGATCCATGGCGATCGGGGCGCGCCCGGGTGGGACCGGCCGACGGGCCGAACGGTCGCGGGCTCGACGGTCGGTCGGGGGCCTGAATTTTCTATCGTTGAAAATTATGTGTGCACGACCGTTGTTAAGTGTTTGAGGTTGTGGCTCAATGTTCGACTATGTGCAGTGCCTCGCCGTTCGGGGCACTCCGGCTTCTTCGACGAGGACGACGCCTTGATACGACAACTAGCCCGCCCCCGCACGCTCTTCAGAACGCTGGCCTGTACGGCCGCGTTGCTGCTCCCCCTCGGGGCCACCCTGGTTCCGGCCGCGGCCGCGGCGCCCGACGCGGGCACCGCCGCAGCCTCCGCGTTCACAGCCGAGGAGCCGTCGACCGAGGTCCACGGCCTCAAGGGCGAGTACTTCGCCATGTCGGCCCCGGGTGCACGGGACTTCGCCCAGCTCGGCGCCGTGGCGCTCGACCCGGAGATCAACTTCCCCGGACTCACCGGCGCGTTCGAGTCGGCCACCGGCAAGACCGAGCACACCACCGCTCGCTGGACCGGACAGATCGAAGCACCCGAGACCGGTGACTACACCTTCTCCGCCATCGGCGACAACGGGTTCCGGCTCTTCATCGACGACAAGCCCGTCATCGACCACTGGGTGCCGGACTGGGACAAGGAGCAGACCAGCTCTCCGGTCGCGCTGAAGGCGGGCGAGCCGCACACCTTCCGCCTGGAGATGTTCCAGGACATCGGCGGGGCCAACATGTTCCTGCGCTGGTCGAGCGCGAAGCTCGCCAAGCAGATCGTGCCCGAGTCCGCCTTCACCCCGCCCGCGGACTTCGAGGTCTACCCCGTCGCGCTGAGCGTCGCCGAGGACGGCCGGAAGCTGCAGGCAACCTTCGACAACGCTGTCAGCGACATCGAGGGCGTCAAGGACCACCTCACCGTCGAGGCCGACACGACGCCGATGCCCGTGAAGTCGGTGTCCGCGGTCAAGGGCAACCCCAAGGCGCTCATCGTCACGCTGGACGCAGCCGTCCAGAAGAACCAGCAGGTCAGGTTCGCGTACGACGGTCAGGGCGGCCTGAAGGCCGGCGACGAGACCGTCCCGGAGATCAGCCGCAGGGCGAAGAACCTCTCCACGCAACGGCTGACCACGCCGTGGGGCGACAAGGTCGACCGCAAGAACCCGCTGCCCGAGTACCCCCGCCCGCAGCAGGTGCGCGACGACTGGAAGAACCTCAACGGACCGTGGGAGTTCGCGGGAGCCACCGCCGGTGAGCAGCCGGTCTTCGGCAAGTCGCTCGACGAGCGCATCACCGTGCCCTACCCCGTCGAGTCCCAGCTCTCCGGACTCGAGCGCCACGAAGACCACATGATCTACCGCAAGCTCGTCACGGTGCCCAAGAGCTGGTCGGTCGGCAAGCGGAACAGCGACGACCGCCTGAAGCTCAACTTCGGCGCCGTCGACTACCAGGCGCGGGTCTGGGTCAACGGCAAGCAGGTCGCCGAGCACACCGGCGGCTACACCGCCTTCAGCGCCGACATCACCGACGCCCTCAAGGGCAGCGGCCCCCAGGAGATCGTGGTCGCGGTCACCGACACCACCGGAGCCGACCAGCCCACGGGCAAGCAGTCCGCGAACCCCAGCGGCATCTTCTACACCGCCTCCTCCGGCATCTGGCAGACCGTCTGGCTGGAGCCCGTCGCCCCCGCCGCGGTCGACTCCCTGACGACCACGCCCGACATCGACAAGGGCCGCCTCGCACTGAAGGTCAACTCCGAGAACGCCTCGCAGGCCGCCCGGATCACCGCCGTCGCCCGTGACAAGAAGGGCAAGGTCGTCGGCACCGTCACCGGCCCGGCCAACAGCGAACTGAGCCTTCCGGTCGCCAAGCAGCACCTGTGGACGCCGGACGACCCGTACCTGTACGACCTGGAGGTCACCCTCAAGGACGGCCGCTCCAAGGACACCGTCGACAGCTACTTCGGGATGCGCTCCTTCGGTGTCGCCAAGGTCGGCGGCTACCAGAAGCTGGTGCTCAACGGGAAGCCGTTCTTCTCTCTCGCCGAGCTCGACCAGGGCTTCTACCCCGACGGCCTGAACACGGCGCCCAGCGACGCCGCCCTGGTCTTCGACCTGAAGACGCAGAAGGACCTCGGCTTCAACTCCGTCCGCAAGCACATCAAGGTCGAGCCCGCCCGCTGGTACTACCACGCCGACCGGATGGGTCTCCTGGTGTGGCAGGACTTCGTCTCCGGCAACATCACCGGCGAGAAGGGCCAGAAGGCCTTCCTCGACCAGGGCGCCGAGATGATGCAGCAGCTGCACAACTACCCCTCGATCGGCGCCTGGATCGTCTTCAACGAGGGCTGGGGCGAGTGGGACCGCACCGAGACCGGCAAGATCACCGAGAAGGTCCAGGCCGCCGACCCCTCCCGGGTCGTCAACGCCCACAGCGGTGTCAACTGCTGTAACTCCAAGGGTGATTCCGGCAAGGGCGACATCATCGACCACCACGACTACAACAACACGGACCCGGCCTTCCCGGATGACAACCGCGCCGCGATGGACGGTGAGCACGGCGGCTTCACCCTGCGGATGCCCGGACACATGTGGCCGGGTGCCCCCACCGCGATCTACAGCGGTGTCGCGGACAAGGACGCCCTGACCGCCAAGTACGTCGAGAACACCCGCACCCACTACCTGGCGGCGGCCGGCGCCGAACTGTCCGGCTCCATCTACACCCAGGTGACCGACCTCGAGAACGAGCTCAACGGACTCTGGACGTACGACCGCCGTGAGATCAAGGTCGACCAGGCCCAGGTGCGGAAGATCAACCAGGAGGTCATCGCGGCCGGCGCCGCAGCCGGTGAGCGTGACGAGGTCAAGGGCGGCGGCAGCTGGTCCCTCGACGAGAACACGGGCACCAAGGCCGCCGACAGCGGCCCGAACCACAAGGACCTCACCCTCTCCGAGGGAACGTCCTGGGCACCCGGCGTGCAGGGCTCGGCGCTGAAGTTCAACGGCGAGGGCCAGTACGCCGAGACAAGCGGTCCGGTCGTCGACACCACCGGCGACTACACCGTGTCTGCCTGGGCCACGCTCGACGCACTCCCGGGCAACTACGCCACCCTCGTCAGCCAGGACGGCCGGCGCCAGGAGAACCCGTTCTACCTCCAGTACGGACAGGGTGCGTTCGCCTTCTCCACACCGGGCGCCAAGCGCGCCCGGCTCGAGATGAAGCCCGAGCTCGGCCAGTGGTACCACGTGGTCGGCGTACGCAGCGGTGACGAGATCAAGCTGTACGTGGACGGCAAGCTCGCCGCGACCGCGGCTGCCGGCACCGCAGATGTCAGCACCGGCGCGCTGTCCGTGGGCCGCGCCAAGTGGTCGGGAGCCAACACCGACTTCTGGAACGGCTCCATCGACCAGGTGAAGGTGTACGACAAGGCGCTCACCGACCAGGAGGTGACCGCACTCCACGACGGCGAACAGCCGTAGGAAAGGCTACACAGGACTGCTCCCGGCGGCGCGCGCACGAGTCCGCGCCGCCGGGAGCGTCCGTGTTGCCGATCGGTGGCCGCTGAAGGCGTGCGGCGATCGCCGCCACCTCGGCAGCTCCCTTTCCGCGGTTCTGCCGCAGCTCCCTGTCGTACGCGACGGCCGCACTCCGACCGTCTCACACGGGGGAGACCGCGGCTCCCGTGCTCTCCCGGACCACCACGCGGTGCGGGACCACGATCCGGCGGGCGGGCAGCGCGTCGAGCCGGCCGAATACGCGCTCGGTCAGACACTGCACCGCGCGTTCGGCGATCTGCGCCCGGTCCGGGGCGATCGTCGTGAGGGACGGCGCGGCGAACCGGCCGTCCTCGATGTCGTCGAACCCCATCAGCGCCAGGTCCTCCGGCACCCGGACACCCTGCTCGGCGGCTATGCGCAGTGCGCCCAGGGCGAGTTCGTCGCTGAAGCAGAAGACGGCGTCGACGGAACCGGGCACCCTCAGCAGTTCACGCAGAGCCCGTGCTCCTTCCGCCCGGTGCAGATCGGCCACCTCCACCTCGGCCACCGGACTCAGACCGGCCTCCCGCAGCCCTTGCCGGAAACCCTCGGCGCGCAGTTCGGCCGTACCGTGGCCCAGCCCGGACTGCAGGCCGATCGCCGCGATGCGCCGACGGCCCCGCGAGGCCAGATGGCGAGCGGCATCCCGCGCTGCCTCCACGTTGTCCAGGGCCACATGGTCGATGAGCCCGTCCGGCTCCAGCTCACCCAGGACGACGAGAGGCAGATCACCCGCGAGCGAGGCCAGTTCGGACGGGGACGTCGACCACGGGCTGATGATCATCCCGTCGACCTGGTGTCCCTCCGAGCCGTCGAGAAGGCGCCGCTCCAGATCCGCCCGCCCTCCGGTCCTCTCCAGGAGCACCGTCCATCCGCGCTCCCGCGCCGCGTCGATGAGGAGACCGGCCAGTGCGCCGAAGTAGGGGGAGTGGATCTCGGGTACGACCACCCCGATGAGTCCGGTGCGCCCCTGCCGGAGGTTGCGGGCGGCGAGGTTGGGGCGGTAGCCCAGTTCCTCGACCGCCGCCATGACCCGGGCGCGCGTTCCTGGCGCGACGGCCGCGGCGTTGCTCACGACGTTGGAGACGGTCCGGACGGACACGCCGGCGAGCGCGGCGACGTCCTTGAGTCTCGCTGCCAAGGTCGGTGAGCTCCTGTTCCTCCGTATGGGGCGGCCGGTGGCCGCGCCCTCTGCGCTGAGCACGGTAACAGTCCCCGCTCCGGACGGTGCGTTCCTTCTATTGCCTCGTTGCTTGCAACGTTGCAATATGAGTGTCGACAGACCAGGGACGAGAGGAACGCACCCTTCCGGTCCGTGTCTTGTCCCCGCCGCCTACCGACGAAAGGACCGCTGCCATGACCGAGGCCGCGACCGCCGCCGCCCTCGCCCCGCACCTCGACACAGCTGTTCAGGACCTGTACACCGCCGGCATCACCGCGTGCCGGGGCGCCTTTGCCCCGCAGTGGGCCGACGCGATGCGCGAGGACATCGACGAGGCCTTCGCCGAGGCGCGAGGCCGGGAAGGCGGAGCGGTCGGACGGGGGCCCCACCGCTACTACGTGGAGATCCACCCCGAACAGCTTCGGGGCTTCGTGGACCTGGTCGACCATCCGTGGGTGCGTGCGGTGTCCGAGGCCGTACTGGGGCCCGACTACCGCATCGTCGAGCTGGGCTTCGACGTCCCGCTGGCCGGAGCGGTGAACCAGCCCTGGCACCGGGACTTCCCCATGCCGGACGCCACCCGGCATCGGCGCCGGCTGACCTCGCTCGCCTTCAACCTCACCGCCGTCGACACGCGCGACGACATGGGCCCGTTCGAGATCGCGCCCGGCACCCAGTGGGACGACGACCCCCGCTTCGCCCACGGGATGTTCCCGCCCCGCGACGCCTACCCGCGCTATACCGCCCTCGCCGAGCGCAAGTACCCGAGGCGCGGAGACATCTCGGCCCGCTCCGCCCTGACGATTCACCGGGGCACCGCCAACCACTCGTCCGACGCCCGGCCGGTCCTGGTACTGGGCGTCGACGCCCCCGGCGCGGGCAACGACGCCCAGCACGACATGGCGGTGACCCGTGCGTACTGGGCCTCCCTGCCCGGGCGGGTACGGGCCCGTCTGCACTGCCCGGTGGTGGACGAACTGACTCCCATCGTCCAGAAGCACACCATCGAAGGCCTGGTCATGGGCGACGCGTGACGCCCCGAGCCCGGCGGCGTCCGGAGAAGGCCGGCCGCCGGGCCCAGAGGCTCACCTCAAGGTGCCCAGGGGCCGTCCACCGCCCAGGTCGTGTCCTCGGTGAAGGTGGCCGCGTTGTCCCACGCGTGACCGCCACCGGGAGTGGCCAGCCACACCTCGGAGCCGATGTGGCGCATGTAGCTGCCGGGCAGGTTGACGCTCGACAGCCGTACCCCGCCCTGACCCGCGACCGCGCACCAGGTGGCATCGGCCTTGAAGAGTTCCGATCCGTCGCTCGCGTCGCGGCGGACACGGAAGTCCCGGTGACGCAGGTACTCACCGGGATAGTTGCGGGACTCGAACGAATAGCAGTTGCCGTTCGCCAGGCCCGTGACGACCTTCCAGGTGGCGTCGCTCTTCAGCAGCGCGCTGCTGCCGCTGTCGACGACCGCCGTGTAGGCGAGTGCCTCGGAGTGGCGCAGGTACTTGGTCGTGTGCCCCGGAGTGGTGACCCGGAGCGACTTGTACTGACCAGTGGGCAGGGTGACCGGCGGGGCGGGGGTCTTCGACGCCTGGATGAGAGCCTGGTTGGCGGCCTTCACCCGGGCGGTGTCCACCTTGACCACCTGGCGGTCGTAGGTGAGCAGCCCGTTCGCCTCGTTCTCGACGTCCGTGATCTCCGTGTAGACCGAGGCGGAGAGACCGGCCGGCAACTGACCGATCCTGATGGCGTCCAGGAGCCCGACGAACCGGTTGTTCAGCGCGGCGACGCTCGCCTGGTCCTCGTAACTGAAGCCACCGCCCGGGTACCACTCGTGGCCCGGGACCTTGTACCCCAGACCGCCGAACTCGCCGAGGACGGCAGCCCGGGTCGCGGTGGGCGCGGTGTTGCCGGGGCCGACGTAGATGTGGTTGTCGATCACATCGCCGTTGCCGCCGTCGACGGAACCGCAGCAGTTGACCCCGCTCATGTTGTTGACCAGCCGGGACGGGTCGTACGCCTTCACCTCATTGGCGATCCTGGCCTGGTCGTACTGTCCCCAGCCCTCGTTCTGGTTGACCCACATGACGACGGAGGGCGAGCTGCGGTGCTGGTCGATGATCGCGTGGTACTCGGCCTCCCACTGGGTACGGGCGGCACTGTCGGGCGTCTTGCCGGTGTCCATCGCGGGCATGTCCTGCCAGACGAGGAGCCCCAGCTTGTCGGCCCAGTAGAACCAGCGCTGCGGTTCGACCTTGATGTGCTTGCGGACCATGTTGAACCCGAGGTCCTTGTGCGCCTGCAGATCCGACCTGAGGGCGGCGTCGGTCGGCGCCGTGTAGATGCCGTCCGGCCAGTAGCCCTGATCGAGCGTGCCGCTCTGGAAGACGAACTTCCCGTTCAGGACCGGCCGCAGGATGTTGTCGACCTTCGCGACCGCGATCGACCTCATGCCCGCATAGCTGCCCACCGTGTCCACCACGGCTGTCCCGTCGAGCAGTTCGGCGCGCACGTCGTACAGATACGGGTCGTCCGGGCTCCACAGCCTGGGGTTCGGCACGGACACGGAGATCTCCGAGCCGGGTGTTCCGGTCGCGCTGCCCACCACGGTGCCCCCGCTGGAGACCGTGACCCGCGCGCTGCGCCCACCCGCGGAGGCCGCCTGTACCTTCACCCGCAGGGTGTTGTTGCCGAGGTTCGGCGTCATGTCCAGCCGGGTGATGTGTGAGGTGGCGACGGGCTCGAGCCAGACGGTCTGCCAGATACCGGAGGCGGCGGTGTAGAAGATGCCACCGCCCGGGTGCGGGTTCACGTCGTTGATCCGCTGCTTGCCGACGGCCTGGCCGCCGGTCTGCGTCGGGTCGTACACGGAGACCACGACGGTGTTCGCACCGCCGTTGAGCTGGGGCGTGATGTCGTACGCGAACGAGTCGTACCCGCCCTTGTGCGCTCCCACCCGGGTGCCGTTGACCCAGACGGTGGTCTCCCAGTCGGATGCGCCGAAGTTGAGCTCGACGCGCCGGCCGTTCCAGTCGGACGGGACCGTGAAGCTGCGCTTGTACCAGAGCTTGTCGTTCTCGGTGATCCTGCGCTTGATGCCCGAGAGCGCGGACTCCGCGACGAAGGGCACCCGGATCTGATCGGGGAACGCCGCGGGCTGCCCGGCATCGCGGCCGGTCACCGCGAAGTCCCAGATGCCGTTCAGGTTGGCCCAGTCGGGGCGGGTGAGCTGGGGGCGCGGATACTCGGGGAGCGGGTTGTCCACGGGCACCTGACCGGTCCAGGGCGTGGTCATGGGGGAGGGCTTCGGCGTCCACGCCGCGGCCGCGGCGTCGGAGGGTGCCGCGCCGACGCCGACCAGTGCGGTGGCGACGAGGGCAGGCAGCCCGATTGCGGCGGCTAATCTGCGCCACCAGGGCCCGCGGCCCGCGACTCGTACGGAGTTCATCGGCCTGATCTCCTTCACAGGGGGAGACTCCCCCGCACCGGACCGGTGCGGGGGAGCGGTGCGTCAGCTGCGTCCGGAACGCGTGTCAGAGCAGCTGCCAGAGGTGGTCGTCGGTGCCGTTGTCGGCGAACTGGACGACGTGGGCGCTGTCGGCGGTGGACATGGTGTCGACGCCGAGGACCTTGCCGGAGTGGCGGTTGAGGACGCGGTACCAGCCGTCGCCGTTGGGTACGAGCCGCCAGAGGTGGTCGTCGGTGCCGTTGTCGGCGAACTGGACGACGTGGGCGCTGTCGGCGGCGGACATGTTGTCGACGCCGAGGACCTTGCCGGAGTGGCGGTTGAGGACGCGGTACCAGCCGTCGCCGTTGGGTACGAGCCGCCAGAGGTGGTCGTCGGTGCCGTTGTCGGCGAACTGGACGACATGGGCGCTGTCGGCCGTGGACATGGTGTCGACGCCCAGGACCTTGCCCGAGTGCAGGTTGCCGATCCGGTACCAGCGGTCGGCGAGCCACGGCGTCCCCTGCGGATCCGCGGTGGGGAACGACGTGATGCGGAGCCGGGCGGCACCCATCGGGACGAGGGTGACCTCCTCCACCGGCTCGGCGCTGCGTGCCGGGCTGTCCTGCAGGGGCGCCACCACGTGTTCGCCGTCCGCGGTCCACTCCGGGATCCTGCGTGCCCGGGCGGTCATGGTCAGCGGGGTGCCTTCGAGCGTGAACGGGTTGTCCCCTGGCGCGCGCAGCGTGTGGTGGCGCAGGGAGGAGGACGGGCGGTTGCCGTCCAGGACGAGCCCGTAGTTCCAGGCACTCGTGGCGTGGACCTCGTACTCCGGGAACTGCTCGGTCCCACCGGTGCGCCGGTAGTCCTCGCCGATCCGGAGCGAGTACGTGAGCGGGCCGCGGTCGACGCTCACCGAGCCGTGGTTGTCCGCCCAGGTGCGCACGCCGGTGCGCTGCGGGAAGCGCAGGGTGACCTTGTCGCCGTCGGCCCAGGTGCGGTCGATACGGGTGAAGGCGGGGCCCGCGGGTGCGGCGACGCTGCGCCCGTTGACCTTGATGTCGGGCTCGGCGCACCAGGCGGGAACCCGGAGCACCAGGGGGAAGCGCAGACTTTTCGGTGAGGTGAGCGACAGCGTGACGGTGTCGGTGAACGGGTAGCCGGTCTCCTCGGTGAAGGTGACCTCCGTACCGTCCGCGACCTTCGCCGTGACCTCGCAGGCCGCGTACATCGCCGCGGCCAGCCCGCCGTCCGGAGTGGCGAGCCAGAGCTCCTCGACGAAGTACGGCCAGCCCATCCCGTAGTTGTGCGGGCAGCAGCGGTACTGGTCGACGCCAGGCAGGAACGCCTGCATCGCGAAGCCGTTCTGGAACTGCCGGCCGTTCTTGGGGACGTTGTCCAGATCGACGCTGTTGGCACTGGTGACGTAGTGGACCGCCTTGCCCGACGGGTCCAGCGAGGCGGGCAGCGAGTTGAAGGCGAGCTCCTCGCACCGGTCCGCCCACAGTGGGTCGCCGGTGATCCGGGTCAGCAGCTGGTGGCTCGCCATGAACTCGACGATTCCGCAGGTCTCGAATCCCTGCCGGGGGTCTCCGTGCCCGGGACGGGCGTTCTCGTCCCCGGCGAAGCCGCCGCCCGGGAACTGCCCGTACTGGTCCATGGCTTTGCCGTAGGTCCCGTACGTGTCCTGGGTGTCCTGCGGTGAGCCGCTGCGCAGCGCGTACTGGGCGGGTTCCCGGAACCCCTGCGCGATGTTGACGTTGTGCAGGTTGACCAGGTTGTCGCCCCAGTCGGCACCGTTCCGGTGGATCTTGTCGGCGAGATCGAGCAGGAAGGTGTCGCCCGTGCGGTTGAAGAGCCAGAAGACGCTGTCGAGGCCGTCGCCCCAGCGCAGCGCTATCCAGCTGGTGTTGAAAGCCCCGGGGCCCTGGGCGTTCATGTAGCGGAAGAACCTGCTGAGGAACGGGATGATCCGGTTGTCGTCGCTGTACTCCTGCCAGGAGCGCAGGGCCTGGATCAGCGGCAGGAAGGGCCAGAAGTCCGGACCCCCGTTGAGCGAGGTCCGCAGCGACTTCGGGCCGAAGAACCCGTCGGACTGCTGGGTCGTGAGGATCGCGTCGATCCAGCGGCGGGTGGCCGCGAGCGCCGTCGCGTCACCGGTCACGATCGCCAGGTCGGCGTATCCGCGCAGCCAGTACGGGACCTCCTCCCAGCCTCCCCGGTCGGGGCGGACCCAGCCGGACGCGTTGAAGTCGAGGAAGTGGGAGAACTCCTCGTAGCGGCCGCAGAGTCCGTCCAGCTGGAGCCGGAGCTGGCCGGCGAGCCAGCCGCGCGCGGTGACCCGGCCCGGCGGCAGCTTCAGAAAGGCCGTCGGATGCAGCGGAGCGGCGTTGGGGGAGTAGTGGCCGCCGCGTGCGGCCGGTGCCTTGCCGCCGGCGGCGGTCGCGGTGGTGGCCCAGCGGCCGCCCGCGGTCGTCGCGGCGGCCGTGGCCAGGGCGCCGGTCATGAGTTGTCTGCGGTTCAGGGGCATCGGTGGGGCTCCGCTTCTGCTCTGCAGGACAGGGAGGTGTGCGACCGGTCCGGACCGCTCCGGCGCATGGCGAAGTCGGCTGCCGCGTACGGGGTCCGTGCGCGGCAACATTCTTGCAACGTTGGAAAATTGATGTCGGCGGTATGACAGCACGCCGTCAAGCCGGTGTCCATAGATGGCGCAACACCTGATGCCGTCCCGCCCCGCCGACAGTGCGCCGGAGGCCGTGACCCGGGGCGACACATTTTGGAAACGCATCGACAACTCTCTTGCCGCCCGCGCCATCGCGCCTATATAACGTTGTAAACCCGAGCCGCCGAGAGGCCGCACAGGCTCTCACGACCACAGTTTGCGCAGCTGGAGACCCCTTCAGCGGCCGGTCGTGAGGAATGCGGCGGCATCTGCCGCCGAGCGGCCGATCCACCGTCCCGCCATGCCCGACCGCACGCCGAACGGCGTGCCGTCATCCCGCCAAGGAGCGTTCCGCGCATGATGACCCAGCGTCGATCCCGTACCCTCGCCGCGGCCTGCCTGCTCGCCGCCACCGCCACGCTGGCCGTTTCCGGCTGCTCGAAGTCGGAGACCTCGGACAACGCGGGCGGTGACAGCAGCCAGGGAGCCCAGGCGGCCAAGACCCCCGAGGCCAGTTCCGGTGCCGGCTGCTCGCTGAAGACCTACGGCGCGCCCGAGCTGGACCTGAAGAACGCCGTGGTCGGCTTCTCCCAGTCGGAGAAGGAGGCCAACCCCTTCCGTATCGCCGAGACCCAGTCCATCAAGGACGAGGCCGCGAAGATCGGCGTCAAGAAGCTGCTCGTCACCAACGCTCAGTCGCAGCTCTCCAAGCAGATCAGCGACATCCAGGACATGCTCTCCCAGGGCGCCCAGTTCCTGATCATCGCCCCGCTCAACTCCGACGGTCTCGAGCCGGCGCTCAAGGCAGCCGCGGCGAAGAAGGTCCCGGTCCTCACCATCGACCGCAAGGTCAACTCCACGGCCTGCAAGGACTACGTGGCCTTCCTCGGCTCCGACTTCGTCGAGCAGGGCAAGCGCGCCGCCGACGCGATGATCAAGGCGACCGGCGGCAAGGCCAAGGTCGCCATCCTCCTCGGCGCCTCCGGCAACAACGTGACCACCGACCGCACCAAGGGCTTCGTCGACCAGATCAAGGCCAAGGCGCCCGGCATCGAGATCGTCGCCCAGCAGACCGGCGAGTTCGCCCGCGACAAGGGCCAGCAGGTCATGGAGCAGCTCATCCAGTCCAAGCCCGACATCACCGCCGTCTACGCGGAGAACGACGAGATGGGTCTCGGCGCCGTCACCGCGCTGAAGGCCGCAGGCAAGAAGCCCGGCAAGGACGTCAAGATCGTCTCGGTCGACGGCACCCGCAACGCCGTGCAGGCCCTGGTCAACGGCGAGTACAACGCCGTCATCGAGTCCAACCCGCGCTTCGGCCCGCTCGCCTTCGCGACCGCCCAGAAGTTCTACGGCGGCGAGGAGATCCCCGAGAACGTCATCATCAGCGACCGCGAGTACGACGACACGAACGCCAAGGAATCGCTCGGCGGAGCGTACTGACCGCTCCCGTCCCGACGGCCCGCCCGCCGTGGCCCTCTGACGAGGGCCACGGCGGCTCCCGGGCCCACACCCTTGGAACAGCGGAAGGCCAAGACCACCCATGGCACCACCCGAAGCAGTACCTCAGGCACCCGACGCGGCCGTGCCCACGGCCGCCGCGGTGCTCGAAGCCCGCTCGGTGAGCAAACGGTTCCCCGGCGTCGTCGCCCTGGACGACGTCTCCTTCTCCCTGCGCGCAGGAGAGACGCACGCGCTCGTCGGCGAGAACGGCGCCGGCAAGTCCACCCTCATCAAGGTGCTGACCGGTGTGTACCGGCCGGACGGGGGAGACCTGCGCATGGCGGGTCAGCCGGTGAAGTTCGCCCGGCCGTTCGAGTCCCAGCAGGCCGGCATCTCCACGATCTACCAGGAGGTGAACCTCGTCCCGCTGATGAGCGTGGCGCGCAACATCTTCCTCGGCCGCGAGCCCAAGAACCGCCTCGGCCTCATCGACTTCGCCCGCATGCACCGCGAGACGGCCGAACTGCTCGACGGCTTCGGCGTACGCGTCGACCCGCGCCGCCCCCTGCACACCCTCGGGATCGGCACGCAGCAGATGGTCGCCCTGGCACGGGCCGTCTCGGTCAACGCCCAGGTCGTCATCATGGACGAACCCACCTCCTCGCTCGAACCGCGTGAGGTGGAGACCCTCTTCCGGGTCATCGAGACCCTGCGCGACCAGGGCATCGCCGTGCTCTACGTCAGCCACCGCATGGACGAGCTGTACCGGATCTGCGACCGCGTCACCGTACTGCGCGACGGCCGCCACATCCACACCGGCGACCTCGCCGACCTCGACCGGATGCAGCTCGTCTCGATGATGCTCGGCCGGGACCTGGCCGAGGTCCGCCGCTCCGGCGTCACCAACTTCGCGGCCGAGGGACACGAAGCGGCCCGCACCCCGGTGCTCACCGCGACCGGCCTGACCAGCCGCCACCAGCTCCACGACATATCCCTGTCGCTGTACGCGGGCGAAGTGCTCGGCCTCGGCGGCCTCCTCGGCTCCGGCCGCAGCGAGACGGCGAAGGCACTGTCCGGTGCCCTGCCCCTGGACGCGGGCGAGCTCACCGTCGACGGCACCGCGCTGAGCCGCCTCACCCCGGCCGCCGCCATCCGGGCCGGGATCAGCCTGCTGCCCGAGGACCGCAAGGCGGAGGGAATCATCCCCGGCCTCTCCGTCCGCGAGAACATCGTGCTGGCCGCCATGCCGCGCCTCTCCCGGGCCGGCGTCGTCTCCCGCGCCAAGCAGGACCGGATCGTCGACATCTTCATGAAGCGCCTGCGCATCAAGGCGTCCAGCCCCGAGCAGAAGGTCGGCGAACTCTCCGGCGGCAACCAGCAGAAGGTCCTGCTGGCCCGCTGGCTCTGCCTGGAACCCAAGGTCCTGCTGCTCGACGAACCCACCCGAGGCATCGACGTCGGTGCCAAGGCCGAGGTCCAGAGCCTCATCGACGACCTCGCCCTCGAGGGCCTGGCCGTCCTGCTCATCTCCTCCGACATCGAGGAGCTCATCGAGGGCGCCGACCGGATCGTCGTCCTGCGCGGCGGAGCCGTCGCAGGCGAACTGGCGGGCGACGAGGTGGCCGAGAGCCGGCTGCTCGAAGTACTCGCCGACCATGCACCGGCGCCGGGGGACAAGGCCCCGGCCGCTCAGGAGGACCCCCGATGACCCAGGCCGCCGTCTCCCCACCCGTAGAGCCCGCGAAGCAGCCCGTCACGCGTGTGACGCCCCTGGCCCGGCTGCGTGACCCCGCCTGGTACCAGGAATACGGCGTGTACGTCGCCGTGGCGGTGGTGCTGCTCTTCAACGCACTGTTCACCGACCACTTCATGACCGCGGACAACTTCCGCACCCAGCTCGTCCAGGTCGCCCCCATCGTCATCGTCGCCCTGGGCATGGCCCTGGTCATCGGGACCGAGGGCGTCGACCTCTCCGTCGGCTCGACCATGGCGCTCGCCGCCGCGTTCCTGCCGCTCTACCTCGGATACGGGCTCGTGCCCGCGCTCGTCGTCTCGCTCCTCGCGGGCGCGGTCGTCGGAGCGGTCAACGGCACGCTGGTCTCCCTCATCGGGCTGCAGCCCATCGTCGCCACGCTCGCCCTCTTCGTCGGCGGCCGGGGACTGGCCCTGGTCATGGCCGACGGCCAGCTCAAGCAGATCGTCAACCCCGACCTGCTGTCGCTGGGCACCGGCTCCTTCCTCGGCATTCCGCTGGTCGTCCTGATCGCCGGAGTCCTCGCCGTCGCCGTGGCCTTCCTCGTGCAGCGCACCACCTTCGGGCGGCAGATCGTCGCCGTCGGCGGCAACCGGTCCGCCGCCGCACTCGCGGGACTCCCCGTGAAGCGCGTCCTCATCGGTGTGTACGTGCTCTGCGGTGTGCTCGCGGCCCTCGCCGGCATCCTCGCCACGGCCAGACTCACCGCGAGCGACCCGTCCTCGCTGGGCACCCTCATGGAACTCTCCGCCATCACGGCGGTCGTGGTCGGCGGCACGCCCCTCAACGGCGGCTCCATCCGGGTGCTCGGCACCGTGGCAGGCGCCCTGTTGATGCAGCTCCTGCGCGCCACACTCGTCAAGCACGACCTGCCCGACTCCACCGCACAGATCGCCCAGGCGGCCATCATCATCGCCGCCGTCTACGTCGCCCGGGAGCGTCGGTCCCGATGAACGAAACCACACCCGCCCCCGCAGTCCAGGCCCCGGCCGTGCGGAAGCCGGCCGCACCCGCGGACGGCAAGGCCCCCCGCCCCGCCGCCCCCGCGCCGGACACCAAGCAGCGCATCGCCGAACTCCTCCAGCGCCAAGGCGTCCTCGCGGTCCTGCTGACCGTCGTGATCGCCGCCTCGTTCATCTACCCGACCTTCGCCTCCCTGGACAACGCGCGCGGCGTGACGATCCAGGCGTCCTTCCTCGCCGTGGTCGCCCTCGGCATGACCATGGTCATCATCACCGGCGGCATCGACCTGTCCGTCGGGTCCGTATTCGCCCTCGGCGGAGTCCTCGCCGCCTGGGCCTCGCAGTACGGCTTCCTCGCCGCCCTGCTCGTACCCCTCGTGGTGTGCGGTGCGATCGGGCTGCTCAACGGACTCCTGATCGCCCGGGGCAACATGGCGCCCTTCATCGTCACCCTCGCCACCCTGCTGGCCGCCCGCGGTCTGCTGCTCACCCTCACCGACGAGGGCGCCACCACCTACCTGGTGCCCAAGGACTCCGCCTTCGGAGAGCTCGGGCAGGGCAGCGTCTGGGGCTTCGGCTACCCGATCCTGATCGCCCTGGTCCTGTTCGGGGCCGGCGGACTGGTGCTCCAGCGCACCTCGTTCGGGCAGACCCTCTTCGCTGTCGGCGGCAGCAGCGACGCCGCCACCCTGATGGGTCTCCCGGTCGCCCGCACGAAGATCCTGGTCTACACACTCAGCGGCCTGCTCGCCGGACTCGCCGGTGCGCTCAACGCGGCCCGGCTGTCCTCCGGTGTCACCATCGTCGGCGTGGGCATGGAACTGGACGCGATCTCCGCGGTCGTCATCGGCGGCACGCTGCTCATCGGCGGTGCCGGCTCGATCAGCGGAACCCTCTGGGGCGTCCTGCTGCTGGCCGTCATCCAGAACCTGATCAACCAGATCGGCTCGCTCAACTCCTCGTACCAGTCCGTGGTCAGCGGCGGTTTCCTTATCGTTGTCGTGGTGGCCCAGCGCTATCTGGCGCGCAGTCGCAGAAGCACCTGACGACGAACCAGCTGTACCCAGCCGAACCACTGAGCCAAGTCGAGCCAAGGAGTGCCGTGGGCGTCAGCCTCAAGGACGTTGCGCATCGGGCGGGCGTGTCCATCAAGACCGTGTCGAACGTGGTGAACAACTATCAGCACGTCACACCGGCGATGCGCGCCAAGGTGCAGAAGGCGATCGACGAACTCGGCTACCGGCCGAACCTCACCGCCCGCCACCTGCGCAAGGGCCGCACCGGGATCATCGCCCTCGCCGTACCCGAGTTCGGCAACCCCTACTTCGCCGAACTCGCCGGAGCGGTCGTCGACGCGGCCGCCCGGCACGACTACACCGTCCTGGTCGACCACACCGCCGGCCTCCGGGAGAAGGAACTCCTGGTCAGCCAGGGATTCCGGTCCCACGTGATCGACGGCCTCATCCTCAGCCCCATCCATCTGGAGACCGAGGACCTCATGGCGCGCACCGAGACGGCGCCTCTGGTGCTGCTCGGTGAGCGCGAGTACGAGGCACCGTACGACCACATCGCCATCGACAACGTCGCCGCGTCCCGCGAGGCCGTGCGCCACCTCATCGACAACGGCAACCGCAGGATCGCGTTCCTCGGCTCACGTACCGGCCGCGAACGCCAGCCCGCGCATCTGCGACTGCGCGGCTGGCGCGAGGAACTGGCCGCCGCCGGCATCGAGCCGGACGAGTCCCTCGTCGTGGTCACCGACGGATACGGCCGTGAGGACGGCGCCACAGCCATGGCCTCGCTCCTGGACCGGGGCGAGCGGCCGGACGCCGTGTTCGCGTACAACGACCTCATCGCCATCGGAGCGATGCGGACCATCACCGAACGCGGGCTGAGCATCCCGGACGACATCGCCGTCGTCGGCTTCGACGACATCGAGGAGAGCCGGTACGGCACCACCACGCTCACCACCATCGCCCCGGACAAGGAGGCCATCGCCCGACTCGCCGTCGACAGCCTCGTCGAACGCCTCTCGGGCGAACCGGTCTCCGAACCACGCCGGCCCCGACCCGGCTACCGCCTCATCGTCCGTGAATCCACCGCACCCGGGCGTGCCCCCGCTCTTCCCAAGGACCTCTGATGCCGCGCCCCACCGTGCACCGCACACCGTTCGGCTCCGCCCACGGGACGGAGACCGGCCTGTGGACCCTCGACTCCGGTACGGGAGTCGTCGCCCAGGTACTCACCTACGGCGCCTCCCTCCACAGCCTCACCGTGCCCGACACCGCGGGAGCCCCCGCCTCCGTCGTACGGTCGCTCGCCACCGTCGACGACTACACGGGCAAACACCCGTACTTCGGCGCGGTCGTCGGCCGCTACGCCAACCGCATCGCGAACGGCCGCTTCACCCTGGACGGGGAGACGCACCACATCCCCGCCAACGACCGCGGGCACGCACTGCACGGGGGCCCCGAGGGCTTCCACACCAAGGTGTGGGACGCCACCGCGGACACCACGGACGACAGTGTGTCCCTGCGCCTCACCCTGCACAGCCCCGACGGCGACATGGGGTTCCCCGGCGCGCTCGACGCGACGGTCACGTACACCCTCGACACCGCGGGCACCCTGGCCATCGACTACGCCTCGGTCACCGACCGTGCCACGGTCGTCAACCTCACCAACCACGCCTACTTCGAACTGGCCGGCCAGGGGGACGTCCTCGGCCACCGGCTGGAGGTCGACGCCGACACCTATCTGCCGGTGGACGGCGACGGCATCCCCCTGGGACCGCCGGCCGGGGTAGGGGGCACGCCGTTCGACCTCACCGCACCGCGCGTACTGGGCGAGGCCATCGCGCTGGAGGACGAACAACTGCGCATGGCAGGCGGGTTCGACCACTGCTGGGTGCTGCGCGAAACCGCCGACGGGCTGCGCCGCGCGGCCCGCCTCACCGCCCCGGACTCGGGCCGCGTCCTGGAGGTGTGGACCACCGAGCCGGGCATCCAGGTCTACACCGCCAACCAGCTCGACGGCTCGTTCACCGACGCCACCGGCCGGCGCCACGAACGCCACGGCGCGGTCTGTCTGGAGACCCAGCACCTGCCCGACTCACCCAACCGGCCGGACCACCCCAGCACCGTCCTGCGCCCCGGCGAGACCGCGCGGAGCCGTACGGAACTGCGCTTCCCGCATCTGGAGGTTCAGACCGACCGGCCTTAATCGATTGCTCTGTGAAGCGGGTGCCTGCTGTAATTCCGGCACCAGCCGAACAACCCGGGAGAAATTCATGCGCCGAGCTTCTGTGTCCACCCAGACAGGAATTCACACCTATCTCGAGGGCATGAAGCTCAGTGCACACATTGAACCTGGGAATTCTGGCGCACGTCGACGCCGGTAAGACGAGCCTGACCGAGCGGCTTCTCCACGCCGCCGGAGTCATCGACACCGTCGGCAGCGTCGACGACGGCAGCACACAGACCGACTCGCTGGCGCTCGAACGGCAACGCGGCATCACTATCAAGTCCGCGGTCGTCTCCTTCGTCGTCGACGGCGTCGCGGTCAACCTCATCGACACCCCCGGCCACCCGGACTTCATCGCCGAGGTGGAACGGGTCCTCGGCGTGCTCGACGGCGCCGTGCTCGTCGTCTCCGCAGTGGAGGGCGTCCAGGCACAGACCCGTGTGCTGATGCGGACACTGCGCAGGCTGCGGATCCCCACACTCGTCTTCGTGAACAAGACCGACCGCGGCGGCGCCCGCTACGAAGGTGTCCTCGCGGACATCGCCGAGCGGCTGTCCCGTGATGTCGTCGCGATGGGTTCGGCCGAGGCGCTGGGCACCCGCGAAGCCCGCACCGAGCCTTTCACCGCCGCGGACCCGGCGTTCGCCACCGCGCTGACCGATCTGCTCACCGGTCACGACGACGACCTGCTGGCCGCCTACGTCGACGACGCGACGGGCATCCCGTACGACCGGCTGCGCGCCGGCCTGGCGGAGCAGACCCGGCAGACGCTGGTGCACCCGGTGTACTTCGGCTCCGCGGCCACCGGGGCGGGCGTGCCGGAGCTGATCGCGGGCATCACCGAGCTGCTGCCCGTCACCGGCCAGGACACCGGAGGCCCGGCTGCGGGCACGGTGTTCAAGGTCGAGCGCGGTCCTGCCGGGGAGAAGATCGCGTACGTCCGGATGTTCTCCGGAGCGGTGCGCACGCGTGAACGTGTCCGCCTGCGGGGGGACGGCGAGGACGACGGACGCGAGGGCAAGATCTCCGGCATCACCGTCTTCGACCGCGGTACGGACGACCGCGCCTCCGCTCTGACCGCCGGCCGGATCGGCAGGCTGCGAGGGCTCGGTGCCGTCCGGATCGGGGACAGGATCGGTGAGGCGCCCGCGAAGCCACCGGCGCGGGCCCACTTCGCCCCGCCGACGCTGGAGACGGTGGTGACCCCTCTCCGCCGGGAGGACCGGGGCGCCCTGCACACCGCGCTCGGCCACCTCGCGGAGCAGGACCCGCTCATCGGCGTACGGCGTGACGACATCCGTCAGGAGATCTCCCTCTCGCTCTACGGCGAGGTGCAGAAGGAGGTCATCCAGGCGACGCTGGCGGACGAGTACGGCATCGAGGTCACCTTCCGGGAAACCACGACCATCTGCCTGGAACGGCCGGCCGGAACCGGCGCGGCCGTCGAGGTCATCGACCGGGAACCCAATCCCTTCCTCGCCACGGTCGGCCTCCGCGTCGATCCCGCACCGGCCGACAGCGGGGTGGAATTCCGGCGGGAGGTGGAACTCGGATCCATGCCCTTCTCCCTGATGAGGGCAGTGGAGGACACCGTGCTGGAGACACTCGGCCAGGGAATTCACGGATGGCAGGTCACCGACTGCACCGTCACCCTGACGCATTCCGGATACTGGCCCCGGCAGAGTCATTCGCACGCGGTGTTCGACAAGAGCATGTCGAGCACCGCGGGAGACTTCCGCAACCTGACTCCGCTGGTGCTCATGGACGCGCTGAAACAGGCCGGAACCACGGTGTACGAGCCGATGCACCGCTTCCGCATCGAGCTCCCGGCCGATACGTTCGGCCCCCTCGTCCCGGTGCTCGCACGGCTGCGCGCCGTTCCCCGGACTCCGCTGACCCGGGGCCGGGTGTGCACCCTCGAGGGCGAGGTCCCCGCCGCCCGTATCCACGAACTGCAGCAACTGCTGCCGGAGCTGACACGCGGTGAGGGGGTGCTGGAGTCCGACTTCGCGCACTACCGGCCCGTCGAGGGCCCCGTTCCGCAGCGGCCCCGCACCGATCACGATCCGCTCCACCGGAAGGAGTACCTGCTGCGCACCCTGAGGCGGGTGGCCGGGGGCGAAGGCGGCCGGGCGTGACGGAGGCGCATCGCGCGCCCGCCACGCCCGGGTCCGCCTCGGGTCACTTCAGGTAGGTACCCGCCGTCCCGATCATGCCCGGGGCCGCGTTCTTCCCGCCGAGGTCGAGGACGTACACCCGCAGGTTGCCCTTGCCCGGTGCCGGGACGGCGAGGGTGCCGCCCGTCACCACCCGGGTGTCCCCGGTGACGGCGTCCTTGTAGGTGCCGTTGGGGATGCCCGTGTACGTGGCACCGCCGGTGACCGTCACCAGCGCGAAGCTGTCCGTGCCGCTCGCCGCGTCGGTGTAGCGGCGCTTGTACGCCATCGACCCGGTGATGCCCTCGGTGGAGTACTGGCCCATCTGCAGGGCAGGCACGGCCCGTCGGATCTCGTTGAGCCGCTGCACATGTTTGACCAGCGGCTTCGAGAGGGTGTCGGCGACGGCACCGGACGCCGAGGAGACCTTGCTGAAGTCGGACGCCTTGACGTCGCCGGCGAGCTGAGCGCCGAAGTAGGCGCGCCCGGTCGTCGCCAGCGGGCAGGTGGGCCCGCAGTCGATCTTCTTGCCGGCCTGGAACTCGACCTCGGAGCCGTAGTAGAGCGTGGGGATGCCCCGGAAGGTCCACATCAGGGACATGTTCTCGGCCCAGGCGTCGGTGCCGCCCGCGTACCGTTCGCTGCTCTTGTTGGGTCCGTAGTCGTGGCTGTCGACGTACACGACGTTGTAGGTGGCGTCGTTGTAACTGTCGTCGGAGTCCTTGCCGTTGTTGTACGCGTTGTTGGCGTCACCGAAGTTCATGTGCATGCGCATGTCGATGACGTTCATCCCGGAGAACCTGCTGTGGTCCGGTGCGTGGTACGCGTTGCCGTTCAGGAAGGCGTTGGTGGAGGTCGGCTGGGAGCCGGTGCCCTGCTGCTGTTCGTAGTCGTACATCTCCAGCGCGGCCTTCTCGTCGTCCGCGTTGTACTCCTTGCGTTCCTTCCAGGTGTAGAACTGCGCGGAGTGGTTGACCGAGCCCCGGTTCCACTTGTCGTTGACGAAGGCCGCGACCTCACCGAAGACGAAGAAGTTCTTCGCGGCCTCGGCGCCGAACCGCTGGGTGACGCGCTCCTGGATCGCCGGCAGGAAGCGGCGGTTCCAGGTCGTACGGGGGATGTGCACGGCGGTGTCGACCCGGAAGCCGTCCACGCCCATGTCGATGTACTTGTTGTAGGCGCCGATCAGGTAGTTCTGTACGGGCGCGCTCTCGGTGTTGAAGTCGGCGAGGTCGTCGTGCAGCCAGCAGCTGCGGGAGTCCTCGCCCTCCCAGTTCCCGATCCAGCAGTTGTGGTAGTACGCCTTCGGGAACATGCCCGAAGTGGGGTTGGGCCACTGGCAGTTGTAGATCCGGTACCCCTCGGGCGAGGTGTACTGGGTGGGCGTGCCCCAGTTGACGCAGGTGTTGCCCGAAGGCTCGGCGGTGGACCACAGATCGCCGTTGTAGTAGGACTTACCGGACTTGGGCTCGACGGTCAGGCCGTCGTACTCGAACCCGTCGTTCTTCTCGTCGTAGAACCAGCTCCACTGGGTGTCGCGGACTCCGTACGCCTTCGGGGTGAACAGGCCCTTGGCGCCCCAGCGCGAGGAGTGGTTGTAGACGACGTCCTGGTAGATCTTCATGCCCTTGGCGTGGGCCGCGTTGATGAGGTCCTGGTAGGAGGCGCCGGCGGACTCGAGCCGGGCGTCGACCTCGTAGAAGTCGTAGCCGTGATAGCCGTGGTAGTCGTAGTCGGACCGGTTCAGCACCACCGGGGTGATCCACACGGCGGACATGCCGAGGCCCTTGATGTAGTCGAGCTTCTCGACCAGGCCCTTGAAGTCGCCCCGGAACATGGGGTCGTTGTTGGCGGCGTTGCCCGACTTCGTGTGCTGGCTCCCGCCCCGGTTGTTGGAGGTGTCACCGTCGTTGAAGCGGGCGGTGAGCACGAAGTAGATCGGGTCCTTGCGGGGATCGGTGCCCAGCGGTTCCCCGGACGCCGGCGCCGCGGGCTTCTCGCCCGTGGTCGCGGTGGCGGCTGCGGAGGCGGCCGACACGTTCCCGGCGGCGTCGACGGCTCTCACCGTATAGCTGTAGGCCGTCTTCTCCTCCAGCCCGGTGTCGGAGTACACCGTGGAGCCGACGTCGGTGACCATCGTGCCCTTCGTGCCCCCTGTCCGGGTGACCTGGTACTTCGTCACACCTCGGTCATCGGTGGACGGGTCCCAGGTCAGCACGACGGAGACACCGTCGGCGTCCGCGGTGACCTTCGTGGGCACGGTCGGTGCCTGGGTGTCCGGGACCTCCGCGGCGCAGGGGTCCTTCGCGTCGGCGGTGACCTTCTTGTCCTTCACCGTGGTGAGCCCGGACGGGATCGCGTAGTTGGCGCCGTTGTTGTTGTCCCACACCCCGTTGCCGTTGTTGAACGTGGCGAGCATCGTGGTCGCCGTGCCGAGGTCGACCGACTTCTTCACCCAGCCGGTACAGGCGGCCTCCATGCCCACGCCGGGCACGGTGGTCCAGGTGCCGCCCGCCGGCTGGTAGTGCAGATTGGTGGTGGTCCAGCCGACCGTCGCGGTCGAGTAGTAGACCGCCGCGGTGTGCGTCTCTTCGGGGTCGGCGGTCGGAGTCGGATCCGTACCGGTGTCCGCGCACGGGTCGCTGTGGGCCACCACGCCGTCCTTGACGGTGATGCTGCCGGTGCCCAGGGCGTAGTTCTTCCCGCCGTTGTTGTCCCAGACGCCCGAACCGTTGTTGAACGTCGCGGCCAGACCGGACGCGCTGCCCAGGCTGACGGTCTGCTTCACCCAGTCCGTGCACGCGGCCTCCATCGCCACGCCCGGCGGGGTCGTCCAGGAGCCGCCGTCGGGCGCGTAATGGAGTTTGTACGCGGACCAGTTCTTGGTCTTCGTGTAGTAGAAGACGGTCGCGGTGGACTCCGAAGCAGCCGCGGGCACGGCCGAATCGGGACCCGCGGCCTTCGGCACCGCGGTCAGGAGCCCCAGCATCACGGTGGCTGCGACGGCCGCTCCCAGAGGGCGTCCGAGCAGCCGGGTGGGGGTGCGTTTCATTCGTGTGTCTCCAGGGGAGTGCCACGGGCGGGTGGACCGTGGCTGCCAACAGCACAACCGCTCCGCGAGCGGCTGCGAGGATCCCGCCGGAGAACCCGGACGCGCCTCGGGGTTCGGGCGAGCAGTGCGTCCCGACAGCAAGTGCTGTCAGAATTTTGCTGCAATCTTTTGCAGTCAGGAAGTTACCCGTGCATGACAGGCGCGTAAAGAGGTTGCGTAGAGGTACCTGACGACGGGCCCCGGCGGAATGGCGGACCGCCCGCCGGCGTTCGGATGTTCATGACCTACTTCGTCGATGTCACCGTGCGCGGCTACGAACTCGACACCCAGGGCCACCTCAACCAGGCCGTCTACCTCCAGTACGCGGAACACGCGCGCTGGGAGCTGCTGCGGGCCGCCGGACTGCCCCAGGAAAAGCTGCTGGCCGACGGAGTCGGCCCCGTGCAGCTGGAAGTGACGGTGAAGTACCTGCGGGAACTGCGGGGCGGGGACAGGGTGCGGGTGAGCTGCGAGTTCGTCTACGGTGCGGGCAAGACCTTCGAGATCGTGCAGCAGATCGTCAAGGAGGACGGCACCCTGGCCGCGGACATCAGGGCCGTCGGCGGCATCCTCGACCTGGCTGCCCGTCGGCTGGTCGCGGACCCGGCCGGGCGTCTTGCCGCGCTGGCCGAGAAGCCCGACCTCCTCGGCAACACCGTGTGACCGGGCCGGGCGACACCGGCCTGAACCGGGGCCGGGCGACACCGGTCTGACGGGGGCCGGGCGGGTCAGCCCGACGTGCCGCCCGACTCCAGCTTGGTGATCGCCCGCGCGAGCCGGACGGCCCTCAGCTCGGGCGTTCTCGCCTTCAGGAGCTCAAGGATCACCAGGTACCTGTCCGTCCTGCCGAGCTCCTCGAACCGCTGCGCCGCCAGGGAGCCGGGGGTCAGCGCCGCCGCGAGGTCCTCGGGCACGGTGGCCTCCTTCTGCGAGGGGTACGCCGCCGCCCACCGCCCGTCCTCCCGCGCGGCCCGCACCTCGGCCAGCCCCGGCTCCCGCATCAGGCCGGCCGCCGTCAGCGCCTCCACCTTGCGCACGTTGACCTGGGACCAGTGGCCGCCCTTGCGGCGGCGCGAGATCCGCTGGAGGTAGTACTCCTCGTCGAGGGACTTGCGCTGCCCGTCGATCCAGCCGTAGCAGAGCACGGTGTCGATGATCTCGGAGGCCGTCACGGACTCGATGCCGGTGCTCTTCTTCGCGACCTTCACCCACAGGTCCGACCGCACCCCGTGATGCCGCTCCAGCCAGTCCCTCAGTTCCGGGGCCCGCTCGAAGAACTGCGGTTGCGCACCCGGTTCCGTGCCGTCGGCCATGCTCACGTCCGCCTCCTCCAGGGGAATCCTGGGGCATCTCCCCGAGCTCCTGAGGAACACGTTAGGCGCCCTGTAGGACAGTTTCCGTCCTACAGGGCGCCTCGGGTGATCCCCGTCAGGCGGAGGCGGCGAACTGATGGGTCCCCGACCCGGCGGCGAAGACCGCACACCCGTCGTCGAGGCGCAGGAACCTCGCGGAGCCTTGGCCGGCGCTCCACTCGTCGCCACCCGGTATCCATACCTCGGCGGTCGTGTTGGCAGGCAGGACGACCCTGAGGACGAAGCCGTCCGCGTCCGTCTTCCAGCGCGTCGTGACCGGCCCGTACAGGGAGTCGAACCGGCCCTCGGCCCGCGTCACACCGCCGCCCGGACGCGGTCGCACGACGACCTTCCGGAAACCGGGGCTCCCCGGTGCGATGCCCGCGATGTTCGCGTACATCCACTCACCCACCGAGCCGTACGCGTAGTGGTTGAAGGAGTTCATCCCGGCGTCCTGGAAGCTGCCGTCCGGCCGGATGGAGTCCCACCGCTCCCACATCGTCGTGGCGCCCCGGTCGATCTGGTAGCCCCAGCTCGGGAAGGTGCGCTGCGTCAGCAGCCGGTAGGCGACATCCGTGTGCCCGGTGTCGGTCAGTACCGGCAGCAGCCGCGGGGTCCCGAGGAACCCCGTCGACAGATGCCAGTCCTTCGCCTCGATGAGCGCGACCAGCCGGTCGGCCGCCGGCCCTCGGTCGCCCTCCGTCAGCAGGTCCATGGACAGAGCCAGTACGTAGGCCGTCTGCGTATCGCCCTTGACGCGTGCGCCGGCCGTCACATACGCCGCCCGGAACGCGTCGCGCACCCGGCCGAAGAGGCTCCGGTACGGCGCCGGGTCCTTGCCCAGCGCCTCCGCTGTGCGGGCGACGAGGTCGGCGCTGTGGGCGAAGTACGCCGTGCCGATGACGTCCTTGGGAGTCTCGTCCTCGATGTTGAGCCAGTCGCCGTAGCCGTCCGCGGGCCGCAGGAGCCCGGTGCTGTGCGCCTCCAGATACTGCAGCCACTTCAGCATCGAGGACCAGGACTGCTCCAGGACCCGGACGTCGCCGTACGCCTGGTACAGGGCCCACGGCACGGTCACCCCCGCGTCGCCCCAGCCCGCCGCACCGCTGCCGACGCCCGGAAGGTCCGGGGCGACGTTGGGGAAGGCGCCGTCGGCGAGCTGGTCGTCGCGCAGGTCGTGGAGCCACTTGGTGAGGAAGCGCGCCGACTCCATCGTGTACGCGGCCGTGGGCGCGAACACGTTGATGTCACCGGTCCAGCCGAGGCGCTCGTCCCGCGCGGGGGTGTCCGTCGGGATGGAGAGGAAATTGCCGCGCTGCCCCCAGGTGATGTTGCTGTGGAGCTGGTTGAGCATGGGCACATCGGTCGTGAAGTCCATGGTGAACGGTGCCGAGGTGTGGATGACACGGCCGACGACCGCGTCGGGGCCCGGCCGGCCGGGATAGCCCGTCACCTCGACGTAGCGGAAGCCGTGGAAGGTGAAGCGGGGCTCGTACGTCTCCCGGCCGCCGCCCTTGAGCGTGTACGTGTCCGTGGCCCGGGCGGTGCGCAGGTTCGTCGTGTAGATCGTGCCGTCCGGGTTCAGGACCTCGGCATGCCGCAGCCGCACCGTCGTGCCGGCGGGTCCGGACACGGTGAGGCGCGGGGTGCCCACCATGTTCTGGCCGAGGTCGAACACGAACACACCGGGCGCCGGTTCGGTCACCTCACGCGCCGTCAGCTCGCGCTCGACACGGCATGCCCCGTCCACTTCGGCGACGAGCGCCGCCGTGACGTCGTCCACCCGATCGGCGGCGAGCCACCCCGACGCGTCGAAGCCGGCCCGCGTCCAGCCGTCGGTCTCCAGCCGGGCGTCGTACTCCTCGCCCGCCATGAGATCGGCACCGGTGACGGGCCCGGTCGCGGCGCGCCAGTCGGTCCCCGACACCACCCGCTCGGTCGAGCCGTCCGTGAAGGTGACCTCCAACTGGGCCAGAACGGCAGGCTGTTCGCCGTACTGATGCGGGCCGAACCAGGCGATGTTGCCGGCGTACCAGCCTGTCGCGAGCGTGACCCCGAGTGCGTTCCCGCCCGGGGCCAGCAGTCCGGTCACGTCGTACGTCTGGTACTGGACCCGCTTGTCGTAGTCGGTCCATCCCGGTGCGAGCCGGTCCTCGCCGACCCGCTTGCCGTTGAGGAACACCTCGTACAGCCCGAGTGCGGTCGAGTACAGCCTGGCGCGCGCCACACGCTTGCGGCCGAGCCGGAACTCCCTGCGCAGCTGGGTGGCGGGGGAGTGTGCCACCTGGACGCGGCCCCAGGGCCCGGAACCCCAGGGGGCGAGGACCTTGGCGGCGGACCACGCGCTGTCGTCGTAGGTACCGGACCCCCAGTCCCCCGAAGGCTCCTCGTCGGTGGTCCGCCAGTCTGCGCCGGTGGCCAGGGTGACCACACCGTCGGCGGTGGTCAGCTCCAGCAGGCCGAGCAGTCCGGCGGGTCCTTCCGTCGCGTTGGTGGCCGACACGGCGATCACATGGACGCCCGGGGAGAGCCGGTTCGTCACATCCCTCAGGACGGGCCGCTGCCAGTTGTTGGCGGGGCCGTCCGCCTCGGTGTGCGCCACCTCCACGCCGTCGACCCGGGCGGTGAACCCGTCATCGGCCGTCATGACCAGGCGGGCGCGGGTGACACCGGCCGGAATCTCCACCCGGCCACGGAACCAGCGGGTGGCCGCGGGCGCACCGGCGGCCGGATCGCCCTCGGGGAACCAGATCCACGAGGCGCCGTCCAGCGCGGGCACGGCGGTCAGCGCGGCAGGCGCGCCGATCCAGCCGGCCGACCAGTCCGATGCGGCCAGGAGCCCGGTCTCCCACCAGGACGGCTCGCTCCACCCGGAGACCTGCCCGCCGGAGTCCCACACACGCACCGACCAGTGGTAGCGCGTACGGGACGCCGGCGCCGGGCCCGCGTACGGGACCAGCACCGACCGGTCGGACTCGACCCTGCCGCTGTCCCAGACGTCGGGCTTCCCGAGGCGTTCCGGGGTGGTGGCGACCCGCACCTGGTACGCGGTCTGGGTCCGGCCCGGGGCCTCCGACACGACCGGCCAGCTCAGCCTCGGACGCGGGGTGTCGAGACCGAGCGGGTGGCGCACGTATTCGACGGTCGGCTCGGTGACACGGGCCCGGCCGGCGGCTGCCCGCGCCGGTCCGGCAGCGTGCGCGGCGGGTGCGGACACCGCGGCGAGCGCCGCGGTGGCTGCGGTGGTGCTGAGCAGTCGTCTTCTGCTGATCACAACTCGGCTCCGTAACGACGCGGGGATGAATCGTTTCAGTCATGTGAAGCTAGAGTTGTGTCCAGTCCCTGTCAAGGGTTCGTTCGTGATCGAGGTCTTTCTGGCTTGATGATTGAAAGCCTGCTGTGTGCGGCATTGACGTCCGTACGGGAGCGGGTTTACGTTCACCCGCAGGCGTTGGTTGAAACCTTTCATGCGATCGGCCGAATGGGCCTGCCCCGGTACCGATCTTTGCGCTGTCCGGCTGACGTGACTCAAGGCGCGACCCGGATGTGGACGAAAGGTCAGGTGTTCACACCTCGCGGGCCTGTCCTGGTCCGCAACCGGATCCTCCATGTCAAGGGAGAACGCATGCGCCTGCGCGCCCACTGGGCCCCGGCCGCTCTACTGCTGATCGCCCCGCTGATCGGCACCACCCCGGCCACGGCCGACACCGGCGACAGTCTCGTGCCGGTGCAGAGGTCGTCCCGGGCCGTGCCCGGTCAGTACATCGTCACCCTGTCGTCCGCGCAGACGGCTGACGCCATGGCCGAGGATCTCGGGGTCACCCCGATGTTCACGTACAGCAAGGTCCTGCACGGCTTCGCGGCTTCGCTCACCCCCGCCCAGCTGGAGAAGGTGCGCGGTACGGCAGGCGTCCAGGCCGTGGAGGAGAACAGCGAGGCCTCGCTCGCACCCCCGGCCGCCAAGAAGACGGCCGGCGCCCGTGCGGCCGCCGCGAGCTGGGGACTTGACCGGATTGACCAGCGGACCCTGCCTCTGGACTCCATGTACAACGCGGCCGGTACGGGTGCCGGTGTGACCGCCTACATCGTCGACACCGGCATCGAGGCCGCCCACAGCGAGTTCGGCGGCCGGGTGGGCGAAGGCTACGACGGCATCGGCGACGGCCGGGGCGCCGGGGACTGCAACGGCCACGGCACGCATGTGGCCGGTACGGTCGCCGGCGCGACGTACGGTGTCGCGGGCTCCGCCTCGCTCGTCCCCGTCAGGGTGCTCAACTGCGAAGGGTCGGGAACCTGGGCCGGGATCATCGCGGGGCTCGACTGGATCGCCGAGAACGCCGAGCCGCCCAGCGTGGTCAACGCGTCGCTCGGCGGACCCTCGTCCGCGGCGGTCGACGACGCGTTCGACGGACTCGCCGAGCTGGGAATCCTGCCCGTCGTCGCGGCGGGCAACGAGAGCCAGGACGCCTGCGACGTCTCCCCGGCGGGCGCCGACCAGGTGCTCGCCGTGGGTGCCAGTGACAACCAGGACCGGCAGGCGGACTTCAGCAACTGGGGCACCTGCGTGGAGGTGTACGCCCCCGGGGTCGACATCGTCTCCGCCAGGCTCGGCGGCGGCTCCACGGCGCTGAGCGGGACGTCCATGTCCAGCCCGCACGTCGTCGGCGTCACCGCCCTCTTCCTGGAGCAGAACCCGGCCGCGACTCCCGGGGAGATCTCCGACTGGATCGCCGGTCAGGCCACGACGGACGTGCTGACGGATCTGGGTACCGGCTCGCCCGACCGGCTTCTGTACACCGGCGGCCTCTGACCCCCGGTCCGGCCGCACACTGATCCGCCTCCATTCGAGCGGGGTCCGCACCTGCGGGCCCCGCTCCGTGCTGTGCCGTGGAGCAGGCACTTTGCAGCGCCTTCCACATGTACGCAAACGGCTTGCGTTGATTGCGCTTCCTTGCGGCCGCTCGGTCTTCCGCTCCCGTCGCACCCAAATCTCCCTGACAGCACGGTGCTTGCACTCTCATCGGCCCTCGATCCGGATCGCTCGGTTCTGTCCCAACGGTGGACGCTCTCGCAGTTCTCTGCAATTCTCTGACCGCAAAACGCAAAACCAATGCTCAGTGAGCGCAGAAACAGGTGTCACCGAGCCGAGCAGACAGAGCCGCGCCCTCGTCGCGCTTCGCGCCGAGGCCGAAGATCGGGGACCAATGAGAGCCACACGCTGGAGATGGCGGGCCGTTTCCGCCGCGGTCACCACCAGTCTTCTGATGATCGGATGGCCGTCGCTCGCCGCTTCGGCGGCCGACGGCCCCAGCATCGCCGCGGGCAGGGCCGCAGCGGCGAGCAGTACGGGCGACGGGCACGCCGCCCGGAGCGTGACGGACGGCAACCAGTCGACGTACTGGGAGGGATCCGGCAGCTCACTTCCGCAGTGGGTGCAGACCGACCTCGGCCCGGACTCCCGGATCGACGAGGTGACGCTGAAGCTCCCCGCAGGGTGGGAGAGCAGAAAGCAGACACTCTCCATCCAGGGGAGCGCCGACGGTACGAGCTTCTCCACCCTGAAGACCTCGGGGACGTACACCTTCAGCCCCGGTACGTCCAACAAGGTGACGATCCCCTTCCCGGCCACGAAGACCCGCTTCGTACGGGTGAACGTCACGGCCAACACGGCGGGACGCAACGCCCAGCTCGCCGAACTGGAGGTCCGCGAGGCCGAGGAGTCGTCGGCCGACCTCGCCGCGGGCAGGACCCTCACGGCGAGCAGCCACACCGAGGTGTACGTGGCGGCCAACGGCAACGACGGCAACCGGGCCAGCTACTGGGAGAGCAGGAACAACGCCCTTCCGCAGTGGATCCAGGCGGACCTCGGCTCCTCGGTCCGCGTCGACCGGGTCGTGCTGCGGCTGCCCGACGGCTGGGAGCAGCGGACCCAGACACTGAAGATCCAGGGCAGTGCCAACGGTTCGGAATTCAGTGACCTGACCGCGTCCAAGGCGTACACCTTCAACGCCGCGGGCGGACAGGCGGCGACGATCTCCTTCGACGCCACCACCACCCGCTACGTACGGGTGCTGGTCACCGCCAACTCGGTCCAGCCGGCCGGGCAGGTCTCCGAACTGGAGGTCTACGGCCCCGGGACCGGGGACACCCAGGCGCCCACGACCCCGGCCGACCTGGCCTTCACCGAGCCGGCCACCGGGCAGATCAGGCTGACCTGGAAGGCGTCCTCGGACGACACGGGTGTCACCGGTTACGACATCTACGCCGGCAACACACTGCTGACCAGCGTGGCCGGCAACGTCACCACGTTCACCGACACGCGGCCGGCCGGCGAGAGCGTCTCGTACCACGTCCGGGCCAGGGACGCGGCGGGCAACGAGTCGGGCAACAGCAACACCGTCACCCGCCAGGGCGACTCCGGCGACACGCAGGCACCCACCGCACCGGCGCAACTGGCCTTCACGGAGCCGTCCGCGGGACAGATCAGACTGGTCTGGCAGGCGTCCTCGGACAACAAGGGCGTGACCGGCTACGACGTCTACGCCAACAACGTGCTCCGCAGGAGCGTGGCCGGTGACATCACGACGTACACCGACACCCAGTCGGCCGGCACCACGGTCACCTATGTGGTGCGCGCCAAGGACGCGGCCGGCAACATTTCCGTCGCGAGCAACTCCGTGACCCGCAACGGTTCCACGAACGCCGCGTCCAACCTCGCCGTCTCCAAGCCGATCACCGCGTCGTCGGTGGTCCACACGTTCGTCGCGGCGAACGCCAACGACAACTCCGTCACCACCTACTGGGAGGGCGCGGGCGGCAGCTACCCCAACACCCTCACGGTGAAGCTCGGTTCCAACGCCGACACCGAGAGTGTCGTCGTCAAGCTCAACCCCGACAGCAGCTGGGGCGCACGCACCCAGAACATCGAAGTGCTCGGACGGGAGCAGAACGCCACGTCCTTCACGAGCCTGGCCGCGGCCAGGAACTACGCGTTCGACCCGGCGAGCGGCAACACGGTGACGATCCCGGTCACCGCCAGGGTCGCCGACGTCCAGCTGAAGTTCACCTCCAACACCGGGGCCCCGGCAGGCCAGGTCGCCGAGTTCCAGGTGATGGGCGCTCCCGCCCCCAACGCGGACCTGCAGGTCTCGGCAGTCGGCGCCTCCCCGGCCGCTCCCGTGGAGTCCGACCAGATCACCCTGTCGGCGACCGTACGCAACACGGGCGCCCTCGCCGCTCCCGCGGGCAAGCTCGACTTCGAGCTGGGCGGCTCCAAGGTCGCCACCGCATCGGTGGGCGCTCTCGCCGCCGGTGCGTCGGTACAGGTCACCGCCGGTATCGGAGCGCGCGACGCGGGCAGTTACACACTGGGCGCGGTCGTCGACCCGGCGGGCGAGATCATCGAGGAGAACGAGACCAACAACCGCTTCACCAGCAGTTCCCCGCTGGTCGTGAAGCCGGTCTCCAGCTCCGACCTCGTCGCGAACGCGGTCACCACGGCCCCGTCCGCCCCCTCCGAGGGCGACACCGTGACCTTCTCCGTAGCCCTCAGGAACCAGGGCACCGTGGCCTCCGCGAGCGGCAGCCACGGCATCTCCCTGAATCTGGTCGACTCCAAGGGCGCCACGGTCAAGACCCTGACCGGCGCGCACAACGGCGCCATCGCGGCCGGCTCCACGACGGCGCCGGTCTCCCTCGGCACCTGGACGGCCGCCAACGGCTCGTACACGGTGAAGGTGGTGGTCGCCGACGACGCCAACGAGCTTCCGGTCAAGCGCGAGAACAACACCCGCACCGAGTCGCTGTTCGTCGGACGCGGCGCCAACATGCCGTACGACATGTACGAGGCCGAGGACGGCGTCGCGGGCGGCGGCGCCAAGGTGGTCGGTCCCAACAGGACCGTCGGCGACGTCGCGGGCGAGGCGTCCGGGCGCAAGGCGGTCACCCTCGACAGCACGGGCAACTACGTCGAGTTCACCACCCGGGCATCGACGAACACCCTGGTCACCCGCTTCTCCATCCCGGACTCCGCGGGTGGCGGCGGCATCGAGTCGAAACTCAACGTCTACGTGGACGGCACCTTCCTGAAGGCCATCGACCTCACGTCGAAGTACGCGTGGCTGTACGGGAACGAGACCGGTCCGGGCAACTCCCCGGGATCGGGAGCACCCCGGCACATCTACGACGAGGCCAACCTCATGCTGGGCAGGACCGTCCCGGCAGGCAGCAAGATCCGCCTGCAGAAGGACACGGCCAACACCAGCACCTATGCGATCGACTTCGTCAGCCTGGAGCAGGTCGCCCAGGTGGCCAACCCGAACCCGGCCACGTACACCGTGCCCGCCGGCTTCACCCACCAGGACGTGCAGAACGCCCTGGACAAGGTCCGGATGGACACCACGGGCACCCTCGTGGGCGTCTACCTGCCGGCCGGTGACTACTCCACCGCCAGCAAGTTCCAGGTCTACGGCAAGGCCGTGAAGGTCGTCGGCGCGGGACCCTGGTACACCCGCTTCCACGCCCCGTCCACACAGGACAACACCGATATCGGGTTCCGTGCGGAGGCCAGTGCGAAGGGTTCGTCGTTCTCGAACTTCGCGTACTTCGGCAACTACACCTCCCGCATCGACGGGCCGGGCAAGGTGTTCGACTTCTCCAACGTCTCGGACATCGTGATCGACAACATCTGGAACGAGCACATGGTGTGCCTCTACTGGGGCGCCAACACCGACAGCGTCACCATCAAGAACTCCCGGATCCGCAACATGTTCGCCGACGGCATCAACATGACCAACGGATCCACCGACAACCACGTCACCAACAACGAGGCGCGTGCCACCGGGGACGACAGCTTCGCGCTGTTCTCGGCGATCGACGGCGGCGGCGCGGACATGAAGAACAACGTGTACGAGAACCTGACGTCCATCCTCACCTGGCGTGCCGCGGGTGTGGCCGTGTACGGCGGGTACGACAACACCTTCCGCAACATCCACATCGCCGACACCCTGGTCTACTCCGGAATCACCGTCAGTTCGCTGGACTTCGGCTATCCGATGAACGGCTTCGGGACCGGTCCCACGGCGATCGAGAACGTGTCGATCGTGCGGTCCGGCGGGCACTTCTGGGGGTCGCAGACCTTCCCGGGCATCTGGCTGTTCTCGGCCTCCAAGGTGTTCCAGGGCATCCGGATCTCCCATGTGGACATCGTCGATCCGACGTACAGCGGGATCATGTTCCAGACGAACTATGTCGGTGGACAGCCCCAGTTCCCGATCAAGGACACGGTGCTCACCGACATCTCGATCACCGGAGCACGCAAGAGCGGTGACGCGTTCGACGCGAAGTCCGGCTTCGGTCTGTGGGCCAACGAGATGCCGGAGTCGGGCCAGGGCCCGGCCGTCGGTGAGGTCACGTTCAACGGGCTGAAGCTGAGCGGCAACGCCCTGGACGTCAGGAACACCACCTCCACCTTCAAGATCAACATCAACCCGTAGGGAGCCTGGAGGCACGGAGGACCCAGAGGGTTCCACGGGAAAGGAGCAGGTGTGAGGGGGTGCCTCGCGGCTTCCGCGAGGCACCCCGCCTGCGTAGACTCTTTGCAGCCATAAGTCGGTGGCTTGCAAGAGTTGCGCTAGCGTTGCGGTCATGACGCGACGACTTGCCCAAGTGGCGAAGAAGGTAGGAGTCAGCGAGGCCACGGTCAGCCGGGTGCTCAACGGCAAGCCCGGAGTCTCGCGGACGACCCGCCAATCGGTGCTGACGGCCCTGGACGTGCTCGGGTACGAGCGGCCGACCCAGCTGCGCGGCGAGCGGGCCAGGCTCGTCGGCCTCGTCCTGCCCGAGCTGCAGAACCCGATCTTTCCGGCGTTCGCCGAGGTGATCGGCGGCTCCCTCGCGCAGCAGGGGCTCACGCCCGTGCTGTGCACCCAGACCAAGGGGGGCGTATCGGAGGCCGACTACGTCGAACTCCTGCTCCAGCAGCAGGTGTCCGGCGTCGTCTTCGCGGGAGGGCTCTTCGCGCAGGCCGACGAACCGCACGACCACTACCGGCGGCTCGCCGAGCGCCGCATCCCGGTCGTGCTGATCAACGCCTCCATCGAGGGGCTCGACTTCCCCTGCGTGTCCTGCGACGACGCCGTCGCGATCGAGCAGGCGTGGCGGCACCTCGTGTCCCTGGGGCACGAGCGCATCGGCCTGGTTCTCGGCCCCTCCGACCACGTCCCCTCGCGGCGCAAACTCGCCGCCGCGCTCGCCGTCGCGGGAGCGCTCCCGCAGGAGCGCGTCGAGCGGTCCATGTTCTCGCTCGAGGGCGGTCAGGCCGCGGCCTCGCGCCTGCTGGAGCGGGGGGTCACGGGGATCGTCTGCGCCAGCGACCCGCTGGCGCTCGGTGCCGTTCGTGCCGCCCGCCGGCGGGGCCTCGCCGTCCCTTCGGACGTCTCGGTCGTCGGCTTCGACGACTCGGCCTTCATGAACTGCACCGAGCCGCCGCTGACCACGGTCCGTCAGCCCATCGAGGCGATGGGGCGGGCGGCCGTCGAACTGCTCTCCGCGCTGATCCAGGGCGGCACCGTGCCGCCGGGCGAGCTCCTCTTCGAGCCCGAGCTGGTGGTCCGCGGCTCGACCGCGCAGGCGCGCACCTGACGGCCCCGCGGGGCGGATCGCCGTCCGGGGCGGTGGGTGCGTCACCGGGTGCGGCACGCTGCGGATGCGGAAGGCTGTCAAACATTTACGAAAACTGCGCGAGATATTGCGTTCACATGTCGGCGGTGGTTGAGTAAGCCGCGCCCCGGCAGAGAGTTCGCCGAGGGCCTTCCATGCTCATGCCCGAAGGGGACCACCGATGAGAAGTGCTGGGTTCCGCCGTTCTCGCACACGTCGAACCTCCGCCGCCGCGCTCGTCACCGCGCTCGCGCTGACTGCCCTTGCCTCCTGTGGCACGAGCAGCAGCAACAGCGACGAGGACAAGAGCGGTTCCGGCAGCGGCTCGTCCGATCCGTCAGCACCGCTGGACCCGAAGGCCAAGGTGACGCTGTCGATCGACTGCATGCCGCCGGCCGCGAAGGCCGCGGAGCTGCGCGAGTGGAAAGAGGACATCAAGGCGTTCGGCAAGATCTACCCGAACGTCAAGATCAACGGAAAGTCCACGCCCGGACAGTGTCTGGAGCCGCCGCGCTTCACGGCGATGCTCAAGGGCAAGTCGCAGCCGGACGTGTTCTACGCCTACTTCACCGACCTGCAGCAGGTGCTGGACAACGACGGGGCGGAGGACATCTCGGCGTACGTCACCGACAAGTCCGTCCCCGCGCTCAAGGACATCCAGCCCCAGGTGCTCGACGTGGCCCGCAAGGACGGCAAGCTCTACGCCCTGCCGACCAGCAACTACACCATGGGCCTGATCGTCAACCGGAAGCTGTTCACGCAGGCCGGCCTGGACCCGAACACCCCGCCCTCGACCTGGGAAGAGGTCCGCGCGGCGAGCAAGAAGATCGCGGCGCTCGGCAAGGGCATCGCCGGCTTCGGCGAGTACAGCGCGGGCAACAACGGTGGGTGGCACTTCGCCGCGACGCAGTACGGCCTCGGCGGTGACGTGGTCGACGCCAGTGGCAAGAAGGCGGCCTTCAACGACGAGAAGGGCAAGCAGGTCCTCCAGCAGCTGCACGACATGCGCTGGAAGGACAACAGCATGGGCCAGACCCAGCTGTTGAAGTGGGGCGATCTGCAGAAGCAGATATCCACCGACAAGCTCGGCATGTTCCTGGCCGCGCCCGACGACATCGCGTACATGGTCCAGCAACTCGGAGCCGAGTACGAGAACTTCGGGATCGGTCCGATCCCCGGCGCGCAGGGAACCCTCTTCGGCGGCAACAACTACATGATCAAGAAGGGCAGTTCGCCCGACAAGATCAAGGCGGCAGTCGCCTGGCTGAACTTCAAGAACCTCTCGCCCGGCAAGGGACAGTTCGACTGGGCCCGCACCAAGGCCGACCAGCTGCCCGTCGGGCTGCCGCAGCCGAACTTCTTCACCGGTGAGAGCAAGGCCAAGGACGACGCCAGTCGCACAGCGAACGCGACGATGCCCATCGAGAACTTCAAGGCCTTCATGGACAACCCCGTCCAGGGCAAGGCCGAGCCGCCGAAGGCCCAGGAGATCTACAAGATCCTCGACGTCGCGATGTCCGGAGTCCTGACCAACAAGGACGCAGACATCGACAAGCTGCTCTCCACCGCTGAGCAGCAGGTCAATCAGGTTCTGGCGAACCAGTAACGGACGCGCGGGGCCGGGTCACGCGGACCCGGCCCCGCAATCCCGACCGTCCGACTGCGAACGACTGCACCGGCACCGAGGAGACACCATGTCGGCCCCCACCCTGTCCACGAGCAAGGCGAGCCCGCCACCGCCCGGACATCACCGCCCCGCCCGGCCGGACTCCCCCCGCGAGGAGTTCGTGCGCGCCCTGCGCCGCAACATATCCGCGCACGGTTTCCTGATCGGCGCGGTCCTCTGCTTCTCGTTCTTCTCCTGGTACCCGATGGTCCGGGAGTTCTTCCTGGCCTTCCAGAAGACCGAGGACGGACGCACGACCTGGGCCGGCTGGTCCAACCTGAGCTACGTCTTCAACGACCCGGCCTTCTGGCAGGCCTGGCGCAACACCCTGCTCTTCACCGTCCTGGCCCTCGTGCTGGGCTTCGCGGTCCCGTTCGTCATCGCCGTGGTGCTCAACGAGTTCCGGCACGCGCAGGGATACCTGCGGCTGCTGGTCTACCTGCCGGTCATGCTGCCGCCGGTCGCCTCCGTACTGCTCTTCAAGTACTTCTACGACCCCGGCTACGGACTCTTCAACCGCATCCTGGAATTCCTCCATCTCCCCGCCCAGCAATGGCTCCAGGACCCCGACACCTCCATGCTCTCCGTCGTCATCGCGGCGACCTGGATGAACATGGGCGGAGCCACCCTCATCTACCTCGCCGCGCTCCAGGGCATCCCCGGCGAGCTGTACGAGGCGGCGGAACTCGACGGTGCCGGACTGCTGCGCAAGATCTGGCACGTCACCATTCCGCAGACCCGGCTCATCCTGTCGCTGCTGCTGCTCATGCAGATCATCGCGACGATGCAGGTGTTCACCGAGCCCTTCCTGCTCACCAACGGAGCGGGCCCCGAGGGCTCCACCACGACGGTCGTCTACCTCATCTACCAGTACGCCTTCAATTTCAACAACTACGGCAGCGCGGCGGCTCTCGGACTCGTCCTGCTCGTCGTACTCGCGGGCTTCTCCGCGGTGTACGTACGGCTCAGCCGCACCAGCGAAGACTAGGACGGGAGTACGAGGATGGCATCGAACACGCTTGTCTCCCGGCGAGGTACCGGCGGGCGCAGAGGACCCCGCGAGTCGGACCTCGGCCGCCAGCGGACCCTGATCTCGCCCGCCCAACTGGGCCGCCCCCGCGGCAAGGTCCTCTACTGGGTCATCTTCGCCGTGGTGATCGCCGCCTTCACCATCGCATTCCTCGGGCCCCTGTACTGGATGGTCACCGGGGGACTCAAGACCACGCAGGAGGTCGTGCAGAGCCCGCCCACGGCCTTCCCCACCTCGGTCCACACGGAGAACTACTCCCAGGCGTGGAACGTGATGGACCTGTCCCGGCTGCTCTTCAACACCCTGTACTACGCGTTCGGCGCGCTGGCCTTCCAGCTGATCTTCGACGTGGCCGCCGCCTACTCGCTCTCCAAGCTGCGGCCCGTCTTCGGCAAGGTCATCCTCGGCATGATGCTCGCCACCCTGATGATCCCGGCGACCGTCCTCGTCGTCCCGCAGTACCTGACCGTGCTCGACGTGCCGATCTTTGAGCGCAACCTGCTCAACTCGCCCTGGGCGATCTGGCTGCCGTCGGTCACGAACGCCTTCAACATCTTCCTGCTGAAGCGGTTCTTCGACTCGATCCCACGTGAACTGCTGGACGCCGCCGCCATCGACGGAGCCTCACCCCTGCGCACCCTGCGCTCCGTGGTGCTGCCGATCTCCCGGCCGATCCTCGGCGTCGTCTCCATCTTCGCCGTCGTCGGAGTCTGGAAGGACTTCCTCTGGCCGATGCTCACCCTGCCCGACCCGAGCAAGCAGACGCTCAACGTGGGCATCTACTCCCTGGCCAGCGGCGTCCCCGAGAACGTCCTCATCGCCGCGCTCACCATCGCGTCCGTCCCGACGCTGCTGATCTTCCTTCTCTTCCAGCGCAACATCATGAGCGGTCTCACAGCGGGCGGCCTCAAGGGATAGGGCTTCCGTCCGGATCATGACCCGCCTGATCCGGACGGAAGGGCCCAGCAGCACCCCTGCCGCCCCCCACCAGCACTCCGCCGCCGGCCATCCCACCACGTGCCCCGTGTCCGGGGCCGGCGGCGGAGTACCACCTGCCCGAAAGGAACGCCACGTGGCAGCCATCCGTCCGACCGAGGCCACCGCAACCTGGTGGCGCGACGCCGCCATCTACCAGATCTACGTACGCAGCTTCGCCGACGGCGACGGAGACGGCACCGGCGATCTCGCGGGAGTACGGGCCCGGCTGCCCTACCTCGTGGAGCTCGGTGTGGACGCGCTCTGGTTCACCCCCTGGTACCTCTCGCCCCTGGCCGACGGCGGCTACGACGTCGCCGACTACCGCGTCATCGACCCCGCCTTCGGTCATCTCGCCGAAGCCGAGAAGCTGATCGCCGAGGCCCGTGCACTGGGCATACGCACCATCATCGACATCGTTCCCAACCACGTCTCCGACCGGCACAGCTGGTTCCGGGCGGCTCTCGCGGCGGCCCCCGGCAGTCCCGAGCGCGATCTCTTCCACTTCATGCCGGGACGCGGCGAGAACGGTGAGATCCCGCCCAACGACTGGGTGTCCGAATTCGGCGGCACCCCCTGGACCAGGCTCGACGACGGCCAGTGGTACCTCCACCTGTTCGCTCCCGAGCAACCCGACCTCAACTGGGCACACCCGGCCGTCCGCCAGGAGCACGAGGACGTGCTGCGCTTCTGGTTCGAACGGGGAGTGGCGGGCGTACGCATCGACTCGGCGGCCCTGCTCGCCAAGGACCCGGCCCTGCCGGACTTCACCAAGGGCGTCGACCCCCACCCGTACATCGACCGCGACGAACTCCACGGCATCTACCGCGCCTGGCGTGCGATCGCCGACGAGTACGAGGGCATCTTCGTCGGCGAGGTATGGCTTCCCGACTCCGAGCGTTTCGCCCGCTACCTGCGCCCCGACGAACTGCACACCGCTTTCAACTTCAACTTCCTGGCCTGCCCCTGGGACGCCGGGCTGCTGCGTACTGCGATCGACGACACCCTGGCCGAGCACGCGCCGGTCGGCGCCCCCGCGACCTGGGTGCTGTGCAACCACGACGTGACACGCACCGTGACCCGGTACGGACGCGAGGACACCGGCTTCGACTTCGCCGCGAAGGTCTTCGGCACCCCCACGGATCTGGAACTCGGCACCCGCAGGGCCCGGGCCGCCGCCCTGCTCTCGCTCGCACTGCCCGGCGCCGTCTACCTGTACCAGGGCGAGGAGCTCGGCCTCCCGGAAGCCGACATCCCGCGGGCGCGGATCCAGGACCCCATGCACCTGCGCTCCGGTGGGATCGACCCCGGCCGCGACGGCTGCCGGGTGCCGCTGCCGTGGGCCGAACAGGAACCGCACGCCGGATTCGGGTCCGCGGACGAACCCTGGCTGCCGCAGCCGGCCTCCTGGCCGTCCTACGCCGCCGATCGCCAGGGCAGCGATCCCGGCTCGATGCTCAGCCTGTACCGCGAAGCCCTGAGCCTGCGCCGCAGCGAACCCGGATTCGCCGCAGCCGCCGCGGAAACGGCGGACGGCCGGCTGAACTGGCTGCCCTCGGAACCCGGGGTGCTCGCCTTCACCCGGGCCCACGGCCTGATCTGCGCCGTCAACCTCTCCGGAGCTCCGGTGCCGCTCCCCGACCACGCCGAGGTGCTGCTGACCAGTGCTCCGCTGGACGGCTCCGGCCTGCTGCCCAGTGATGCGGCGGCCTGGCTGCGGAGCTGACACCGCCACCGGCCGGGCCGTCACCGTACCCACCGGTGGCGGCCCGGCCCGGGGTGGATAGCGGGGGAGCGGAGGCTGCGGCACAGTGGTCGTATGGATGATCTCAACGCTCTCGCCGACGAGCACCTGACCGCGGCCCGCGCCAGCGCGCACGGGCGCAGCGCGCACCTGCTGCTGCGGCAGGAACCGCTGCGGCAGACGGTGATCGCACTCACCTCGGGATCCGCCCTCGACGAGCACAACGCACCCCCCGCCGCCTCGCTCCAGGTACTGCGCGGCCGGGTCCGGCTCACCGCCGCCTCCGGGGACGTGGAGCTGACCACGGGCGGGCTGCACCCGATTCCCCAGGAACGGCACGGGCTGCTGGCGCTCGAGGACGCCGTGGTACTGCTGACAGCTGTCAACGACTGAGCACGCAGGAATACACCTGCGGGACGGAGGCATGAGAGAAAGGTGGCAGCCGGACCGTCCTCCGACGCCGTCCGGCCCGCCGATCCTTCCTTCGTCCCCCGGAGTACCAGCGTGCCCAGCAGGACCGACGCCCCCGCCGCGGACAGCACCGCGCCCCCGACCGGGCGGGCCGCACCGAGCTGGCGCACCGCCCTGCGCCGTACTCCCGTCTCGCTCTGGAACGACGACCTCTCCGACTGGGCAGCGGCCCTCACGTACTACGCCATCCTCGCCCTGCTCCCGGCGCTCCTGGTCACCGTGTCCGTCATCGGTCTCGCGAGCCCCGGCGCCACCAACGCCCTGATCATCGACATCACGGCCTTCGCACCCGCCGAGTCCGGAGCGGCGCTGCGCCAGCCCCTGGAGGCGGCCACCCACGAGCGCACCGCCGTCTGGCTCCTCGTGGCCACCGGGAGCGTCAGCGCCGTGTGGTCGGCATCCAGCTACCTGGCGGTCTTCCGCAGAGCGCTGCACGCCATGCACGACGTGAAGGACACCAGGCCCGCCCTGCGCCAGGCGCACATCATCGTGGCCTCCGCGATCGGACTGCTCGTCCTGCTCATGGCCAGTGCGTTCGCGCTGGTCCTCACCGGTCCGCTGGCCCGCTGGTTCGGGGAACGGACGGGCCTGACCCACGCCGGTGAGACCGTCTGGGCGGTCCTCAAGTGGCCCGTGCTGCTCTGCCTGGTCGCCTGTCTGATCCTGGTCCTCTTCAGCACCGGTCCGCGTACCGCCCGGGGCGTGCGGCGCGGGCTGCCGGGTGGAGTGCTCGCCGCGTTCCTGTGGCTGTTCGCCTCGGCGGGATTCGCTATGTACGCCACCCACATCGGCAGCTACAGCCGGCTGTACGGTTCGCTGGCCGGTCTGGTCGTCTTCCTGATCTGGATCTGGTTCACCAATCTGGCACTCCTGTCCGGTGCTCAGTTCAACGTCGAACTCGGACGCGTGAAGGGCGGCGGCAGCTGAGGGCAAAGCCCTTGTGGGAGCGCTCCCAAATGGGCAGGATGGGGCGATGACCCAGGCAGCGCACGTACGTCTCTTTCGACCCGGCGACCGTGAGGCCCTTGCGGAGATCTGCATCCGCACAGCGGACAACGGCGGTGACTCCCGGCACCTGTACCCCGATCCGGAGCTCATGCCGACGCTGTTCGCGGCACCCTACGCATACCTCGAACCCGAGCTGACGTTCGTCCTGGACGACGGGTCCGGGCAGGCGGTCGGCTACATCCTGGGGACCGCCGACACCCGGCAGTTCGTGGACGCCTTCCGCAAGGTCTGGCTCCCCCTGGTGACGGAACGCTTCCCCCGGCCCGGGACGCCGAGCACCTTCGTCGAGGAGATGACCGCGCTTCTCCACCGCCCCGAACGCATGATCCTTCCCGAGCTGGACGGGCATCCGGCGCATCTGCACATCGACCTGCTGCCGCCCTGGCAGCGCAAGGGCTACGGGAGGGAGCTGATGGGCACCTTCCTGGACGCGCTCCACTCCAAGGGGGTCCCGGCCGTCCATCTGTCGATGCTGGTGGCGAACACCCCGGCCAGGGCCTTCTACGACCGCCTCGGATTCCATGAGATCGAGGTCCCCGATCCGGGGCCGCTCGCCTATCTGGGACGTTCCACCGAGGGGTGTGGCGACGACCGGCTGGGCAGGTAGTCAGGTGCGAGCCCGGGCGAGGGCCGAGCCGGCCGGTACGGAGGAGTGAGAGACGTGACGGAGCAGAGTGCGTGGAGGTTCGCGGACGACCGAGGGCAGCAGCTGGCGGCGGAGCGGCGCCCTTCGCGCGTGCTCGCCTACATCCAGGCCGGAGCGACGCTGTGGGACAACGGAGTGCGCCCGGAGGGGATCTTCGGTTCCGGCCATGACGGTGCGGCGCCCGACCGGGCGAAGACCGGCACGCTCCCGCTGGACACCGTCGACTACCGGGGAGCGGGCGCGGGCCTGGACGTGGAGACCCTGTTACGCGGTCGGCCGGACCTGGTCGTCGCCGTCAGCTACGGCCACGGACAGGTCTACGGGCTGGACCCGGACGCCGCCAAGCAGCTGGAGGAGCGGGTGCCGGTCGCCGTGATCGACGTGGGTCAGGCGCGCACGCTGGACCGCATAGCGGAGCGGTTCGCCGAGCTGGCCCGCTCGCTCGGCGGTGAACCGGTCCCAGGTGTCGCCGAGGACCTGGCAGCCGCCAGGGAGCGGCTGCGCGCCGTGGCCGGAGCCGTTCCCGGCGGCCCGAGGGTGGTGGCGCTGTCCCCGGCCGGCCAGGAGGAGGCCCACGTCGCCCGCCCGCCGATGTGGCCCGAACTGCGGGTGCTGGCCGAGCTGGGGGTCGACCTCGTGTCACCGGCCGAGGGCGGGGGAGTCAACTGGTCCACCACGCCCTGGGGCCGGGCGGCGGAGTTCCGGCCGGACGTCGTCCTCGCGGACGTCCGGTCGAACGCGACCCCGCTCGGCGAGATCGGTGCGCCGGACTGGCGGGCGGCCACGGAGGCGGCGTGGATCGTCCCGTGGAACCCGGAGCCCGTGTGCAGTCCCCAGGCCCATGCCCGCTTCCTCGCGCTGGTGGCGGACGCTCTGGAGGGGACGCGGAACGGCTGACAGGTTTCCCAAAAACATTCTGCAAAAATACTTTGGGAAAGTGTGGATCTCGTCTAGCCTGCCGTCATGGACAGCGACGGCTCACCCCGAAAACTCGACCCCGCACAGGACTCGGCGGCGCTGAAGGCACTCACCCACCCGCTGCGTCTCCGGCTGCTCGGCCTGCTGCGGCAGCACGGTCCGGCCACCGCGAGCGAGCTGGCGGTCAGGACGGGTGAGTCGTCGGCCTCGACCAGTTACCACCTGCGCGTGCTGGCCAAGTACGCGTTCGTCGCGGAGGCGGAGCACCGGGACGGCCGCGAGCGACGGTGGCAGGCGGTGCACGCCGTCACCTCGTGGAGCAACGAGGGAATGCTGGCCACGTCAGGGGGCCGGGCGGTGCTGGGCACGTTCTGGCGTCGCTCGATCGAGCACCTGCAGCACTCGGTGGTCCAGCACGAGGCGGACATCGAGGAGGGCAGGCTGGGGGAGGAGTGGCACGAGCCCTCCGGTGTCAGCGACCTGATGCCCCGACTGACACCGGAATCCCTGAGAGAGCTGTGGGACGCGTTCGAAGCCAAGGTGACGGAGCTGACCGCCCGGGACGAGCACGATCCGAGGGCCGAGCGGGTCGTGCTGGTCACGGCCGGACTCGCGCTGGCGGCGAGCGAACCCACGGCACCCGAGTCCGCGGATCCCCTCACCGAGGAGCCGCGCTCCGGCCGCGACACACGCGTCGGCGGCACTCGCCCCGACGTCACGTCCGAGGCCGGCCCCCGTTCCCGGGGCACCTCGTGACCCGGCCCGCGCCCGCCACCGCGCACACCGAGTACACCGGGCCGGACGAACGCACCGCGCGGCGCCGCTTCGTCACGGTGTCGTTCCTGTTCTGGCTGCCGGCCGGTCTGACCGCCGCTCCCATGGTCCTGCTCTTCACCGAACGAGGCCTGGCCCTCGCCGCCGTGGCCGGGGCCTTCGCCGCACACTCCCTCACCGCCGCCGCCCTCGAACTCCCCACCGGCGGCCTCTCCGACGTCATCGGCCGCCGCACCGTCCTGGCCGGCGCCGGAGTCCTCAACGTGTGCGCCCTCACCCTCATAGGACTCGGAACGGCCGGCTGGGTCCTCGCCCTCGGCATGGCGCTGATGGGCGCGGGCCGCGCCCTGTCCAGCGGACCGGCCGAAGCCTGGTACGTCGACACCGTGCACGCCCGCTCCGGGCCCGACGCCGACCTGCGCACGGGACTGGCGCGCGGCGGCGCCGCGTCCTCGGCCGCCCTGGCACTCGGCGTGATGCTCGGCGGCGCACTGCCCTGGCTGCTCGGCCTCGGCCCTGACTTCGGCGCCCGGCTGCGCGCCCACACCTCCGACCTCGTACTGCCGCTCTCGGTCCCCGTCCTCCTGGGCGTGGCCGTCGAGGCGGTCTTCGTCCTCTACGCCCTCACCGCACTGCCCGAACCTCCTCGCCCCCGCGCCACCCTGCGCGGTGTGCTGCGCGGTGTCCCGGAGGCCATCGGCGCGGGTCTGAGGCTCGGCGCCCGGGACACGCTGATCCGCCGCATCCTGATGACCGCGGGCGCCGCCGGCACCGCGCTTGCCGCACTCGAACTGCTCACGCCCGGCCGCGCCGCAGCCGTCACGGGAGCCTCCGAGTCCGGGGCGGTGCTCTTCGCGGGTCTGGCAGCCGCCGGGTTCGTCTGTTCCGCACTCGGCAGTCAGATCGCCCCGCTCGTCGCCCGGTTCGCGGGCGGGAGCGAACGTGCGGTCCTGGCGAGTCTCGCGGCGAGTGCCACCGGTCTCCTGGTGCTCGCGGCGACCGTGTCCTCCACCGGAGCGGCAGCCCTGACCCTGGCCGTCGCCGGATACGCCCTGGTGTACCTGGGGCTCGGGGCCGCCGGTCCCAGTGAGAACGACCTCCTGCACCGCCGCGTCGACACCTCGGGCCGTGCGACGGCACTTTCCGTGCAGTCACTCAGTCTGCAGCTCGTCGGGGCGGCCGGAGGGCTGGTCACGGGTGTGCTGCCCGCGGGCCCCCTGCCCTGGCTGCTCTGTGCCACGGTGCTGCTGGCAGGCGCCCTGCTGTGGGCCCGTCGGGCCGCCGGCCCTGCCGCACAGCTCGTCGGCCGGCCGGGACCCGCCACGGGAGACGGCATCGGCTGACGTCCCCGCCGCGCGTGAGGGACGCCCTCCGGTGTCCGTACCGGGCGCGAGATCTCCCGGCACCCCCGCGCACGAGGCAGAATCGTCGGCAGCGTGTCCACCGGCCACCGCGTGCCGGACACCCCCGCCCGGCGTCACTCCTGGAGACCCTCCTCATGCTCGACAGACTCGCTCTGCTGGTCATCGGCGAATGCGTCGCCGACATCGTGCGGGAGCCGGGCGCGGCAGACCGCGTCCACCCGGGCGGCAGCCCCGCGAACGTCGCGTACGGTCTGGCCCGGCTGGGCCGGAGCACGACGCTCCTCACCCAGCTCGGCCAGGACGCGAACGGACGGCTCATCCGGAACCATCTGGCATCGGCAGGGGTCCGTGTGCGCACCGACGGGTGCGGCGCGCCCACGCCGTCCGCCGCCGTCACCCTGGACGACGCGGGGCGGGCCTCGTACACCTTCGAGATCACCTGGTCACTGGCCCCGGTGACGCCGGAGCGGCCGCCGCAGCATGTGCACACCGGGTCGATCGCCGCCGTCGTCGAGCCGGGGGCCGGTACTGTCCTGGCCACCGTCGAAGCACTCCGGGCGAACGCGACCGTCAGCTACGACCCGAATGTGCGCCCCGAGCTGATGGGAGACCACGCCGAGGCCGTACGCAGGGTCGAACGCTGTGTCGCCCTCAGCGACGTGGTCAAGGCGAGCGACGAGGACCTGGCGTGGCTGTATCCGGGTGAGACACCGGAGAGGACCGCCGAGCGGTGGCTGCGCTCCGGTCCGGCGGTCGTCCTCGTCACGCGGGGAGCCGAAGGGGCGCTGGCGGTCCTCCCCGGTGCGACGGTGAAGGTCGACGCGGTGCCCGTCCGGGTCGCCGACACCGTGGGAGCGGGCGACGCGTTCATGTCCGGCACGCTGCACAGCCTGGCTGCGCACGGACTGCTCGGAGAGGGCGGCCGCGCACGGCTGCGTTCACTGGACACCAGGACCCTGGGCGACGTGCTGCGCCACGGGGCGGCATCGGCCGCCGTGACCGTCGCACGGGCCGGTGCCCTTCCTCCCGACGAGGAGGAGCTGGCGGCGGGCCTGACCGGGGCACCTGTCCCCAAGGCCTGACGACGCCGGTGTCCTCCCGCCCGCCCCGGTCGTTTAGTCCTTCATGACCGTGACCCTTACCGACACCGTCCAACCGTCCACGGCCGACCTGCTGACCGGCGTCCTCCTCGGCGCGGACTTCCGCCGGGAGCACGGCTTCTGGCGGCGGCTGATCATTACAGAACCGTTCCGCCGCCCCGTGGGCGGTACGCCCGAAGAGCGGCTTGCCCTCGCCTACGACCGGCTGCGGATCCTCAACCGCTCCCTCGACAGCGGAGCCCGCCTCGCAGCCGACCCGCGCGCGCTGGCCGCCCTGCACGAATGGCTGGGCCCGGTGGATCCCGCGCTCACCACCGTGGCGGGCATCCACTACAGCCTCTTCCTCGGCAGTCTCCTCGACCACGACGCAGGCACGGACCGCGATCTGTCCGACTTCCTGGGGATGCGGCGCATCGGCACGTTCCTCTGTACGGAGGTGGCGCACGGCAACGACGCGGCCTCCCTGGAGACCACCGCGACGTACGACCGTGAGCGGGACGGGTTCGTCCTGCACACCCCGAACGCGGGGGCGCAGAAGTTCATGCCCAACACCAGCCCGGCGGGCGGACCGAAGACCGGGCTCGTCGCCGCGCGCCTCCTCGCCGACGGTACGGACCACGGTGTCCACCTCTTCCTGGTCCCGCTCACCGACGACGTACAGGCTCTTCCAGGCGTACGGGTCCGGCGGTTGCCGGCGCGGATGGGCAGCCCCGTGGACCACTGCCTGACCTCGTTCGACCGGCTGTTCGTCGGGCGGGACTCCCTGTTGGGGGAAGGGAGGGGACTCGGCGGGGACGGCGAGTTCATCAGCACCCCCGCCGACCGGCGGCGCCGCTTCCTGACATCCATCGGCCGTGTGACCCCGGGGCGGATCTCCATGAGCGCCTGCGCGGCCGGCTCCGCCCGCGCCACGCTTGCGGTAGCCGTCCGCTACGGCAGCCATCGCATGGTCTCCGGCGCCCGGGGCGCCGGGCAGATTCCGGTGAACGCCCACCGGACCCACCACGGGCCGCTCGCCTCGGCGATGGCCACCGTCTTCGCCATGAGTCTGCTGCACCGCAGGGCACTCGACCGGTGGGAGCGCCGCACCGACGCGGACAGGGTGGAGGCGGAGCGGCTGGTGGCCGTCGCCAAGGGATGGATCACCTGGCAGGCCCGCTCGGTCATCGTCGAATGCCGTGAACGCTGCGGGGCACAGGCGCTGTTGGAGAACAACGGCATGACGGAGCTGGTCACCGGAATCGAAGGTGCCATCACGGCGGAGGGCGACAACCTCGCCGTCCACGCCAAGGCGGCGGCCGACATGCTCTTCGCCGCCGAATCCTCCTCCGGGAACCCCTCGCAGGACGCGGCGGACGGGACCGGCGACACCCCGGCCGAGCGGACCCCCGGTGAACTGGCCGACCCCCGGTTCCTCGGCAGGCTCCTGGACGCGGTGGAGGACATCTGGTTCACCCGGGCCAGGAAAAGCGCGCTCGGGGCAGCACAAAGCGACCCCCTCGCACGGTGGAACGCGGCCTCCGGAGCCGCACTGCGCGGGGTCGAGGCCCACGCGTACCGACAGGCGGCCGAGGGCTTCGCCGAAGCGCTGGCCACGCTCCCCGAGGGCGCCGCCCGGGAGCGGCTGGCCGAACTGGAGCGGCTTTTCGCCGTCCGGTGGGTGGCACGCAACAGCGGGGACCTGCTGGCGGCAGGTCACCTGACCGCGCAACAGGTCGACGAACTGCCCGGAGCCACCGAGGAACTGATCGCAGCCGTCGCCGCGCACGCACCCGAACTGGTCGAGTCCTTCGCGCTGCCGGAAGAGCTGCTCGCCGACTGGCCGATCGCAGGACCGGACTACGCCGACGCGTACGACGACCCGAAGGGCCCCTGGCATCCGGCGTCCGCCGAGCCGTCACCGCCCACCGCGCCGTGAGCGACCGACGGGCCGTCCGGACACGACCCGGCACGGCTGGGGCCCGGCGTGTGCGCGAGGCCGCCGAGATCCTCGGCCTGCGGGCCGTACTGCTCGCGTACTGGGGAACGACATCCCTCCTCGCCCGCCTGCGCGGACGCCGGTGAGAGCCGGAGAATCGGTTCGTCGCACGTACTGACCCGGAGCGCGGTTCCCGGCCGGGGACAGGGCCGGCGCGGAGGACACCCCACCCGCCGTGCCGGCCGCGGCCCCCGGGGCCGCCGTCCGGCTGCGTGATAGCTTGCAGAAGCCAGTCACACTCCACGTGGAGTCAGGGAATCCGGTGCGAAACCGGAGCTGACGCGCAGCGGTGAGGGGGACGGGCGGGGCCACGGCCACTGGACACCCTCGGGGTCCGGGAAGGCGTCCCGTCCGGACGAACCCGAGTCCGAAAACCTGCTGGCACCCGTTTCCCGTACCGGGAGCGGTGCTTCGTACCGGGCTCCGCGCATGAGCCCCAGGACGCAGAGGGACCCAGTGCCGCCCATAGCCAGTACCGTACGCCGAACCGCCCTGCTCACGGCCGGACTTGTCCTGCTGTCCGCCTGCGGTGGCGGCTCGTCCGGGAAACCCGCGCAGGGCGCCGGCGCCGCCGGTTACCCCGTGACGCTGAAGAACTGCGGACGCACCGTCACCGTCGGGGCCGCCCCGCACCACGCGGTGTCCCTGGACCAGGGATCGACGGAGATCCTGCTCTCGCTCGGCCTCGCCGACCGGCTGGCGGGCACCTCCACCTGGACCGACCCGGTGATGAAGGGCCTGGAGAAGGCCAGTGCGAGCGTTCCCCGCATCGCCGAGAACCGGCCCTCCTCGGAGAAGGTCCTCGACAAGGAACCCGACTTCATCAGCGCCTCGTTCGAATCGACCCTCGGCAAGGGCGGTGTCGCCCCCCGCGAACAGTTCGAGGACCTCGGCGTCCCCACCTACGTCTCGCCGGCCGACTGCACGGCCAAGGACAACAGCACAGGCGGGGACGGTTCCCGTACGAAGCCGCTGACCATGGAGAGCGTCTACGCCGAAGTGCACGACCTGGCTAAGGTGTTCGGTGTCCCGGAACGCGGTGACGAGCTCGTCGCCCGCCTCCGGGCACGCATCAGCACGGCGACCGAAGGCATCGAGGCATCCGACGCCACCCTGCTCTACTGGTTCGCCAACGCCGAGGCGCCCTACCTCGCGGGGTGCTGCGGGGCGCCCGGAATCATCACCGAGGAGCTCGGCGCGAAGAACGTCTTCGACGACACCCAGGAGGAGTGGCCCCAGATCAACTGGGAGACCGTCGCCGACCGCAACCCCGATGTACTGGTCATCGGTGACCTGACCCGCAGGTCGCAGACCGCCGAGAGCGCCGAGAAGAAGATCCGGTTCCTGGAGACCAACCCCGCCACGAGGAACATGGACGCCGTACGGCACAAACGCTACGTCCTCCTCAGCGGCCAGGCCATGAACCCCTCCATCCGCACCGTCGAAGGCGTGGAGCTCGTTGCCGCAGGGCTGCGCGGCTTCGGGCTCGCGGGATGACCGACACCCGACAGGCCGTTGGTGTACACGCGCAGAAGACACCGACGGCCCGCCCGGCCGGTGTCCGTGTCCTGCGCGACGGCCTCCTGTGGAGCTGCGGGACGGCGCTGCTGGTCCTGTCCGTCGCGGTCGCCGTCACCATCGGACCCGCCCGGATCTCCGTCCCGGACGTCTGGTCCGCGGTGGCGGCCCATTTCGGCCTCGGGGACTCGCGGCTCACCCCGATCCGGGACGGCATCATCTGGAACCTGCGCATGCCCCGCACCCTGCTCGCCGCGGTGTGCGGGGCCGGACTCGCGGTGTGCGGCACCGTGATGCAGTCACTGCTGCGCAACCCTCTCGCCGACCCGTTCGTGCTCGGTGTCTCCTCCGGGGCGTCCACCGGCGCGGTCGTGGTCGTCATCCTCGGGGCGGGCGGGGGAGCGGTGTCGATCTCGGCCGGTGCCTTCATCGGGGCCATCTGCTCGTTCGCCCTCGTCCTGCTGCTCAGCCACACGCTCGGCGGGACGACCGACCGGGTTGTCCTCTCCGGTGTGGCGGCGATGCAGCTCTTCTCCGCGCTCACCTCCTTCGTCGTGATGACGGCCGCCGACGCCGAGCAGACACGCGGGGTGCTGTTCTGGCTGCTCGGCTCCCTGAGCGGGGTCGGCTGGACCGATGTGTGGATGTGCGCGGCGGTGCTCGCCGGGACGCTGCTGATCTGCCTCGGCCACGCCCGTACGCTCGACGCCTTCGCGTTCGGCCAGGACGCGGCGGCCACCCTCGGCGTCCATGTCGCCCGCACCCGGATCGTGCTGCTCTGCACCACGGCGCTGCTGACCGCGGCGCTCGTCAGCTCGGCGGGCGCCATCGGCTTCGTCGGCCTCGTACTGCCGCACGCGGCCCGCGCCCTGACCGGCTCGGGGCACCGGCGTCTGCTGCCGGTCACCGCGCTCGCCGGAGCGGTGTTCCTGGTCTGGGTCGACACGCTGGCCCGCACCGTCCTCGACCCGCAGGAGGTACCGGTCGGGGTGGTCACCGCCCTCATCGGTGTGCCCGCCTTCGTGCTGGTCCTGTACCGCACCCGGAGGGCCACATGACCACCGCCGTCGAAGGCCTGCGGGCCGAGCGCGTGACGCGGGAGGCGGGCGGGCGGATCGTCCTCGACGGTGTGGACATCGCCCCGCCGCCCGGAGCCACGCTCGGACTCCTGGGGCCGAACGGGTCCGGCAAGTCCACGCTCCTGCGCATCATGGCCGGAATCCTCGGCCCGGGCGCGGGCACGGTGACCCTCGACGGCCGGACCCTCGCGGAGACCGGCCGCCGCACCGTCGCCCGACGCGTCGCCGTGGTCGACCAGCACGCCACCACCCAGGTCGAGTTGAGCGTCCTGGACGTCGTGCGCCTCGGGCGTATCCCGCACCGCCGTGCCTGGGCGGCACCCGGCGGCGAGGACGAGGACGCCGTGGTCGAGGCGCTGGAGCGCACCGGCCTCGCCGACCGCACCGAGCAGTCCTGGCACACCCTGTCCGGCGGTGAGCGCCAGCGCGTCCAGATCGCCCGTGCACTCGCGCAGCAGCCTCGTGAACTCCTCCTGGACGAGCCGACGAACCATCTGGACATCCAGCACCAGCTGGAGTTGCTGTCCCTCGTCTCCGCGCTGCCCGTCACCGCTGTGGTGGCGCTGCACGACCTCAACCTGGCCGCGATGTTCTGCGACCGCGTCACCGTGCTGAAGGAAGGACGGGTGGTGGCCGGCGGAACGCCCGCGGAGGTGATCACCGCAGATCTCATCGCCGACGTCTACCGGGTACGGGCGGTGGTGACGCCCGAAGGGCCCGACGGCAGACCTTCGGTGCGCTTCCTGCCGGGGGGTGCCGCGGGCGGCCCGGCTTCCGGCTGACCCACGGCGAAGGGGCGGGCCCGCGTCGTCCGGGTCCCGCCCCTCGCTGCTTGTCGCGCGGCCTGTCGCCGCTGAGTGAGGGGGTCAGCGGCGCCGTCCCTGGCCGAACTCGCCGCCCGTGTCCTTGCCGCTGCCCATGTCCTTGCCGTCCGCGTAGTCGATCTTCTCCTTGCGGAGTTCGGCGGAGACTTCCTTCTGCTCGGTGACCTTGTTGGTTTCGAGGCGGACGCGTTCCACCGGGACGGCCTCCTTGCGGACGGTGGCACGTTCGGCGTGCAGGGTGACTTCGACGTCCTCTTCGCCGATGCTCGTCGTTCCGGTCGACTTCTCGCCCGGCCGCATGGGTTCGCGCACCACGCGTACTTCCTCGTGGGACACGGGTACGGTCCGCGTGACGTTCTCGGTCACGACGTACTTGTGCAGGTGCGCCTTTCCGCTCTCGTACTCCTCCGTACCGACGAGGAGCTGTTCCTCGGAACGGACCATCTCCTCCCGGCCCCCGGCGCCGGGGGCGGACCGCTGGGCTCCGGCTCCGGCGAGCGGGCGCGACGTGGAGGACGTCTCCGTGTCACGGTGCCTGCCCATGCCGGCGCCCGAGGTGGCCGCCGCGCCCGTGGTGCCGGCCGTCGTCGCCTTCCCGGTACGGGCTGTTCCCGCGGCTCCTGCCGCTCCCGCGGCTCCGGCGGCTCCCATGGCTGCCGTTCCGGTGCCGGACGTGGTGCGCGCGTCGCCGCCGGCGGTGCCAGTGGTCTTCCTGGTCATGCCGTAGTGCCGGTAGAGCTCTTCCTCCTCGGCCACGGAGAGATGCGCGTCGGCGTCCACCCGGGGGGCTTCCTTGACGCGGTCCTTCGTGTGCGAGACGTGCAGGTCGGAGCCCACGCGGCGGGCCCCGGCGAGCGGTACGAAGCTCTCCTTCATGCCGAACATGCCGGTCTTGACCGTGATCCAGTCGGGCTTGCCGGTGTCGTCGTCGACGTACACCCGTCCTACACTGCCGACCTTTTCGCCGTCACTGTCGTAGACGGTCAGACCGTCGAGTTCTCCGGAATCCGTGAAACCGTCAGCGGCTCCCATGGCCGATTCCTCCTCGCCCGGGCACGCCCTGTGGGTGGGTCCAGCAGAAAAGGCGCGTCCGGCTTCCATCGCGCCTCACCCGGTTGGACGCTGCAACCTCCCGGCTCGGGCACCGGGCGGCCCGGAGCAGCGGGGGTGGGCGGTGGCCCCGCGCAATGCCTGTATCGGCCCCTTCCCTCCGTTACGCCATTCGGGTGAGCACCCTCATGGGTGCACCGGGGATGCGGTCCCGCCCCGCACGTATGATCGACGCGCCGTCGCCGAACGTCGGGCGGCCTGTCCCCGGGGGTGCGCCATCGATTCCGTACGGACCCGCATCCCCGGACAGCGCGGTGAACTGCTGGCCAGGCAGGAGGAAGGCCTCCGCCTCCACCACCTGGTCTGGCGGCTGGGACCCGGCTGGCGAGTCTGCAGCAGCGCTGTCCTGGGCGGCGGCATAGGGCCGCGGGCCTGGATTCTCAACGCGCAGGTACCGGGTGGATACCCGCGGCTGGACCCGGACCGGCACCTCGCCGAGATCGCCGCATCCGAGGAGCTCGGCGGCCCCGGGGCCGGTCTGATGACGGCCGCGGACGTCACCGCCCACACCGTCGCGTGCGACGGGGGCGTCACGGCCACCGTCACCAGCGGTCTCGGGGTACGGGGATGGGCCGCGGACCCGGCGGGAGGCACCGACGGCCCGCTGCCGCCTGGCACGGTCAACATCGTCGTCACCGTCCCCGTGGCCCTCTCCGACGCCGCCCTGGTCAACGCCGTGGCAACGGCCACCGAAGCCAAGGTCCAAGCGCTCGTGGACGCCGGCCTCAACTGCTCGGGCACCCCCACGGACGCCGTGTGCGTCGCCGCTCCGGACCCCGGGGCGCAGGCCGGGGAACCCTTCGCCGGCCCGCGCTCACGCTGGGGATCACGACTCGCCCGGGCCGTACACCGCGCCGTACTCGACGGCGCGCTGCGGCAGGCTTGAGCCCCGTCACCCAGTCGCGCCGTCGCAGCCGTGCGGGGCGCACCGAGGAAGGGAATCTCCCCATGACCACCGCCGCCCCCACACCGACCGTCGCGGTCCTCGGCACCGGGATCATGGGATCCGGTATGGCGCGCAGCATGCTCAGGGCCGGACTCCCCGTCCGCGCCTGGAACCGTACGCAGGCCAAGGCGGCACCCCTCGCCGCGGACGGGGCAACCGTGACGGACACCGCGGAGGAAGCGGTGCGCGGCGCCGATGTCGTCCTCACCGCGCTGAACGACGGCCCGTCGGTGGCCCGGACCCTCACCGCCGCGGCTGCCGGACTCCGCCCCGGACAGGTATGGCTGCAGAGTTCCACCGTCGGCCTCGACGCCACCACCGACCTTGTCCACCGGGCGTCCGGCCTCGGACTCGTCTACCTGGACGCCCCGGTCTCCGGCACCCGGCAGCCCGCCGAGCAGGGCACCCTCACGGTGTTCGTCTCCGGCCCCTCCTCCGCCCGCGCGACGGCGCTGCCGGTCCTGGAGGCGATCGGGCAGCGCACCGTATGGGTCGGGGAGGACCCGGGAGCGGCCACCCGGCTCAAACTGGTCACCAACACCTGGGTGATCAACTTGGTCAACGGTGTGGCCGAATGCCTCAATCTCGCCGAGGGGCTCGGGATCGACCCGCAGTTGTTCCTGGACGCGGTGAGGGGCGGCCCGCTCGACACCCCGTACCTGCAGGGCAAGGCCGCCGCGGTGCTCTCCGGTGACCTCACCCCGAGCTTCGCGCTCTCCACGGCGCTCAAGGACACCCGGCTGATCCTCGACGCGGCCGGGACGTCCGGGGTGACGCTGGATCTGGTCGCCGCCTCCGCCGAGCGGTTCACCCGGGCGGAGGCGGCCGGACACGGTGCCGAGGACATGATCGCCACGTACTACGCGGGCCGCGCCGAATAGCAGCGGGGCGGGTCAGACGACCGTCACGGGGTGGCGGACCACCGCGTCGAAGAGGTAGCCCTGCGTGTTGTGGGCCGCCGTCGCAGGCTGGGTGCGGCCCGACCGGTCCGTCGCCCGGGCGAGCAGCACGGCGGGGCCCGTCTCCTTCGGAACCCAGTCGGCCGTCCAGCGGACCCAGCTGCCGCTCCTGGGCTCGTCGCGCAGCCGGGCGGGCCGCCACCGGGTGCCGCCGTCGGTGCTGACCTCGACGAGACGCACCGGTGCGCCGCCCGACCAGGACCGGCCCGTAAGCAGGTGCCTGCGGTGGGCGGCGAAGGTGGCACCGGGCGCCACCTCGAAGGCGCTCTTGAGCGTCTGCCGGGTCAGCGGATCGCTGCCCTCCGGCGGGTACCCGGGTCCGAACAGCCGGTACAGGCCCGTGTTCCACGGACTCAGCAGCGGCTCCGCGCTCACCTCGATGTCACCCACCCACTTGATGTTCGCGATGCCGACCCAGGACGGGACGATCAGCCGGACCGGATGGCCGTGGTCGGGCGGCAGCGGCTCGCCGTTCATCTCGTAGGCGAGGAGGACGTCGTCCAGAGCCTTCGACACCGGCAGAGGCCTGCGCACCCGGCCCAGGTTCGTCCCGTCGCTGACGACCTCCGCGTCCAGTCCACGCGGCAGGACATCGACCGCGTCCCTGCCGATTCCGGCCAGCCGCAGCACATCGGCGAGCCGCACCCCGCGCCAGCGCGCCGTACCGATCGCGCCGAGGGTCCAGGCGGTGCCGCTGACCTGCTGGTTCTGTTGCGAGGTATAGAAGCTGCGGCCGTTGCCCGCGCACTCGACGAACGCGGTACGGGTGACGGACGGCAGGGCGCGCAGCGCGGCGTACGAGAAGTCCACCGGCCCGCCCGTCAGCCCGCTGCCCCAGACCGTGAGCTTCCAGTCCGCCGCCTCGATGCGGGGCGTCGCGGTGTGGTTGCGGACGAAGAAGCGGTCGACGGGGGTGAGCAGCCCGGTGTCGCGCAGAGCGGCGAAGTTCGTCTCCGCGTTGGTGCCGCGGACCGTGAACAGCTCCGGCGGCAGCGGTTTCACCACGCCCGCCAGGGTTCCCGCCGCATGGGCCGGGGAGGCGGCGGCCGGAATCAGCGGGACGGCGGCCGACGCCGCCGCGACCAGCTTCAGAAGATCGCGGCGGTCGATCCCCGCCGATCTGGCACGGCCGCGGGACCACTGACGCAGTCTCATCCGGTCGTACGCGGCTTCGGACGGCTCTACGGAACTCATGGGCGCTCCATGGGTAGGGGAGGGGCAGGAAGCGGTCACGAAGCGGGCAGCAACTCCTCAACGAGGCCGCCCACCTGGCCGGTCTCGATGAGGAAACCGTCGTGTCCGTAAGGGGATGCGATGATCCGGAGCCGGTCCGCACCGGGCAGCAGCGCCGCCAGTTCCGCCTGCTGCGAGGGCGGATAGAGCCGGTCCGATTCGATTCCCGCGACCAGGGCGGGCATGCCCGCACGGAGCAGCGCCTGCGCGACACCGCCGCGGCCCCGGCCCACGTCGTGTCCGTTCATCGCCTCGGTGAGCGCCACATAGCTGCCGGCGTCGAAGCGGCGCACCAGCTTGGCGGCATGGTGGTCGAGGTACGACTCCACCTGGTAGCGCCCGCCCTGGGAGGGAACCTCTCCGGACTGCGCCTCCCGGCCGAACCGCGCCCCCAGCTCCGCCTCGCTGCGATAGGTGACATGGGCGATCCGCCGAGCCTGGCCGAGCCCACGGTGCGGACCCGAGCCGGGCGGGGCGTCGTGGTACCGGCCACCCCGCCAGCCCGGGTCGGCGCGGATCGCGGAGATCTGCACGCTGCCCCAGGCGATCTGTTCCGCCGACGCCGCGGCCGGGGTGGCGAGCACCAGCAGCGATCCCGTACGGTCCGGCCGGCTCACCGCCCATTCGAGGGCGCGCATGCCCCCCATCGAACCGCCGACGACCGCAGCCCAACGGCCGATGCCGAGAGCGTCGGCGAGCGCGGCCTCGGCCGCCACCTGGTCACGGACCGTCAGATACGGGAAGTCGGCCCCCCAGCGGGTGCCGTCGGGGCGCCGGGAGGACGGACCGGTGCTGCCCTGACAGCCGCCCAGAACGTTCGGCGCGACGACGAACCAGCGGTCGGTGTCGAACGCCCGGCCCGGCCCGATCAGTGCGTCCCACCAGCCCGCGGTCGGATGCCCCGGCCCGGGAGGGCCCGCCGCGTGACTGTCACCGGTCAGCGCGTGCAGGACCAGCACCGCGTTGGCGCCGTCCGGCGCGAGCCTGCCCCAGGTCTCGTACGCGAGCCGTACGCCCGGCAGCTCGGCCCCCGACTCGAGCCTGAGCGGACCGTTCAGCGCCACCCACGAGCGGCGGCCGGACGGATCCCCCTCCCGCCAGCCTCCGGCGGCCGGCGGGAGAGGGAGTGCGGGGGACGTGGCGACCCGGTTCAGGACGCCGCCTTGGCGGCGCGGAAGCCGGCCTCCAGATCGGCCTTGAGGTCGTCCACGTTCTCCAGACCCACCGAGAGACGCACCAGGCCGGCGGTGGCGCCCGTGGCGGCGAGCTGCTCCTCGGTCAGCTGGCTGTGCGTCGTGGACGCGGGGTGGATGATCAGGCTCCGCACGTCACCGATGTTGGCGAGGTGGCTGAACAGTTCGACCGCGTCCACGAACCGCTTGCCCGCCTCCACCCCGTCCCGCAGCTCGAAAGCGAGCACGGCTCCGGCCCCGCGCGGCAGGTAGCGCTGCCCCGCCTCGTACCAGGGACTCGACTCCAGCCCCGCGTAGTGCACGGCCGACACCTCGTCGCGGCTCTCCAGCCACCGGGCGAGCGTCAGCGCGTTGGAGGTGTGCCGCTCCAGGCGCAGGCTCAGCGTCTCCACACCCTGGAGCAGCAGGAACGCGGAGTGCGGAGAGAGGGCGGGCCCCAGGTCGCGCAGCAGCTGGACCCGCAGCTTCACGGCGAAGGCGCTGTGCCCCAGGTCCGGCCAGTACCGCAGGCCGTGGTAGCTCGGGTCCGGGGTGTGGAAGTCCGGAAAGCGCTCCGCGTGTGCACCGAAGTCGAACGTGCCGCCGTCCACGACGACACCGCCGATGGTGGTGCCGTGCCCGCCGAGAAACTTCGTCGCGGAGTGGATGACGACGTCCGCGCCGTGCTCGAGGGGCCGCAGGAGGTACGGGGTCGGCACGGTGTTGTCGACGACGAGCGGAATCCCCGCCCCGTGCGCCGCGTCCGCCACGCCCCGGATGTCCAGGACGTCGCCGCGCGGATTGCCGAGCGTCTCCGCGAACAGGGCCTTGGTGTTGGGCCGGATCGCCGACCGCCACGCCTCGATGTCGTCGGGGTCCTCGACGAACGACACCTCGATGCCGAACCGGGGGAGCGTGTGCCGGAACAGGTTGTACGTACCGCCGTAGAGCGAGGCCGAGGAGACGATGTGGTCGCCGGCGCCGGCCAGTGTCAGGAGCGCGAGCGTCTCCGCGGCCTGTCCGGAGGCGAGTGCCACCGCGGCGACTCCACCCTCCAGCGCGGCGATCCGCTGCTCCAGGACGTCCTGTGTGGGGTTGTGGATCCGGGTGTAGATGTTGCCGGGCTCGGCCAGCGAGAAGAGGTCGGCCGCGTGCTGCGTGTCACGGAAGACGAAGGACGTCGACTGGTAGATCGGCACCGCACGGGCACCGGTCGTGGGATCGGGGACGGCGCCGGAGTGGATCTGCTTGGTCTCGAAGGACCAGGCGGCCCCGGTGTCCCGCCGGTCGTGGTCCTCGGAAGTGTGTCCTGCGGTGACGGAGTCGACGGGCTGGCTCATGTCATTCCTCGCACGGTGGTTCAGTGGCGGATGCGCGCGAGCACGGATGGCGACGCGGCGGCGGCGGGCTGACTACGGACCGTAGAGGGCCGTGCGAGGGTCTGGAAGCATGCCGTCGGGATGGCCACGAACCTGCAATACCGCAGCAACAGAGGGAAGTTGCACAGCCGGAACCGGTCCGCCGCACCCCACGCCTCTCGCGCGGGTGCGGCGGACCGGGATGGCGCGGGAGGAGGTGGGGAGGCCGCGCGGGGCTCCCGACGACGTGCCTGCCGGGGCCGGGGCCGGGTGTCAGTCCTGCGTGAACATCCCGGTGCGGAGCTTGTCCAGAATGCGGCTCAGCAGCCGGGAGACATGCATCTGGGAAATCCCCAGGCGGTCACCTATCTGAGCCTGCGTCATCTCCTGGCCGAACCGCATGTCGATGATGCGGCGCTCACGCGCGTCGAGTTCACCCAGCAGGGGCGCGAGTGTATGGAGATTCTCCACCGTCTCCATGGCGGGGTCGGTCCTGCCCAGGACATCCGCGTAGGTGCGGCCGCTCGTCATGTGTCCCGCGGAATCCGCCGAGTCGGTCGGCATGTCGAGTGATCCCGCCGTGTAGCCGTTGGCGGCGACGATGCCCTCGGTGATCTCCGCATCCTCGAGCCCCAGATGCTCGGCGAGTTCGTGCACGGTGGGGTCCCTGTCCAGGCCGACCGACAGGGTCTCCTTCGCCTTGGCGATCTCGACCCGCAGTTCCTGCAGGCGCCGGGGCACATGCACGGACCAGCTGGTGTCGCGGAAGAACCGTTTGATCTCACCGACGATGTACGGCACGGCGAACGAGGTGAACTCCACCTCGCGGGAGAGGTCGAAACGGTCGATGGCCTTGATCAGGCCCACGGTGCCGACCTGGACGATGTCCTCCATGTCGCCGCTGCCCCGGTTGCGGAAGCGCCCCGCTGCGAAGCGGACGAGGGACAGGTTCATCTCGATGAGCGTGTTTCGCGCGTACTGGTACTCGGGCGTGCCCTCCTCGAGCACCCGCAGTCGGTCGAAGAAGAGCTTCGACAGGGTGCGTGCGTCCTTGGGCGCGATCTTTCCCGCGTCCTCGATCCACGGCAGCTCGTCCGCCGCTCCTGCTCGCGTCACGTCGGCGGTCCGCGCGGTGTGCTCCGTCATGCGCCGTCACGCTCCTCAGGTCGTAGGCCATGAGGTCTGGGCGCCTTCCCGGAGGCTCGGCCCGCATGCGTGAAAGGCGGATTTGAGCCGCATACATGCCCGGTATTGGCCGGGAATCGTCGCTATCGCCCCAGGAGCCGCCCCGGGTGCCCGTCCACAGGAGTCGTTCCCGGAAGCCGTCCCGCAGGCACGCTGGGCGCGAGTAAGCACAAGACCGCCCCACCGGTACGGGGGAGCCCGGTGGGGCGGCCGTCTCCAGGGTGCCACAGCGAAGGGCACGTTGGGGGCCCGATCCCGTTAGCGGTACGCGATCCGGCCGACTGTCTTGCGGCGGCAGGCGGGGCGCGCCCTCCGCCGACCGGCGGGGGCCGCTGACCGGTGCCTTGATTACACGCTCATGAACAGTCGGGCGTCCCGGGAATAGGTGCATGACGAATCGGCTTTCCGATGCTGTCGTCAGCCGCTGAGATCAACCGGAGCGAGGAGCCCATGCCCAAGGCCTGTGTACGCGACCGTCATGACGGACCCGGTACGGGAAGCCGGCTCCCTGAGCCGTTCGCCGGTGCCGCCGTTCGGATCCGGGCAGCGGTGCCTGAAGGTACCGCCGCACACGCGAGCGGGGTGGCGGCATGAGCTCCTCCGGCGGCCCGACCCCTCTGGGCGCTGCGCACCCTCTGGACAATCCGGCCCGCGCCTCGCTGACCGGACCCCATGCCCGCTTCGCGGAGCACAGGGGCCGGATCCTGCGCTACCCGCCCGACGTCACCCCGTGGCTCGCCCTGCCGGACCGGCCCGAGGCGCAGGACTGGGCCGATGTCGCGGCGCTCGCCGGGCCGGGCGCGTCCGTCACCCTCACCGCCTTCCGGGAGCCGCCGCCGGACGACTGGGAGATCGTCTTCCAGGCCGAGGGTGTGCAGCTGGTGGACGACGGCGTGGACACCGCACCGGACCCGGAGGCGGTGCTCCTGGGCCCCGCCGACGTGCCGGAGATGCTGGAACTCGTCGCGCGCACCCGGCCCGGCCCGTTCCTGCCGCGCACGGTCGAGCTCGGCACCTATCTGGGCATCCGCCGCTCCGGGGTGCTCGTCGCGATGGCGGGCGAGCGGCTTCACCCGCCCGGCTGGACCGAGATCAGTGGCGTGTGCACCGACGAGTCCGTACGAGGGGAGGGGCTCGCGACGCGGCTCGTCCGGGCCGTCGCCCACGGCATCGAGGAACGCGGTGAGACGCCCTTCCTGCATGCGGCCGCCTCGAACGTCAACGCCATCCGGCTCTACGAATCGCTCGGCTTCCGGCTGCGCCGCCGGACCTCGTTCCTCTCGGCGCTGGTCCCGGCGGAACCGGAGCGGCGTACCGCCCCCAGGACCCCGGGCCGGGAGAAAGGTAGTTTGGAACAAGTGGGATGAAACCGATGAATCGGCGAGAGGCCTTTCATGGTCATGGGGCTCCGGCTGCCGGCAGCGGCGCGCCGGACACCGCTGCCCGGGACGGATCCGGGTGAGGCGGCGGCCGGTGCCTCCCGCGTCAGGAGCTGGGCGCTCGCCGTCGGGCTGGTGGTGCTGACCGTCCTGGTCGTCCTCCTCGACGTCCTCACCGGCGAGGAGCTGCCCATCATTCCGCTCCTGGTGGTCCTGCCGGCCCTGGCCTCGGTCTTCTGTACGGTCCGTCAGACCGTCTGCGTGGCGCTGTGGGTCACGGTCGTGGTGGCCGCGTCCCTCATCGGGTCCGCCGGGGCGTTCTGGGACGTCACCTTCGTCATCGGCTTCACCGCCGTGGCCAGCGTCCTGGGAGTCGTCGCCTGCGCCGCCCGTATCCGGCACGCCAAGGAGATCGCCCGGCTGCGTTCGGCAGCCGTGGCACTGCAGAGACAGATCCTCCGGCCGTTGCCCGTCGTCACCGAGCAGGTCCGGGTGCACGGGATCTACGAGCCGATCGAGGAGGACCGCCTCGTCGGCGGCGACATCTACGAAGTCGTGCAGACGCCGTACGGGACACGGGTCATCATCGGTGACGTCCAGGGCAAGGGGCTGCCCGCGATCGGAGTGGGCTTCGCCGCGCTCGGGGCCTTCCGTGAAGCGGCCATCCGGGAGGCCGAGCTCACCGGGGTGGCCGGCGCCCTGGAAGCCGCGGTGTCCCGGCACAACCAGTTCTCCGCCGACACCGGGGACACCGAGCGCTTCGTCACCGCCCTGTTGCTCGGATTCGACGGCGACGACCGGGCGCTGGCCGTGAACTGCGGACACCTTCCACCGCGCTTGCTGAACGGCGAATCGGTGTCGAAGGTCGCCCTGCACCGGACGTCCGTACCCCTCGGGCTGGCGGAGCTCAGCACGGAGGCGCGCGCCGCCGAGTGGCTCGACTTTCCGCGCGGCGCGGCGCTCCTGGTGTTCACGGACGGGGTGACCGAGGCCCGCGACTCCGGGGGGTCCTTCTATCCGCTGGACGAACGGCTCGCCGAGTGGGCGGGGAGTGACCCCCGCCAGGTGCTGGACGCGCTCCAGGCCGACCTGGAGAAGTTCTCCGGCGGGGTGCGCCGCGACGACGTGGCGGCGCTCGTCCTGAGCAGGCCGCAGGACACGGGCAGGCTGCGCCAGATGCCCGAAGGCGACGACCCCCAGCGCGTCACGGGAGCGTTGAGCGACCACTGACCCTCGCGGGTTGCAGAACCGCCGCCAGGGCGAGCGGCAGAGCGGTGAGAAGGGGTGCCGCGGGGGTGCGCATGGTGTCCGTCCTCGGTTCGCGCTGCCGGTACGCCTGGCCTGACCCGGCCCGGGATGCGAGCCCGACAGCGACCGCAGCCAACCCCTGACGGCCGCCCGGAGCGCACGGCTCAGGGCCGCCCCGGCCGAAAAATCGACGGCGGTCTCCGTCGGAGCCTGGTTAGACTGGCCCGCATGGGTTCGTACTACTTCTTTCTCTGATTCCCGGCCAGGACGCCGCCGCGCGACGCTGAGCGTCGCCGCGTGACCCACCGGGTCGCGCTGTCGTGCCGCCGTCCTTCCCGCCGACCGACACCGCCGCCCCGCAGCCGTTCCGCTGAGCGCTGCCGAGGGCCTGTCACCTCAGGGAAAGCCCCCATGACTCCCCAGCGCCCCCACGCCCAGTTGTCCATGAAAGACGTCTCCAAGGCCTATGGAGACCGATCCGTCCTCGACCAGGTGTCCCTCACCGTCCGTCCCGGCGAGAAGGTCGGCGTCATCGGCGAGAACGGTTCCGGCAAGTCCACCCTGCTCCGTCTGATGGCCGGGGCCGAGGCCCCGGAGAGCGGCGACATCACCGTCACCTTCCCCGGCGGAACCGGCTACCTCGCCCAGACCCTCACGCTCGACCCCGGCAGCACCGTCCAGGACGCGATCGACGCGGCCCTCGCCGAGCTCCGCACCCTCGAGCGCCTGATCGGCGACGCCGAGGCGGCCATGTCCGACGGGAACCCCACCGAGGCGGAGCTCGGCGCGTACGGTGACCTGCTGTCGGCGTACGAGGAACGCGGCGGGTACCAGGCCGACGCCCGGGCCGACGCGGCGCTGCACGGCCTCGGTCTGGGCCACCTCGGCAGGGACCGCCGACTCGGCACCCTGTCCGGCGGGGAGGAGTCCCGACTGGCCCTGGCCTGCGTACTCGCCGCCGCTCCGGAACTCCTCCTCCTCGACGAACCCACCAACCATCTGGACGTCGCCGCCGTCACCTGGCTGGAGGACCATCTCCGCGCCCACCGCGGCACCGTGGTGGCCGTCACCCACGACCGGGCGTTCCTGGAGCGGACCACCACCGTGATCCTTGAGGTCGACCGGGACCTGCGCGGCGTCTCCCGGTACGGGGACGGCTGGGACGGCTACCGCACAGCCAAGGCGGCCGCACGCCGGCGATGGGCGCAGGAGCACCAGGAGTGGCTGGCCGAGCTGGCCCGGACCGAGGAGCTGGTGAGCGCGGCCGGTCAACGCCTGGCGTCGACCGGCAAGGATCCCGGGCAGGGCTTCGGCAAGCACCGCAGATCGCACGAAGCCAAACTGTCAGGGCAGGTCAGGGCGGCTCGGGTCCGCCTGGAGGCGCTGCGCCGCACGCCCGTGCCCGCGCCTCCCCGCCCGCTGGGCTTCACGGCCGAACTCGTGACATCGGCCGGCCCGGAGGCAGGGAGCTCCGAGCCGCTGGCCGAGCTCGATTCCGTCGTCGTAGGCGACCGCCTGGACCTGCCCGCGCTGCGCATCGGCCCGGGGCAGAGACTCCTGATCACCGGACCCAACGGTGCGGGCAAGTCCACCCTGCTGCGTGTTCTGGCCGGGGACCTCGCGCCCGACGCCGGCACGGTCCGGCGCCGGGCACGGATCGGCTACCTCCCGCAGGAACTCCCCGTCAGGCCGACGCGCCGCTCGCTGCTCGCCACGTTCGCCGCGGGCCGGCCGGGGTTCGCCGATGAGTACGCCGAGGACCTGCTGGCGCTCGGCCTCTTCCGTCCCGAGGACCTGACCGTCTCCGTCGCCGCGCTCTCCGTCGGGCAGCAGCGCAGGCTGGCCCTGGCACGACTGGTGACCAGGCCGGCCGATCTGCTGGTTCTGGACGAGCCGACGAACCACATCGCTCTGAGCCTGGTCGAGGAGCTCGAGGCGGCACTCGCCCGGTACCGGGGCGCCGTTGTCGTCGTCTCGCACGACCGCAGCTTCCGCGGCCGCTTCACGGGGGACCGCCTCGAACTGCGGGCCGGCCGCCCGGTGACGGGAGCCGGGAGCCCGGATTTCGGGACCTACGGTTCCGTGGGGGCCTGCCCGTCCCGGACGTAACCGCGCAGCCGGTCGACGAAGACGCGCTGGCCCGCCACCAGTCGTTCCGCGGCCTCGTCCGGTGTGCACCAGGCGAACCGGTCCATCTCCGGGAACTCCCGCTGCACACCGGACCCTCTGGGCCACTCCATGGTGAACGTTCCCGGAACCGCCTTCGCGGGGTCCAGTTCGGCCTCCACGGCCCAGATGGTCACGGTCTTTCCGCTCGACTGACGCGCTTCGCCCAGCGACACCCACGTGCCGTCCGGTACCGGCAGCCCCAGTTCCTCCTCGAACTCACGCCGGGCGGCTGCCGCCGGCTCCTCCCCGGGCTCGTACTCCCCCTTGGGGATCGACCAGGAAGCCGCCTCGCGGCCCGCCCAGAACGGGCCGCCCATGTGCCCGATCAGCACGTCGACGTCCCGCCCGCCCGCGGTGATCCGGTAGAGCAGAACGCCCGCACTGCGCCTTGATGTCGGCATGTCGCCAAGTCTGCCGGGCGGTGCTCCGGAAGGCCACCGACGGCCGCCCGTTCGGCCGAGGACCGAGCCACCGGCCCCGACGGCCATTCCTTCGCCGCCCGCTGTTTCTCCTGATGTCCCCGTTGCCCTCTGGTGCGGCACCGCACGCCCGGCCATGCTGTGCGCCGACAGCGCTTACTTCCGGCGCAACCAGATCTGCACCAGGAGGACTTGTGGGCCCAGGCATGCTCGGCACCGCGGTGCGGCCACTCGTGCTGCTCGCGACGGTGACCGCGATGGCGGTCGGGGCCATAGCGCCCGCAGCCGCCGATTCAGGTCCCGATCCGCGCCCCCGCAACTCCGCCGAGGTCCTCAGACCGGTGGCACCGCCGCCCGCGAGCAGTCCGTCCGGTGGGGCGAGAGCCGTCGTGGACGGCGACGGCATCGAGACCGCCCGGAGCTCCCGGCCGCTCGCCCCCGGCATCCGGCTCAGCTCCTACGACCGCCTCGAATCCGACAAGTGGCTACGGGTCGACACCCTCTCGGTCGACCTGGACGGCGGAGCGCGCGCCGACTACCTCTCGGCCGGCAAGGTCGCGGAACGGCGCACGGTCTCCGAACTGGCCGACGGGCACGACCCTGGTCAGGGCCGGCGCACCGTGGCCGCGATCAACGCGGACTTCTTCGACATCAACCAGACCGGAGCGCCGCAGGGCCCCGGGATAAAGGACGGCAGCCCGGTCCACTCGCCCGCCCCGGGCGTCAACCGCGCTGTGGGCATCGGGCCGGAGAACGCGGGGCGTGTCCTGCAGCTGTACTTCGAGGGAAGCCTGACGCTTCCCTCCGGGCAGCATTCCCTCGCCGCGTACAACGCCGCGAACGTGCCCGCCGGGGGAGTGGGCGCCTACACCTCCGCCTGGGGCAGCGCGGACCGCGCCCTGACCGTCGACGACGCGTCCCCCGTCGCCGAGGCGGCCGTACAGGACGGCAAGGTCGTCTCCGTGTCGGCCACCCCGGGCTCGGGGCCCGTACCCGAAGGCACCACCGTCCTCGTCGGACGCGAGGCCGGAGCGGCGCTGCTGACCGCTCTGAAGCCGGGTGACCCCGTCGCCATGGAGTACCGGGCACGCACCGACAGCGGAGCCGTGCCGCGGACCGCCGTCGGCGGCAGGGAGCTCCTGGTCGTGGACGGTGCCGCCCAGAACCACGACGGCGAGGGCAACAACACGGCCGCGCCCCGCACCGCGGTCGGCTTCTCCAAGGACGGCCGCACCATGCAGGTCGTCACCGTCGACGGCCGCCAGACCGACAGCGGCGGCGTCACGCTCACCGAGCTCGGCCTGATGATGCGTCAGGCGGGCTCGTACAGCGCGCTCAACCTGGACGGCGGCGGCTCGTCGACACTCGTCGCCCGCGAACCCGGAAGCGACACGCTCCAGGTGGAGAACAGTCCGTCCGACGGAAGCGAGCGCACCGTACCCAACGGCCTCGCCCTCACCGCGCCCGACGGCAGCGGCAGCCTCCACGGATTCTGGGTGGAGACCCGCACACCGGCCGGTGCCGCCCCCGGCGCCGACCCCGTCAGGGGCGGCCACCCCGAGCGCGTCTTCCCGGGCCTGACGCGACAGCTCACGGCCGCCGGGTTCGACGAGACGTACGGGCCCGCCCGAGGCACTCCGCGCTGGCGCACCACCGCCCCGGCCATCGGCGGCGTCGACTCCCACGGCACCTTCACCGCCCGCCGCGGCGGCACGACCGACGTGCGGGCGGAACGGGCCGGTGCCCACGGCGCCACCACGCTCACCGTCCTGGACCGGCTGGTCCGGATCCAGCCGACGACGGTCCGGGTCGGCCTCGCCGACACGCAGGCAACCGGCACCTTCGGCATCGTGGGCCTCGACGCCCACGGCAGCAGCGCACCCGTGGAGCCGGACGACGTCACCCTCGACTACGACCGGGCCCTGTTCGACATCGACGACGACGGCCGGGGCTCGTTCACCGTCAGGTCCCGCACGGGCAGCGGCGCGGGACAGATCAAGGCCACCGTCCAGGGCGCCGCCACCACCCTCGCGGTGAGCGTCGGGCTCACCGAGCAGGCCGTGTCGGCCTTCGACGACGCCGGGTCCTGGAAGTTCAGCCAGGCCAGGGCGGCCGGTTCCCTCGCCGCGACACCCGACGGGCACACCGGCACCGGGCTGCGGCTCACCTACGACTTCACCATGTCGACCGCGACGCGCGCCGCCTACGCCGCGCCACCGCAGGCCGTCCCCGTACCCGGCCAGCCCCAGTCGTTCACCCTGTGGATCAAGGGTGACGGCAACGGCGCCTGGCCGACCCTGCACCTCAAGGACGCCGCGGGTTCGGACCAGCTGCTGCGCGGCCCCTACGTCACCTGGACGGGCTGGCGCCAGGTCACGTTCGCCGTACCGCAGGGTGTGGCGATGCCGCTGTCCGTGCACCGCTTCTATCTCGCCGAGACGGTGGCCGCCCGGCAGTACACCGGTGAGATCGTCATCGACGACCTGTCCGCCCAGGTGCCGCCGACCGTCGAGCTGCCCGAACAGACGCTCCCTGCGGACCCGTTGATCGACCCGGCCGCCGTCACCGAACGCAGGGACTGGCAGTTCGCGGTGATGTCCGACGCCCAGTTCGTCGCTCGCGACCCGGACAGCGCGATCGTCCGGCAGGCCCGTCGCACCCTGCAGGAGATCAAGGCCGCACAGCCGGACTTCCTGGTCGTCAACGGAGACCTCGTCGACGAGGGATCACCCGCGGACCTCGCCTTCGCCCGCCGCGTCCTCGAGGAGGAACTCGGCGACACCCTGCCCTGGTACTACGTACCGGGCAACCACGAGGTGATGGGCGGGAAGATCGACAACTTCATCACCGAATTCGGCCCCGCCCAGCGCACGTTCGACCACAAGGGCACCCGTGTCATCACGCTCGACACATCGAGCCTCAGCCTGCGCGGCGGCGGCTTCGCCCAGATCAAGGAACTGCGCGCGCAACTGGACGCGGCGGCGAAGGACTCGTCGGTGGGCTCCGTCATGCTGATCGAGCATGTGCCGCCGCGCGACCCCACCGTCCAGAAGGGAAGCCAGCTCGGAGACAGGAAGGAAGCGGCTCTCGTCGAACAGTGGCTCGCCGGCTTCCGCCGCACGACGGGCAAGGGGGCGGCCCTGATCGGCAGTCATGTGGGCGTCTTCCACGCCTCGCACGTCGACGGCGTCCCGTATCTGATCAACGGGAACTCCGGCAAGGCACCGGCAGGGCCGGCGGACGAGGGAGGCTTCACCGGCTGGAGCCTGATCGGCGCCGACCGCGTGTCGCCCGCGGAGCAGACGACGGCCCGCCACCGCCCGTGGCAGGGCGGACCGGACTGGGTGTCGGCCCAGACGCGTGCCCACGTCGACGCCCTGACGCTCGACGCGCCGTCCGTGATCGGCACGGGAGAGCGTACGAGGGTCGGCGCGAGCGTCACCCAGGGGGCGAGGACCGTGCCGGTCGCCTTCCCGCTCAGTGCCGACTGGACCGGTTCCCCGAATCTCCGCATCGGCGAACCGGGCGACGCCCGCGGGCGCCACGTCGCGGCGCTGGACCCGGTCACCGGCACACTGACCGCACTGCGGCCCGGCACCGTCACGCTCGCGGTGAGTGTGAACGGCACGACCCGGCAGGTGCGGATCGAAGTCGCCGCCGGGGCGGTGCTCGCCCCGGCAGCCTGAGCCACCACCGGTGCGGCACCCTCGAAGGGTGCCGCACCGAAGGGTGCCGCGCCGACCCCTGCAACTGAAGGTGTGGCCGGGGCCGCACCGCGCCCGGACGGTTCAGACGCGCTGATCGCCGGCCTTCCGGACGGATTCCTCGCCCCGGCCGACGGGCACACCGCCGACGGGCACACCGGCCGCTGCAGCGGCGGCCGCCGGCGGTGAACCCGCCTTCGAGGGAAGGTGGTTGAAGAGAATGTTCAGCACGATGGCCGTCAGACAGCCCGCGCTGATCCCGCTGTGCATCACCGTCTGGAACCAGGCCGGGAACTGGTCGTAGAGCGTCGGCACCCCGACCGGCAGCACACCCATCGCCACCGAGACGGCGACGATCGTCAGGTTGTTGTTGTCCTTGAACTCGACCTGGGCGAGGGTCCGCAGGCCGCTCGCCGCGACGGTTCCGAACATCACCAGGCCCGCACCACCCAGCACCGGAGCCGGCACCGCCGCGATCACGGCGCCCAGCTTGGGCAGCAGTCCGAGAAGGACGAGGATCCCGCCCGCCGCGGCGACCACCCAGCGACTGCGGACCTTGGTCATGCCGACCAGGCCCACGTTCTGTGCGAACGCCGTGTAGGGAAAGGTGTTGAACACGCCACCGAGGACCGTGGACAGACCGTCGGCCCGCAGACCGTCTGCCAGGGCGCGCGGCTCGACCCTGCGGTCGGTCATCTCGCCGACGGCGATGAAGTCCCCGGTCGTCTCCGTCATCGTCACCAGGGCCACCACCAGCATCGCGACGACGGCCGAGGCGTGGAACGTCGGAGCGCCGAAGTGGAAGGGCGTGCTGATGCCCATCCAGTGCGCGTCCCCGACCCCGCCGAAGTCCGTGAACCCGAACGGCACCGACACCGCCAGGCCGACCGCGATGCCGATCAGCACGGCGATCCGGCTCAGGAAGGCCGGCGCGAATCCCTGGACAGCCAGGACGACGACCAGGACGAAGCCCGCCAGCGCGAGGTTCTTCGGGGCGCCGAAGTCCGGCGCACCCGCCCCGCCGGCCACCCAGTTGCCGGCCACCGGCAGCAGCGAGACCCCGATGATCAGGATCACCGTGCCCGTCACGAGCGGCGGGAAGAACCTCAGCAGCCGGCCGAAGACAGGGGCCAGGAGGACGATCGCGAGTCCGGCGATGATCACGGACCCGTAGATGGCCGGCAGCCCGCCGCCCTGCGTGCCGATCAGCACCATCGGCGAGACGGCTGCGAACGTACAACCCTGCATGATCGGCAGACGCACGCCGAAGCGCCAGAAACCGACGCACTGGATGAGCGTCGCCACCCCGCAGATCAGCAGGTCCGCGGTGATCAGATAGGCCAGATCGGCGGGCGGCAGCTTCATCGCGCCGCCCACGATCAACGGCACGGCCACCGCGCCGGCGTACATCGCGAGCACATGCTGCAGCCCGAAGGCCGCCAGTTGGCGTATCGGTGGGACCGCGTCGACGGGATGTACGGGTGTTGCGGACACCATGGGGCGCTCCAAGGACGGGCGGAGGGGACGGAGAGGGTCCAACAGCACGAGACCGTAAGGGCCTTGAACAATTTGTTGATTGCGTGCCTGTTGCCGGGATGTGTCGTACCCGCCGGGTCGTGTGCGACCCGCCGGCGCGGCGTCCGGCGTGGGGCGACGCGGGAAGTGTTACGGAGGGACCCTTGTGGAGAGTCCCAACAGCCCCATAGGTTCCACGCCGGAGCAAGAACTGGGAGCGCTCCCATCATCGGGTCCTACCGAAAGGACATCATGAAGAGCCTCATCGTCTCTCTCAGGTCGGCACGGAGCGCCGTGACGGCGTTACTCGTGGCACTGGCCTCGCTCGCGGCGCTCGGCGCGGTCGCGACGCCCGCTCACGCCGACACCCTGATCTGCGACCAGTACGGCACGGCCGTCATCCAGGGGCGGTACGTGGTCCAGAACAACCGCTGGGGCACCGCGGACGAACAGTGCGTCAACGTCACCGCGAACGGCTTCACCATCGAGAGGGCCGGCGGGTCGGTTCCGACGAACGGGGCACCCAAGTCGTACCCGTCCGTCTTCAACGGCTGCCACTACACGAACTGCTCGCCCGGCACCGCGCTTCCGGAGCGGCTGAGCTCGATCAGCAGCGCGCCGAGCAGCATCACGTACGCATTCGTCGACAACGCGGTCTACAACGCGTCCTACGACATCTGGCTCGACCCGCAGCCGAAGACCGACGGAGTCAACCGGACCGAGATCATGATCTGGTTCAACCGGGTGGGTCCCATCCAGCCGATCGGCTCGCAGACGGGCACCGCCTCCGTCGGCGGCCGCACCTGGGAGGTCTGGACCGGGAGCAACGGCGGAAACGACGTGATCTCGTTCGTGGCACCGTCCGCGATCAGCAGCTGGACCTTCGACGTCATGGACTTCGTCGACCAGACCGTCGCCCGGGGCATGGCCCAGCCCTCGTGGTACCTCACCAGCGTCCAGGCAGGGTTCGAGCCCTGGCAGAACGGCGCCGGCCTCGGAGTGACCTCCTTCTCCTCGGCCGTCAACACCGGTGGCGGCACGGAGAACCCGGGTGAGCCGCCCGTACCCGGCACCTGCCGCGTGGCTTACGGAACGAACTCGTGGTCGGGCGGATTCACCGCCGAGGTCGCGGTCACCAACACCGGAACCGCACCGGTCGACGGCTGGAAACTCGGCTTCACCCTGCCGTCGGGACAGAAGGTCACCCAAGCCTGGAACGCGGCCCTCACGCCGTCCTCGGGCGCGGTGACCGCGACCAATGTGGGCTTCAACAGCCGCATCGCCGCAGGCGGCACCCAGTCGTTCGGCTTCCAGGGGACGTACTCGGGTACCTTCACCGAGCCCCAGCAGTTCACGCTCAACGGCACGGTCTGCACCGTGACCTGAACGCGAGGGTGAATCCCGGCAGGCCGCCCCGCCGCGCGGGGCGGCCTGCCTCCGCTCACACCTTGCGGTAGTCGTACGCGTCCACGGCCGCCGCCTCCACCGCGGCCAGATCGCCCCCCGCCGACGCGGTCACCAGGGCGGCGACCGCGCCCTCGACGAACGGCGCGTCCACCAGCCGTGCGCCGTCCGGCAGTGCGCCACCCTCGGACAGCATGGCCTTCACCGTCAGCACCGCACTCCCGAGATCGACGAGCAGCGCGACCCCCGCGCCCCTGTCCACCGACCTCGCGGCCCCGGCGATCAGCTCCGCACTGGTCCCGAGCCCTCCGGCGGAGGTGCCCCCGGCCGCAGCCACGGGGGCGGTCGCCCCACCGGCCGCCAGCTCCTTGGCCAGCTCCACGACGGCTTCGGCCACCGGGCCGCTGTGCGACACCAGGACGATTCCGACCTGCTTCTCCTCGCTCACGCGTCTCCTCCGCCGCTCGTCCCCGCGGCCTCGGCGAGTGCCGCGACCAGGAGCGCCGACGAGGTCGCACCCGGGTCCTGATGTCCGATGCTGCGCTCGCCCAGATAGCTGGCCCTGCCCTTGCGCGCCTGCAACGGCACGGTCGCCAGCGCACCTGCCCGCGCCGCGTCCCGGGCCGCCACGAACGACACCCCCAGCGCGTCGACGGCGGGAAGCAGCGCGTCGAGCATCGTCTTGTCGCCGGCCCGTGCGCCACCCAGCTGAGCCACAGCGGCGACGCCCGCACCGAACGCCTCGGCCAGTTGACCGGGCGTCACCTCGGGTGTGTCGCCCAGCGCCTTTCCGGTACGCCGCAGGAGCGTCCCGTACAGCGGTCCGGACGCCCCCCCCACCGTCGAGATCAACTGCCGCCCCACGAGCGTCAGCACGGCCCCGGGTGTCGCCGGAGGATCCTTCTCCAGTGCAGCGGTCACCGCGGTGAAGCCGCGCTGCATGTTGCTTCCGTGATCGGCGTCCCCGATCGCGGCGTCGAGGTCGGTCAAACGGCTCGCCTCACGCTGGACGGCCGCCGCTGTGGCAGCCATCCAGCGAAGGAAGAAGTCGGTGTCGAGCACAAGATCTCCTGTTCCCTCACGCGTGCCGGACAGCAGTTCACCGGCCCCAGCGGAGCGCAGACGTCTGCACCGGCGCGTCCCAGAGCCGTAGCATCTCCTCGTCCACCTGACAGAGCGTCACCGAGCAGCCCGCCATGTCGAGCGACGTCACGTAGTTCCCCACCAGCGTACGAGCCACGGCCACGCCCCGCTCGGACAGCACCCGGTGTACCTCGGCATTGAACCCGTACAGCTCCAGCAGCGGTGTCGCGCCCATCCCGTTGACGAGGGCCAGCACGGGACCGTTCGGCCGCAGATCCTCCAGCACCGCGTGGACGGCGAAATCGGCGATCTCCCCGGACGTCATCATCGGACGCCGCTCCCGCCCCGGCTCCCCGTGGATCCCGATCCCCAACTCCAGTTCTCCGGGCGGGAGATCGAACGTCGGACTGCCCTTCGCCGGAGTGGTCACCGCGCTGAGCGCCACCCCGAAACTCCGGGAGGACGCGTTCACCTGCCGCGCCACCGCCTCCACCCGTTCCAGCGGTGCACCCTCGTCGGCGAGGGCACCGGCGATCTTCTCGACGAACACCGTCGCGCCCGTGCCGCGGCGGCCCGCCGTGAACGTGCTGTCGGTCACCGCCACGTCGTCATCGACCAGGACCCGGGCGATCCGCATGCCCTCCTCCTCGGCGAGCTCGGCCGCCATGTCGAAGTTCAGCACGTCACCGGTGTAGTTCTTGACGACGAACAGAACCCCCGCGCCACTGTCGACCGCGGCTGCGGCCCGCACCATCTGGTCGGGCACGGGGGAGGTGAACACCTCCCCGGGACACGCTGCGGACAGCATTCCCGGCCCGACGAACCCCGCATGCAGCGGTTCGTGCCCGGACCCGCCGCCGGAGACGATCCCCACCTTCCCGGCCACGGGCGCGTCACGCCGCACGACCAGACGGTTCTCGACGTCCACGGTGAGCTCGGGGTGGGCGGCGGCGATGCCGCGAAGGGCGTCCGAGACGACGGTCTCCGGCACGTTGATGAGCATTCTCAACGGTTCCTCCTGGGTAGGCTGTCAGCTGGGCCCCTGTAGCAGGGAATTCCCTGGTCAGTGGGCTTGTGGCGATGATTGGCGTGTAGCGGTCGACAACTCCCTCAGGCGGTTTCCGGCGGGGCTGATGCTGACTCGATGCCGAGTTTGCTGACCTGCTGTCAGAAAACCCGAGTGTCGCTGACGAGACCAAGGACGTCGTCCAGTATCGAAGAGGCGGGGCCCTGTCCGGAAGCGGCGCGTCGAAGGCCACCCCCACTCCTGGCGCACACATCGGGCTGATCGGCCATGACTCCTCAGGTTGCGACACCCCACGTGGTCCGTGACCGCCCACGTTCTCTTCCGGACCGGTGGCTTCTTGGGGGCCGCGCACGGAAGAGGCGAGATGACCTCGCCGGACTCCACCGGCCGCCACCCGTAACCCCTTTGACGTGCTTTCAGACACGCTGTCAGCAAAAGAATTTCGCACTCGCGATGAGAACAACACGCGCCTCGTGCGTATCCAAGGGCGGACGCGTCCCCGGGTGCAGCACCAGCAACCGGCTCCGTTCCCCCTACAGGAGGCGACGAGTTGAGTCACAGGCGAATAACCAAGCGGAAGGCCGTTCTGGCGGGAGCCGCAGCGGTCGGCGTTGCCGCGGCCGCCATCCTGCTCCCCCAGGCGTACGCCGGGCAGGACGGCGCCCGGTCCGGCGCGACGGCGCCCCGGACCATGAGCGCGGCTTCCGCCTCGGAGCTCCTCCAGCAGCTCGCAAAGCAGCTCGGCGACTCCTACGGCGGCGCGTACTACGACGCCGGCAAGCAGCAGCTCGTCGTGAACGTCGTGGGCGACGACAACGACATCAACGTGCAGGTCAAGAAGGCCGGCGCGGTGCCGAGAAGCGTCCAGAACAGCGCCGTGGAGCTGACCGCGGCCAAGAGCACGCTGTCCCGGAAGGCCACCGTCCCGGGTACCTCCTGGGCAACGGACCCGAGGACCAACCAGGTCATCGTCACGGCCGACCGCACAGTGGCCGGTGAGCGCTGGGACAGGCTCGAATCGGCGGTGGCGGATCTCGGGCCCGACGTGGCCCGGATCAAGAGGTCCGCAGGCGAGTTCAAGACCTTCGCCGAAGGCGGCGACGCCATCTTCGGCGGCGGCGCACGCTGCTCACTCGGCTTCAACGTGACCACCCAGGACGGCAGTCCGGGCTTCCTGACCGCGGGCCACTGCGGCGTCGCGGCCGAGCAGTGGTCGGAGGAGGCCGGCGGCCAGCCGATCGGCACGGTTCAGGAAGCGGTGTTCCCCGGCGAGGGCGACTTCGCACTCGTGACGTACGACGACCCCGCGACCGAAGCCCCGAGCGAGGTGGACACCGGCGACGGACAGACGGTCGCGATCACCCAGGCGGCCGACGCGGCGGTGGGCCAGGACGTCATCCGGATGGGCAGCACGACCGGCCTGAACGACGGCCAGGTCACCGGCCTCGACGCCACGGTGAACTACCCCGAAGGCACGGTGTCCGGTCTGATCCAGACCAACGTGTGTGCCGAACCGGGCGACAGCGGTGGAGCACTCTTCACTGCGGACGGCACTGCGGTCGGCCTCACGTCGGGCGGCAGCGGTGACTGCACTGCGGGCGGCGAGACCTTCTTCCAGCCGGTCACCACCGCTCTCGAAGCCGTCGGTGCCCAGATCGGCGACGGCAACGGTGCCGGTGACGGTGCGGACAACGGCGGCGCCGGTGACGGCAACGGCGCGGGCGGAGCGGAGGACGACGGCGCGGGTGCGAACGGCGGCGCGGACGACAACGGCGGCGGCGACGCCGGTGCTGACGGCGGCGCCGAAGACGGTGGGGACGTGGGCGCGAACGGCGGCGCCGACGGCGGCGTCGAAGACGGTGGGGACGTGGGCGCGAACGGCGGCGCGGACGACAACGGCGGCGACGACGGTGCTGACGGCGGCGATGGGTTCGGCCGCAACGACAGAGGTGGTGACGCGACCGGCGACGGCGACAGCGCCCACGTGAACTGAGGCAGGGCCCCAGCGGGCGAAACGGGCGGTGGACGAGCCCCGAGAAACGGCGGACGCTCGGGGCTCGTCGGTGTCACGGTCACGCGCACAGCCCCACCCCTCGGCCGACGGCGCCAACGCGGCCGGCGCCTGAGGCAGTGGCGTACTCGACGTCGGCCAAGGATGTGCAGGGACCCTGAATTCAGGACGACGGCCCGGTCAGGACGTCTCCGTCAGGACGGACTGCGGTGTCAGTTGCCGTTTGACGAGTCGATCGGCGACAGCGGTCGGACGCTGGTGGGAGCGAGCGGCGTAGGCGCGGAGCCGGCCGGCGGCTTCGCGAGGAGAGATGTCAGCCGTGGCGGCGATCATGCCTGCCGCGGTGTCGAGGAGTGCCTTTGAGGACAGGGCGGCCTGCGTCCGCGTGACGATGTCGTACGGCCGTGGAAGATCACGGTTCCAGGTGACGACGGCCGTGGCCGTCACGTCGGCGAGCGCCTGCAGAACGACGGACTGCGAGGAGTCCGGAATGACCGGGGCGCGGGCCAGGAGGTGCACCGCCCCGACGGTCTGCCCACCCGCACGCAAGGGCAGGGCGTACGCCGCGGAGCAACCGGCTGCCCGCGCAAGGGAGACGAAGCGAGGCCAGTCCGGCTCATGGCCACCGATGTCCACGGTGTGAACGTGTGCCCCCGTCATGAAGGCTTCCGCTCCAGGCCCTTCGGCGGTCTGGAGCGCCGTCTCGAACTCCCTCCGGTCAGCGCTGACCGCCGCGGAGCGCAGACCCCCCCGGGCATTGGCCAGGAGGACGCCCGCCGCGTCCATGCAGGTGAGGCCGCGGCAGTGTTCAGCCAGACGGTGCAGCAGCGTGAGGGGCTCGACATCGCCGGACAGGGTGTCGGTGAGGTCCACGAACGCGTCGGCCAGTTGCTGTTCCCTGTTCATGACGTTCCACCGTTCTCCTGCTGCGGCCCCTGGCGGGGGGCGGCTTCGGGACCTGCCGTTCGCCTCGGAGCGGACGTGGGAGCGATGCCGGCGAACTCCGCCGCGGGCAGGCGGTGCACCGCTCGCGAACACCGTCGTACCTGTCCGACCGCAGCGATTCGGGGGATCGGCGGGCGCCCGCAAGGACCGACCTTAGTCATGAAATCTGATCCTCTGCTCAATGACGTCCCTGGCCGCCTGCGTCACGGTCTCACCTTGAGCGAAGGCGTGAGCCCTCAGACGTGCTAGCGCCTGCTGAGGGCCCACCCCCAAATGCACCATGATCATTCCGGTGGCCACGTGCACGTCCTCGTGATCGGACTCCGCCGCGTCCAGCCATGAGGCCCCGGTACCGGAGGGGTCGTTACCGTCCGAAAGGGCCAGCAGGGCGGCGGCGATGGCCTCGGCGGCGGGAAAGGCGAAGGCCAGATCCTGTGGGGAGAGGGGCCCGGTCGTCTCCCTGTACAGATCGAGAGTGCCGATGGCGATACCGTCCGCCCCGAGGGGGAGCGAGAACACCGCACGTACTCCGAGTTCCACTGCCTGCTGGGCGAAGACGGGCCATCGACGCGCGTCCGGGCCGGATACGAGATCTGCCGCCAGGACCGGTGCGCCCTGTTCCAGAGCGGCCTGGCACGGACCGTCCCCCAGTGAGTACTGCGCTTCGGCCAGCCTCCCCGCGACCGTATCGCTGGACCACCACAGCGCATGTGCGTCCATGCCGCCGTACAGCGAGACCGACGCACCGGTGACGTCCAGCAGGTCGACACATGCCTGGCAGAGGGCTGCGGGAACACCCTCCGGAGGTGCCTGCCCCACTGCGCCGGCGAAAACGCCGGGCAGGGAACCTGCCTGCCCGGGGGAGTGGTCCTTGCGTCGGCTCGAGGACCTGGAGTCGTCCTCCTGAGGCTCGGGCTTCACACCAATTCACCTCCACCCGGCGATGCCACGTTCCATCTTCCCGTACTTCGGTCGCCCGGAGCACCTGGGGAAGGCGGCGTGTCACTCCCATTGTCCGGGACGGATCGCGCCCTGTGGCCGGACGCCCCCGCCGCAGGGATGCCCCTCCCTGCGTGCCTGTCGTATCCCGGCAGCGCGCCGCGCAAGCGTGCGAAGTCTGATGGTGCGGAGCAGGGCCTCCGCGGAGGTGCCCGGCTCGCCCCGTGTTCCGGTCGGCGAGGCGTGCGACGGACCCGCCCCGGGGGAGCCGGCCCCAGGAGGGGCGGGTGCGCCATCGAGGACGACCACGTCGACGGACCGGGCCTCCGCCCAGTCCCGGACGGCGTGCAGGGTGGTGACAGGACAGGGCTCTCTCATCCCGTCGAGGTCCAGCACCAGGCCGCGCACCTGGGGCGGCAGGGCGTCCAGGGCGTGGTCGAGCCGCTGCAGGCATGCGCGAAGGTGGTCTGCTTCCTCGAAAGCGGTGCACTGTGCCGCGAGGATCCTGCGGGCGCACCCGCAGAGGGTGACGACGGCTACAGGACCCAGCAGCTGGGCCTGAACGCTGTAAGGATTCATGGAGGGCTTCCCTGGGGTGGCAGCCCTGGAAACCACGGCACGGGAGCCCTGATCCGGCGCACGGCAGGTGCCGCGCCCAGTCCGGTCTTGATCCACACGCAGACATCGATGACGGTGGTCGAGACCTCAAGCAACGAACCCAGGCTGTTCCATCGCTTCAACCATTGCACACAATGCGCCGGACTGTCGCAGTGCGGACGAAGCGTCAACGGGTAGGAACACCTGACCCCGTGCTGACGTGTGCGGCGGTATCCCTCTGCCTTTCGGCCCTGAGCCGGATCATGCGTCTGAAGCCCAGGAGCGCCGCACCGTTGCCGGCCGGCGCGGACGGCTCCGGCAGGCAGCCGACCTTCTCCATCAGTGACCGAGGCTGGGCCTGCCAGCCGACCACGATCACCTTGAGCCCGCGGAGCTCCGCCCGGTAGTGGAGATCGAGGAAGAGCAGAAGGCCCGTGGAGTCCAAGAACTCGAGGCCGTGCACGTCCAGGAGGACGACGGTCGTCCCCGTCGGCACACAGTCGAGCACATGCTCGAGCGCCGGCCCGGCGGCCGCGTCCAGATCACCGGCGAAGCCGACCAGAAAGGAACTCCCAGATTGTCGAAATGATGTTCCGAGGCTACTAGTCACATTAATTGTCTATTCTTCACTCGCGCCCATAGGCTGTACTCGTACCAATTCAGCCACACATCATGCCCTTTACCGAGTACGTGCGTGGTCGGGCACGCGCAAACTCGGCAACTTCGGGCCGGTGGGAGCGTCGCAGGGTGTGGCGGTGTCACCAGCGGTTCACGTGGGCAATGATTACAGAGGCCGACGGAGAAGAACGCGCCCACGCTCTGTGCCGCGGGCGCGCATGAATACCTCGTACCGGCTCAACGCCAAGCCCGTTCGAAGGGAATAGCCGCCATGACGTCCACGAGCACGGGAGAACGCTCCTCACAGTGCGTTCCTCCTGCATCCTCACCGGTAGGAACGGAAAGCCCGCTGTCCCTGGGGGAGCCGAAACTCTCCTGGGCGGTAGGAATGATCATGGCGGCATCGCCGTGCGCCAAGAGGGACGCCGAACGAATTCTGCAAACGGCGGCAGAAGCCGCCCACTTGACAGCCCTTGGCATGGCGGACGCGATGGTGGCAGGCACACGCGGTGTACCGGTTCCGGTGCACATCGAGCGCGCACTCCGAAGAGCGATGGAACTGGCTCGCAGGCCTCCAGCCTCGCCCAGCACCGGCGTCAACGGCCTGACGCTGCTTCCGAGCCGCTCCCGGACCGGCCTTGCGCTGACCGAGTTCCGCACCTGCCAGGCCCGGCTGGCCGCCAGCCCCTCGGACGCCGATCTCCGGCAGGCGCTGGACGATGCCGCCTACACCCTGTGCGTGCTCATGGGGAGAAGGACGGTTCACGACGCCGTACTCGGCGCGGAACAGCACCTGAATCCCCACGCGTAGCCGGGGCGAGGGCGAGACACCACGGTGCGGACGGTGGGCGTCGAAGTAGAGGCCTTGACGAGACCGTTGGGATCCTCCGCGCTCGGCACCGTGACGCCCGGGACCGGCGTCGGGTCCGAGCGGCTCACCGCGCCCCAGGACAGGCAACGGCGCGGTGCCCGATGGGGCACCGCGCCGGAGCGAGTGAGTACGTGGGATGCCGAGGTCAGCCCACGCTGCAACTGCCGACCGATGGGGACGGGCTGCTGGGTCCGCTGGCGGTGAAGCCGAACGACGTCGACTGCCCCGCGCCCAGGGTGCGGTTGTGACTGACCGGCGTCACGGTCAGAACGTTCCCGCTCCGGCTGGAGGTTCCGTTCCAGAGGGAGGTGACTGTCTGGCCGCTGGCGAGCGTCACCGGCACCTTCCAGTTGGTGACGCCGCTGCTGCCCGCCTTGATGGTCACCTCACCGTTGAAGCCGTTGCTCCACGAGCTGGTGGTGCGGTAGGTGGCGGTGCAGGCGCCTGTCGCCGGAGGAGGAGTGGTTTCCCCGCCCGGAGGCGGAGTGGTGGGAGTGGTCCCGCCGCCGCCCAGGCTGACGCTGGAGCTGCCGGTGCTCTGGTAGCCCTCCGTGGCCATGATCATGTAGTAGTTGAACGACCCCATCGGCATCCCGGCCGCTTGCCAGGCGTCGAAGTGCACACCGGTGTTGATGGTGCCGCTGCTGCGCTTGCTCTGCCGGATGCTCCAGTACTGCTGGAAGGTCTTGGTGCCCTCCACGGAGGGCTGGTTGGTCCGGGTGGACTCGTAGATGTCGTACGTACCGCCGCCGTCGGTGACCGTGCCGCGCTTCGTGCCGCCGGAACCGGGGTTGTACGGGCCGAAGTTCTCCACGATGTAGTACTCGACCAGCGGGTTGGCGGTCCACCCGTACAGCGCGAGGTAGCCGTTGCTGCCCGGGTTGAACGAGCCGGAGTAGGTGACGGCCCGGCGGCTGCCGTTGCTCCAGCCGAGACCGCCGACCCAGTTGTTGGTGCTGCTCCACTGACTGCTGTACGAGCCGGCCGTGTCCGACAGCGTCATGCTGACGGAGCCCGGGTCGTCGGTCCAGAAGGAGTAGTAGTAGCCGTTGTGCGTACCGGTCGCGTTGCTGGTGAGGACCGTTGCGGCGCGCGCCGTGCCGGGCAGCAGCAGCCCTGCTGTCCCGGCCGCCACCAGCGCCCCGGCACCGCCGAAGACGAGTTTCCTGCGGCTCACCTGACGTGGTTCGGAGTTGTGCGGGGTGTCGCTCATGCGTTGATTCCTCCTCGCGAATAGCGCGGTCTGTGACCGAAAGACACGCCGAGCACACGTCGGCGTTCATCGATGAGGTGACACAGCGGTGACACAGCCCGGCCGTGCGCATCCCATGCACGGCCGGGGAGCGTCACAACAGTCGGGCCTGGCAAGGGAGTTGTCAACGGTTTACGTAACCTTTCCGAAACTCACGCGACACCGTGGATCTCTTATGCGCTGGTCAGTGCTGGTGTTGGAGAGAATTCAATTGAGCGATGCTGTGATGTCGCCGATCCGGTGGCGCCGAAAGTTTCGAAGTCTCGAAACTTTCGAACTCCATTTCGGTGATCAATTGGTGGCGGACGGGACGCGGCCCGGGTAGCGATCCGGACCCGGCGGCACGCCCGACGCCCGAGCACCGTCTGCCGGCGGGTGCCGGAGGCCGTGCAGCGCTCCGTGGAGGCAAGGACGGGGCGCGCGGTCACCCGAGGTGGCAGGCTTGCGGGGTGCTGATCAAGGGATACGACTGCGGCCCGCTGGTTGCGGGGGAGTCACTGCTGAATCGCCCGGGTTTCTGGTCGAACTACCTCATGGCGATGTGTGTCGGCGGGACAGGTGCTGAGAGGCCTGTTCCGGAGTGGTTCGGCGACGAGGGTGCCGATGCCGATGCCCTGTCCGAGATCCTCTTCGACCCCGAACGCTGGCCGGTGTTCCGGCTGCCTGCGGCAGACGGTTCCGGGGTCGTGGTGGTCTGCCGCAACATGGTCGGCGACTACGGCATCGACTATCTCCTCACTCACCCGGGGCGGAGCCACGCACAGCAGATCGCCACCTGGGAAGGAGGGTTCTCGGGGGCCGGGATCAACTGGAACCAGCTGGTCCACATCGCTGACAACCCCGCTCCCGCGGCTGAAGGGGTGCAGGATTCCGCCGCCAGACTCCTGCTCGCCCTTCCCCTCCTCAACGACATGCACTGCCCGGAGTCGGCGCAGGAACGGCTCGGTGCCGCCCTGACCGCGGCAGGCGCCCCCCGAGCCGGCGCCCCGGGCACCGCGGGGCTGCTGCTTGCGCACCTGATGGGCAGGGCCCACCACGACCACACATGGGGCTCGCCGCTCAGCGGAACCTGAGGCTGCCCCCGAGTCGCGGCGCGCGCTCAGCCGGACCGCGCCCCGCCGGTGCGAACCTTCCTAACGAGCCTCCTGCCGACGCACCAGCTCGGTGATCCAGACCGGCGCGAACGGAGAGGTGCAGCCCGGGGAAGTCGGGTAGTCCTTGAGTACTTCGAGGCGCTCGCCGATGTCGATCGCACGGGCGCGGTACCCGGCGTGCTCGATCCCGATCTGAGCCAGGCAGTGGTTCATCGCCCACTGAAGGCGGTCCGGGGCGTCCTTCATCTCCGCCTCGATGACGTCGAGCAGTCCTGGGAGGTCGAGGCCCTCGGGCTTCTTCGCCACGCGTTCGGTGGTCAGCGCCCATCCGGCACTCGCGACCACCGGATCCGGATCGGCGAACCAGGCCACGCGCAGCTCTTCGGCATGGGGGTTCTTCTTCACCACGTAGTTCACGAGCCAGTCGTGCACCTTGGGCGTACGCGCTTCGCGCACCATGGCGTCCAAGCCGTCGCGCTCGAACGCCTTCGGGCGGCAGATCAGAATCGCCAGCAGTCGCGCCGCGGTGTCACCCGTCTCCCAGAGCCCGCGCGCGAGATCCTGCTGCGTCTTCAGCCGCTTCGCGAGGGCGCGCAGCTTGCCGAGGTTCACACCGTGGTCGTCACCGTGCTTCTCGTTCACCGCGCGTGCTTTCGGGTCCTCGAGCTCGGCCAGCTCGGCCAGCACCTCGGCCACCGTCGTTCCGGCCACCTGAGCCTCCTGTCCGTCACGTGCGAGGTTTCAGCCTACGACGGACCTCGGCCTCCTTCCGTACGCGCAGGTCCGACGACACCCGAGGCAAACGATCACGTGGAGGCCGCAGGGCGTGAACTTCGGTACGCAGGGTGCGTCACCCGTCGTATCCTCTGTGCGATGGCATGGGGGAAGCGGCGGATCGCCGTGTGGGTTCTGGCGGCGGTCGCCGCCACGGTCGGCGCACGCTGGGGACACCAGGTGGCGCAGCACCGGCTCTTCCGGTTCGGCCCGCACGACCAGCCGGTCTACGACGCCGCACACCACGCCGTCTACGACCCAGGTCTGGCCGCCTGGCGCGATCTCACCACGTACGAGCTGCACCGGTACACGCCCGACTCACCGCTGATGCCTTACGGGCTGCCCCTGTTGGGGGCGGGTTGCTTCGCGTTCTTCGTCTTCGCGGTGAGCTGGACCGTCACGCACCGGCGACTGGTGGGGCACGCCTATCTCGCCTTCGTCCGACAACCGGTGGCGATGCCGCTCAAGTTCCTTGCTGTGCTGGGCATGCTGGTGTTGTCGATCACGGTGCCCTTCCTGCCCGAGGGCGAGGACTTCGAGGACCTCCTGTCGGACCGGACGACCGCGAACTTCCTCGGCGTCACCTTCGGCGGCCAGGTACTGGTCCCGACCGTGCTGGCGTTCGTCCCGTGGTGGGCGGACCGGATGCTCGGGCTGGTGATCATCGCGATCCGCGCCACGGCGGCCCGACCCGACCGCCACGCGGCCGGTCCCGGGAGGCAGGATGCCCTGCGCAGGGTGGTCCAGCACGCCGAACACTTCCAACTGTCCGGCACCCGCGACTTCGCCTCCGTGGCCTGGTTCATGCGGACGGAGGCGCTGATCAACCTCCTGGCGGAGCGGGGGAACGACACAGCGGCCCTGGACGACCTGCTGAGAGACGGCCCCACCGCATTCGGCGCTCCACCACGGCACTTGATCGACCGGCTCATCCTCACACTGGGATGGCCGGCGCTCGAGACGAACGTGGCACGGGCATTCGTCCTCCGCTACGAGTGGACCGGGGCGGTGGTCAACCTGGACCGTGCGATCGCCGTTCTCGACCGCCTCGCCGCGAAGCCCCGCCCCTGGTTCTGGTTCACCTTCGCCCGGTGGTCCTTCGTCTGCCTGAATCTGACGTGGGCGCTCAGGCACCGCTACGAACTACGCGGGGATCCCGCCGACCTGGACCGGGCGCTCGCCCTCGTACGGCGCGTGGGCCGCCGGTACCCGAACCGGGTGCACGGCCACGTCAGCGAGCTGGAGCTGCTCCGCTACCGCGCCACGGCGGACCCGGCAGCGCTGGCCGCCGCCATCCGGGCGGGCCGGCGCGCCGCACCCGACCCCGACACGGTCCGGGCGCTCCTCGAACGCTTCGCCCGCGACGGCGACCGACAGGACCTGGCCGAGGCCCTGGAACTGTCCGCGCGCCTCGTGGACGAGAAGGGCCCCGGACACCCGTGGCATGCCGCGTGCCTGATGGTCCACGCCGGCGCGCTCTCCGCCTCCGGCAGGAGCGACGCAGCCGCGCCCTGCCTGCGAGAGGCGGCCGACAGTGCCTCCTCGCCACTGCAGGCGCGGCTGTCCGCCGCCATGAGCCTCGGCGAGCTCGGCGCAGGAGGCCCCCTGGCCGTCGAGGGCTACGCGGCAGCGGTCGAGCTCCTGCCCCAGCTGGCGTGGATCGGGTTGCGCCGCGATGACCAGCGATGGCTGCTCAGGCGTTGGCAGGGGGTGTCGACGGCCGCCGCCGCAGCCGCGATCGCCGTCGGCCGCGTGGAGTACGCGGTCGAGATCCTGGAACACGGTCGGGCCGTCATGTGGGGCCAACTCGCCCGTCTGCGCGACGGAGTCGAGGCCGTCCGTACCGACGACCCCGCTCTGGCGCGACGCCTCGACGAGATCCGTGCCGAACTCGACGTGCCCGACGAGACCGGCTGGCAGCTGGACGAAGGCGGTGCCGACGTGGAGCGACGCATCCACCTCGGCAGGGAGTGGAACGAACTGTCCGCCCGCCTGGGAGCGGCCGGGCGGCGCGACTACCACGAGCTGTCCGAAGCAGCCGCCGACGGGCCCGTCGTCGTGGTCAACGCGAGCCCGCTGCGATGCGACGCGATAGTCCTGGTCCCGGACGGCGCACCCGTTCTCGTGCCACTCGAAGGACTCGATCACGGCGAACTGGTCGCATGGGCCGAGCAGTCCACCGACCCCGACGGGCGCCACCAGGCGTTACTCAATGTCATCTCCGCACGCCTCTGGAACGACCTGGCGGTTCCCGTGCTACGCGCCGTCACCCCCCACCTGCGGGACGGGCGGCGGATCTGGTGGTGCCCGACCGGACCGCTGGCCGCCCTGCCCCTCCACGCAGCGGGCCACCACACCCGGCCCGGCGGCCCCGCCCTGCTCGACGAGGTCGTCTCCTCCTACACCCCCACGATCAGCGCACTGCTCAGGTCGTCCGAGCGAGTCGTGTCGCCCCGCCGGAGACTCGTCGTCGCCGCGACCCGGACCCCCGACAAGCCCGACCTGCCGGCCGTGGAACAGGAGGCCGAGGAGTTCCTGCAGCGCTTCCCCGACGCGGTGCCGCTCAGCCCCGCACGTGTCGCCGACGTCCTCGCGCAGCTGGGCGGCGCCCACTGGGTGCACTTCGCCTGCCACGCGGACGCCTCCGGGCTGGCCGTGTCCGACGGCGTCGTCTCGCTGGAGGAGCTGGCCGATCTCCGTCTGGACGACGCCGAGTTCTGCTACCTGTCCGCCTGCAGCACCGCCGCCCCGGACCCGCGGGCCTACGACGAGGCCGTCCACCTGGCCGCCCTGCTCCACCTCCAGTCCTTCGTCCACGTCGTGGGCACGCTGTGGGAGGTCGACAGTGACAAGGCCCTCCACGCGGCACGGGAGGTGTACCGGACACTGACCGAGCACGGCGCAGCCGACAGCGCACGTGCCGCCCAGGCCGTCCACAACGCCGCGCAGTCCCTGCGTCGCGCCGCCCCCCGCGACGTCGACGTCTGGTCTTCCCTGCTGCACATCGGACCGTAGAGGAGTGATTCGTATGTCCATCCGCGTGCGCTTGCCCTGGCAGCGGCGCCCCCGTCGGAATGCCCCCGACGCGGAGGCCCGCCGCCCCGCCGCCGTCACCGAGGAACAGACGGCCCTGGGGTGGCTGTGCGCCAACCTTCCCGACCTCAGACAGAAGGCTGACCGGTTCGGATGGCGGACCGACCTCGACAGGGAACTCGCCGAAGTCCGTGCGGGCAAGGCCGCGACCGAGGCACTGAGTGAACTCCGGCTCCGACGCGAGGGATCCCGCGCCTCCGGACTCCCGGCCGGTGAGACCTGGCAGGAGCGGCCCCTCATCGAACAATTCCGGTGCCCGCACGGCCGCTGCCCCGCACGGGGACGCAACGCCGACGCCACCGAACCCCGCTGCCATCTCGACGGGACCCCGATGCTCGCCGAGGACGGTGGCTGATGGACGGTATCCTCTCCGACCTCGGCAAACGCATAGCCGACCGCTGGTTCGCCTTCCTGATCCTGCCCGGCGTGCCCTTCGCGGCGACCGTGGTCGTCGCCTGGGCGATGGCACCTTCCGGAGCCGCCCACGCGCTCGACCTCGACATCCTGGTCCGGCGCCTGGACGCGCTCGTCGGCACGGCCCGGAGTACCAAGGGCGCCGTCGTCGGCTGCCTGCTCGTCGCCGGAGTCGCCGTGACTGCCGTGCTCGTCAGGGAGATGAGCGTGGTCGTGAACCGGCTCTGGACAGGCAGGTCCGCCCTCCTGTGCCGCCTCATGGGCCCCGGCATCCGGCGCCGCCGCCGGCTCGCCCTGGACGCCGCCAGGCGCGGCGGCTACGCCCAGCCGGAACGCTACCTGCCCCACCGCGCCACCTGGATCGGGGACCGCTTCGCCCTCGTGGACGAGCGGGTGGCCGTCCAGTACGGCGTATCCCTCGCCAGGGTGTGGCCCCGGCTCTGGCAACTCCACAGCGACCGAACCCCCAAGGTCGTCTCCGCCGCGTGGGACGACTACGCCGCCGCGACCGTCCGCGTCGCCTGGGCCCTGCCCTACCTGGCCGTGTCCGTCCTCTGGTGGCCGGCTGCCCCTCTCGCCCTCGCCCTGGTGCTCCTCGGCTGGTCCCAGGGGCGCCGCGGCGCCGACGACTTCTGCGTCAGCTGCGAAGCCGCCATCGATGTCCAACTCCGGCGCCTGGCACACATCGTGGGCGTACCGCTGCCCCATCGGCGCGTGACCACCGCCGAAGGCCGGCAGATCGACGGCATCCTCGCCAAGGGTGCCTACCTGCCCCGAACCGAGGCGGGTGCCCCGCCGGCACCCTGACCCTGCCCGGCCCCTCACCCCGCCCGCCCGGCGGGTCGACGGAGGGGCGCTCCCGCGCGTTGCCGGCACGAGGGCCGGGGCGCGGTGGCAGGCTGCAGGGAACGAGCACCTGTTGTGCGCCACGGGACAAGCCTGCCGCTTTCGAGGAGCAATGATGGAAGCCACCCGCATCACAGTGAATCTCCGTGTGCCGGACATCGCGGCCGCCCGTGACTTCTACACCGGCTATCTCGGCCTGAGCGTCGAGGACTTCGATCTGGGCTGGGTCGCCCGCTACCGGTCGCCCCACGGAGGCGCGGAGCTCCAGCTCCTCACCCGCGACGCCACCGCACCCCAGGACCCGGTCGCCTCGGTCAGGGTCGGTGCGGGCGTCGACGACGCGTACGCCGAGGCGCGACGGCGCGGGTACGAGATCGTGCACCCGCTCACCGACGAACCGTGGGGCCTGCGCCGGTTCTTCGTCCGCGCACCGGACGGCAACATCCTGAACATCGCCGGCCACCCGGACGCCTGAACGGTGACGAACCACCCGCGTCGGTGGTGGTCACCGAGGCCGTCATCATCGGGGGCGGGTGTTGTACGCGGGCAGAGGGCGCAGCGTGGACCAGCGTTCCAGCAGGCGCGCGGCCAGTGCCGCGCCGAGGCGGCCGAGTGCGTGCAGACGGTCGTGGTCGCGGGTCATGTCCGCGACCACACCGAGCCGGTGGACGAGGCGCTCCCGGGCGGAGACGTAGCCCCACTCGAAATCCTCCGCCGGTACCCGCGCGAGGTGGTCGACCGACTTGCGGTGGGCGCGTTCGACGAGTGCGTCGCCACGGATCAGCCAGCCGGCGCAGGCGTCCGCGAGGTCGCCGGGGACGTCGGTGCCGGTGAGGCTCCGCCAGGTGGCACGGTAGACGCCCTCGGCTTCCGCGAGCGGCGCACCGGTGACCGACATCGCACACCAGCAGGTCGGGAACCCGATACGGAGGTAGGCGAGTTCGACCAGACCGTTGCCCAGCGACGCGTGCTCGAAGTCGACGAAGCGGACGCCGGTGGCGGTGCGCAGGTCGTTGCCGGGGCAGGGGTCGCCGTGCAGCAGCGCATGGTGGGGTGCGGGCCGGAGCCGGTCGATCAGGCCGGCCAGTTCGTTCGGCACCGCGTGTGGGACGGGGACGTCGAGGGCCTTGGCGAGGGCGAGGAAGGAGTCGGCGTCCGCGGCAGTCGGCCCGGACCACGCGGGGAGCGTGCCCGTATCGGCCGGTCCGGTGAGCGCGTGCAGCCGGGCCAGGGACTCGGCGTAGCCCGGCATCCAGTTGTCGGCCGCGCCGAGGTCGTCCAGGTGTTCCAGAACCATCACACGGGAACCGGGATCCGTTGCGAGCAGTGCGGGCGCGACGCCCGGGCGGGTGGCCCGTGCGGCGAGCCGCAGCGCGGCGACCTCCCGCGCATAACGCGCGTCCCCGTCCGGCACGGTGCCGCCCCCGCCCGCATCGGTGATCTGTTTGACGACCACCCGGCCACCGTCGCGCAGCCCGACCCGCCAGACCCGGGAGCGCGGGCTGCTGTCCAGGAGTACGGCCGTCGTGGGGGAGCCCAACGCGGAGCGCAGTTCGTCGCTGATCGGTACCCGGGTCCGCATGCCGAACAGCGTAAAGCGCTCCGCCGTGCGGTGTACGGACATCCGGTGAGCGCCCCACCGCCTGTCCGGCCCGGCCGATGGACCGTCTACTTCGGCTGCGTCGCGATCTGGATCAGGTTGCCGCAGGTGTCGTCGAAGACGGCGGTGGTGACAGGGCCCATGTTCAGGGGCTCCTGGATGAAGCGGACGCCGAGGCCGCGCAGGCGCTCGTACTCCGCGTCGACGTCGTCGACGGCGAACTGGGCGAGCGGGATACCGTCCTCGACGAGCGCGTCGCGGTAGGTCCTGGCGGCCGGGTGACCGGCGGGCTCCAGGAGGAGTTCGGTACCGCCGGGCTCGTCGGGCGAGACGACGGTCAGCCACCGGTCCTTCTCGCCCAACGGGACGTCGTGCTTCGTCACGAAGCCGAGGATCTCGGTGTAGAAGTGCAGGGCCTTGGCCTGGTCGTCGACGAAGACGCTGGTCAGATGGATCTTCATGGGGTGCTCTTCTCCGGTCCGGATGTGTCGGGCACGAGCCACCGCTCGGCGATCTGCCGCAGAGGGGCTGTGTTCAGGTCGTGGAACTTGTAGCGGCCCTCCCGCCTGGTCTCGACGAGCCCGGCGGCCTCCAGCACGGCGAGGTGCTGGGAGACCCCCTGGCGCGAGATGCCGAGCTGGTGCTTCATGCTCAGCCGCGAGCAGATCTCGAACAGTGTCTGCCCGGACTTCTCGGTGAGCTCGTCGAGGATCGTGCGGCGGGTGGGGTCGGCCAGGGCTTTGAAGACGTCGTCGGCCACGCCTCCAGGATAGGCAACTATTTACTTGCCTATCAAGTCGAGGTTCACCCCGCGTGGCGTTCACGATCCGAGCTCCCGGAGGGCGACACCGCCTCCCGGCGGGCAGGCCCCATTTTCCGCAGGTCAGGCCCCACCCTCGCCGGTGACCGACACAGCGGCCGCATCCAGTCCCGGTGCGGCCCTCCGTGCGAGCTCCAGGGCATCGTCCCGATCCGCCGTGTCCGCCAAGGTGATGCTCACCCGGGAGGTCTGCAGACTCGCGCCGACGACCGGGTGCTCAGCGACCACGGCCTCGTACGCGGCGATCGCCTCCGTCGGGAGGCCCCCGTGGACGTCTGACTGGACGAGGAGGCCGGGCCGTACGTCGCGCCCGGTGCGGACCTCGACCGATGTCACGTCCGACAGCGGTCGGTGCCGGCCGCCGCTGCTGGCCATGTCGTCGAAGACCGCCAGGGCACCGGCGGAGTCGACGACGGTGACCTCGGACAGCCAGCGGTGGCCCTTCTTCGAGGACGAACCACTGATATCGCCGTGCACCACCCGTTCGTCCGCCGCGAGTGACCGCCACAGTGCCACGACCTCGTCGGCACGCCGCTTGTCCGCTTCGACGGTGAAGGTGATGCCGTCCGCAGTGATCCGGCCGGTGATCGAGTCGTTGCGTGCGACGTACTCGCGCAGCTCGTTCGCCCGCTCGGCCACACGGTCGGGCGAGGTGCCGTCCTTGAGGACGAGCTCACCGACCGCCTTTCCCATGAAGGGCAGGGTGTTGTCCCCGAGGGTGCTGACCTTCTCGACGTCCGATGTGCCGACCCAGTCCTCTTCGAAATCGGCAGCGAGCGCCGTTCCCTCGTCGATGGCGCAGCCGGTCAGCAGCGGAAGCGCCAGAACGAACGCGATGATCGGTATCGGCCACCGTGAGGCGTTGCTTCTCACTGCCGTCTCCTTGGATGCGGGTGAGCAGGCCGGAGCGCATCAGGCCCGGGCTCCGCCTGCGGTGGTCAGAACAGCCGTAGCCTACGGCGCTGTTTGCTGACGGAAAGGAGGTTTGCCTTCTCCGGTGGCCGCTTCACTGTTCGGGCGAGTCCGCCGCTCCCACGGGGAACTCCTCGATGCCGAGCACCCGCAGCAGCTCCAGCCGCTCACGGGCCTCGTCGTCCGCCGGGGTGAGCACCAGCAGCTGCTGGCCCTGGTCGGGCGTCACCAGGGTCTCGCAGTCCATCAGCAGACGGCCCACACGCGGATGCAGGACGGTCTTGCGGTCGGCCCGTCGGACAGCCACCTCGTGTTCGGCCCAGAGGCGACGGAAGTCGGCGCTCGCGGCCTGCAACCGCTCGACGAGTCCGGCGACCGTGGGGTCGCCTGCCCGGCGGCCGGCGACCGCGCGCAGGTCGGCCACGACCTGGCGGGAGCGGTACTCATGCTCCTCGGGAGAGTTGACGGCACGGGCAGCGGGATCGGTGAACCAGCGGTACACGAGGTAGCGCCGGTCCCCGGAGAAGCCGCTCTGGTCGCCCGTGAGCAGGATGGCAGCCCGGTTCTGCGCGAGGACCTCACCCAGGTCGGACAGCACCATGGCCGGGGTGTCGCCGAGCAGGTCGAGCATGCGGATCAGCCCGGCTCGGGCGAGGCGGGCCACCCCTTCCGCGGGCAACGGCTGGTGGCCGGCCAGGTGGAACAGATGGTCCCGCTCGTCGTCGGAGAGACGCAGGGCCCGGGCCAGCGAGCCGAGCAGCTGGGTCGAGGGCTGACTGCTGCGGCCCTGCTCGAGGCGTACGACGTAGTCCACCGACATACCGGCGAGCATGGCCACCTCTTCCCGGCGCAGCCCGGCGGTGCGGCGCCGGGGACCGTCGGAGATGCCGACCTCGGCCGGGCGGATCGCCTCGCGTCGGTGGCGCAGGAAGTCGGCGAGCTCGTCGCGTTGCATGAGCTCATCGTCCCTCGTGGTGGCCATTCGATCCAGGGAGCGGCTCTCCCATGATGAACGCTCCGCTCCCGTACGTCGCCGCGCGGCCGCAAGGTGGGAAACAGACCGACGACGAAGGAGAACGCGATGCAGACACGAACCCTGGGCAGTACCGGACCGGCCGTCTCCGCGCTGGGCCTGGGGGCGATGAGCATGTCGGGTGTGTACGGCGCGGCCGACCGGGCGGAGAGCATCGCCACGGTGCACGCCGCGCTGGAGACCGGGGTCACGCTGATCGACACGGGCGACTTCTACGCCATGGGCCACAACGAGATGTTGCTCGCCGAGGCGCTGCGCGGCCGGGCCCGGGACAGCTACCGGCTGAGCGTCAAGTTCGGCATGCTGCGGGGGCCGGGCCCGGAGTTCAACGGCACGGACGGCCGTCCCGAGGCGGTGAAGAACTTCCTGGCCTATTCACTGACCCGGCTGGGCACCGACCACATCGACATCTACCGCCCGGCACGGCTGGACCCGGCCGTACCGATCGAGGAGACGGTGGGCGCGATCAAGGAGATGATCGACGCCGGCTACGTGCGGCACATCGGCCTCTCGGAGGTCGATGCGGCGACCGTCCGCCGGGCGCACGCCGTACACCCGGTCGCCGACCTGCAGATCGAGTACTCGCTGATCTCCCGGGCGGTGGAGGCGGACATTCTCCCCACGCTGCGGGAGCTCGGCATCGGCCTGACGGCGTACGGCGTACTCAGCCGCGGTCTCATCTCCGGGCACTGGTCCGCCGGCCGCACCGCCGGCCCCGGTGACAGCCGCAGCTTCAGCCCGCGGTTCTCGAGCGGGAACGTGGAACACAACCTCGCCCTCGTGGAGGCCCTGCGCCGGGTGGCCGAGGCGAAGGGGTGCACCGTCGCCCAGCTGGCCATCGCCTGGGTGGCCGCACAGGGCGAGGCCATCGTGCCGCTGGTCGGCGCCCGTACCCGCGAGCGACTGGCCGAGGCGCTGCCCGCGATCGATCTGAACCTCACCGAGGACGACCTCGCCGAGATCGAGAAGGCGGTGCCGCCGGGCGCGGCGCGCGGTGACCGGTACCCGTCCGCCTTCATGTCCGGCCTCGGCGTGGGCAACTGAGCGCACTCCCGGCGCGGGCGACGTGAGTCAGCCGGCCGTTTCGACGTACGACGCCAGGTTGGCCAGCGAGGAGGCGATCCCGGCCTCGTGGTCCGTCGGGTCGATGCCGGGCGGTACGTCCGTGGCGGTGACGGTCACCTCGGTCCCGTCACCGGCGGCGGCGAGGTGCCAGGTCATCGTCATGGTGCCCGCGTACGACGGGTCGTCGGCCTCGAACACAGCCCGCGTCACCACACGCTCCGGGGGCACCAGGTCGGCGAACCCGACGTCGACGACATCCGTCGCATCCGAGGTCTTGCCCGGGCTGTCGGTGGCGTCGAGGTAGGTGAGGATCATCCGGAATCCGCCGCCCGGCCGAGGATCCCACCGCTCGACCCGCCCGCGCATGCCGTCCGGCGGCAGCCAGGCCTCGAGCGACTCACGGTCGACGAGGGCGCCGTAGACAGCCGCCGGTGGTGCCGCGATCATCCGGCCGGCGCGGTCGGTCCTGCTCATGGCCCGATCCTAGGACCGGTGGACGGCCGTGCCGCCGAAACCGGCGGGTCGATCGAGAATGGAGCCGGCGTGCCGTGGCGCAGCTCCCCTGAACACCGTCACCAGACGATGACCCCGCCGCCCTCGGCCTTGGCCCGCACCGCGGCGGCAACGATGTTGTCGAACCGTGCGGTGATGTAGTCGGCGTCGTAGCCACTCCGTTCAGCAAGATGATCAACGTGTGCGCGCACCACTTCGCACTCGGCAAGGAAGTCGTCGACCTCCACCGGCTCCACGTAGAGGTCACCTCCGTCCAACCGGGGGAAGAACCGTGCCCCCAGAGCCCGGATCGCCTCGGATCCCCAAAGACGTCCGCGGGTGCTCTCGAATCCGGCCATGGTGTCGGCGTACTCGGGATCTTCCAGGAATTCGCGTGTGCCGTCGGCGTCGTAGACGTAGGTGTGCACCAGGAGAGTCATGCGCCGATTTCGGGAGCGCGGCCTCCCGCAGTCGAACGCATTTACCTCTGCCGAGCTCCGCCGCCCCGGGCGCGTCCACTGATCAAGATCACAGTGGCATCGCACCCCGGCGAAGGGTGGCCGACCAGGGGGCCGGGCAATCCATTTCGATGCAGGACACCCGGTGCCTCCCCAACCGGCCGGCTGTTCTGCCCGACGCCTTTCGGTCGCCGGGCAGCCAGGTGCCCTGTATCCGCCGTATGGGCGTTCGGTTAGGCTGGCCTTGCCTGGTGCGTGGACCTTCGCGGCGGGTTCGGGTTCCGGCGCCGCGGGAGGGACCCCGGAAAGCGGAACGGGTAGAGGCAGGGCGCAGGTGAGAGACGGTGACCGGGCTCGTGCGGGTTGTACTCCCGGTAGGGCGGGAACGTCCGTGCGCGTGACGGGGGACGCGGGATCCTGCCCGGCGTTCCGGACGAGGCGTCGTGGATAAGATCGCGCAGACGGCCGGAGCCCTGTACGTCATCGTCCTGCTCCGCGCCGGAGGGACGTTCGCCGTCGGGTGGCTCGCCGGCGCGGGTGCCAGGCGCAGCAGGTTCGCCGGGCGGATGTCCTCGGCCAGGTTCCGGCGCGCGGAGCGGGCGATCCAGCGGTGGGGCGCGCCGGTGGTGGCCGTCTCCTTCCTGACCGTCGGTTTCCAGACAGCCGCCAACTTCCTGGCGGGCAACATGCGCATGCCGTTGCCGCGCTACCTCCCCGCCCTGTTCGTGGGCGGGGCGGCCTGGGCGCTGATCTACGCGACCGCGGGGCTGGGCGTGCTCGAAGTGCTGGGAAGGCTCTTCGCCGAGCGGACGGTCCTCGGGGTGTCCGGCGTGGCCGTCCTCGCCCTCGCGGTGGGTGGAGTGGTGGCGTACCGCAGCAGGAGGGCGGTCCCGTCCTCCGTCGACACCGTGGCCGACGAATCGTGAACCTGCGGGGCTTCTGAGGTCCGGGAACCGCCACGCTCCTTCCTGGCGTCGTCAGGCGCGCGTCACCATGCGTGTGCCACGCCGAAATGCCTTGCGTGCCACGCCGGATACCCAAGGAGCAGCAGCATGAGCGTTCACGGCAGCACGCGACCCCGGAGCAGCGGACGAAGCAGCACCGGTGCGTCCTCGCGGCGCGGTCCTCGTACGGGCGTCAGGGCGGTCCTGCTCCTTGCGCTCGTCCTGGGGGCCACCACCGCCTGCAGTGAATCCTCCGGCGGCGGCGACCAGAAGGCCCGGGAGTGGAAGGTCGGAGACTGCGCCGGACCTGCCGGCGGCGGGGCGAAGGACAGTTTTCAGAGCCTCGACTGCGACGACCCCAAGGCGACGATCAAGGCCCTTGCCGTCACGGACGGTTCCTTCTTCGCCGGGGCCGTCGAATGCCCGGCCGGCACGGACGAGATCATCTCGGTGAAGGTCGCCATCGGCTCCGGCGACGCCAGCAACGGCCTTCCCAGCAAGACGATCTGCGGACGCAACCTCTCCGGCGACCACCCCGGTGATGCCGGAGCGGGTGGTGGCCAGCTGGTGGTGGGCGACTGCGTGGACGATACGGCCAAGGAAGTGGCCTGCGGTGCCGGGGGAAGCGGCGCGAGCAAGGTGGTGGCCCTGACGAAGACCGCCGAGGAATGCCCTGCGGGAGCCGACCCCATGGACCTGTTCCCGAGCCCGGGCAGGCCGTACGACACGATCTGCACCAGCAAGGCCTGACCTGCTGCGGCAGGCCCGGCCGAAACCCGGTGCGGCGAGGCGGAGTTCCGCTTCGCCGCACCGTGGTGTCGACCCGTCCCCGGGTACGGGGCCCGCCGAACCTGTCCCGCGCCGCCTCAGGGAGCGGCGCCCCGGCCTCCCCCTGCGGGCTCCTGGGGAGGAGCGTCCAGGCAGTTCGCGGCGTCCGAGAGCGCGGTGAGCAAGGCACCCAGTGACGGCGGGACCGTCGTCGTGCCGCGCACGGCGGCGCAGATCTTCCTGACCGGTTCGGGCCCCCGGACCCGCCGCACGACAACGTCCGCATCGGTACCGCGCAACCCCATCCGCGGAATCAGCGCCACGCCGATACCTGCGGCGACGAAGCCCAGGGCCGTCGCGTAGTCCCCGCTCTCCACCGTGAAGCCGGGGCTGAAACCCGCGGCCGCGCATGCGGTGAGCACGATGTCCAGACAGCGGTCGGAGGCCCGTTCGCTCCCCACCCATGCCTCGTCGGCGAGGGCGCCGAGATCGATCACCGGCTGCCCTGCGAGCCGGTGTCCGACCGGCAGGACCACGTGGTACGGGTCGTCGAGAAGAGGTACCAGACGGACCCCACCCGGGACATCGCCCTGTGGCCGGACCACCACCGCCAGATCGGCCGAGCCCTCCTTGACCTCCGGCAAAGGGTCGTGCGGGTCGCTCAGCCTGAGTTCGACCCGGATTCCCGGGTGTCCGTGCCGCATGCGGGCGAGGGCCGGAGCCACCAACGAGGCGCCGGCGGAGCTGAAGTAGCGGACGCTCACATGGCCGGTCCGGCCCTCCCGGAGGTCGGCGAGCGCGGTCTCCGCCTCGGCCACGGTCCTGCTGATGGTGTCCGCGTAACCGGTCAGCAGCCGTCCGGCCTCGGTGGGCCGTACGCCCCGGCCGGCTCTCTCCAGCAGCGGCGTCGCCGCCTCCTTCTCCAGAGCCGAAACCTGCTGGCTGATGGCCGACGGTGTGTAACCGAGGTTCGCGGCCGCGGCGGACACGGATCCGCTGGTGACCACAGCGCGGAGGATCTGTAGACGCCTCATATCCAGCATGCAGGTGAGCTTAACAGTGGCTATAGATCATTTCACTTGTCCTGTTGAGTCGCTGGATGCAGGGTGAGGAGCGGAAAGCGCGGCGGCCGCCGCCGAGACGCCCCGACACGACACGACAGGAGCCTTCACCATGCCCTTCGGCCAGGATCCGCACGACCCGTTCGACATCACGCACGGCATGGCCGATCTGTCCCCGGGCCTCCGGCTGCACTACGTGTCGGCCGGCGAGGGCGCCCGCACGATCGTGCTGATCCACGGTTTTCCGCAGACCTGGTGGGAGTGGCGTCGGGTGATGGGGCCGCTCGTCGCAGCGGGCTACCGCGTGATCGCTCCCGACTACCGGGGAGCCGGGCACTCGTCGCGCCCGGCCTCCGGCTACGACAAGTGGACCGTGGCGCGCGACATCCACCAACTGCTGCACGAGCACCTCGCGATCCACGAGCCCGTCGTACTCGTCGGCCACGACATCGGCCTCATGGTCGCCTACGCGTACGCACAGCAGTTCCGCCACGACGTGTCCCATCTCGTGGCAGTGGACGCACCGCTTCCCGGTACCGACGTGTTCGACCGGCTGCGCAGCGACCCACGGGTGTGGCACTTCGCGTTCCACGGGGCGCGTGACGTCGCGGAGATGCTGGTGGCCGGACGGGAACGGCAGTACCTCCAGGCATTCTTCGCCGTACGCAACTCCGATCCCTCCGCCATCGACGAGGCCGACTTCGACGTCTACGTCTCGGCCTATTCCGCGCCCGGAGCGATGCGTGCGGGATTCGAGCTGTACCGGGCGTTCGACGCGGATGCCGAGGAGAACCGTGCGGCACTCGGGCGCGACGGCAAACTGACGGTCCCGGTGCTGGCGGTCGGTGGGGCGATGAGCACCTCGGGGGCGCTCGTCGAGGAGATGATGCGCGAAGTGGCCCACCGCGTGACGGGCTTCATCGTGCCGGGCACCGCGCACTGGATTCCCGAGGAGAATCCTCAGGAATTCACCACCGCGGTACTGGCGTTCCTGCGCGGACAGGACAGTTGACCGCGAACGGCCCGGCGCCCGGCGGCGTACGTCACCCGCTTCGGACCCGGCCCAGCCACGCGTCCTGTAAGCGGCGACACGGATTCTGGGGCGGGTCATACCCGCAGTCATGCACGGCCCGAGCCGGAACGTGCCCGGCTCGTCCCGGCGGCAACAGACTTGTGACTGCCGGGACGAGCCGCGGACTCCGGGGCGGCACTCAGTCGCTCAGACAGAACTTCCGGTCCGTCACCCACCGGCCGAACCAGTCGCTCAGCGGAATGCTGATGCACCAGTCGGTTCCGTTCGTGTCCGGTGTGGGCACGGTCGGTGCGGGCTTGTGGGGCTTGGGCGTCCCGCTCGGCGTGGGCGCGGGCGAGGTGGGATCGGCGGTCCCCGGCTTCCGGATCAGCATCTCTCGGTACACCCGGGACGACTCGGGGTTCTGGGAGCACTGCCACACGCCGTGCGGGCAGTAGTCCGTGATCGTCTGGTACACCGGCTTGTGCTGCTCGATCCACTTCAGCATGCGGCGCATGTACTCCGGGTTGTCGCCGTTGCGGAACAGCCCCCACTCCGGATAGGAGATGGGCTTGCCGCGCTCCGCCGCGAAGTCGACCTGCTTCTGCAGCCCGTACGGTTCGTCGACCTGCTCGTCGAACGTCCGGGCCGGAGGCTGGTCGTAGGAGTCCATGCCGATGATGTCGACGACGTCGTCGCCGGGATAGCACTCGGTCCAGGGGACGGCGTCGCGCCCACGGCTCGGTGCGAAGTCGAAGCGGAACTTCTGGCCCGGGACCGAACGCATCGTGGTGACGATGCGATTCCAGTACGCCTTCCACGCGACGGGATCCGGACCGCAGCGGTGTGTGTACGTGGTGCCGTTCATCTCCCAGCCGAGGACGATCACCGTGTCCGGGATGCCCAGCAGGACGAGCCGGTCGGCCAGCTTGCGGAAGTGCTCGTCGAACTCTCCCCGGGCACCCGCCCGCAGGAGCCGACGCACCTCGGAGTCCGGGACCTGCGCCTCATTCCGTTCCAGCATCGGTGTGTTGAGGACGAACATCCGGTCCTCGGACGCACGCCGCCAGGCACTCCACGCCGCGAGGAATCCGGGGCGGCCCTCGATGTTCTCCCACAGGTCGCCCGGCAGGTAGCTGTGCCCGACACGCAGCTCGGTCCCGCCGAGCCAGCGCGACAGCTCCGCCATCCGCCGGATGCCGTCCGGTCCGTAGTTCAGGTAGGCGCCGATCGCTGTGGTGTCGGCAGACGCGGAGGGGCCAGGTGAGGAGCCCTTCCCGGCCTCGGAGTCCGAACCGGTCCGCTCCGTGACGACCGCGCCGCCGACGAGGAGGCCGAGCACAGCCGTCCCGATGCAGAAATTGATGAGACGGCGCTGTGCGGGCACGGCTCCTCCTTGGGTTTTCGGCATACCTAAGACGATCTCGACCCTAGGGAGAAACGCCCGACAATGGGCTGTGTGGGCGCTTTTGGGTAGGCCATTCGCGACATCCGGAGAATCAGACCGGACCATTCGGGTGACAGGTGTCGAAGGTGAAGGGAAGCGCCCGGACACGGTTGTCGAAATTCGAATCGACAAGCACCGGTTCGCCCGTCGCCCGCACGTTCCCGAGCCGCGTGAGCATTTCACGGAAGAGCACCTTCATTTCCAGCCGCGCCAGATGTGCTCCCAGACAGTGATGGGGCCCGCCCCCGCCGTAGCCCAGATGTGGATTGGGATTGCGGGTGATGTCGAAGGCGTCGGGGTCGGTGAATACCGAGGCGTCCCGGTTCGCCGAAGCGTAGAGAAGCATGACCTTCTCGCCGGGAAGAAAGGTGCGCCCGCCGAGCGTGGCCTCGGCCGCGACCGTCCGGCGGAACTGGATGATCGGCGTCGAGTGCCGGACGATCTCGTCCACCGCGCCGTCGGCGTACCGGTCGAAGTCGGACTCGAGGAGAGCGCGCTGCTCCGGGTGCGCGGTCAGCAGCAGCAGGCCGTGGGCGATCGCGTTACGTGTGGTCTCCACCCCCGCGACCAGCAAGAGGGAGAAGAAGGCGCCGAGCTGACGCGAGGACAGTGCCTGTCCGTCGACGTCCGCGCGCACCAGAGCCGAGATCATGTCGTCGGCGGGCCGGCGACGGCGTTCGGCCGCGAGTTCGGCCATCACCATCTGCATACGGCCCAGGGACCGCAGACCGCGGCCGGGTACCCGCAGCCGGGCGCGGCCCCGGCGCTTCACGCCCACGTACTCCGACGCCTGATCGATCCGGGCGGCGATCCCGGCGCGGTGGGGGCCCGGGATTCCCATCAGGTCGCAGATGACCTCGAACGGCATACGGGAGGGAGCCGAAGGCATGAAGTCGCCGGGGCCGTCGGCGATCATCTCGTCCACCAGCCGCCGCGCGACGTCGTGGATGTTCTCCTCGGCGGCCGCGAGCAGCCGCGGGGTGAACGCGCGGGAGATGGTCCTGCGCAGACCCGCGTGCTCGGCGCCGTCCATGTTGACCATGGAATTGCCGAACACCGCTTTGGCCCAGCGGGCCGGCTCCGGCGTGGTGACACCGGGCGCGCTCGCGAAGAGGTGCGGCTGCCGGCTCGCCGCCTTCACATCCGCGTGCCTCACCAGTGCGTGGAACGGCGCGTGCGAGCCCGTGCGAGGACTGAACAGGACCGGTGAGTCGAGCTCCCGCAGCAGCGCGAACGCGGACAGCCGCTCGGGCCGGGGCAACCGCCAGAACGACGGGTCGGCCAGATCGACGTCCGCCGTCCTGCGCACGCGGTTCGTGGGTACCTGCGTCGGCGCGTCCATGCAACCTCCGTGAGCTCGAACGGCCATGCTGGCCCGCCGCGCGCTGCCGCCCGGGCGACACGGCCGTACGGACCGGAAAATTCCCACGGTCGCGTGATTCGCGCACGACGAGAACCGTTCACGCGCCGCCTCGTTGTCAACTTCGAGAGAGACGACACCTCGGAAGAGTGGACGAGAGGAAGGGAACAGATGATGAATCCGACCACCGGCACGAGCGGCACGCGGTCAGGCCGGAAGAGCCCGGGCCGCCGCGTCGTGCTGCGCGCCGCCTTCACGGCGAGCGTGGTCGCCGGGACGGGCGGCGCGCTCGCTCCGATTGTCGTGACGGGCCGGGAGAACCGGGCCGGCACCGCGCAGGAACGGACCCTTGCCACGGGGACCGCCACGATCGGGCGAGGGCGCCCTGCCGGGCCCGAGCGGTTCGCCGAGATGTACCGGGGCCGTGACATCCGCGGGACGGCAGCGGTCATGGTGCCCGCCGGCGGTGGAGCGGCCACCGGCCGGGCCGGGGCCCTGTCCGCGATCGCCGACACGCAGGTGAGCATCGACGGCAGAACGCTGCATGTGATGAGGCGCGCCGACGGCAGCTACCTCAGCACGGTCAACCACTACGAGTCGTTCCCGACGCTGCTCGAGACGGCCCGCGCGGCTGTCGACGAGATCGGCACCGCGCAACTGGCCGAGGCCTCCCCGCACACCATCTGAACCACGAAGGACGAGCACGGGTGTACAGCCGCAAGAATCAGCGCAACCTCACACGCACGGAGAAGAAGCGCCTGGTCGGTGCGATCCTGGAGCTCAAGCGCTCGGGACGGTACGACGAGTTCGTCGACCTGCACCGGGAGTTCTACGTCACCGACGCCGAGAGCCGGCCACGGCCCGCTCATATGACCCCGTCCTTCTTCCCGTGGCACCGCAGGTACCTGCTGGAGTTCGAGCAGGCCCTGCAAGCCGTCGACCCGGGGGTATCGATCCCCTACTGGGACTGGACGCGGGACAACACGCCGGCGTCCTCCCTCTGGGCGGAGGACTTCCTCGGCGGCAACGGCAGGTCCGGCGACCGGCAGGTCATGACAGGGCCGTTCGCGTACCGGGAGGGAAACTGGCGCATCAGCGCGGGAGTCACCGACGACCCCTTCCTGCGCCGGAACTTCGGCCGCCCCTCCGCGCCCGTCACCCTGCCCGGCAAGGCCGATGTGGACCGCGCGCTGCGCGACCCGGTCTACGACGCCGCGCCATGGAACAGCGTCAGCACCACCGGCTTCCGGAACAGGATCGAGGGCTGGGGGATCAGAGGCGGACGAGGGGTGGCCAACCACAACCAGGTGCACCGCTGGATCGGCGGCTCCATGGGGGGTGCCGCGTCGCCCGACGACCCGGTCTTCTGGCTGCACCACGCCTATATGGATCTGCTCTGGACACGCTGGCAGAAGGCGCACCCGCGCTCCCGCTACCTGCCGGGCCGCGGACTCCCGGCCGGCGATCCGCAGCACGACCGGGTCTTCGCCCTCGACGAGCCGATGCCCCCCTGGGACGTGGCGCCCGCGAAGCTCCTGGATCACACCCGCCTGTACCGCTACGTCTGAGTGGCGGGATCCCGCCGCCGGCCGCGGAAACGGCCGGGCCGCCCCTCCCGGTGGGGAGGAGCGGCCCGGTGACGTACGGCGTGGGGATCAGTGGCCGTAGCCGTAGTCACCCTTGTCCTCGTGCTTGTCCTCGTGCTTGTCCGACACGTTCGCGCACGTGTTGCCGAAGGCCGGGTTGAGCAGCGCGATGATGTTCACGGTGTTGCCGCAGACGTTGACCGGGATGTGAACGGGCACCTGAATGGCGTTGCCCGAACCGACACCGGGAGAGTGGGCGGCGAGGGCCTCCGCTCCGGCGTCGGCGGTAGCCAGGCCGGCACCGCCGGCGATCAGGGCACCGGTACCAGCCATGACAGCGGCTACCTTCGAGATGCGCGACATCTGTTCTCCTTGAGAGGGTCGAAACCGGCTGCAGAACGTGCGCCGGCATGCCCTGACAACGCGAAAATCGACAGACGGTAACGGATCGGATCAAAAGTCGTAATCCGCGGTTACCTCCGGCCGATGGCGGAGAGGCCTCCGGCAGGCAGCGCGCTCAGCCTGCTGTGCCAGTCACGTGCGGCGGGAAAACGGCTCTTCACCGCTTCCGCGGCCCTGTCCCGCGCCACCACCTGCGACTCGCGCAACCGGAGCAGCGGTTCCAGAGCGGAGCGGGCGAGCAGCAGGCGCTGGTTGACGACCGGAACGGGTTCCCAGCTGTTCTTGTACTGCTCCGAGCCGCGCAGCAGACTCAGCACGCTGCGCCCCGTGTCCGCCGCCTGCTGTGCCGCCTCGCGCAGCAGCATCGTCGACACGTCCACCTTCCTGTCCCGGAGCCCCGGATCGGCTCCGTACAGATAGGCGCCGGCCAGGTGTGCGGACCTGAGCGACAGGTCGGCGGCCACCACCTCCCCGTCGAGCACGAACTCCGTCAGCGACGCGTCGCCGTCGCGGACCATCCGGCGGGTCGCACGCACCAGATGCGCGGAGAAGCGCGGCCGCAGGTGCTCCGGGTTGATCCCCCGGCCGCGCCACTGGCGTTCGTGCAGCCGCACCAGCGTGGCGACCGCGTCCGCCACGCGGTGCTCGGGTGCGGGGCGGCACTCGATCCGCAGAGCGTCCAGCTTGCGCAGCTTGGACCGGGCGCGTTGGGCGCGCGAGCCGGGCATCCGTGAAAGGAGAGCGCCGATGGGCTCGGCGGGGAGTTCCATGCAGGTCGAGTCCGTGAGCCTGCACCTGGCGCCGGACCAGTTCTCGTACAGCAGCTGGGCCGAGGCGTCGGGCCGCACCTCCCGCAGATCGATCACCGTGTGGACGGCGGCCCGTTCGAGCCCGCGCTCCAGGGCCATGACCGCACCCTTCGCCTCCTCGTCGTCCACGAGGATGTCGAAGAAGTCGGAGATCGCGCCGCCCATGGGCACCAGCAGGGGCATCGGGCGGTGTACGAGCATCAGGGGAGCGGCACCGATCAGCCGCCCGTTCCGCCGGGCAAGTACGACGCGGAGCCTGCCCGGTGCTCCGTAGGACAGCCACCACGAGTGCAGCCAGGCATGGCTCTGGAACGGGGTGGCGGTCGAGCAGCGGCGATGCAGGGCGTCCCATTCCCCGGCGAGTCCGGCGAACTCCGCCAGGTCGCGGCAGAGTGTGACGGCGAGGCGCCCGTCGAGGTCAACGGTCATCGCACGAGCTCCCGTTCGTCGGTCGGGAACGGACCGCCCGCCTGGGCGGGAGCCGGCACCTGGGCGGGGACACCCCGGTGTCCCGGGCGGGGCCGTACGAGGAGGACCAGGCCGCCGATCAGCCCGCCCGCACTCGCACCCACAGCCGTGCCGAGGGGCACCGAGGGGGACACCGGTTCCGCCGACGGTACGGCGTGCGAGAACTTGAGGAGTTTCACCCCGGTGTCCTTGGCGACATGACCGCTGCTGACCACCACGGCCTCGGTGACCGCGTTGGCGATGTCAGCGGCCCGTCGCCGGTTCTCGGACGTTCCGGTGATCGCGATCATGGGCGAGTCGGGGGAGGTCTCGGCGCGCACGTGGGTGCGCAGCTCCCGTACCGGCTCGCCCGCGGCGCCGCGTGCGTAGACCAGGGTCGCCTCGCTCGTGGCCAGGCGGCCGTACGACTGGGCGTAGCCGAGCGCTGCCGCCGGATCGATGCCCTTGTCGGCCGCCACCATGGCGTAACTGGTCGACGCGTACTCGGTCGGGGCGAGCAGACCGTAGGAGAGCCCGGCTGCCGTTCCGAGCAGGATGCAGGTGGGCAGGGGCCACCAGTGGGGCGGCGCGGACTTGGGGCGGAGTCCGCGGAACCGTCCGCGGGCGGCCGGCTGCTGCTCGGGCGACTCGGTCATGAGTGTGCTCTCCAGGTCGAAGGGGCGGTGTCGAGGGCGTGTGCGTAGACGTCCATGAGGCGCTCGCTGCTTTGCCTGATGTCGTACTGGTCCACGGCCGGGGGCGGCGGCAGTCTTCGGGCGCAGCTCTCCATCCGGTGGCGCAGGGCGGCCGTCAGCTCGTGCGTGAGATCGGCGGGAGTGGAGTGGGACCCGGCGACGCCGATACGGGTGGCGCCCGGTGCCCGGCCGGCCGGGAGGTCCTCGATGGCGGGACAGGCGCTGTGCACGACGGGAAGCCCGGCGGCCAGTGCCTCGACGGCTGCCAGCCCGAACGTCTCCTCGCGGGACGCCGAGACGAAGGTGTCCATGGCCGAGAGCACGGCGGGGATCCCGGGGCCCGCCGTGCCACCGTCCGTGTCGCACTCGCCGAGGAAGCGGACCCGCCCTGCGATCCGGAGCCGGGTCGCCAGGGCGCGCAGCGAACCGGCTTCGGGGCCGTCCCCGGCCAGTACGAGCCAGGCGTCCGGGAGCGCCGCGACGGCACGGATCAGTACGTCGAAGCGTTTTCCGGGTACGAGTCTGCCGACGCCCCCCACCACGAACGCGTCGTCCGGGATACCGAGCAGCGCCCGGGTCGCCCGGCGCCGGCCGCTGTCGAAGCGGAACCGGGCCGCGTCGATTCCATTGGGCACGGTGTGGATCCTCGCGGCCGGCACACCCCAGTCCAGCAGGCGGCCGGCGATGGTGGGGGAGACGGCGACCGTCGCCGCCCCGAGGCGCTCGGTGCGCAGGTACAGGGCCCGGGTGCCGCGGGTGAGCGGCCGCCCTTCGATTTCCGCATGCCCCAGCGAGTGCTCGGTGGCGATCGTGGCACGCGTGGTCCCGGCGAGCCGGGCCGCGATCCGCCCGTAGACGCAGGCCCGGTACAGATGGGTGTGCACGATGTCGTACGCGCCGCGGCGGATGAGCCGGGCCAGCCTGGGCACAGCGGTGAGGTCGCGGTTGCCGTTCATGCCCAGGTGCCCGACGCGGACGCCGTCGGCGCGCAGTCCTTCGGCGACCGGGCCGGGGTTGGTGAGCGTCACGACGTCGCAGGGCACCGGCAGATGACGGAGCAGCAGACGCAGCTGCTGCTCCGCGCCGCCGACCCCGAGGCCCGTGATGATGTGCAGGGCCTTCATCGGGGCCCTCCGGTGGGGACGGGCGCGGGGGCAGGGGCGGCGCCGGGCCGGTGGCGCAGCCGGTGCCGCAGTTCCTTCGCGCGCAGGCGGGCGCCCCGGTCTGCGTGGCTGATGTGCGTACGGGGCAGGGCCAGCGGTCCGATGAGGGCACCGGGTCCGAGCGCGCAGCCGTAGCCGTACCCCGCGTCCCGGACCGACGCCAGCACCCGCCGGTCGGCCGTGCCGTACGGGTAGCAGAAGCCTGCCGGAGCGGTCCCGGTGATGGTGCGGATCGCCTCCCTGCTGCCGTGCGTCTCCAGGCGCAGTTCCTCGTCGGAGAGGGTCGTCAGATCCAGGTGGCGCATGCCGTGCGAGCCGACTTCCAGCCCCGCGTCCGCGACGGCACGGATGCCGTCCTCGGACAGCAAGGGCTTCCGGGGGCCGAGCGGATCCCACGCGTTGGATCCGCCCGTCCGGCCTGGCAGGACGAACACCGTCGCCGTGAAGCCGTGCCCGAGCAGGACCGGGAGCGCTTCGTCGAGGAAGTCGGCGTACCCGTCGTCGAACGTCAGCCCGACCAGCCCGCGTCGGCCGACGGCGTGTGCGCGCAGCAGCGCCCCGACCCCCACGCCGGTGAGGTGGCGACGGCGCAGCCAGGTCAGCTGCTGGTCCAGGCGGTCGGCGGAGACGGTGATGCCGTACGGATCGTCCGTGGGGTCGCTCACCGAGTGGTAGGTGAGAATCCACGGCTGGGGTCGGAGAACGGACAGGGAGGCGGCGTGTGCCGATGTGTCAGCGGCCATGAAGGAACCTCTGTCGGGTGAGAGCCAGCAGATGAACGACTTCGGGAGCTCTGAGGGCAAGTCCGGTGAGAAGGAAGGCCGCCGGGACGAGGACACAGCCTGCTGCCAGGCTGAGCGCCGGATGGCCGATCGCGGGGGCTGCCGCCCATCCCGCTGCCCCGGCAACCGCTGCCGCGGCCGCAGGCCGGCCGAGGGAGACGACGACGGAACGGACCCGGATGGCGACCGCGCGCGAGCCCAGGCCCAGGAGGAGCAGCAGCGCGGCCGTGCTGATGCCGACGGCGTTCGCCGCCGCGATGCCGTTCACGCCGAACGGGCCGGCCAGGGCCAGACCGGCCCCCGTGGTGACCAGCAGTCCGGCGCCCATGGCGCAGACGGGGTACCAGGTGGGCTTTCCCGCGGAGAAGAACGGCCTGCACAGCGTTCCGACCAGGGTGTGGCCGAGCAGCCCGAGTGCGTAGATCCGCATCACCCCGGCAGTGGCCGCAGTGTCCTGTGCGTCGAAAGCGCCTCGCTGGAAGAGCACTTCGACGATCTGGTGCGCGTAACCGAGCACCATCGACGTGCCCAGCAGGACCACCGTCCCGGCCAGTGCGAGATCACGTTCGACCCGTCGGCGGGCGCCTTCCCGGTCCCCGGCCGCCATCGCCCGGGCGACGACCGGGAAGGTCACCGTGCAGATCATCATGGACAGCACCATCGGGAGCTGCGCGACCTTCTGCGCGTAGTTGAGATGCGAGATGGCCCCGTCGGACAGGGACGAGGCGAGGAACCGCTCGACGAACACCTGCGACTGACGGCCCACCACGAACAGCACGACGGGCGCGAGGACCGTGGCGCCCAGGAGCGGAGAGAGGCCCTCCCGCCCCGGGCGAGGCCCGTCGGCGCGTGGCACCCGCCGCCGCAGCAGCCGTGCGAACGTGGGCAGCTGGGTCAGGATCATCAGCACACTGCCGACGGCCACACCGGCCGCCGCGGCGCGCACGCCCCAGACGGAGTGCAGCGCGAGCGTCATACCGATGATGCCGATGTTGTACGCGATGTAGACCCCGGCCGGGGCCAGGAAGCGCCCGTGCGCCCGCAGGGCCGCGCTGAAGTACCCGGTGACGCCGAAGGTGAGCACCGTGACCGCTGTCAGACGGGTGCATTCCACGGCGAGTCCGGGATCGCTCAGACCGGGCGCCAGAATCTTGACGACCCATGGAGCGCCCAGGACCAGCAGGGCGCCCGTACCGGTCAGCGAGGCGAACAGCCGGGGGAAGGTGTCCGCGACGAGCGCCCGCACGGGATCGTCCACGAGTCCGTCCGCAGCGGATCCGGCGGCGGCGCGCCGGGCCAGCGCATGGCTGAAGGCGGGGACGAGCAGCAGGGCCATCCCGTCCTCGATGAGCAGCGTGGCCGCCATCTCGGGCACGGTCCAGGCGATCAGGAACGCGTCGCTGGCATGGCTCGCGCCGAAGAGCCGGGCGATGGCCTGGTCCCGTACGAGCCCCAGCAGGGAGGCGATCACGGTCAGCCCGGCGGCACCGGCGGCCGCCCGGGCGAGGAACCGTCCCGGCCCCGCCGGAGCTCCGGGCGCGGACGTCCCCGAGTCCTTCGCCTTCTCGGCCGTCGCCGCGGAGACCCGGCTCACGCGACGGTCGCCCTCTCCGGCTCGGCCAGCGCCCACCACGCTGCCAGTCCGAGCACGATTCCCGTGAGGACGGTGGAGGGTCCGCCGATGTCCGCGTACAGGAAGTCGACGGTCTGCCAGGTCATCAGCCCCACCGCCGCGAGACCGCAGTCGACGGCCGCCGCCCCCCGGGCCCGGGCGAGGACCAGTCTGCGCACCCCGCCGGCCAGGATCACGACCCAGGTGCCCGCCAGGGCGGTGAGGCCGATGAGGCCCTGCTCGCTCAGCACGAGCAGATACATGTTGTGGGGGGACAGCAGCGGCTGCTTGCGGAAGTCCTGCCCGGCGCCCGCGGTGTCACTGCCCGACGAGAGGCCGATCGAGGCGTGCCCGTCGCGGTGCGCGGGGAAGCCCTTGAGACCGACGCCGGTCATGGGCTGCTCGCGCCACATGCCAGCGGCGGCCGCCCACATGGTGTACCGGTCGTTGACCGACCGGTCGGGGGCGCGCGTCACCTCGGTGATGCTGGTGAGCCGCTGCGAGATCATCTCGGACCCGACGCCGAAACCGCCGACGAGTACGACTCCGGCCGCGCACACCACGGCCAGCGCGCGCACGGCCTGTCGCAGCCCGGTCAGCGCGATCACGGCCAGGGCACCCGCGACCGTCGCGATCCAGGCCCCCCTGCTGAACGACAGGGTGAGCGGAACGACCAGGAGGGCGGCGGCACAGAAGGCACCGGGGCGCAGCCACCTGGGCCCACCGGCGCGGGTGCCCAGCGCATACGCGACGGCTGCGAGCAGCCCGTAGGCGACCACCGTCGCCATGCCCATCACGTCGCTGGGCCCGAACGTACCGACGGCGCGGATGTCCTCACCCATGTACGAGGCGCCGGACCCGGTGGCGTATTGGTACACCCCGGTCGCGCCCTGGACGAGCGCGAGGAGCCCCAGCGTGCCCGTGATGGTCCGGAAGCCCCTGGCGTCCTGGACCAGGATGAAGACGGCGGCCGGTACGAGCACGAAGATCTGCAGGTACCGGACGAATCCGGGGAGCGCCGCCACCGGGTCCGCCGCGGTGACCGTGGCCACCGCCAGGCCCACGGCCGGGAGGCCCAGGACGACGGCCGCGGCCGGGGTGAGAGGGCGCATCCGCAGGAACAGCAGGCGCCCCAGACAGACGAGCACCGCGACGCCCGAGACGAGGTCGGCCGGCGGAACGCCGTACACGGTCCCGGGCCCCGAGCCGTCGGCCGGTACGGCCAGGAGCAGCACCGTCGCGATCAGGGGCAGCAGCGGCCATGCGGTCGTCCACCGGCGTACGGCCGGGGGCGCCGGGCCGGACCGGACGGCGGGTACCGCCGGCGCGGCGGTCACGGTGAGAGTCACGGTTCAGCTGCCTCCGAGGCGGAAGACCGACCCCGCGGTCCGCGCGAGGACGCACACGTCCTGCCAGAGCGACCAGGTCCCGATGTACCGGTTGTCGAAGCGGACACGGTCCTCGATCGAGGTGTCGCCGCGCAGGCCGTGCACCTGGGCCAGCCCCGTGATGCCGACGGGCATGCGGTGACGCGCCCGGTAGCCGGGGTGGATACGGCTGAAGTGCTCCACGAAGTAGGGGCGTTCGGGGCGGGGCCCGACCAGACTCATGTCGCCGCGCACCACGTTCCACAGCTGCGGCAACTCGTCGAGGGACGTCCGGCGCAGCGTCCTGCCGACGCGGCTCATGCCCTCGTCGCCCGACACGTTCCACCGGGTGGCGGACTCATGGGCGTCGGCCGGGCGCAGGGTGCGGAACTTCAGCAGGACGAACGGCCGTCCGTCCCGTCCGATGCGCTCCTGCCTGAAGACGACTCCGGGGCCGTCACAGACGCGTACGGCCAGTGCGCACGCGGCCAGCAGGGGGGCCGCCGCAGTCAGGGCGACCATGGCCAGGACGGCGTCCATCGCCCGCTTGACCCGGTGGCCGGCCGGCCGGTGCCGGCCGTCGTCCAGCGCGTGGGCCGCGAACCCCCACACATGGTCCGGTCTGGACGCGGTCCGGCAGGGGGCGATCGTCCCCTGCTCGGTGATCAGCCACACCCGGCAGCCCTGCCGGACGAACTGCCCGAACAACGCCGCCCCGCCGGGTGCCGACTCGGGCGGAACCGTGAAGACGGCGTGCCGCACGGAGTTCTGGATGACCGCCCGGCCGACGTCCTGCGCGGTCGTGAGGACGGGGAGCTGAGCTCCGCCGGACGTCGCGCCGGCCCCGAGGACATCGGCCGACGGAACGTCGGACCACACCCGGCCCACGGGCCGCAGCCCGTACTCCGGGTGCTCCTGCAGGACGGCGGTGACCCGGTCGGCGACCCGACCGTCGCCCACGACGAGGGCCGACTGGGGGCTGCGGGCAGCCGACCGCAGCCGGGTGCGGTGGACCGCGGTGCGCGCACCGCAGCTCAGCAGCGTCTGCGCGGCGACCGCGCAGGCCAGCGCGGTCCAGCCGATGTCGTAACGAGGGTTGTACGCGGTCAGTGCCTCGGCCGTCACGTACCACTGGACCAGCGAAAGACCGAGCAGCGCGGGCAGCTCCGTCAGAACGGACGGGGACAGCCCGATCCGGTACAGGCCCCGGTGGGCGTGCAGCAGCACCTGGGCCACGGCCTGGAGGACGAAGACCCCCGGAGGCCACGGCAGGGGGGCAACCAACGCCAGGGCGAGAGCCAGCGCGAGGCCGTCGGCGGCGACGAGCCCCGACGGGGACCCCCACCTCCTGAGGCTCCGGGTGGTCCGCAGGGGCTGCGCGCGCCCGGTACCGTCGCGCGGTGGGCGGACGGTGGAAGCCGTACGACGCACGGCTGTTGCCTGGGCGGCTCGGGGGACAGGTGCACTCTCCGTCGTCATTGCTCGGTGCGCTTCCTCGTCGTGGGGTGGGACAGGCCGACAAGTTCCTGGTAAAGGCTCAGAACCGCCCCGGCGGTCTTCCTCACATCGAAGACCGACCGGGTATGTCTCTGCGCCGTGCTGCCCAGCTCCTTCCGCAGCGGCGGGTCGGTCAGCAGAGCGGTCAGGGCCGTCGCGAGGGCTGCAGGGTCCTCGGGCGGCACAAGACAGTGGGATTCGTGGCCGGGCGGCAGGCTCTCCCGGGCGCCGTTGACATCGGACATCAGGACGGGGGTGCCGCAGGCCATCGCCTCGAGCGGGGCCAGTGCCATCCCTTCCCACCGCGAAGGCAGGACCAGGACGTCCGCCGCGTGGATCCACGGCCGTACGTCCCGGCTCGCTCCCGCGAACAGCACACCCGGAGGTGCGGCGCGCCGCAGTTCGTCACCGCACGGTCCGTCACCGACCAGGACGAGCCGCGCCCCCGGTACCCGCATCCGCCGCCAGGCCCGCAGGAGCACGTCCTGGCCCTTCTGCCGGCTCAGCCGCCCGACGCACACGACCAGGGGAGCACCGGCGGGGACGGTCTCCGGGAGCGGCAGGGCGGCGCGGGCCGCAAGCGCGGCCTCCCGGCCGGCCGGCCGGAAGTGGCCGAGGTCGATGCCGTTGTGGATCACGGACCAGTGGGCGGCGACGCCCGCGCGCTCGCCCGCGCGGCGTTCGGATTCGCTGACGCAGAGGATGCGATCGCTCCACCGTGCCCCGAACCGCTCCCACTTCAGGGCCAGCCGGGCGGTCCGGCCCTCGACGGCATCGAAGGACCAGGCGTGGGGCTGGAACACCGTCGGCACCCTGCCCCGGACGGCCAGCCGGCCCGCGAGACCGGCTTTCGCGCTGTGGGCATGGATCACGTCGGGTGCGTACGCGCTGATCAGACGGCTCGCCGTGAGGACCTCCCGGCCCAGCCCCGGCCCCGGGGCACGCTCGGCCGGCCAGGCACACACCCGGGCCCCCGCCACGGCCGCCCCGGACGCCAGCGAACCGCCCGGCGGGCAGGCCACGACGGGCCGCAGCCCTGCCCGGACCTGCGCGGCGACGAGGTCGGTCACGACCCGTGCGACGCCCCCCTCCACCGGCTGGACCAGATGAAGGACCGTCAGTTGTCTTTCCTCGGTGCAACTTTTCTGCAGCACGCACGGCTCTCTTCTCACATGCCCCCGACAAGCCGGTTCGAGTAGGTACCGGCGGAAAGGAATATGGCGGCAGAGATTAGTGGGTAAAACCGAAATGCACTGTGACAGACAGTCTGTGCGAAAACGCGCATGACTCGCGCACCGGGCGATGCGGATTGGCTCCGGTCAGGGGTGCTGACGCCGGATCACTGAATCCTGCGGCGTGTCAGAGTCCAGCATCTTCTGCTCTTCGGGGCGATGCCCCATGATGTGAATGCCGTGTGTATTCCTCTTGCGTTCGGCCGATCGGGGATGTCGCCGACGCGTCGATGAATTCGGGATACCGGAATCCGCGGGATCCTGGGTGCCGCGACCCGATGCCGAGTTGTGCGAAGCGAATTGCGGCCCTCGGTGCACGCCACTGCGGCGGGCTTCCGGGCCCCTGCCCGTTCCGCCGTGTCCTGCGCGGGAACCGGCCAATCGTCACGAACGACCCCGGGCGGGGACCGTGCTCCGGATCTACTGCTGTCGGGCCGCGGGTACCCGTGCGTGCGGCCGAAGGGGCAGTATCGGGTACAACTCGTGATGATCGTCCGCCCCGTGACGGTGGTCCGGTCCGTGGACGCACCGACGACGACAGAGGAGAACCGATGGCTCACGAACGGGCCGGTCAGCCGGCGCAGCCCGGAGACCTGGTGGACGTGGCGCGTCTGGTGACCGCCTACTACACGGTCCACCCCGACCCGGCCGAACCCGGCCAGCGCGTCGCGTTCGGCACCTCCGGGCACCGGGGATCGGCCCTGGCGGCATCCTTCAACGAGGACCACATCGCCGCCACGACCCAGGCGATCTGCGACTACCGGACCCGGCAGGGCACCGACGGGCCGCTGTTCCTCGGCGCCGACACCCATGCGCTGTCCGAACCGGCGCGGGTGACCGCCCTGGAGGTGCTGGCCGCCAACGGGGCCACCGTACTGATCGACAGCGACGACGGCTACACCCCCACCCCGGCCGTGTCGCACGCCATCCTGACCTACAACCAGGACCGTGGCAGCGGTCTCGCCGACGGCATCGTGGTCACCCCGTCGCACAACCCGCCGGCCGACGGCGGCTACAAGTACAACCCGCCGCACGGCGGGCCGGCCGGCTCGGACGCCACCTCCTGGATCCAGGACCGCGCCAACACCCTGATCGAGGGCGGGCTGAAGGAGGTCCGGCGGATCCCGTACGCCCGGGCGCTCGCCGCAGACACCACGGGGAGGCACGACTTCCTCACCGGGTACGTCGACGACCTCCCGGCCGTCCTGGATCTGGACGCGGTACGCGACGCGGGCATCCGGATCGGTGCCGACCCGCTCGGCGGCGCCTCGGTCGCCTACTGGGGCCGGATCGCCGAACGCCACCGGCTCGATCTCACCGTGGTCAACCCGCTCGCCGACCCCACCTGGCGCTTCATGACGCTGGACTGGGACGGAAAGATCCGGATGGACTGCTCCTCGCCGTACGCCATGGCGTCCCTGATCGAGCGGCGCGACGCGTTCACCGTATCCACCGGAAACGACGCGGACGCCGACCGGCACGGCATCGTCACCCCCGACGGCGGGCTGATGAACCCCAACCACTACCTGGCCGTGGCCATCCGCTACCTCTACTCCCACCGCGACGGCTGGCCCGCCGGCACGGGCATCGGCAAGACCCTCGTCTCCTCCTCCATGATCGACCGGGTGGCGGCGGACCTCGGGCGCCCGTTGGTGGAAGTGCCGGTGGGATTCAAGTGGTTCGTCGACGGACTGTTCGACGGCACCCTGGGTTTCGGGGGCGAGGAGTCCGCCGGTGCGTCCTTCCTGCGCCGCGACGGCCGGGTGTGGACCACCGACAAGGACGGCATCCTGCTCGCCCTGCTGGCTTCGGAGATCACCGCCGTCACGGGTTCCACTCCCTCCCAGCACTACGGCGAGCTCACCGCCCGTTTCGGCGACCCGGCCTACGCCAGGATCGACGCTCCGGCGACGCGTGAGGAGAAGGCGGTACTGGCAGGACTCTCCCCGGACCAGGTCACGGCGGACACCCTGGCGGGTGAGCCCATCACCGCCGTACTCACCGAGGCGCCGGGCAACGGCGCGGCCATCGGCGGCCTGAAGGTCTGCACGGCCAGTGCCTGGTTCGCGGCCCGTCCCTCCGGAACGGAGGACGTGTACAAGGTGTACGCGGAGAGCTTCCAGGGCGCCGGACACCTGGCCAGGGTCCAGGACGAGGCGCGCACCCTGGTCGCCGAGGCGCTGGGCGGCACGGGCTGATCCGGGGCGGGCGCGCCGTGCCCGGACCGTCGTGAGCGGGGCTGCTACACGGTGGGAACGGTGTGCTGGACCTGCCGGAGGAACGTGGCGTTGTCCGGGGTCGTGCGGACCTTCTCCAGCAGGACCTCCAGAGTGGCCTGTCCGTTCCTGGACTGCAGGGCGCGGCGCAGTCCCCGTACGGCGGCCAGTTCCGCGGCGGGCACCAGGAGCTCCTCGCGGCGGGTGCCGGACAGCGTGATGTCGACGGCGGGGAAGACCCGCCTGTCGGCCAGCCGGCGGTCCAGACGCAGTTCCATGTTGCCGGTGCTCTTCAGTTCTTCGAAGAAGTAGTCGTCGGCGCGGGATCCGGTGTCCACCAGTGCGGTCGCCAGGATGGTCAGCGAACCGCCCTCCTCGGCCAGGCGTGCCGCCCCGAACAGCTTCTTCGGGCCGATGAGGGCGGAGGCGTCGACGCCCCCGCTGAGGGTGCGTCCGCCCGCCCCGGCGGCGTTGTTGTGGGCCCGGCACAGCCGGGTCAGGGAGTCGAGGAGGATCACGACGTCCCGGCCCTGCTCGACGAGCCGCTTGGCCCGTTCGACGGCGAGGTCGGCGAGCGCGATGTGCTCCTTCGCGGGCCGGTCGAACGTGGAGGCGTACACCTCGCCGCGTACGGAGCGGCGCATGTCCGTGACCTCCTCGGGGCGTTCGTCCAGGAGGACGACCATCAGATGGCATTCCGGGTGGTTGGTGGCGACGGCTGCGGCGAGCTGCTGCAGGAGAACGGTCTTGCCGGTCCTCGGAGGCGCGACGATGAGGCCGCGCTGTCCCTTGCCGACCGGGGAGACGAGGTCGACGACACGCGTGGCGGGTCCGCCGCGTGGTGTCTCCAGGCGCAGCCGCTCCTGGGGGTGGAGCGGAGTGAGGTCGCGGAAGTGCGGCCGGCCCCGAAGGTCCTGTGCGGCACGGCCGTTGACCGAGTCGATCCGGGACAGGACCCGCGGCCCTTCGCAGGTTCCGGCGACGACGTCGCCCTTGCGCAGCCCGTACTGCCGGATGAGTGTCGGCGACACCCTGATGTCGCCGGGGGAGGGATGGCCGCCGTCGGTGCGCAGTACGCCGTGTCCGTTGTCCGTGGTGTCGAGGACACCTGCGGTGCGGACGGGCTGATTCTGCTGCGTGACGGGGCGTTCGAGTGTGCTGGTCATGGGTGGGTCCTTTCGCGGACAAGGCGAGTGAGAAGTCCGGCGAAGCGGAGGCGGCGGAATCACGCCCCGTGTGACGGGCAGAACAGCCCGGACCGGACAGAAGAAGTGGTGCGGAGAAGCTGGATCGCCGGTCACTGGAGGACGGGCACAACAGCAGAAATGAGAGGAAACAGCACCGGCGCCCGATTTGGGGCGTACACATGTGCTAATCGCACCGTAGCACGCAAGTCGAGGAGAGGGAAGGAGACCTCCCGGCTACCTGACGCCGCCCGAGCCGGACCAGACCCGTTGCACCGCGCGGTAATCGGTCACCACGACGCCCTCCTGCCGAAGGATCTCGCGCGCCTCGGGCGAGGTGAGGAATTCATGGTCCGTGCTGCGCACCCGCCAGCCGCCGTCGATGGCCCGTGACTCCTCGTCGGCCAGCCCGGGATGCACCGCCCACTCGCTCAGCCCGGCCGGCAGGGAGCGCAACAGCTCGGCGAAGCGGTCCGCCTTGCCGTCGAGGTCCAGGGCGAAGCTGTCCAGGAAGTCGTGATCAGTGACCGGCCGGCCCTGCTGCAGCATCTTCTGCCTGGCGGGCTCGAGCCAGATCCGTACGGCCAGACCGTACTCCCCGGCCAGGGCCACGGTCAGATCGAGGATGTCCTCGCGCCCGCCGTCCGCCAGACAGTGCCAGTCGAGATGGGTCGGCTCGAGACCGGCGTCCATGACGGCGTCGATCTGAGCACGGAACTCGCGCTCGACCTCGTCCGGGCGGGCCCGGCCGAGCAGCTCGGGGATGCCCGCCGGCGTGAAGAGCTCGCCCGCGTCGTCCAGCAGCGAGGGGACCCTGTCCTTCGCGCTCAGCGGCCCCCAGCGGTAGTCCGTCGTGTCGCAGACGAGCGTGAGGTGGATACCGAAGGGGATCTCCGGCCGCTCCCGGAGCAGGCGCATGCCGTGCAGCGCCCACGGGCAGGGCACCATGAGACTGCACGAGGCCGCGATGCCGTTCTCGATCGACGCGATCACGGCGGAGTTGACCGCGTGGTACATCCCGAAGTCGTCGCAGTTGACGATGAGTACCCGGGCACCGGGCGCGAATCCCAGCAGCTCACTGGAACGGGTCGTGGATGCGGTGTCGGCGGTCACCGCACCCACTGTGCGCGAACGGGCCTCAGCTGTCTTCCGGTTTCTTTCCGCCGGCCGTGTCCGGCGGCGTCACCGCGTCACCGCGGAACGCTCCGAGGATCTGCTCGGCGGCCAGGGTGGCCGTCAACTCGCCCCCGCGTACGCGCTGTTCGAGCTCAGGGGTGAGCGCACGCACGGCCGCATGACTACGCAGGCTGTCCAGCAGCTCGTCGCGGACCATCGTCCACGTCCAGTCCACCTGCTGCTCGCGGCGCTTGGCGGTGAGCCGACCCGTGCTGTCCAGGAGCGTACGGTGCTGCTCCAGCCGCTCCCACAGTTCGTCCAGACCCGTCGACTCCCGGGCGCTGCAGGTCATCACCGGAGGAGTCCACGCCGCGTCCACGGGGTGCATCAGCCGCAGGGCGCCCGCCAGTTCACGTGCCGCCGAGCGGGCGTCGCGCTCGTGCGGGCCGTCGGCCTTGTTGACCGCGATGGCGTCGGCCAGTTCCAGGACGCCCTTCTTGATGCCCTGCAGCTGGTCGCCGGTACGGGCCAGGGTGAGCAGCAGGAACGTGTCGACCATGTTGGCGACCGCGGTCTCCGACTGCCCGACCCCGACCGTCTCCACCAGGACCACGTCGTAGCCCGCCGCCTCCATCACCACGATGGACTCACGGGTCGCCTTGGCCACCCCGCCGAGCGTCCCCGCGGTGGGGGACGGGCGCACGAACGCCCGGGCGTCCACCGCCAGCCGTTCCATCCGGGTCTTGTCACCCAGGATGGAACCGCCCGTACGACTGGACGAGGGGTCGACGGCCAGTACGGCGACCCGGTGCCCGAGCCCCGTCAGCAGCGTGCCGAGCGCATCGATGAACGTGGACTTCCCCACGCCGGGAACCCCGCTGATCCCGATGCGCCTGGCCCGCCCCGAACGGGGCAGCAGCTCGCTCAGCAAGCGCTGCGCCAGTACCCGGTGATCGGGGCGGGTCGACTCGACGAGAGTGATCGCGCGCGCCACGAACGCACGCTTCCCGTCGAGCACGCCCTTGACGTATGCGTCGACGTCGATGTTCGGAGCCATCCGTCAGCGGCTCACAGCTCGTGGCCGAGCGCGGCACCGAGCCGCGTGACCAGGTCGTGGGCCGCGTCCGGGATCACGGTGCCGGGCGGGAACACCGCGGCGGCGCCCGCCTCGTGCAGCGTCTCGATGTCCTGCGGCGGAATCACCCCACCCACCACGATCATGATGTCCTCCCGGCCCTCGGCCGCCAGTTCCGCGCGAAGCGCGGGTACGAGCGTGAGGTGCCCGGCGGCCAGCGACGAGACGCCCACGATGTGCACGTCCGCCTCGACCGCCTGCCGGGCGACCTCGCCCGGCGTCTGGAACAGCGGGCCGACGTCGACGTCGAAGCCCAGGTCGGCGAAGGCGGTGGCGATCACCTTCTGGCCGCGGTCGTGGCCGTCCTGGCCCATCTTCGCGACCAGGATGCGCGGACGTCGTCCCTCGGCCTCCTCGAAATCGTCGACCAGGGTGCGGGTACGGTCCACGGACGGGGACTCTCCTGCCTCTTTGCGGTACACGCCGGAGATCGTACGGATCTGGCCCGCGTGCCTCCCGTACACCTTCTCCAGAGCGTCCGAGATCTCGCCGACCGTGGCCATCGCACGGGCCGCGTCGACCGCGAGCGCCAGCAGATTGCCCTCCAGGCCGGGTCCCGGGTCCCGCTCGGCCGCCGCCGTCAGCGCCCGCAGGGCGTCCTGGCAGGCCACCTCGTCCCGCTCCTCGCGCAGCCGCCGGAGCTTCTCGATCTGCTGCGTGCGCACCGAGGAGTTGTCGACCTTGAGCACGTCGATCTTCTCGTCGGTCTCCACCCGGTACTTGTTGACGCCGATGACCGGCTGGCGCCCGGCGTCGATCCGCGCCTGGGTACGGGCCGCGGCCTCCTCGATCCGGAGCTTAGGGATGCCCGCGTCGATGGCCTTCGCCATGCCGCCGGCCGCCTCGACTTCCTCGATGTGCTGCCAGGCCCGCCGCGCCAGGTCGTACGTCAGCTTCTCCACGTACGCGCTGCCGCCCCACGGGTCGATGACCCGCCCGGTGCCGGACTCCTGCTGGAGCAGCAGCTGGGTGTTGCGCGCGATCCGGGCCGAGAAGTCCGTCGGCAGGGCGAGCGCCTCGTCCAGGGCGTTGGTGTGCAGCGACTGGGTGTGGCCCTGGGTGGCCGCCATCGCCTCCACGCACGTCCGCGTGACGTTGTTGAAGACGTCCTGAGCGGTCAGCGACCACCCGGATGTCTGCGAATGGGTGCGCAGCGACAACGACTTGGAGTTCTTGGGCTCGAACTCCTTCACCAGCTTGGCCCACAGGAGCCGGGCCGCGCGCAGCTTGGCGATCTCCATGAAGAAGTTCATGCCGATCGCCCAGAAGAACGACAGCCGCGGCGCGAACGCGTCCACGTCGAGGCCGGCGTCGCGTCCCGCCCGCAGGTACTCCACACCGTCGGCCAGCGTGTAGGCCAGCTCCAGGTCGGCCGTCGCCCCCGCCTCCTGGATGTGGTAACCGGAGATGGAGATGGAGTTGTAGCGCGGCATCTTCTGCGAGGTGAACGCGAAGATGTCGGAGATGATCCGCATCGAGGGACCGGGCGGATAGATGTAGGTGTTGCGGACCATGAACTCCTTGAGGATGTCGTTCTGGATGGTCCCGGCCAGCTTCTCGGGCGGCACGCCCTGTTCTTCCGCGGCCACGATGTACAGCGCGAGCACGGGCAGCACCGCGCCGTTCATCGTCATCGACACCGACATCTTGTCCAGCGGAATGCCGTCGAAGAGCTGGCGCATGTCGTAGATCGAGTCGATCGCCACGCCCGCCATGCCGACGTCACCGGTCACCCGGGGATGGTCGCTGTCGTAGCCGCGGTGCGTGGGCAGGTCGAACGCGACCGAGAGACCCTTCTGGCCGGCCGCCAGATTGCGCCGGTAGAAGGCGTTCGACTCCTCGGCCGTGGAGAACCCCGCGTACTGCCGGATCGTCCAGGGCTGGTTGACGTACATCGTCGGGTACGGGCCGCGCAGGTACGGGGCGATGCCCGGATAGGTCTCCAGGAAGTCGAGACCCTCCAGGTCCTGCCCGGTGTACAGCGGCTTGACCGCGATGCCCTCGGGGGTGTCCCAGAGCAGCTCGTCCTCGGACGTTCCGGTCGACTCCTTCACCGCGGCGCGCCACTGGTCGGCGGACACCTCCGCGGGGGCTTCGGCGGCCAGGGGGACATCGGAGAAGTCCGGAACAGGTGTTCCCGCACCCGGGGTCCCGGAGGTCTCGGTGGTCTGCATCACGCCACTCCCATGCAGTCGAGTACGGAGGAGAGGACGGCGACCACATCGCAGCCCGCGAACACGTGGCCGTCGACGGCCGGGTAGTCGCCGGGCCGGCCCGCGAGGAGGACCTGCAGGGCTCCGGCCGAGGCGAGGGCCCCGGCGACGGCGTCGGCCTGCTCGGCGTAGAGCGCGTCGGAGGAGCACAGGCAGGCGATCGTCGCCCCGCTGGCGACGAAGGCGCCGGCAGCGGTGGTGGCCTCCACGGAAGCCGGCTCATGGACGGGTTCGATGCCGCCCGCGACGAAGAGGTTCGCTGCGAAGGACGCCCGCGCCGTGTGCACCGATGCCGGGCCCAGGGCGGCGAGGAACACCTTCGGGCGGCTACCGGTGGCGGCCAGGTGGCGGTCCGACCGGGCCCGCAGGGCCTCGAAGGCCTCGTCGCGGCGGACCTTGGGCAGTCCTCCCGACGCGGGGGCGGGGTGGGGCTCGCGCTCCACGGGCCGCTCGCTGAGCGTCGGGAACTCGCTGACGCCCGTCACCGGTTCCTTGCGCCGGGCCAGGTCCTTGCTGCGGGCGGCCCAGGTACCGGCGAGCCTCTCCTCGACCATGCCGGAGCGCAGCGCGGCGGCCTGACCGCCCGCCCGCTCGACCTCCTGGAAGAACGACCAGGCCGCTGCGGCGAGTTCATCGGTCAGACGCTCCACGTACCAGGAACCGCCCGCCGGATCGATGACCCGGGCCAGATGCGACTCCTCCATGAGGATCGTCGACGTGTTCCGGGCGATCCGCCGGGCGAACGCGTCCGGCAGACCCAGTGCGTGATCGAACGGCAGAACGGTGACGGAGTCGGCCCCGCCGACCCCCGCGCCCAAGCAGGCGAGCGTCGTCCGCAGCATGTTCACCCACGGATCGCGGCGGGTCATCATCACGGGCGAGGTCACGACGTGCTGCTGCTGCGCACCCGCCGCGGTGCTTCCGCACACCTCTGCGACCCGGGCCCACAACCGTCGCGCAGCCCGCAGTTTCGCGATCGTCAGGAACTGGTCGGCCGTCGCCGCGTACCGGAACTCCAGCTGCGCACACGCCTCTTCGACGGAGGCTCCCGCCTCGGTCAGCGCCCGCAGATAGGCGACGCCCGTCGCCAGCGAGAGCCCCAGCTCCTGGGCGGCCGAGCCGCCCGCCTCGTGGTACGGCAGTGCGTCGACGGCCAGCGTGCGCAGCCCGGGGTACTCGCGGCCGCACAGCCGCGCCCAGTGGACGGCGGCCGTCAGGTCCGGCTCGCCGCCGGTACGGGCCGCGTGGCCGAGCGGATCCGCGCCGAGGCTGCCGCGCGCGGCGGACTTCGCGACGCCCCGCGCCTCGTAGAGCGCCAGCAACTCCCGTACCGCAGGCTCGAAGTCGCTCCCGGCGTCGAGCGATACGGGCGCCAGGTCGAGATAGACGCCTTCGAGCGCACGGGCGAGGCCGGTGGCCGGAACCCCGCCGGGCCCGCCCACGGCCAGCCACAGCGAGGTGACGCCGTTCTCGAGGTCGCCGAGTACGGCCTCGTTCAGGCGTACGGGGTCCGTCAGCGCGTGGCGTTGCCGTACGTCCCAGCCGCCCGCGATGCTGCCCGCGGCCTTGCTGCCTCGGGTGAAGGGCGCAAAGCCGGGGAATCCGGGGTCGGCTGATACGTCGTCGGAGGTGTACAGGGGGCGGGCGGTGAGCCCGTCCCCGAGCGCGGTGGACAGCGCTTCCTCGGCGGCCGTGCCCGTGACCTCATTGCCAGACTTGCGCAGTACGCCTTCGACAAGGCTCTGCCACTGATCATGGGAGGGGTCAGGGAACTCGGCGGCCAGGGAGAGCCCGTCAGCAGGCAGGACCGTCATGCTCAGATGCTAGGTCAGCGCTCTGGCGAGCAGCAGTGGCACCGGCTGTGACCTTGCCCTCTCCGGAACGCACCTGATCCTTTACGGACCGTCGCGTTTCGCCCGTCCGGGGGACGAGCGGGTCCGGCCCCGTCGTACGCATCGATGATGTGCAATGAGATGAATACGTTGTCTTAACCATGAAGTCTCACAGTGCGTCACTGAATGTCCGAAGTTATGCTTCTGACGTTCCAGCAACGCAGGAAAGGGGCGCGTCGTGGCCGTGGGACCCGTGGAGTACCTCGTCGTCGTCTTTCCCGGCAGCACCCTCACCGGTCCGATGGCATCGGCTCTGGCCGACGCGGTCGCGTCCGAGGCGGTGCGGGTCCTGGACCTGGCCTTCGTCCACCGCGGCGAGGGCGGCACGCTCGCGTTCAAGGAGCTGCGGGACGTCGACCCCGACGGGCTGGTGTCGTTCGAACCGGTCGCCGGTGAGGTGGCAGGCCTGTCGGCCGTCAAGGACATCGACTCACTCGGCCGGAACGTACCACCGGGCAACTCGGCCGCGCTGATCGTGCGCGAGGACCTCTGGGCGGTGCCCGTCACCCGTGCGGTCCAAGAGGCCGGCGGACAGCTCGTGGCGCATGAGCGCCTTCCCGCGGAGGGGGGCGCGGAGGAGCCCAAGGACGGCGGGGACGATGTCATCACGCTGCTCGAGCGGCTCGCCGAGCTGCGGCAGCAGGACGTACTCACCGACGCCGAGTTCGCGGCGCAGAAGACGAGGATCCTCGCCGACTGACATCCACGCCGGTACCCGGCTCTTTCCTTTGTCGATTTTCGCGCTACGTGCGACGTTGATTCTGACCTGTGGAGTTCGTCGGGAATGAGGCAGTTCATCGTGCAGACAGCCCGGGCCGTCCCTGCCGCCACCGTCGTCAACCTGCGCGACCTGGGCGGCATCGCCCTGGGGCGCGACCGCCGCCTGCGCCAGGGAATCCTGTTGCGTTCGGGCCAGCTGAGCGACTTCGACGCCGAGAGCGACATGGCGGTGTCCGCGCTCGGCATCCGTACCGTCGTCGACCTCCGCACCGCGGACGAGCGCCAGTGGGCGCCCGACCGCCTGCCGCCCGGCGCACGGCTCTTCGTCGCCGACGTGCTGGGAGACAACCCCGGCGTCGCACCGGCCAGGATCAGGGCGCTGCTCTGCGACCCGGACGGCGCAGCGAGTGTGCTCGGCGACGGGAAGGCCGAGGAACTGTTCGCCCAGACCTACCGGAAGATGGTTCTCTCGCCCGGTGCCGCGGCCGCCTACCGCGCCTTCCTGGAGACAGCCGCGGACCCGCGTGCGCGACCGGTGCTGTTCCACTGTGCGACCGGCAAGGACCGGACCGGCTGGGCCGCCGCGCTCCTGCTGCTCATGGCGGGCGCGTCGCGTGACGTCGTCCGGGCGGAGTTCCTGGCCGTGAATCCGGCGGTCCGGGGCGCTTTCGGGCCCGCCGTCCAACGCTTCCTCGAGGCGGGCGGCGACCCGGACATCGCGTCCGCGATCATCGAAGTCCGCCCCCGCTACCTCGAAGCGGCCCTGGACGCGATGGACGAGAAGTGGGGCGGACTCGACGGCTATCTCCACAAGGCGCTGCGGGTACCCCCGGCGGTGGTGGAGCGGTTGCGCGCCGACCTGGCGGTACCGGCCTGAAACGCCGCGCGGCCCGGTGCGACGTCCTCGAAGGACATCGCACCGGGCCGCTGTCGCGGGGTCCGGGTCAGACTCGCAGGAGCCGTTCGCCGACGTCACGGTACTGCTGCAGGGCCACCCGCAGCTCTTCCGTCCGGGCCTCGGTGTCCTGTGCCTGCCAGCTCGTGCGCAGGCTGCGCCTGCGCTCCTCGAGCGCCTCGGTCAGATCCGCCACGATCCTGTCGAACGTGCTTTCAGCCTCCTCGACCGCCTGGCGCGGGCTCTCGACGAAGTCGGCGACCGCCTGCTGCATGCGCTCGGTCAGCGACTCCTGCTCCTTGACGGGGAGCAGGGGCATGCCCGCCGGGGTGGCCTCCGGCCGTCCGGCCTGCCTGCCTGCCGGGGCCGACGCGGTGGACGGGCGTGCGGCGGGCGGCGCACCGGCATCGCCGGGACCCCGGTTCATGACCTGGGTCGGGTCGGGGCCGGGTGTCGCGGTCCGCGTCGCGGCAGTCCCGGGCGCCGGGTCGTGCCGCGGTTCCGGGGTGGTCCGGGGTGTCTCGGTGCGCCCCGTTTCCGTCGAGGCCGGAGAGGTCTCGACGCGTCGCGCTTCCGCCGCGGTCCGGGTCGTCCCGGTGCGGGGGGCCTCGGTCGCGGAACTGTCAGTGGGTCCGGTGCGGTGCATCATGCGGTCCTTCCGTTCGTCCGGTGCCGGCTCGCGTGGGCCGGTTCGTCCGGGGCGTGTCCGAGCAGTACGTCGAAGAGGGCGCGGGACTCGATCAGCGCCTTGCGCATGTCCTCGGTGCCACCCTGGCCGCGCACCGCCGTGTGCACCTTGCGGTACGCGTCGACATGCTCGGCGTGGTGCACCGAGAGGGCGGCCGTCTGCTCCTCGAAGCCGGCCCCGTCGGGGAAGCCCCGGTCCCGGGCGAGCTGCGCCAGCAGCGCGTCGGCCTGCGCGACCGCTTCGGTGGGCGAGTCGATGAACTGCTCCTGCACCGCGGCCCAGCGGTCGGTGTATCCCTCGCGCACCTCCGGGGGCAGGGGTCGCTCCTCCAGGTGGCCGTGCAGCTTCACGCGCTCGGCGAGCTCGTGCTCGGCGGCCTTCGTGTCACCGTTGTGCCGCTCGACCGTGCGGTCGTACTCGGGTCCGAAGCGGCGCCGCAGCCCATGGCCGCCATCCGTCCGGCGACGGACGAGGAAGTAGCCGAGTGCCGCCAGCAGGACGACGGCAACGATGATCACCACAGTCGTCATGACTGACCCTCCTGTCGGTTCGCGGTCGGTGCGTAGCGCTGTCTCACTTTCGTCAACTCCCTTCGGACGGGCCCGGTCGACGTGCCGGGCCGTGTGCAAGCAGTCGTGTACCCGCTTGACGGAGTTCATGCGGACGGGCCGCTCGGTATCGTGGAAAGCGCCGGACCCGGGTCCGAACCCGGAGTCCTGCCGGACGAGTTCTGAGAGGGGTACACGGTGACCGAGCGCAAGCCCACCGGCGTCAGCTTCGAATCCTGGGTGGACAAGCAGATCCACGAGGCCGAACAGCGGGGCGACTTCTCCGCGTTGCCCGGTTTCGGCAAGCCGATCCCCGGGCTCGAACGGCCCTACGACGAGACGTGGTGGATCAAGGCCAAGATGCAGCGGGAGGGGCTGTCCGTGCTCCCGCCGTCGCTGACCCTGCGGAAAGAGGCGGAGGACGCCAGAGAAGCGGTCTCGGCTGCCAGGACGGAAGCCGAGGCCCGGCGCCTGCTGAACGAGATCAACGACAAGATCCGCAAGGCGCTCCTCATGCCGCCCGAGGGCCCGCCCCTGAACCTCAGGCCCTTCGACGTCGAGGCCGTCGTGGGGGAGTGGCGGGAGCAGCGGGGCCGGGGCTGAGCCGGAACCGGTGGGCCTCCTGGGCACCGGGTCCCTGCGCGCCGGGAGTGGTGGGTACGTAATACTCGCAGTATGAAGTCGAGCGTTACGTACCGGCGTGGCGGGTCCACCGGACCCGCAGGGGTCCGCATCAGGCGGGCCGTCGCACGGGATGCCAAGCGGCTCACGCGTCTCGTCACCACCTCCCGCGCCTACGACGGGCCGTACGCGCCGATGGTCCAGGGGTACCGGGTGGGCCCGGACTACATCGAGGCCCACAGGGTCTTCGCCGCCGTCGGCGCCGACGACCGCGTGCTCGGCTTCTACTCGCTGATCGTCTCCCCGCCCGAACTCGACCTCATGTTCGTCGGCGACGACGCCCAGGGGCTGGGCATCGGGCGCCTCCTCATCGGTCACCTGCGGGACGAGGCGCGCCGCGCGGGACTCAGCGGCGTGCGGGTGGTCTCGCACCCGCCCGCCGAAGGCTTCTACCTCGGTGTGGGCGCGGAGCGCACCGGTACGGTGGCGGCCCGCCCGCCCGCCGTGATGTGGGACCGCCCCGAACTGACCCTCCCGGTCGAGGGAACCTGACGGCGGGTGGCCCGGCCGGATCCCGGCCGGGCCACCCGGATGCGCTACGGACTGCCGCTGTTACGACCAGCCGCCGTAAGGGCGGGTGATGAGTTCCATCCCGTGCCCGCTCGGGTCGGGGAAGTAGATCCCGCGCCCGCCGTCGTTGTGGTTGATCTCGCCGGGGATCTTCTGATGGGGATCTGCGTAGTACGTGATCCCCTGCGCCTTGATCCGCTCGAAGGCCGTGTCGAACTCCGCCTCGGAAATGAGGAACGCATAGTGCTGCGCGGTGATCGATTCGGCCGGAATGGTCGCGAAATCCAGCGTGATGCCGTTCGCGAGAACGAGCGGAATGAAGGGGCCCCATTCCCTTCCGGCGCCCAGGCCCAGAATGTGCGCCAGGAAATCGGCGGACTCACGGTTGTCCCGGCAGTGAATGATGGTGTGATTCAACTCGACTGACACTGTGGAATGCCTCCAAAAGGCATCTCACGGGCTACCTCCACGCCTCACCCGGACGGTGACCGACGCGCGATGCCGTACACAAGATCTTAGGCGAGGGGTCACGGTGCGTCGAGGGCTTGGCCTCTGATCGCCCGGTTCCAGCCACTCGCCGGCTGCCGTCCGCACCGCCCGAGGGTGAGGACGACTTGGCCGCATGGTGGATTCCCAGGCAGGTGCCACCATGGACAGCACGCGCGAGTGCCGTCCCCCTGCGCACAGCCGGTCGGCCGGTACGGGCCCGGGCCCACGATGGCCCGGACGGATCACCACGTGCCTTCCGCTGAAAGGATTCGCAGCGCGACCGCGGGGCACCAGTACCACCCACTCGACGTGGTGGAGGCACCGATGGGACGGATATCGGCGGGCGCCGGCGGCAATGGTGGGCAACGGGACGCGGCGGGCGGGAGCGGCCGTGAGGAGACGGAGGAGGAGCGGGCGGACCGGCAGTGGACGGATCTGCTGCAGGAGCTGCGGGTCGCCCAGACCGGCGTGCAGATCCTGTTCGGTTTCCTGCTCGCGGTGGTCTTCCAGCCCCGGTTCGCCGACCTCTCCACTGTCGACCGGAACATCTACGTCGTCACCGTCATGCTGGGATCGGCCACGGCCGCCGCACTGATCGGGCCGGTTTCCTACCATCGGCTGCTCACCGGCAGACGGATGAAGCCACAGACCGTGACCTGGGCCTCGCGCCTGACGAAGCTGGGGCTCGGACTCCTCTTCTGCACGATGTGTTCGACCCTGCTGCTCATCCTGCGGGTGGCGCTCCACAATGTCCTGGCCCTGTGGCTGGTGGGCGCGATGGCGCTGTGGTTCTTCGCCTGCTGGTTCGTCTTCCCTCTGTGGGCCATCGCGCGGGGCGGGAACCCGAAGTCCGGCGGCGGCCGGCGGGGCGACGGGGATTCCGGTTCGGCCGGGTGACCCCGTCAGTCGTCGTCCGCGTCGGCGGGGCTGCGTACGTCCGTCACGGTGAACAGCCCGCCGTCCGGGTCGCGCAGCGTCGCCTCGCTGCCGTGGGGCACGCTGCGCCGCTCCATGAGCGTGCCTCCGTGCTCCTCCGCGAGGCGGACCGTCGCCGTCACATCGGTGGTCGGGAACTGCACCTGCCAGTGCGGGCGCACCATCGGGTCGGGTGCGGCCTCGACCGCCCCCGAGCTGATCCTGGCCAGCGGGCGGCCGTCGCAGCGCACGAGGACCTCCTCCTTGACGTACGAGACCTCGCAGCAGCCGGGTGCCCCGCTCTCCCAGTCGAGCACCTCGCCGTAGAAGATCGCCGCGTCGAAGGCGTTCCTGGTGCGCAGCCTGAGCCAGGCGTGCGCCCGGTGACCCGACGGCGCGAGGGAGGCCGCGCGCCCCGTCCACTCCCAGACGCCGAAGGACGCGCCGTCCCGGTCGGCTGCCAGGACGGCGCGTCCCTTGCCGATGGTCAGCGGGCCCACCGCCACCGTGCCGCTGCGTTCGCGGATGCGGGCGGAGGCCACGTCGGCGTCCCGGACCGAGAAGTACGGGGTCCAGGCCACGCCCACCTGGTAGGCGGAGGCGACTGCGCCGATTCCCGCAACGGGCACTCCGTCCGAACGGGCCATGGCGTAGTCCCTGCCCAGTGGGCCGGTGCGGAACGTCCAGCCGAGGACGGCACCGTAGAAGCGCTGGGCGGCCCCCAGCTCCCGGGTCACGAGATGGACCCAGCACGGCGCGGTGGCGCCGGTCAGCGGTGCCGGTTCGCTTGCGGTCATGGTCGCTCTGCCTTATCGGTTCTGCGGCATGACTTCTTCGGTGCCGCGGGGGCCAGCACCAGCCTCATGTGTGCCGACCGGTCCCGCAACACACGACCTCCTCGCCGTCGAGGCGGCGAGGAGGTCGCGGCAGGATGCGCGCTCGGGCCCGGGCGCCCGTGTCTCAGTCACGCGGGCGGTCGGTGTCGGGCGGGATCACCTCGTTGCCGTGGTCGCCGAGCTCGTAGGGCGAGAGTCCCCGGCCGTTGTCGGGAAAGTTGTCCGAGCCGTGCTTGCCGCTCTCCCGGATCTCCGTCCGGTGATCGGGACGGTGCGGCTGCTCCTCGGGGCGCGGCGGCGGAAGTTCCTGGTCCCGGCGCCGCATGCCCCACCAGAAGGCGCCGATCAGCACCACTGCCACGGCAAGTCCCGCGATACCGACGACAACACCGATCGTGCCGGGCCCGGCAAGCGTGACGGCGAGAGATTCCCTGACTCCGTTTGTTACGTCCATGCATGGCGCATACCCGGGAGGATCGAAAACAGACAGTTGCTGAAGGAATTTCATATTTTGTGACGGTGTCCTGGTGAAAGTGTTTCACGCGGGCGGAACCGGCTACACGATCACGAGAGGGCGGGTCGCCCCCTGTCCGCCGGCTGAACCTGCTCGTGTCGCCGACACGCGGCCACCGGGTGAGCCTGGAGAGTGGGTGCGCTCCGCGGCAGGCCGCGCCTGCGCGTCCGCACGGGGCGGAGTGGCCGCTCGCCCGGGATCCGCAGCCCCGCGTACCGCGTCGTCGTCCGGACCCGGCCGTCGTCTGGCCCCCCACGTGGGCTCGCACGAGTGAACCGGCCGACAGGTTCGTGACGATCCGCCCCGGCAGCGGTATCGCCTTCCTCGAAGCCGAAAGGAACCACTGTGAACAGCACGGACGTACAGGCACAGGAGCATCGGGAGAGCGGCGACGTAGTGGTGGCGGTGACCGGCTGCGCGAAGGAGGACGCGCGCACCGTGTTCGACGTGCTGCGCCGTGCCTTCGTCTCGGACCGTGCGGCCGGAGACACCCCCGAGGAGGCGTCGACGACACGCCCGACCGTGTGGATGGCGACCGTCGACGTGTCCGAGGAACTCGCCGGTGCCCGGCCCACGCAGCTGTCCGCACCCGTGACCGTCGAGGCGCAGGGCGGCTACTGGGCGGTCGACCGCCTCCGTCAGCACCTGGCGGACACCTTCGCCGTCCGGGTCGTCGGGACGGCCGCGGGTGACCAGGAACAGGAGATCCGGCTGCGACTGGAGAGCCGCGGTCCCGCGTGATGCCCGCACCGCACGAGACCGGAAGGCACCCGTCCATGGACCTCACCCCCGGGAACGGCGATCCCGACGCCGGACAGGTTCCCCCTCCCGGCACCCGCTCGACCTTCACCCTGCACATCAACGGCACCGCACGGACGGTGACGCTCGATCACCGCACCACGGTGCTGGACGCGCTGCGCGACCACCTCGGACTCACCGGTTCGAAGAAGGGCTGCGACCACGGCCAGTGCGGTGCCTGCACCGTGCTCGTCGACGGCCGGCGCGCCAACAGCTGCCTGCTGTTCGCCGTCGCTCAGGAGGGCGCCCGTATCACCACCGTCGAAGGGCTGGCCGACGGCGACCGGCTGCACCCCCTGCAGGCGGCCTTCCTGGGGAGGGACGCCCTGCAGTGCGGCTACTGCACCCCCGGACAGATCTGTTCGGCGGTCGGCATGCTCGGCGAGGCGGCGGACGGATTTCCCTCCCACGTCACGCCGAGCACGGCAACCGCCCCCGACGGTCCGGCGGCCCTCGGACCGGAGGAGATCCGCGAACGGATGAGCGGCAATCTCTGCCGGTGCGGCGCGTACCCCCACATCGTCCGAGCGATCGAGGACGTGGCCCCGTGAAACCCTTCGCCTATCTGCGCCCCGGCTCCGTGGCCGAGGCCGTCCGCGCCTGTGCCGAACGCCCCGGAGCCCGGTTCCTCGCCGGTGGCACCAACCTCGTCGACCTCATGAAGCTCGGCGTGGAGTCGCCCGGCCTGCTCATCGACATCAGCCGGCTCCCGCTGGACCGGGTGACGCGGACGGACGACGGCGGCCTCCGGATCGGTGCGACCGTACGCAACAGCGACCTCGCCGCCCACCCCGATGTACGGACCGACTACCCCGCCCTGTCGCAGGCTCTCCTCGCCGGCGCCTCCGGGCAGCTGAGAAACACCGCCACGACCGGCGGAAATCTGCTCCAGCGCACCCGGTGCCCCTACTTCCAGGATGTCTCCAAGCCCTGCAACAAGAGGACTCCTGGCTCCGGCTGCCCGGCCCGTGAGGGAACCCATCGCGATCTCGCGGTGCTCGGCCACTCGCGGGACTGCGTCGCCACCAACCCCTCGGACATGGCGGTCGCCCTCGCGGCCCTCGACGCCACCGTCCGGCTGCACGGACCCGAGGGCGAACGGACCGTGCCCGTCACCGGCTTCCACCGGCTACCGGGCGGCAACCCGGACCAGGACACCGTGATCAGGCCCGGCGAGCTGATCACCGAAGTGGTGCTGCCGCCGCGTCCGGACGGTGCCGCCTCCCTGTACCGCAAGGCCCGCGACCGCGCCTCGTACGCCTTCGCGCTCGCCTCCGTCGCAGCCGTGCTGACCGTCCGCGACGGCCGTGTCGAGCAGGCTTCGCTCGCCTTCGGCGGGCTCGCCCACCGGCCGTGGCGCGCCCTGGCCGCGGAAGAGGTGCTGCGGGGCGCACCCGCTACCGACGAGACCTTCGCCCGGGCGGTGGACACCGAACTCGAAGCCGCCGAGCCCCTGCGTGACAACGGCTTCAAGGTGGCACTGGCACGCAATCTGGCGATCGGGGCCCTGGCGGAACTCGCCGCCCTGCCCGCACCGCCCCGCTGAGCCGCCCGGCCCGACCCCGACGAACCGAGGACCTCCGCCATGAGCCACCCAGCCCAGCCCCCCGGCGCCCCCGTCGTCCGACGCGAGGGCCGGGACAAGGTCACCGGCACGGCCCGGTACGCCGCGGAGCACACCCCGCCAGGCTGCCTGTACGGCTGGATCGTCCCCGCCACGGTCCCGAGCGGGCACGTCACCGCGACCCGCACCGCCGACGCTCTCGCCGTGCCGGGAGTGCACACCGTCCTCACCCTGGAGAACGCGCCGCGGCTGGAGGAACCCGACGACCCGATCCTCTCGGTCCTCCAGGACGACCGGGTTCCGCACCGGGGCTGGCCCGTCGCCCTCGTCCTGGCCGAGAGCCCCGAAGCCGCCCGCGCCGGTGCGGCGGCCGTCCGCGTGGAGTACAGGACGACCGGCCACGACGTGATCCTCACCGGGGACCATCCCGGCCTCTACACCCCCGAGCAGGCCAACGGGGGCCACCCCGCGGTACGCGAACGCGGCGACGCCGACGCCGCGTTCGCCGGTGCCCCGGTACGGATCGACGCCACGTACACGCTCTCCGGCCTGCACAACCACCCCATGGAACCGCACGCCTCCACCGCCCGGTGGGCCGACGGGCATCTGACCGTCCACGACTCGAGCCAGGGCTCCGGCGCGGTGCGCGACAGCCTCGCCCGTGCGCTGGGGATCGAGCGGAACCGCATCACCGTCATCTCCGAGCACGTCGGCGGCGGCTTCGGCTCCAAGGGCACCCCGCGCCCCCAGGCCGTTCTGGCCGCGATGGCCGCGCGCCACACCGGTCGCCCGGTCCAACTCGCGCTGCCCCGCCGTTACATGGCGGCGATCGTCGGCCACCGGGCACCCACGGTGCAGCGGGTGCGGCTGGGTGCCGACCGGGACGGGGTACTGGTCTCCGTCTCCCACGAGATCGTCACGCACACCTCGACGATCAAGGAGTTCGTCGAGCAGGCCGCCGTACCGGCCCGCGTCATGTACGCCTCGCCCCACAGCCGCACGGTGCACCGGGTGAGCGCCCTCGATGTGCCGAGCCCTTCCTGGATGCGCGCACCGGGCGAGGCACCGGGAATGTACGCCCTCGAATCCGCCATGGACGAACTGGCCTGCGTCCTCGGGATCGACCCCGTCGAACTGCGCCTGCGCAACGAACCGGCGGCCGAACCCGACAGCGGACGCCCCTTCAGCAGCCGCAACCTCGCCGCCTGTCTGAACGAAGGGGCCAGGCGGTTCGGCTGGTACGACCGGGACCCGAGCCCCGCCGCCCGGCAGGAGGGGCCATGGCTGCTCGGCACCGGGGTCGCCTCGGCGACGTACCCGGTGCTCGTCACGAAGTCCGCCGCCTCCGCGCACGCCGCACCGGACGGTTCCTTCCGTATCGGGGTGAACGCCACCGACATCGGCACCGGCGCCCGCACCGTCCTGGCCCAGATCGCCGCCTCGGCACTGGGCACCCCGCAGGAGAACGTCCGGATCGACATCGGCAGCAGCGACCTGCCCGAGGCCTCCGTGGCCGGTGGGTCCTCGGGCACGGCGTCCTGGGGGTCGGCGGTGCACAAGGCGGCCACCACCCTCGCGGACCGGCTCGCAGGACACACCGGGCCGGTACCGCAGGACGGCATCACCGTCACGGCGGACACGGAACAGGAGACCGCCCAGGAGTCCCCGTACGCCCGGCACGCCTTCGGCGCGCACTTCGCCGAGGTGGCGGTCGACTCCCTCACCGGTGAGGTCCGGGTGCGGCGGATGCTGGGCGTCTTCGCCGCCGGACACGTCCTCAACTCCCGTACCGCACGCTCCCAGTTCATCGGAGGCATGGTGATGGGCCTCGGCATGGCCCTCACCGAGGGCAGCACCATGGACCCGGTCTACGGCGACTTCACCGAGAGCGACCTGGCCTCTTACCACGTGCCGTCGTGCGCCGACGTCCCCGCGATCCAGGCGCACTGGATCGACGAGGACGACCCCCACCTCAACCCGATGGGCAGCAAGGGCATCGGCGAGATCGGCATCGTCGGCACGGCGGCCGCCATCGGGAACGCCGTGCGGCACGCCACCGGGGCGCGGCTGCGCACACTCCCGCTCACCCCGGACAAACTGCTGCCCTACCTGTGACGCAGCGTGGCCCTGCCCCTCGGTTGCGCAACCGGCCCCCTCGGGTCACCCTGATGAGTGACCCAGAAGTGGATACTGCTCACGCTTCGTGTTCGGGGGTCGTTGGTACAGACGGGGTGAAGTACGTGGGCCTCGCGGTGAGGAGCCTCGACGATGACCGTTCCACTCGACCGGCACTATCTGGTCGAACTGCAGGTGTCGGCAGAGCGCATTTCCCAGTTGCGGCGCATAGTCGCCGCGCACCTTCGTCACTGGAGTCTCGATCTGCACGTCCGGCCGGTGTGCCGGGCCGCGGACGAGCTCCTGACCAACGTCCAGCGGCATGTCGGTGACGACAACAAGTGTGTCGTCGAACTCCGCTGGAGCGGCCGTCATCTGACGGTGTCCGTGGCCGACAACGATTCCCGGATGCCCAGGCTGCTCAGCGGCGGAGGCGGTGGCCTCAGCCGGGTCATGGCACTCAGCGACAGCTGGGGCACCTGTCGGACCACCGATGGCAAGGTCGTCTGGTTCACGCGCTACGCCGAGACACCGCGGACCACCGGACTGCTGCCGCGTACGCCGCTCCCCGGTGGCCGTACGTTCCTCAGCCGTCCCGATCCGGTGTCCGTCCTCGTGTGAGGAACGGCCCGGCGCCCGCCCGGCCGGCGCGGACCGCGTGCCTCGCGCACGCATGATCCGCGCCGGCCGGGTACGTGTGCACCACGGGTCGCGTTGCGCGGCAGGGCGTGGCGCGGCACGGTCGGAGAACCCATGCAAGGAGGCCACTGCCATGCCCATCGCGACGGTCAATCCCGCGAACGGCGAGACACTCGCGACATTCGACGCACTGGACGAGCAGGAGATCGAGCGCAGGCTCGCGGCCGCCGACGGTGCGTTCCGTCGCTACCGGACCACGGACTTCGCCGAGCGGGCCCGCCTGCTGAACCGGGCCGCGGATCTCCTCGACGAGGACCAGCAGGACATCGCGCGCACGATGACCGCCGAAATGGGCAAGCCGGTCAAGGCGGCCCGCGCGGAGGCCGCCAAATGCGCCAAGGCGATGCGCTGGTACGCGGCCAATGCGGAACGCCTGCTCGCCGACGAACATCCCGAGGACGCGGACGTCAAGGACTCCGGGGCGTCCCGGGCCCATGTGCACTACCGCCCGCTGGGCGTCGTCCTCGCGGTGATGCCGTGGAACTTCCCGCTCTGGCAGGTCATGCGCTTTGCCGCACCCGCCCTCATGGCGGGCAACACCGGGCTGCTCAAGCACGCCTCGAACGTGCCGCAGACCGCCCTGTACCTCGAGGACCTGTTCACCAGGGCCGGATATCCCGCCGGGTGCTTCCAGACACTGCTCGTCGGTTCCGGCGCCGTCGAGGCGATCCTGCGCGACCCCCGGGTCGCCGCGGCGACCCTCACCGGCAGCGAGCCGGCGGGCCGGGCGGTCGCCTCCGTCGCGGGTGACGAGGTCAAGAAGACCGTGCTGGAACTGGGCGGCAGCGACCCGTTCATCGTCCTGCCGTCCGCGGACGTCCGGAGGGCGGCGGATACGGCCGTCACCGCCCGCGTGCAGAACAACGGGCAGTCCTGCATCGCGGCCAAGCGCTTCATCGTCCATGCCGACGTCTACGACGAGTTCGCCGAGCGTTTCACCGCCGGGATGCGCGCCCTGACCGTGGGCGACCCGATGGAGGAGTCCACCGACGTGGGCCCCCTCGCCAGCGAACAGGGCCGTACCGACCTGGAGGAGCTGGTGGACGACGCCGTACGCGAGGGCGCCACCGTGCTGTGCGGCGGCAGCCGGCCCGAGGGACTGGCCGGTGGCCTCGACCGGGGCTGGTTCTACTCCCCGACCGTTCTGGCCGGGATCACCCCCGGCATGCGCATCCACCGGGAGGAGACGTTCGGCCCGGTGGCGACGCTCTACCGGGTCGCGGACCTGGACGAAGCCGTGGACCTCGCCAACGACACGCCCTTCGGGCTCAGTTCCAACGTCTGGACGCGCGACCCGGGGGAGACGAACCGCTGTGTACGCGACCTGGAGGCGGGCGGTGTCTTCTTCAACGGCATGACCGCTTCGCATCCGGCCCTGCCGTTCGGCGGAGTCAAGCGTTCCGGATTCGGGCGGGAGCTGGCCGGGCACGGCATCCGTGAGTTCTGCAACGTCACGACCGTCTGGCACGGCCCCGAGGTGGATGGCCGCTAGGAGCGACCGGTGTCAGCACCCCGGCCGGCCCGCTCGGAAGCGGGCCGGCCGGGGGCGTGCGGGGGTGTCTGTCCGCGGGTTTCGTGTGCTCAGCGCACCGTCGTGCGGACGACGGGTGAGACCGCGCCGCCGCCGACGATCCGGAGCGCGTTCTCGCCCTTGATGCCGAGCTTCACCCGCAGGCTGTAGCTGTTGCTGCCGGTGATCCGCATGGTGGCGGGGAGCGAGACCCAGTGCTTGCCCTGCTTCTGCTGGAGGGCTACGGGCGTGCCGGAGCGGATGTTCTGGGCGGAACCGTGGATGCGGAACTCCTGCCAGGCGCCGACGCTGTCCAGCGTCACCTGTGCGGTGAGTGCCGGCCGCGTCGCCAGGTCCTCCGCGCTCGCCCCGGAGGGCGGTGCGGGGACGTCGGACGACGCCGCTGCCCCGCCCACAGCGCCGGCGAGCACCGCCGCTGTCAGCAGGGCCGCCGCCGATGCGCGCCTGAATCGGTCCATGAATGACTCTCCTTCGTGCACAAGCGTGATCAGTGAGATCCCGGAGCGCCAAACCTAGACATAATTCACATAATCTCCATGTAGGGACACGCCGTCAGAAGCGCAGGACCGCCGAGATCCGGCCGTGGTCGGCGAGGGAGTCGTCCGCGACGAACGCCACCTCGCAGCCGCTGTCCAGTGCCGCCTCGATGAGCTCGTCGACGATGTCCTCGCGGACCTGGTCGTCCACCTCCCGGGTTCCCGCCGTGTCGACCGGCTCCAGGTGCTCGTCGGTGACCCTGACGGTCTGCTGGAAGTGCTCCTCGACCGCGACCAGCCCGGCGCGGCCCTCACGCACCGCTGCCCACACCTCGTCGAGTCCGCCGGCGAAGGAGCGGCTGCCTCGGGCGTTGTCGAGCCTGACCTGGATCTCGGCGGCTTCCTGCTTCCGCCGGTCCTCGAGTGCGGGGCGCAGGTCCTTGAGCAGCTCGGGCGCGGTCGTCTCCGGGGTCGTTCCCTTCGCGACCCTCCCGACCGCCGACTTGGAGCTCTCGCCGACTTCGTCGAGCAGGGCGAGTGCGGGGGCGAGGCCGACCAGGAACAGCGGCCGCGGATCCGCCGCGAGCACCGCGCGCAGTTTCTCGTCGACGGAGCGCAGGAAGTTGCGCGCGTCCTCACTGCTGTAGGTGCTCGGGGTGTCGCCGATCCGCTCCTCGCGCTGGGGATTGGGGGCCTCGTGCGGAGCGGTCAGAGGGAATCCGCCGGTCCGTTCGCCGCGCAGGTCGTCGTTCGTGCCGGACCACAGGGTGGCGTGCTCGGCGGAGACGGCGAGTACCCAGAACAGCTGGGCCCCGGCCTTCGCGGCGACCAGGTTGCGGGTCAGGTAGGAGTCGCTCAGGACCACCCGTTCGGGTGCCGTGCGCGGCAGTTGCCAGATCTGGTAGCCCTCGGCGTCGGCGAGGATGACCAGAGCCTCCAGCGCGCGGCGCTGGTCCACCTCCTCGGCTGCCCGCTGGAGCTGGGCCTTCACCGCGGCCCCGGCCTCGCGGGTGACGCGCGGGTCACCCTCCAGCCGGTTGCCCGCCTCGGCCACCAGATTGCGCAGCCGTACGGCGTCCTGGGCGTTGTCGGGCGCCCGGCGGTGGGTCGGCATCGTCAGGGACAGGGCCGGATAGGGCCTGGTCGCTCTCAGTTCCTGCAGCAGACCGGCGGTCAGGGCGTCCGTATCCATCGTTCCCTCCCGGAGGGTTCGGGGTTCGCGGTGCTGGGGTGCCCGCTCCCACGGAGAGGTGCGGGCCGTTCGACCGGTGCGGGTCGTTCAGCGAGTCAATTCATACCTTTTGATCCTAATATGAGCGAATTGTTACGTTTCCCTCAGGAGGTATGCGATGTCCACGCTCACCGTGTGGAAGTTCCAGACGGCCGAGGGCGCCGAGAACGTGGAGACGGCCCTGAAATCCCTCCAGAAGGAAGGCCTGCTCAAGATTCTTGACGCCGCCGTCGTGACCTGGCCGACCGAGAGCTCTAAGCCGAGGACGAAGCAGCTGATCAACCTCGTCGGTGCGGGTGCGCTGAGCGGCACCTTCTGGGGCATGCTCTTCGGGCTCATCTTCCTGATGCCGCTGCTCGGGGCGGCCATCGGAGCCGCGGCCGGGGCCCTCGGCGGGAAACTCGCCGACGTCGGCATCGACGACGACTTCATCGCCGAGGTCAAGCAGAAGGTGACCCCCGGGACTTCGGCGCTCTTCCTGCTCACCATGGACGAGGTGCCCAGCCGGATCGGTGAGTCCCTCCCGGGGGGCGGCGCCGAACTGCTGCACAGCAACCTCGACGCCGAGCGCGAGGCCAAGCTCCGCGACATCTTCGGTGACGACGCGCAATGAGCGGAGGGAGGCCGTCCCTCTCCGCCGGGACGGATCCGGGGACGGATCCGGGATGACCGCGTCCGACGCCGTCACGGACGCCCTGCGTGAACTGCACACCCGGTTCGCCGGTATGGGCGGTGGAGAACGTGCCGACTACATCCCGGAGTTGACCAGGGCCGACCCGGACGACTTCGGGCTGGCGCTCGTCAGTATGGACGGCCACTGCTACAGCGCAGGTGAGGCCGACGTCCCCTTCACCCTGCAGTCGGTCTCCAAACCCTTCGTCTACGCACTCGCCCTGTCCTCGCTGGGCCTCGACGAGGTGGGCCGGTGGGTGGGCGCCGAACCCAGCGGCGAAGCGTTCAACGCCATCAGCCTGGAACCCCGCACCGGCCGGCCGGCCAACGCCATGGTCAACGCCGGAGCCATCGTCACCACCGCGCTGGTGCCGGGAACTCCGGGCCTCCCCGCCTTCGACCGCATCCTGATCTGTCTCAGCAGGTTCGCCGGACGGCGGCTGGACGTCGACGAGGAGGTGTACGTGTCCGAGGCGGCGACCGGGGACCGCAACCGGGCGCTCGCCTACCTGATCCGCAGCACGGGCACCCTGCACGTCGACCCCGTGGCCGCAGTGGACACCTACTTCCGGCAGTGCTCGGTGCGGGTCACCGCCGTCGACCTCGCCGTGATGGCCGCCACGCTCGCGCACGGCGGAGTCAACCCGATCACCGGCGAGAGCGTCGTCTCCCCGGCCGTCGCCGCCCAGGTCCTCGCGGTCATGGCCACCTGCGGCATGTACAACGCCTCCGGCGACTGGCTGCTGCGGGTCGGGCTGCCGGCCAAGAGCGGTGTGTCGGGCGGGCTGATCGCCGCGGGCCCGGCACGCTTCGGCCTCGCCACCTACAGCCCGCTGCTGGACCCGGCCGGTACCTCGGTACGCGGACATGCCGCGCTCGGCGCCCTGTCCGAGCGGCTCGGGCTTCACCTCATGAGGAACCCGGCACTCCCCGGCTCCACCGTCACGCTGGCCACCACCGCCGATGTGCTGCCCTCCGCCCCCGCGAGCCGGCGGGAGCGCGCCCTGCACGAACGGGTCGGGATCGTCGCGGCGCAGGGCGCCCTCGACTTCACCGCCGCGGAGCGTGTGCTCTACGCCCTGGACGAATCGGGCCCCGAGCAGACCGGCTCCGTCGTGCTCGACCTGCGCGAGGTGACCGGTGCCGACTCCGTGGCCCTCACTCTGCTGCACGCCGGCCTGGCCCGTCTCGCCGAGGACGGGCGCCGCGCCGCCGTCGTCGACCCGGGCAACCAGCTCGGCCCACCCGACCTCGTCCGCGAGCGGACCGGCCTGGACCTGCCGCGCTACGGCACCCGTGAAGAGGCCGTGGAACGCTGCGCGCAGGCCCTGGCCGGCCCCGGCTGAGCCCTACCAGATGGCCTCGACCCATTCGGGGTGGTCGATGAACGGGTTCCGGTTGTGCTGGTAGGTGTCGAATATGACGTCGTTGCGGTGCTGCTCGAAGCTGTCCGGCGGGTCCTCCTGACTCCACTGCTTGAGCACGGAGAGCCGTCCGATGTTCGGGGCCGAACCGTTGCTCACGCTGTCGTTCGGTTCGAGGTCGGCGAAGGCGTCGTCACCCTCGTACCGCACGGCCATGTAGAGGATCATCCGGGCGACGTCGCCCTTGACCGCGTCGCGCGGCTCGAAGGAGTCGCTGTCGGTGAGGTTGCCGGGCGCTCCCGATACGGCGCTGCCGCCGTTGTCGAAGTCCTTGTTGCCGCGGATGGAGTTGACCTGGACGTCCTCGGGACGCAGGTGGTGGATGTCGGTGCCGGGACCCGTCGCCGTACCGAAGTCGCCGTGCGACTTGGCCCAGACGTGCTCGCGGTTCCAGTCGCCGGTGTTGCCCCCGTTGTCGCTCTTGGACTGGGAGCGGCCGGTGTAGAGGAGGATGACGTTGGAGGAGTTGGACGGGTCCTCGTCGGTGGCCTTGAGCGCGTCCCAGACCTGGCTGTAGGAGAGCTTGGTCTGGTCGCTGATGATCGTGTGCAGGGAGCCCTTGAGCGCGGTGCCGGTCTTACCGAGGGCGTCCTGGTAGTACGTGTCGTCGAGGGCGGTGAGCGACGCCGGGGCGGCAGTCGCGTCCTTGGGCGTCGCGGCGGGTGCGGTGGCCGCGACGCCGGTGATGACGGCGATCGCGGCAGCTGTTGCCAACAGTGGACGCGCGTAGAAATTGCGACGACTGGACATGTGGGGTGTCCTCTCCGAAGCTGCGGGAACCGCGCCCGCCGGCGGGGAAGGCAGGCGGGGAAGCGGTGCCACGGCGGCCGTGTGATGTCTGGTCAGCCGGGAGCCTTCCACACGCACCGTGCCGGTCGTGTGAACGTTGCGTATTCATCATGTGCAAGTCAAGTGACGTCGTGGGTCCCGGCAGGTGGGGCATCGGATGCGGCGACGCCGCCCCGGCGCGAGAATTACCGCAAGGACGAGGAGGCGGCATGAGCGAAGAGTCCGAATCCGTATCCGTACCCGTGCCGGAGATCAGGGGGGTGACTCCGGACCGTCTGCTGCACACCGGCGCCAGCGACCGGCCCGCCGCGGAGGATCTGGTGCTCGCCTCCGGGCGGGATCTGACCCCCGCGACCCTGGAGTGGGCGCAGCGCAGGCTGGCCGAGGAAGGTCGGTCGGCCATCGACAAGCAGCTTCCGTAAGGGCCCTGGGCGGGGAGCGTGCGGGGTGCTTCCCGCCACTCGGTTAGCCTGAACGCAATATGAACCGTTTGACTACGTCACAGGGCGGACTCGATCTCGCCCGATTCCCCGAGGACCCGCGCGACCCGTTCCGTGCCTGGGACGCCGCCGACGAGTATCTGCTGCGTCGGCTGGAGGATCCGGAGGAAGACGCACCGGTCGACCTGTCCGGCGAGGTCGTCGTGGTCGGCGACCGCTGGGGCGCGCTCGCGACCGCGCTCGCCGGACACGGCCCCGTGCAGATCACCGACTCGTACCTCGCGCAGCGGGCGACCCTGGCCAACCTGGCACGCAACGGCGCGGCACCCGGCTCCGTGCGGCTCCTGTCGGCGCGCGACACCCCGCCGGAGCGCATCGACGTCCTGCTCGTACGGGTGCCGAAGAGTCTCGCGCTCCTGGAGGACCAGCTGCACAGACTCGCCCCCGCCGTCCACGCCGGCACCGTCGTCATCGGCACCGGCATGGTCAAGGAGATCCACACCTCCACCCTCAAGCTCTTCGAGCGGATCATCGGACCGACCCGTACGTCGCTCGCGGTGAAGAAGGCCCGGCTCATCTTCTGCACCCCGGATCCGGCGCTGCCCCGCACACCCAGCCCCTGGCCGTACCACTACGACCTGCCCGACGACGTCGGCGCCGTCTCCGGCCGGACCGTCACCAACCACGCCGGGATCTTCTGCGCCGAGCGCCTGGACATCGGCACCCGCTTCTTCCTGAAGCACCTGCCCGGCCGTACCGGTCCGGACCGTGTCGTCGACCTCGGCTGCGGGAACGGCGTCGTGGGCACCTCCGCCGCGCTCGCCAACCCCGAGGCGTCCGTCACCTTCATCGACGAGTCGTACCAGGCGGTGGCCTCCGCGGAGGCCACCTTCCGGGCCAACACCGAGGCGGACTCCAAGGCCGACTTCCTGGTCGGTGACGGGCTCGCGGACGTGCCCCCGGGAAGTGTGGACCTCGTCCTCACCAACCCGCCGTTCCACTCCCACCAGGCGGTCACGGACGCGACCGCCCGCACCATGTTCCAGGGAGCGCGGGCCGCACTGCGCCCGGGCGGTGAACTCTGGGTCGTCGGCAACCGGCACCTCGGGTACCACACGCAGCTGCGCCGCACGTTCGGCAACTGCACCACCGTCGCGGGCGACCCGAAGTTCGTGGTCCTGCGGGCCGTCAAACGCTGACCCGAGGGCACCGGGGGCGGTACCGCCCCCGGTGCCCTGGCTTGGCCCGGCCCCTCCCCGGAACGTGCACGGTTGCGGTATGCATGGAGTGGTGCCGGGGTGGCACAGGACCTCGCACGCTCTTCCGACGGCGACCGCACCCCGGTGTGACCCGGCCGCGAGGCCTCCCCGTTCCACAGCCGAGCGGAAGGTACGAGCCGATGAGCGACGCAGACCCGGGCCTGTTCGGACCCGATTCCGTCACCTGGCAGATGCACGGGGACCCCATGATGTGGGTCGCCGGCGTACGCGCCCTCTACCTGCAGGCGCTGCACCCGCGCGCCGTACGCGGCGTCATGCAGAACTCCGACTTCCGCAAGGACGCCTGGGGACGCCTCATGCGCACGGCCGACTTCGTCGGCACGCTCACCTACGACACCACCCAGGCAGCTGAGAAGTACGGCGCCCGGGTCCGCAGGATCCACCGTCTCCTGAAGGCCACCGACCCGGAGACCGGCGAGAGCTACGGCATCGACGAACCCGGGCTCCTGCTCTGGGTGCACTGCGCCGAGGTCGACTCCTACCTCCAGGTGCAGCGCCGCTCGGGCTTCCGGCTCACCGACGCCCAGGCCGACCGGTACGTCTTCGAGCAGCGCGAGAGCGCCCGCCTCGTCGGCCTCGACCCCGCCGGCGTCCCGGCCACGACCGCTGCACTCGCCTCGTACTTCGACCGGGTCCGCCCCGAACTCGCCGCCGGTCAGGAAGCGCTGGACGTCGACGACTTCCTGCGCAACCCGCCGGTCCACGCCCTGCTGGCCCCGGCGCGCGCACTGCTGTGGCGGCGCGTGGCGGCACTCGCGTACGACTCCCTGCCCCCGTACGCCCACGAGCTGTACGGCAGGCAGGCGCCGTCCCCGGACGTCGTCGACCGCCGCCTGCGCACCACCGGTACCGCCCTGCGCCGCATTCCCGCACGCATCCGCTGGTGCCTGCCGCCCGGGCACATTGTGAAGGCGATGGCACGACTCGGCCCCGGGAGCCGCCCCGCCCCGTACAAACTCCGCAGACAGGCCGCCATACTGGACGAGCCGGGGAGGGCGCAGCAGTAGGCGATGCGACGGGGGCGACAGCAGGCGATGGCGGACACCAGGCTGATCCAGAGCCGGTACCGGCTGCTCGATCTGATCGGGCGCGGTGGCATGGGCGAGGTGTGGCGTGCCCGGGACGAGTCCCTGGGGCGCCAGGTGGCCGTCAAGTGCCTGAAACCGATGGGGCCCCAGCACGACCCGTCGTTCACCCGCATCCTGCGCGAACGCTTCCGCCGCGAGGCGCGGGTGGCAGCGGCGCTCCAGCACCGAGGTGTCACCGTCGTCCACGACTTCGGAGAGTCCGAGGGCGTCCTCTACCTGGTCATGGAGCTCCTGGAAGGGCGCAACCTCAGCCAGCTGCTGGAGGACAACAAGCAGAACCCGCTGCCCGTACCCGACGTCGTCGACATCGCCGAGCAGGTCGCCGACGCCCTCGGCTACACCCACCAGCAGGGCATCGTGCACCGCGATCTGAAGCCCGCCAACATCATGCGGCTCGGCGACGGCACCGTGAAGATCTGCGACTTCGGCATCGCCCGGCTCGGGCACGACATCGGCTTCACCTCCCGCCTCACCGGCACGGGCATCGCCATGGGCACTCCGCACTACATGTCGCCCGAGCAGATCAGTGGCGGCGAGGTCGACCACCGCAGCGACCTCTACTCGCTGGGCTGTGTGCTGTACGAGATCGCCACGGGCGTACCGCCGTTCGACCTGGACGACGCCTGGGCGGTCCTCGTCGGACACCGTGACACCCAGCCCGAGCCCCTGCGCACCCACCGTGCCGAACTTCCCGGGTTCTTCGACCGGGTCGTCCTGGACCTGCTGGCCAAGACTCCCGAGGGCCGGCCGGCCGACGCCGGCGACCTGCGCAGGCGCATCACGCTCGGACGCACCGGCGAGCAGACCCAGGGCCAGGACACCGGGAGGGTCCGGCTGGCCCCGCCCGCCCCCGTCCTGCGTCCCGCCCGTCGGCCCGCGGGCGGCGGGCAGGGACTGCCGTCCTGGACCCGCAACATGACCACCGGTCACAAGGCGACGGGCGCGATATCCCCGGGCACCGCGCCCATCGACCTCTCGCTCGGCCTGACCGGCTCCTGGACGACCGGAACCGACCTGCGGGTTCTGCCCGCCGGCCTTCCCGCGGCCCGGACCGACCGGCCCACCCCGTCGCCCGAACTGCTCGCCACCCTGGCCAGCCGGCACAGCGCGGGCCTCAACCTGGGGCGCCTCGGCCACTGGGACGAGGCGGGCGAAGTGCACCGCGCGGTCGCCGCCGAACGCGAGCAGGCCCTCGGCCCCGACCACCCCGACACCCTCTCCAGCCGGTACGAGGTCGGCTTCACCCTCAGCCGCACCGGACGCGCCACGGATGCCCTGCGCGAGTTCGGCCGGGTCGCGGACGGCCGCGAACGCACCCTGGGGCCCGACCACCCGGAGACACTTGCGGCCCGGCAGGAGACGGCGTACGTCCTGGGCCAGCTCGGCCGGCACTTCGAAGCCCACCAGGTGTACGCGGCGGTGCTCGCCTCCCGGGAGCGTTCGATGGGCCCGGATCACCCGGACACCCTGCGCTGCCGCCACAACCTGGCGTTCAACCTCAGCAGGCTGGGCCGCCTGGAGGACTCGTACCGCATGGCCCGCGACGTGGCGAACGCCCGCAGCCGCCTCCTCGGCGCGACCCACCCGGACACCCTGGTCACCCTGTACGAAGTGGCGTACACGCTCGGCCAGCTGGACCGGTGGCCTGAGGCACTGCAGACCTATCGCGACGTCGCGCAGGCCCGAGCGGTGGCGCTCGGGGCCGACCACCCGGACACCCTGTCCGCCCGCTACGAGGTCGGCATCAGCCTCGGCAGGCTGGGCCGCAGCGCCGAGGCGCTCGAGTTGTACCGCGTGCTGGTCGACGACCGCACCCGGGTCGACGGAGCCGCCCACCCGGAGACCCTGCGCGCCCGGCACGGACTCGGCGTCAACCTGGGGCGGATGGCGCGCTGGGAGGAGGCGCTCGTCGAATCACGCGAGGTGTGCGCGATCCGGGAGCACACCCTGGGATCCGACCACCCCGACACGCTCGTCAGCCGCCGGGAGGTCGCCGTCGGCCTGGGCTGGCTGGGCCGGTGGGCCGACGCCCTCACGGACTACCGGAAGGTCGCCGAGGCCCGTGAGCGGGTCCTCGGCGCCGACCACCCCGACGCGCTCGCCAGCCGCAACGACGAGGCGCACTGCCTGGAACAGCTCGGGCGCAGCACCGAAGCGGTGGACCTCTACCGGCGGGTCGCGACCCTGCGCCGGCAGCGTGGGATACCGCCGCACTGAGCGGGCGTCAGATGTTCTTCCCGCGGTACAGGTCACGGAGCAGAGCGATCTCGGCGCCGTGGTGCAGCAGCTCCTGATTGACCCACCAGACGATGTCGATGAACGGGTCCTCCGGGTCGCTGCCGTGCGGGTACGTGCTGTACCCGACCGTGTCCAGAGCGGTGTCGTCGGCGCCCAGCAGGGCTGTCCGCCACGCGGCGGCCGCGGTCCCGAAGGCGGCGAGCGCCCCGGCCGCGTGCCCCTCGACGCGGAAGTCGTCCCGGGTCAGGCTGTGGCTGCCCGCCGAATGGTCGGCGCGCAGGGCCAGTAGTTCGGTGAGATGGCTCAGGCGCCACGCGATGGTCGTGAACGGCGGTGGCGAGGGGTGCGGGAATGCCGCTGTGTCACGCCCCCAGTCGCCGGTGCCGGCCAGAGCGGTCGCACGCGGTCCGGGACCCGCGGTACGCGGACGGACCGACCAGCAGTCGGGCACCGGCTCCCAGAGGTACTCCTCGTCGGTCATCGGCGGGGCCTCGACATCGGTGCCGTTGCCGCTGTCCACGACCGGCCCGGTCATCCGGTTGCCGAGGCGTTCACGCGCCCAGTCGAACTGTTCGAGCAGCGGGATCAGGCGTGCCGGTGTGGCCATGAACTCTCCTGGGGCGGGGCGGGGCGGGGCGGGGCAAGCGAAGGCGGGGGACAGCGTTCCGGGAAGGCACCCTGCCACAGCGGTCCCGGGCCGCCCACCGATTTCCGTGCCGGTGCACCCGCCCCGCCGCCCTCCTCCCCGCACCCGCACCCCGACACCCTCCGGTCCTCCGGCCCTCTGGCCAGGGATGATCGTTCCGTGTTACGAAGGGCCCATGGCCACAGACGAGACGCACACGCCCGGCACACCCGCGCACGACAGCTACGACACGGTGATCGTCGGCGGCGGCCACAACGGTCTGGTGGCCGCCGCCTACCTCGCCCGTGCCGGGCAGTCCGTCCTCGTCCTGGAGCGCCTCGGCAGCACCGGGGGAGCGGCTGTGTCGACCCGCCCCTTCGACGGGGTCGACGCCAGGCTCTCCCGTTACTCGTACCTCGTCTCGCTGCTCCCGCAGAAGATCGTCCGCGATCTCGGTCTCGACTTCGCCGTCCGCAAGCGCACGGTTTCCTCGTACACCCCGGCCGTGCGCGGCGGACGGGCCACCGGGCTGCTCGTCGGCGGCGACAACACCCGGGCGTCCTTCGCGGAACTCACCGGCGACGACCGCGAGTACGAGGCCTGGCAGCGCTTCTACACGATGACGCAGCGGGTCGCCGAGCGTGCCTTCCCGACGCTCACCGAACCCCTGCCGAGTCGCGACGGGCTACGGGCGCGGATCGACGACGACGAAGCCTGGCGCACGCTGTTCGAGGAGCCCATCGGCGTCGCCGTCGAGGAGAGGTTCACCGACGACCTCGTCCGCGGAGTGGTGCTGACCGACGCCCTGATCGGCACCTTCGCCGATGCCCACGACCCGTCCCTGCTCCAGAACCGCTGCTTCCTCTACCACGTCATCGGCGGCGGCACCGGGGACTGGGACGTCCCGGTCGGCGGCATGGGGGCACTCACCGACGCCCTGGCCGGAGCGGCCCGGGCGGCGGGCGCCGAGATCCGCGTACGGCACGAGGCCACCCGTATCGAGACCGACGGGACCCACGCCGAGGTCACCGTCCGCTCGCCCGCCGGAGAACGGGTGCTGGGCGCCCGCAGGGTGCTCGTCAACGCATCGCCGCAAGCCCTGGCCGGGCTCCTCGGGGACGAGCCGCCGGCCCCGGCGGAGGGGGCGCAACTGAAGGTGAACATGCTGCTCACGCGGCTGCCGAAGCTGCGTGACCACTCCGTCGACCCGCGCCGGGCGTTCGCCGGAACCTTCCACATCGCGGAGGGGTACGGGCAACTCGCCGACGCCTACCGCGAGGCGGCGGCGGGACGGCTGCCCGCCGCCCCGCCGTCCGAGATCTACTGCCACTCACTGACCGACCCGTCGATCCTCGGCCCCGACCTCGCGGCAGGCGGCTACCAGACCCTCACCCTCTTCGGGCTGCACACCCCCGCCCGGCTCTTCGCCGCCGACAACGAGGCCACGCGCGCGGCCCTGCTCAAGGCCACCCTCGCGGAACTCGACGCCCATCTGGAGGAGCCGATCGCCGACTGCCTGGCACTCGACGGCAACGGCGAGCCGTGCATCGAGGCGAAGACGCCGCTCGACCTGGAGCAGGACCTGAGGCTGCCGGGCGGCCACATCTTCCACCGGGACCTGTCCTTCCCGTACGCCACCGAGGACACCGGCCGCTGGGGCGTCGAGACCGCACACGCCAACGTCCTGCTGTGCGGAGCGGGCGCGGTGCGCGGCGGCGGAGTCAGCGGGGTGCCCGGCCACAACGCCGCCATGGCGGCGCTGGGCCGGTGACGGACGGCCCGTCGCCTACCGGCCGAACACGCCGCGCAGCGCGGAGAGCTTGCGCGGCAGGTCGTACTCCGCGCCGCCCTCGTGGCCGTTGTACGGGAACACCTCGATCTCGGCCGGACCGGCGTAGGCGTGGTAGGCCGCGTACACGGTCGAGGACGGGCAGATCCGGTCCATCAGCCCCACCGAGAACCACGCCGGAGCGGTCGCCCGCGCCGCGAAGTTGACGCCGTCGAAGTACGACAGGGTCTGCATCGCCTCCTCGACCCGGAAGCGGTGCCCCGACAGCCAGCGGGCTATCTCGGCGTAGGGTCCCGCGTCCGTGATCTGCGAGCCGCGCCGGAAGTGGCACAGGAATGGCACATCGGCCACCGCCGCCGCCACGTCCTCGCGAAGCCCGGCCACGGCGAGGGCGAGGCCGCCGCCCTGGCTGCCGCCGAGGACGGCGACGCGGGAGGAGTCCACGGCCTCGTGGGCCTTCGCCGCGTCGACGGCCCGGACGGCGTCGGTGATGAGCCGCCGGTAGTAGTGGCGGGAGGGGTCCTCGATGCCCCGGGTCAGGAACCCGGGCGAGGAGGAGCCGTGCCCGTCGGGGCCGAGGTCGGGGGTGTCGGAGGTGTTCTTGCCGCCGCCGCCCTGACCCCGGTTGTCCATGACGAGGTGGGCGTAACCGAGTGCGCTCCAGGTCAGCCAGGAGTACGGGATGCCGCGGCCACCGTTGTAGCCGATGTACTGCACCACCGCAGGCAGCGGCCCGGAGCGGACACGCGGCAGCATCAGCCAGGCCTTCACCGGCTGGCCGCCCCAGCCGCGGAACGTCACGTCGAACACGTCCACGGTCGCGAACCCGGCGTCGTACGGCACGAAATCGGCGTCCAGGTCGTGCCGGGCCGTCTCGGTGAGCGTCTTCTCCCAGAAGGCGTCGAAGTCGGCCGGCTCCTCCGGCTGCGGCCGGTACTCGCGCAACCGCTCCAGGGGCATGTCGAACAGCAAGGGTCTAGCTCCTCTTCAGGGTGAGGTTGAGGGTTGCGCCGTGCCGGTCCGCCGTGTCGGCGGTGATCCGGATGCCGCGGCCGGTGGAGGTGGCACTGACGCCGGGGTCCGCCGCGACGACCGTCAGGCCGCGCCGGGCGAGGTCCACGACCACCGAGGACCTCAGCTGCGTCGGGTCCGAGAGCGCCACCGTGACCGTCCGTCCGTCCGCCCGCACCAGCACCGAGGCGGGGCCGTCGGCGGTCAGCTCCTGCGCGGTGCCCGCGGTCCAGAAGTTCGCGGCGAGCAGACCGTCCGCACGGCGGCGTACGGCGTGTACGGCCGTCGAGTCGGAGACGAGCTCCACCGGGGGCGCGGCCGCCCACTGCCTCGTGCGCGCGGCGGACGACGCCGGCGCCTGCAGCCAGAAGTAGCCGGCGTCGGCAGGTGCGGCGCCGTGGTCCTGCCACAGCGTCAGGTAGGGGCGCGTGACGGGCGTGTCGGTGCCGTACTTGAGGTTGATCTCGCGCCAGGTCGCGGTGCGCTCCTCACGCAGGCCGCGCAGCGTCACGGGCTTCGGGAAGACGTAGCCGCCGGTCCCTTCGGCATGCAGCCAGCGCACCCCGTCGAGCCGCGCCGACCAGCCGGGGCCGGACGGGGTGGCCTTGCCGTTGACGAGGAGGGCGGCGCGCGGGTCGCGGAGCTTGCGGTTCTCCACGACGGTCTCCACGGGCCCCGTGTCCGAGGTGATGCCGGAGCCGACGCACGCGATCACGTCGTCGAGGCAGAACCAGCTCTTGAGGCCGTGCAGCGAACTTCCGTACGCCCGCAGCTCCATGCCGTAGGCACCGAGTGTCGTCCCCGGGAGAGCGGTGCCGCCCGCCCAGTCGGCCGTACTCGTCGTGCGCTGTCCCGCCGCGTTCGCCGGCCGGCCCGCGACGACCGTGGTGCCGGGCAGCCTGGCGGCGTCGACGGTGGGCCAGTAGTCCTCGCTGTAGTGCCCGAGGTCGTCGGTGTACAGCAGCACCATGCCGTCGGAGAGATGCCAGCCGTGCAGATTCTCGTTCTGGATCGACTCGTAGTTGTAGATCCGGCTCGAGTACGCCGAGATGCCCAGCGCGAACGACGGCCTGTGGTGCGCCGCCTTGTCCATCCGGGGGTGCTGCTTGTGGGCGACCAGCGGGCCGCGCGCGGGGACGGGCGAGTCGAGGATCCGGCGGACGGCGACGAGCGATGCCAGATCGGTGACGGCCAGGAAGTCCCGGTAGGTGTCCTCGGCGATCCACTGCTTGACCAGAGCGGTGAACCGGTCGGCGGTCTCGCCCGGGAAGCTCGGGATCAGCCGCAGCACCGCCTCGATGACCGTCTGCGCGGAGGCGTGGCCCTGCTTGCTCGGACGCGCGATCTCCCGCCCGCACACCGACGCCATCACGTCGCCGCGGGCGAGCAGCGGGTCGAAACCGTCGTCGACCCAGCCGCGGACGTTGTCGAGATCAGGGTCGGTGACCGTCCAGCCCGTGCCCGCGAGCAGGTTCAGCAGCCGGGAGAGGTTGTTGAGCAGTTCCTTGCCGTAACCGCCGTTGTACGGGTGCTTGTAGTGCTGGAGGAACGAGCCGTCGGAGTAGAAACCCTCACCCGTGCCCGCCGAGCCGTCCGCGCGGTCGTTGAAGGCCAGGACACTGTTGGCACCTGAACCCTCGACGTCCGAAAGAGCGTCGCGGACCCGGGTGAGGGCGTCCCCGTCGTCACGCAGAACGGCGTTGACCGCGACCACGGTGGAGATCCACACCCGGTTCGCCCCGGTCGCGATCTGCCGGTCCGCCCGCCACAGGTTCGGGTCGGGTGTGTAGTGCCGCACGGCCTCGGTGATACGCGTGAGGCGCTCCGTGCCGAGCACGTCGTACAGCAGCACGGACGCGTCGTTCAGCGCGAGAGCCGAGCCGATCTCCCAGTCCCAGTCGTTGTCGAACCGGGTGTGCTCGGGGCCGTAACGGTGTGTCAGCATCCAGTCGATGCCCGCGAGCAGCAGGTCTCCGAGGGCCGCGTCCCCGTACTGCGGGGTGCCGGGTACCGCCCACGCGGTGGCGATCGTGGCGAGCCGTTTGAACGACGTGGTGACGTGGTTGGAGAGCGTGGTGCTGGTCAGGTCGGGGAACAGGCCGTCGGTGCGCGCCGGGTCCAGGCCCGTCGCCGCAGTGGTCGCGGTACGGCCGGTCCGGGCGACGGCCGCCGCGATCCGCTCGTCCGTCAGGTCGAGGCCGGTGCCCCCGGTGAGCAGGGTGTGCCAGCGGGCGCGCAGTGCTGCCGCGTCGCCCGCAGCCGCGTGCGCGGCCCCGGACGTAAGGGTGAGGGGCAGGGTGACGGCCGCGCCGAGCGCCGCCGCTCCGGCCAGGACGGTGCGTCGGGTGGTGCCTCTGCCGGTGCCTGGGGTCATGTGTCGGGCCCTCACAGGAGGTGTCGGCGGTCGACGGCCGCGGCGAGCGCGGCGTGACCGGAAGGATTGGGGTGCAGACCGTCGCCGCTGTCGAACGCGGGCAGCAGGCGGGACGGCTGTGCGGGATCGTGCAGCGCGCGGTCGAAGTCGGCGACCGCGTCGAACAGCCGGCCGGTGCGCACGGCGCGGTTGATCTGCTGTCGGACCGCGTCGAGTTCCGGTGTCCAGCGGGTCCACCCCTCGAACGGGGTGATGGTCGACCCGACGATCCGCAGCCCAGCGTTCCGGGCCCGCAGGACCAGCTGGCGGTAGCTGGCCAGGACGAGCGCGGGGTCCGTCTGGGAAGGTGGCTGCTGGAGGTCGTTGATACCGAGATGGACGAGTACGGTGCGCAGCCCGGGCAGTGAGAGGACGTCGCGGTCGAAGCGCGCCTGCCCGCCGGGCCCGAACCGGGCGTCGTCCAGCAGCAGCCGGTTGCCGCTGATGCCGAGGTTGGCGACAGCCGATCCGGGGAGTCGTCGGGCCAGTTGGTCCGGCCAGCGCAGGTCCGCGTCGTCGGGTGTGCCGACCCCCTCCGCGATGGAGTCGCCGAGCACCGCGAGCACCGGCCCGTGGGCGCCGGTCACCTCGACCCCGGTCAGCAGGAACACCGAGGTGGTCCGCACCCCGTCGACGGAGTGCGAGGCGTGGGTGTTGCGGTGGAAGGACAGGGGCCCGGTGGGGCCGGGCAGCCGGGTCTCCACCGTCAGCCGTGACGCAGCCGGAGCGCGCAGACCGTCGACCGGATCACTCGTCAGGGAGGCACCCGCGGCGAGCCACGCCTGCCGTCGGCCGCCGAACGTCACCGCACGCCCGCCGGCCGTCACCGGGCCGATCAGGACGGGTACGGCGCCGAAGGCGTTCCCGTACCGCAGACGCACCTGCCCGCCGGCCGACAGCCGCAGGACGGCGGTGAACACCCCGTCGGTGAGGCCGCCGGCCGCCACCGTGTCGGTCCCGGTCGGTGCGGTCTGTGCCGTCGCCCAGGACGTGGCCCAGCGCGACCTGCCCGCCGTGGCGCCGCTGCCCTGCGTGGCCGGGGCGGCCTGGGCTCCGGGCGCGGCGAAGGCCACTGCCGCCACGCCCGCCGCCGCCGTCAGTACCCCGCGTCTCGCGGGCCCCCGGCCGGTCACTGCGGGCACGCACCGGTCGGCGCGTACTCGCCCGCGTACGTACCGACCGCGTCGCCACCGGTGTTGCCGCTCATGGTGTTCGTGCACACGGGGCCCTGCGGGGTGCGCATGAACTTGATGCCGCCGCCCGCGTTGCCGGTGATGGTGTTGCCGTACACGCTCGTGTCGATGCCGTCGGTCGCGGTGTCACCGCCGAGCCTTACACCGGCGCCGACGTTGTCGTGCACCGTGTTGTAGCGGAAGATGTTGCCGCTGCCGCGTGCGTCGAGGCCGCCGGAGCTGGCGTCCTTCTGGCCGCTGCAGTCGTTGTACTCGACGTAGTTGTTGGTCGAGTTCTCCTTCACGTCGACGCACTCGTTGCCCTGGGTGGCGATGGTGTTGTGGTGGATGCGGTTGTTCCTGCTGATGTCCGCCGCGGCGTCCGGGGCGCCGTTCGCGCCCTGCTGCTCGGGGGCCGTGCCGAGGTAGATGCCTTCGCCGTTCTTGCCACCGCCGCCGAACTTGAAGTCGGCGACACCGCAGTTGCTGACCGTGTTGTCGTCCACCTCCGCGCCGGTGACCAGATAGCGCAGCCGCACGCACTCGTCGGCGGCGTTCTTGAGCGCCATTCCGGTGATGCGCAGGCCGCCCACCCCGTTTCCGGGAGTCGTGCTCATGACATATATGAGCTTCAGGCGGTAGCCCGCAACGTCACCGGACGAGCCGTGCAGCCCGTCCACGGTGAAGCCGCTCAGCGTCGTCGAGTCGTGTTGCACCTGGATGATCCGGGCGTCACCCGCTCCCTTCACCACGGCGTTCGACGGGCCCGTGAGTGTGACGCCGGGGCGCTTGGTCACCGCGTCCTGCCGGTAGGTTCCGGCCGCGAGGTTCACCACCGCTCCCGTGGGCGCCAGGTCCAGGGCCTTCTGGATCGTGGCGAGCGGCGCCCCCGCCGACGTACCGGCGTTGGAATCGCTGCCGGACGGCGAGACGTAGTACGCGGTGGCCGCCTCGGCGGCCACGGACGGAGCCGGGAGAAGGAGCGAGGTGCCCGCCGCGAGCGCGGCGGCCAGGGTGGTGCGCAGTGCATGGCTCATGAGATGTGCCTCCTGGGATCAGCGAAGGACAGAGCGAGCAGTACGGGGATGCTCGGGCCCAGCAGCAGTGGCCCGAGCGGTACGACGAGGGAGAGCAGCACGGCGGAGATCACCGCGCCGAGCAGTGCGGTGCCCCGGGCCGGAGACCCGAAGCCGAGCGCCAGCGCCCCGGCCGACCAGGTGCGGACCGAGCCCCGTGGTGTCCGTCCGGCCTCGGCCGCGAGCGCGATGTGATGGATGACGAGCGCGGTGGCGATGCCCACCTGGGCGGCGAGCACGACGAAGGTCCACGGCTCCGAACGGGTCAGCAGATACACGATGTTCGCGCCGAGGACGACCGCCGCCGCCGTCGACAGCAACCCGTGGCGCCACAGCGCACGCCAGTAGCGGGGGAACGCGGCGAACGCGTTGACGAACACGCGGCTGTCCCCCTCCGCCCGCCACAGCTGAAGCGCGTGGCCCATGGCCGCGAGCGCGGGCAGCCAGGTGACGACACCCAGGGACAGCACACTGCACGCGGCCCCGGCGACGGCCGGGTAGGCGATGAACTCCAGACGCCGCAACAGCGTCGGCCAGCCGGACGAGAGGGTTGCCTGCATGATCAGCCGACCTTTCCTGTGTACGGCTCCGGCACATCGAGGAGCACGTGCCCGTCCAGCTCCAGCCGGGTGCACCGCACGACGAACGGCGCGGCGCCCTCGGAGATCAGCACGGCGGCACCGTCGGCGCTCACCCGTGCCGCACGGATCCGCCGGGCGACGGGGGACAGCAGGACGGTCTCCCCGGCCTCCGCGAACGTGACACCGCGTCCGTCCGGGCACGCGACCTGTTCGCCGGCCGGTGCTCCACCCGGCGTAATGGCGGTGAGGAAGAGACCGTCCGACGACCGCGGGGTGGTCGCACGGAGCGTGTGGAGCGTCCGGGTGAGCCGCAGCTCCGGCGTACTGGACGTCGGATTGGCTTCGACCTCGGTGACCTCGCAGACGACCGAGGCGTCGTGGGGCGCGAACTGCCGTACGAGAGCGGTGGCCGCGCCCGACCTGATCAGCCGGCTGCCGTCCGGCTGCGGCTCCGTGGGGCGGTCGGTCTGCAGCAGGAACGTCCACTCCCGCTCCGCCTCCGCCTCGGCCAGGTCGAGCAGAACGAGCCGGCCCGACGGGGTGAACACCAGGGTGCGGTCCAGACGACGGACGCCCAGCGCCGGGTCGTACATCGCGGCGATCTCGGCCGTGGCGTGCGCCCAGCCCGCCTCGGCGTCCACCAGCACATCGCGCTGCCTGGCCTGCCGCTCGTACGGAATGTCCTTGTAGACGTGATAGCGGTCCTCGTCCGCGTACCCCTGTCCGTCCACCAGCAGCAGATTGTGGTGCGCCGCGCGCTTGCGGTTGCTGTAGCCCTCGTCCACGGCGAGGAACGCCCCGTGCGAAATGAGCACGAACGACCCCGAGTCCGGGTGGTGGTGCCCCTGGTTCAGGGTCTCCCAGCCCAGCTCGGCCCGGTGTTTCGCGGAGGTCTCCCACGCGGTGTGGCCGCCACCCGGACTCGCCTTGAACGACACCAGCGTCGCATCGTCGTCCCACCCCGTGCGGGCGGCGAGCAGCCCCAGATCAGGGAAGAACGCACGGGTCTCGGTGGGCCGGGAAGCCGCTACGGACGGGTCGTACCAGAGGTACTCCAGATAGGCCTCCGGCAGGATTCCCGGCCGCACCCCGCTCTCCGCCGCCTCCTGCCACAGCAGTTCGCCCGAGGCCAGATCGCCCATCCACTGGGCCTCCGCGATGCCGTACTGCGAGGCGAGCCGGTAGTACAGGCCCGCGCTGTGACCACTGCGCCGGTCGTGGCAGTCACCGTGGTCGACGTTGAACGCGAAGCCGGGCGCCGTCTGGTGGAGCCGGTAGCGGAAGGTGTTGGCGAGGAAGCCGCCGCGCTCCCACCAGTCGACCCCCTCCGCCTCCTTCAGGAGATCCAGATGGATCGCCAGGAAGGGCACACCGTAGCGCCAGTACACGACACCCTCGGCATGCGAACCGTCGGCCGGCATCAGGTCCAGGACCGTGCCGAGGTTGTCCTTGGCCCGCTCGGTCCACTCCTCCTTGCCCAGGACGTAGCCGGCGGTCGCCAGACCCGCGTAACAGATCCAGTTGTGGTTCTGCCAGTACGACGACGACCACCAGCGGCCCTCGCTCGCCACCGCGAACTCGTACATGCGGCGGCCCTGCAGCAGCAGCTTGTACCGCAGCAGCGCCCGTACCCCGTCCGGCAGTTCGTCCCCGATCCACCGGTAGGCGAGCGACAGGTGGTGGAGCAACCAGCCCGCGTCCAGGTCGTGGTCCGGCAGATGGGCCCGGCCCCAGTGCGGCAGCCGCACGGCCGCCTCGATCCAGCGCCGGCTCTCGTCCAGATGCGCGCGGTCGCCGGTGGTGCGGAAGGCCAGAGCCGGGTTGGAGGCGGCCGGGCCCAGCCAGGTGATGCTGGCCAGGGGGTGCGTGCGGGGCGGGGTGAGACCGCGGTGGCGCGCGGCCTCCTCCCGCAGCCGGACCTCCTGCGCGGGGCGCGGGCCGGGCGGCGGAGTGGCGGAGAGCAGCACGACTCAGCCCTCCGTCCGGAAGCGCGCGGTGGAGCCGTCAGCCAGTTCCACCGTCAGCTCCTCGCCGTCGAGTCGCACCTCGCTCACCGCAGGACCCGCCGATGCCGCCTGGTACACCGAGGCGAAGGTGACCCGCTCCGCATCGGCGGTGAAGTCGACCCGGGTGCGCATGCGCTGCGGATCGTCCGCCGGACCGGGGCCGGGCCGGGTCACGGGCCGGACCGGCACCCCGGCGGTGTGGGTGTGCCAGCCGTGCAGGGTCTCGTCGCCGTACCAGGTGGTGCGCACGGGACCGGCGGCCTGCAGCTGGACGTCGAGCGCCGTTCCCGGGCGCAGCTGGGCCGTGACGCGGTGCGCCTCACGGCCCGTCACCGTCAGGAGATCCACCAGGTAGCAGTCGCCGGCCGCCACCCGCCGTACCGCGCGCACCCCTTCGTACGCGGTGGTGACCTCGGCGGACAACGAGGCGGTGTCCGAAGCCAGCAGCGCCCCCGTGCACTCCGCCTGTTCGGCGCCGTCCACCCGGAACGCCGGATGTGCCTCGGTCGAGGCGTACAGATCACGGAACTCGGCGTGCGCGTAGGGCACCTGGCCGGGGTCCGGCTGCCACAGGGTCGTGTCCCCGTACAGGTACAGCGACAGCTTGTCGCGGTGCCCGTGCGAACCGCCGTGCGGGCCGAAGTCCAGCAGTGCGTGGATGCCCGCCGCCCGTACCACTCCGTAGCCCGCCGACGGGAAGACGGTGACGGCACCGGGCGCCGCCCGACGGGGGAGCGGCGGACCGGCGAACCAGCCGCCGAGCTCCCGGTCCAGCTCGTCGTCGCGCTCGCCGAGCTCGGCCCGTGCGCGTACCGCCACCGCATCCAGTGCTGCGGACGGCACCAACTGCTGGGCAAGGGCTACCAGTTCGAGCCACTCCAGGGCCAGCGGGGGCCGCGCGTACGGACCGTCGTGCAACGCCGGGAGAATGCCGCCGTCCGTCGCGATCACCGCGAGGACGTCCGTCATCCCGGCCAGCACGCCCACCACATCGGACGGGATCGCCGCCGGGTCGGTGGAGCGCAGTGCCAGCAGGGCCGCCCGCAGCACGAACCCGTGGTAGTAGGTACTGCCCTCCCACTCCCAGCCGTCCTCGGCGACCGCCACGCGCAGATGCGCGTACAGGCCGTGATCGCCCTCCAGCCACTGCCCGGCACCGTCCCACTCCCGGCCGCGGACCGCGGCCGCGGCCCGGCTCGTGGCCACACCTGCCGCGTTCAGCCACGCGGTGTAGTTGGACGCGAGGTGCCCCTGGCCGGTCAGCACGTCACGGGCGTCGAGTGCCGCCTGCTCCAGGTCGTCGAGCAGCGGCAGTACCGCCGCGAGTCCTTCGGTGTCCTTGACGGCGAGCGTGTTCACCGCGTGCCCGATGTTCACCGCCCAGATCGCGTCGGTCAGCGCCTGGTGGAAGAGCCGGCCGCGCAGCATCCATGTCTGCGCCTCGCCGTGCCGCTCCGTGGCGAGGCCGGCGTACACGTCGGCGTACTCGACGAGCCGGGCCACCGCCTCCGCGCGATCGCCCTGATGGGCGAGCACCCGCAGGTGCCGCGCCCACGCCTGGTGCGAGAGCACCAGCCAGGCGCCGCGCACGGCCTCCGTGTCCACGCGGCAGCCGTGCGCGCAGCGCGCACCGTCCTCGGGGAAGACCCCGCCGAGCAGATCACCGTGGTCGAGTTCCACCCCGTGGGCCGGGCAGACGTACGCGTGCCACCAGCCGCCCCGCTCCCGGGCGATGCGCCTCAACGCGGCCACACGCCACCGTCGATGTCCACCGTGGTGGCGGTCAGGAAGCCCGAAGCGGGCGAGGCCAGATGGACGACGGCGTGGGCGACGTCCTCCGGCGTGCCGGCCCGGCCGACGGGGATGCCGGCCTCCATCGCCTGCTGGGCCTGGGGAGCGGTGAACGTGTCGTGGAAGGCCGTGCCCTTGATGAAGCCGGGTGCCACCGAGTTGACGGTGATCCCCGTGCCCGCGAGTTCCTTCGCCAGGCCCTTCGTGAAGCCGCGGATGCCCGCCTTGGCGGCCGCGTAGGCGACCGAGCCGGGGCCGCCGCCGTTGTGCGCGGCGAGCGACGACATGGTGATGATGCGTCCGGCCGAGGACTGCGTCAGATGCGGCAGGGCGGCTCGTACCGTGCGGAACGCCGACGTCAGATTGACGGAGATGACCTGGTCGAAGTGGTCGTCCGACATGGATGCGATCTTCTCGCGACCGATCAGATGACCCGCGTTGCAGACGAGGACGTCCAGGCCGCCGAGGAATCCGGTGGCCTCCTCGACCAGTGCGTCCACCTCGCCGCTCACGGTCGCGTCGGCCTGGAACGCCTTGGCCCTGCGTCCCAGCGCCTCGATGGCGGAGACCGTCTTCGCGGCCTCCTCGGCGGAGGAGTGGAAGTGGACGGCGACGTCGGCGCCGGCCTCTGCCAGGGCGACGGCGATGGCGCGGCCGATGCCGTGGCCCGCTCCCGTCACCAGTGCGCGGGAGCCGTTGAGATCAGCAGACATGGGTGAAGCCCTTTCGGTGACCGGCCCACGAGGGGCCGGAACCGGTCACTTGAGACCGGCGGTTGCGAAGCCCTGTACGAAGTAGCGCTGGCCGATGAGGAAGAGGACGACCATGGGAAGGGTGGCGAGCGTGGTGCCGGCCATCAGGAAGTGCCACTGGGTGCCGTTCTCCGTCTTGAAGACGGAGAGCCCGACCTGGATCACCCGCATGCTGTCCGTATGGGTCACCAGGAGCGGCCAGAGGAAGTTGTTCCACGAGGACTCGAAGGTCAGCAGCGCCACGGTGATGAACGCGGGCTTGACCTGCGGGCTCATGATCCGGGCGTAGATGCTGAATTCGCCGAGACCGTCGAGCCGGGCCGCCTCCTCCAGCTCCACCGGCAGGTCCAGGTAGAACTGCCGGAAGAGGAAGACCGCGAACGGGGTGACGGCGCCCGGGATGATGAGCGCCCACCAGCTGTCCAGCCAGCCGCTGCCGCCCTGGCCGAGGATGTCGTTACCGCCGGCCAGCGGCATGAAGCGGACGATCAGGAACTCCGGCAGCACCTTGGTGTACGTGGGGATCATGAGCGCCGCGATGAAGAGGTAGAAGATCATCTCGCTGCCGCGGAACCTGATGCGCGCCAGGGCGTACCCCGCCATCGAGGCGACCAGCACGTTGAGCACGGTGTGGCTGAAAGCGATGATGAAACTGTTCCGGGCGTACGTGGCGAAGGGCGCGGCCTTCAGCGCGTCGGCGTAGTTCCCGAACTGCCAGTGCTCCGGGAGCAGTCCGGCTTCCTGCGACGCGATCTCCACCGGCGTCTTGAGTGAGGTGAGGACCATCCAGACGAACGGCACCATCATCAGCAGCGAGACCGCGGACAGCGTCACGTAGAGCGCGACGCGGCCGGCGGAGACCGGTTTGCCCTTGGCCGTGGCCCTCGGCACCGGAGCCGGGGCCGGCTTCTGCAGCTCAGCCGTGGCCACGACTGCCTCCCATGATCCGCTTGTTGACCAGGGTGAAGCCCATCAGCAGCACGAAGAGCACGAGTGACTGTGCGCTGGCGTAGCCGACGCGGAACTCCCGGAAGGCGGACTTGTAGATCTCGTACGTCATCATCGTGGTGCTGTTGGCGGGGCCGCCGTCGGTCAGGATGTAGATCTGGTCGAAGGACTGGAAGGCGCTGATCATCGAGGTGATCAGCACGAAGAACGTCGCGGGCTTCAGCAGCGGCAGAGTGATCGAGAAGAACTGCCGGACCTTGGACGCGCCGTCCACGGACGCCGCCTCGTAGAGCTCCTTGGGCAGGGACTGCAGCGCGGCCAGATAGATGAGCATCTTCATGCCGATGCCCTGCCAGATGCCCACCAGGATCACCGAAGGCATCGCCCACGTCGTCGAGGAGAGCCAGGCGGGTCCTTGGACGCCCAGGAACGACAGCAGGGTGTTGAGGAGGCCGTTGCCGGGGTTGTAGATCCAGAGCCAGACCAGGGCGATCGCGACGGTCGCGGTGACCTGCGGCAGGAACACCGCCGTGCGGAAGATGCCGCGCGCCTTGAGGCCGGTGTGCAGAGCCAGTGCCACCAGCAGGCCGAGGGCCATGCCGAAGGGCACGGTGAAGAAGGTGTAGACGAGCGTGTTGCCGATGGACTTGACGAAGACCGCGTCGTCCAGCATGTCCCGGAAGTTGGCCAGGCCCACGAACTCCGGCGCCGTCAGCACGTCGTACTTCGTGAAGGCCAGGGCCACCGAGACCACGACCGGAAGACCGATCCACAGCGAGGCGTGCAGCAGTGCGGGCGCCACCATCAGCATGCCCGCACGTCGCCGACGGCGTCCCGGGCCCATGGGAACCCGGCCCGTACGTGTCGTCCTCGGTGCCTCGGGAGAGGAAGGCGGCCGCGCGGGCCGTGCCTTCACCACAGATGTCGCTGGCACAGTGTCGGGTCCTTACATCCGGCCGATGGCGGCCTCGGCGAGACGGCCGAGCTCCGCGATGGCGTCCTTCGCGGACTGACCGCCCACGATCGCGGGCTCCAGCGTCGGCTTGATCTTTTCGCGGATCTCCATCCAGGCCGCGGTGCCGCCCTCGGAGACGGCGTGCTCCAGGTTCTGCAGGGAGAGATCGACGAACTGGTTCTCCTTGACGTACCCGGACTCGTTGAGGTCCCGGAGTCCGGGTACCGAGCCACGCTGCTCCGCCGCACCGAGGATCGAGTCGGGCGACGCGAGGTACTCGACGAGCGCGCGGGCCGCGGCCGGGTGCTTGGAACGCGCGGACTGGGTGACGAGCGTGCCGCCCTGGAGCATCGCCGGCCTGCGGTTGGCCAGGACGAACGCACCGAGCTTGTCGCCCTCGATCAGCTCCGGGTTCTGCTCCTTGGCCTGCACCCACAGGGCGCTCGTCGACATCATCATCGACGCCCTGCCCGTCTGTACGTTGGACGGGGCGCCGGCATCCGTCTTCTTCGCGTAGTCCGCCGAGCCGTCCTTGATCAGGTCCTTGAAGAACTGCAGCGCCTCGACGCCGCGCGCATCGGTGAACAGCACCTTCTTGCCGTCCGCGCTGAACAACTGGCCGCCGTTGGCGAAGAGGAAGGTCTCCCAGCACTGGCGCAGGTCGATGGAGAACGGGTCGAATCCGACGCGGCCGTCCTTCGTCAGCTGCTTCGCGACGGCGCGCAGCTCCGCCCAGTTGGCCGGGGTCTTCTTGATCCCGGCCTCCGCGAAGTGGTCCTTGCGGTACACGACGATGCGGGTGTCGAGGACCACGGGCAGCGCGTAGAGCTTGCCGTCGTAACGCGACGGCTCCAGTACGCGCTTCTCGTAGTCGTGCGCGGTGGCGAGCGACTCGGGCAGCTCGGCGATCGCCTTCTTCGCCGCGAATGGGGGTATCCACCCGACACCCATCATGAGTACGTCGGGCAGCAGCCCGCCCGCGAGACCGGTGGTGATCTTCTCGTTGAGCTGGGCGTACGTGGTGTAGTCCACGTTCACCTTGACGTCCGGATACTTCTTCCGGAACCCGCCGAGGATCTCCTGCTCCAGCAGGGTCTTGCCGTTCGCACCTTCGTAGATCGGGGTGAGCAGCGTGATCTCGCCCTCGGCGGGGCCGTCGGCCGAACCGGCAGCCGTGGAGCCGCCGCCGCAGCCGGCGAGTGCGGCAGTGGCGGTACCCGCGCCGATGGCGGCGAGTACAGATCGTCTTGTGAGTTCCATGGGACACCCCTTTTGAGGTGGAGTCAGTGGATCGATCCAGCGATGACTTCCCGCACATGGCTGGGAAGCACTGGTAAATCGATGCACTGATGCTAAGAACGCGTCGAGAGTGGCGTCAACAGCTGATGCACAAGAATTTTCAGGGATGTTAACGGGTGTACCGGTGGAGCCCGTTCAGTAAATCGGTACACTAAGCTCAGCAGTGCGTTCCGAACCGGAGGTGGCATGAGCGGGGTAACGATCCATCAGGTCGCGGAGGCAGCAGGAGTCTCCGCGAGCACGGTCTCCAACGTTCTCAACGGACGTACGGACCGTATGCAGGCGGCCACCCTGGCTCGTGTGGAGCAGGTGATAGAGCAGCTCAGCTACCGGCCCAACAGGGCGGCGCGCATGCTGCGCACCGGCCGCATCAAGGTCATCGGCCTGATCGTGCCCTCCGTCGCCAACCCCTTCTGGGGCGCGCTCGCGAGAGAGCTGGAGGCCATCGCGCTCGCCGAGGGCTACCACGTACTGCTGTGCAACAGCGAGCGCGATCCCGCCCGTGAGCTCAAGTACGGGGAGGAACTGCTCGCCGACGGGGTCAGCGGCGTGGTCCTGTGCTCCTCCCTGCCCTCGCTCGACCACGTCGCCCCGCTGCTCAGCCGGGGTCTGAAGATGGTCGCCTTCGACCGCACCGCGCAGGCGGGCGATCCGCCGTCGCTGTCCAGCATCAGTGTGGACAACGCGATGGGCGCCGAGCTCGCCACCCGCCATCTGATCGAACTGGGCCACCGAAGGCTGGCGTTCGTCTCCGGCTCGGTCAACAGCGTCAACCGCCGGGAGCGCCTGCGCGGCTTCCGGGCCGCGCTCGAATCGGCGGGACTCGACCCTGCCGACGCGATCGTGTGGCCCGGTGCGGACACCACCGAATTCGGGGACAAGGACGCCGCCGAGCTGGGCCGGAACGCCGCCCGGGAACTGCTGTCGCAGCCACGCCCGCCCACCGGATTCGTCGCGATCAACGACATGTGCGCGATCGGCGTCTGCCGCGGCGCCAAGGACGCCGGACTCCGCGCGGGGCGGGACGTCTCGGTGGTCGGGTTCGACGACATCCTGCTCGCCGATCTCTTCGAACCGCCCCTGACCACGGTCCGCCAGCCGCTTCCGGAGATGGCGGCCGAGACCTTCCAGCAGCTGCGGGCCCGGATCGACTCGGCCCCGGGTGCCGGACGGTCGCTGCTCATCAGGCCACGACTGGTGGTACGGGAATCCACGGCACCTGCGCCGTCCGCCGCTCCGGCACCGTCCCCCGCCCCCGCCCCCGCCCCCGCCCTGGCCGAGGCCGGATAGCGGCGACGGCGAACCGCCCCGCCAGGTCTCGGGACCGGGCGGGGCGGTGATGAGGAACGGGGCGGGTGGGTGCGGGTTTCACGCGCCCCGTTCCGGCCGGTGGCCGGCTCCGGTCAGGAGGCGGTGCAGGAACCGACGGTGGGGGCGGAGGTGTTGCCGTTCGTCGCGACGGTGAACCCGAAGCTCGTCGAGGCGCCCGCGGCGAGACTGCCGTTGCCGCTCGGTCGCACGGTCATCACGTTTCCGCTCGAGTCCCAGGTGGGCGAGCCGTTCCAGGTGGCGCTGACCTTCTGCGGAGAGGCCACGGTCACCGGCACCGTCCACGTACTGATGGCGGAACTGCCGGCCTTGACGGTCACCTGTCCGTTGTACCCGCCGTTCCAGGTGGCGGTCTGCGTGTACGTGGCGGTGCAGCTGCCGGTGCCACCGCCGTCGCCTCCACCGGTGGAGCCGCCGAGCGCGGCGAGCACCGCGTCGTACGCCGGCTTCTTGTTGTAGTTGCCGTCGAAGAGGAGCGGCGTACCGCTGCTGCGCCACGAGTACTTGTCCGTGACACCCCAGACGGTGATGCCGGTGCAGCGCGACACGGCCAGGCAGGCGTTCACCACCTTGGTGTAGTTGGCGGCCTGGGCGGAACCGGACCCCTCGATGTCCAGCTCGGTGATCTGCACGTCGACACCGAGGGCGGCGAAGCGCTGAAGGTTGGCCTGGAAGTCGCTGGGAACGGGGGAGTTGCTGTTGAAGTGCGACTGGAAGCCCACGCAGTCGATCGGCACACCCCGCGCCTTGAAGTCCTTGACCATGTCGTAGACCGCGTTGCTCTTCGCGTTCTGGCCGTCGGTGTTGTAGTCGTTGTAACAGAGCTTGGCGTTGGCATCCACCGTGCGGGCGGTGCGGAACGCCTCCTCTATGAAGCCGTTGCCGAGCTTGTCCTGGAACGGTGAACTGCGCCGTGCCCCACTGCTGCCGTCCTGGTAGGCCTCGTTCACCACGTCCCAGGAGTGGATCTTGCCCTTGTAGTGCGTCATCACCTGGGTGATGTGGTTGTTCATCGCCGTACGCAGATCGGCGGTGCCCAGGCCGCCGACCCAGCCGGGAAGCTGGGAATGCCACACGAGCGTGTGCCCGCGGACCTTCATCCCCTTGCTCTGGGCATGGCTGACGATCTGGTCGGCCGACGCGTAGTTGAACGAGTTGCGGGTGCTTTCGAGCGCGTCCCACTTCATCTCGTTCTCGGGCGTCACCGAGTCGAACTGGGCGTCCAGCGTGGACGCGTACTGCGCCTCGCCGAGGTGATTGGCGGCCACCGCCGTACCGAAGTACCGGCCCTTCGCCGCCGCGGCGTTGCCGAGCGTGCCGACCGCCTCGGCCGTACCGGCGAGAGAGACCACACCCGCCGCGGCGAGGACGCCCGCCGTGATGAGCGAGACCGCCCGTCTGGCACGGGCCGGCAGGTGCGGACGGGCGAGGGGGCCGCCGGGGGACTTCTTGGCCATCACGTTTCCAGCCTCTTCTTCCGGTTGCCGGGCGGAGCGAACTGGGGACCCGGCAAGGTGGTTCGGACCGTTCGAGGTGCTGTGCAACCGCCGCGGGCGCACCCGGTGGGCACTCCCGCGGCGGGGACGAGCGTTGGAGCAGCAGGGGGCGCGAGGGAGAGTATGCGCTCAACGTGACGAACCGTCAACGCCACATTTCCGAAACATTTCCGAGCGAACAACCGCTCATGTGTGAGCGGACAGTGAGATGACCTGCGCAGATGGTGTGACTCCAGCACGTATGGGAATTCATCCGGCAGCGTCCCCCGTAATCACGCTCGGGCGTTACGAAAGACATTCATGAGTGTCGACGAAAGTTTCGGATCCGGAAACGGCGGAGCGCGGACCACCTTCGGGTGGCCCGCGCTCACTGTCCGTCTCTCTCATGCTCCGCGCGCCGAGGCGTGCGTCATCAGCCGCTGCTGAGGGAAAGCCCGATCACGACGCCCGCCGACACGGACACCCTGCCCGGCGTCAGGTCGGCCTCGCCGCCGCCGTACGCGCCCGGGCGCGCAGCTCCTCCAGCGTCATCCAGCCGGCCGGAACGCTCAGTCGGCGGAGAGGATCCAGCCCGTCGCCTCGATGCGGCCGGAGTCGCCGGGCCTGTTCCCGTCGAAGAGCGTGCGGCTGCCGTCCCGGACACGTACACCGTCGACGTACGCGCCACGCCCGACGTACAACTGGTCGGTGGTGTACCGCCATCGCAGTACGACCTCCGTGCCGCGCCAGGCGGCCAGATCCGCCTCCAGACGATGCCAGACCCGGCCCGACCAGCCCGACACCGAGCCCGCGGGGTGCGGCTCCGGCTGCGGGGGCCGGGCTCCGTCCGCCGGTACGGTCGTGAACGGCACGGGCTGCCACGTCGCCCCGGAATCGGACGACGCCTCCAGCCGCAGGGAGTCCGAGCCCGGCTCGGTGTCCCACCAGAGCGCACAGCTCAGCACCGCGTGCGCGGACGCCGGACGGAGCGCGGGCAGGGCGAGCGTGGCGGTCGAGGCGCTCGCCATGCCGGAGAACCAGGCGGTACGGCCATGGGCGGGACGGACGGGAACGGCGCGTGCCATCCGGTTGGCCGCGGCGACCCGCGGCGCACTGCCCGACCGCCAGCTGCGCACGGGGTGCACCGAGTTGCCGAGGACGATCAGGAACGAGTCCGTCGTCGGATCGAGGACGAGGCTGGTGCCGGTGAACCCGGTGTGTCCCGCGGTGCGCGGCGTGGCCATCGCACCCATGTACCAGTGCTGGTAGAGCTCGAAGCCCAGGCCGTGCTCATCTCCCGGGAACGCGGTGTTGAAGTCGGTGAACATCAGCTCCACGGAGTCCTCGGACAGGATCCGGGACCTGCCGTAGACGCCCCCGTTGAGCAGCGTACGGGCCAGGATCGCCAGATCCCAGGCGCAGGAGAAGACCCCCGCGTGCCCGGCGACCCCGTCCAGGCTGAAGGCGTTCTCGTCGTGGACCTCGCCCCAGACCAGTCCGCGGTCCAGGCCGGACCAGGGCAGCCGGGAGTCCTCGGTGGCGGCGATCTTCGGCTTCCAGGAGGCGGGCGGGTTGTAGCGGGTGCGGTGCATCCCGAGCGGAGCGGTGATCTCCTCACGGAGCAGCACGTCCTGGGCGCGGCCCGTGATCTTCTCCAGGACCAGCTGCAGCGAGATCAGATTGAGGTCGGAGTAGAGGTACTTCGTGCCGGGGGCGGAGGCCGGCACCTCGTTCCACAGCAGACGGAGCTTCCCCTCCCTGGTCGGCTCCTTGAAGAGCGGGATCCAGGACCGGAAGCCCGAGGTGTGCGTGAGAAGCTGACGTATGGTCACGTCCTGCTTGCCGCCGCCCGCGAAGTCCGGCAGATAGGAGGCGACCGTCGCCTCGAGCTCCAGCGCGCCCCGCTCGATCTGCTGCACGGCCAGGATCGAGGTGAACAGTTTGGACACCGACGCCAGATCGAAGACCGTGTCCTCGGCCATCGCGATCTGCTGGTCCGCGGGGAACTCCACCCCGGTATCGGTCTTCTCGTCGTACGCCGCGTAGCGCACCGCCTTGCCGATGGGCCGGTGCAGGGCCACGGTGCCGCCACGCCCTGCGAGCAGCACGGCCCCCGCGTACCAGGGGTGCTTGGGGGAGTCGGCGAGGTACGTCTCCGCGTCGGCGACGAGCTGGTCGAGCGGCTCGGACAGCAGCCCCGCGCGCTCGGCCGAACCGCGGCGCAGTGTGGGCCTGCCCTGCCCCGGACTCATACCCGTACCAGCTCCCGACTGTGTGCCCGCTTCCGCCCCGCGTCCGGCGGCCACCGCCGCACCCGCGAAGGGCATCGGCGCGAGGGCGAGGGCTCCGCCCAGCGTCAGTATCCCGCCCCCCAGCCTCCGACGGCTCATTCCCCTGCCCGACACGTCCCCGGCCATTCGGAACCCCTTCCCCTGATGTGGACAGCACGTGAGCGAAAGTAACTTTCGAAATCTCGCCCGAGCCTGAAACTTCCTGCCGAAGCAGAGATTACTGTCACCCCTGCCGTCCCGTACGTCTCTGACGGACAGAAGAATCTGACGTGACATCAGGAGACCGTGTGCGTGCGGATCGCGACGCGTTGGCGATCGCGAAGACGGGAGCCCGTGTTCCCGGCCGGCCCCGGCGCCGTGCCACCGAGCGCTCCCGGGTCGCCTCTGGCAGCCTGTGGCCATGAACGTGAGCACAACGGCCCGGGCCCTGGTCACCCAGTGGACCGTTGCGGTACCGGTGATCGCGGCCGTCGCGCTGGTACTCAGCTGGGGCCGCGAACTGTCCCCGACGGCCGTAGCCGTGGTGGCCCTGTGCCTCGCGGGCGCGGTGCTCGCCGCCGTCCACCACGCCGAGGTGATCGCGCACCGGGTCGGCGAACCCTACGGCTCGCTCGTCCTCGCCGTCGCCGTGACCGTTATCGAAGTGGCCCTGATCGTCACTCTCATGGTCGACGGCGGGCCGAAGACCTCCTCCCTCGCCCGCGACACGGTCTTCGCCGCCGTCATGATCACCTGCAACGGCATCGTCGGACTCTCCCTCCTGGTTGGGGCCGTACGCACTCGGGTGGCCGTCTTCAACGCCGAGGGCACCGGCGCCGCACTGGCGACAGTGGCGACACTGGCCACCCTGAGCATGGTCCTGCCCACCTTCACGATCGGAAAGGCCGGCCCCGAGTTCTCCTCCGCCCAGCTCGGCTTCGCCGCCGTGGCCTCGCTCCTCCTGTACGGGCTGTTCGTCGCCGTACAGACCGTGCGGCACCGCGAGTACTTCCTGCCGCTCACCCAGGACGGCCGGCCGCGCAAGGCCGAGGACGACCCCGTGCCGCTGCCCGGGCGGGGCGCGACCGTACTCAGCGTGGTCATGCTCCTGGTGGCCCTCGTGGCGGTCGTCGGCGACTCCAAGGCCGTATCGCCGACCATCGAGTCGGGTGTCGAGGCCGCCGGGATGCCGCAATCCGTGGTGGGCGTCGTCATCGCGTTGCTGGTCCTTCTGCCCGAGACCCTCGCCGCCGTACGGGCCGCGCGGCGCGAGCGGGTGCAGACCAGCCTCAATCTGGCCCTCGGCTCGGCGATGGCCAGCATCGGCCTCACCATCCCGGCCATCGCGCTCGCCTCGATCTGGCTGGAAGGACCGCTCCACCTCGGCCTCGGTGCCACCCACATGGTTCTGCTCGCCCTGACCGTCGTGGTGGGCGCCCTGACCGTCGTGCCGGGGCGTGCCACCCTGCTTCAGGGCGGGGTGCACCTCGTCATCTTCGTGGCGTTCGTCTTCCTGGCGATCAGCCCCTGACGCGTCCTGCCGGTGCGTCAGGGGCCGATGCCGGACGGAGCGGGACCTATCGCCTCTCGTGGACCCGCACGACCCACAGCGCGGGTGAGCGTGCGATGTCCTTCTCGCAGAACCGCGACGTCACCCAGCGCTCGCCCGAGTACAACCGGGTCTGGTCGCTGTAGTGCGGTGACGCCGGGTTCGACGACTGGGAGTACGTGAGCAGGGTCCGGGCCACCGGGCACGGACCGCCGTCCCAGCCGACCACCTGGATGTAGCTGGAACCGGCCGACACCTCCGTGTAGCCGCCGCCCGCCGCGTTCCACACGGGTTCGGTCTTGTTCCAGACGCCGAGTGACTCCGTGCCGCCGCCCACCGGGATGCGCTTCCCGTTGCGTACGACGAACTGATGGCTGCCCAGAGGAGCGTCCAGCGCGATCCCCGCCGCCCGCAGCTCGGCCACCGCGTCGGCCAGTGCCGCGGCGACCCCGGGCGCCGAGGTGTTCAGGGTGTTGGGGGTGCGGACCGGATCGGCAGCGGAGAACGGCACCTTCCACAGTTTGTCGGCGGGGACCGTCGCGGTTGCCCTGCGCCAGAAGCGGTCGAAGAGCAGGGCTCCGGCACTGTCGGTGTCCGTGGTCCGGTCCCAGCGCTTCAGCACCCCGCACGCCGTCGACACGTCGACGGGCGAACCGTCGGCCCCGGGCGCGGTGCCGCCGGGCAGCGCCGAGCATGCCCGCGCCAGATCACCGGCCGCCATGTCACCGGCGGGAGCCCTGTTCGCGAACTGTTGGCGCTGCAGGTCACCGACGGTCAGCCGGCCCTTCTCCGCCATCGCGGACACGTCCTCGATCGCACCGCGGGTACGCATGGAGCGCGGTGTGCCGATGGTGCCGAAGACACGCTCGTAGCCGGTCAGCGGTGTCTGCGCATGGGTCAGCCAGGCACTGTCGTTGGAGTTCTCCACGTACGGGGTGTCCTTGAGCACGGGCATCCTGCCCGGCCCGAAGATGCCGGGCTGGAGGGCGTCCGGGTCGGATCCGAGCGCGCACTCGCTCCTCGACCCGTCGAGCACCGCAAGCCCCGACGAGGGGTACGTGGCCTTGCCGAGCGCGGTGGAGCAGCGCTGTGCCAGGTCGTCGGTGATCCTCGGCAGCACCTGGGACTGGGAGAAGAAGGAGTGCCCCCGGGAGTCGGCCGCTACCGTGTTCACCCACGGCAGGCCCTGGGTGCGGCGCAGCGCCGACTCGATGTCCGCCGTACTGCGAGCCCTGCTGAAACCGAGCGAGGTGTCCGAGGCGCGCAGGTTCGAGGCGTTGGGATCGTTCAGCGCGTACGCGGTCGTCGCCGTCCAGGGCAGCGGCAATCCCGCCCCCAGTGAGGTGACCACGGGACCGTAGCGGGTCCACCACTGGCTGCGGGTCACCGGGTCGGCGCCCTTCACGGGAACCGTGACCGTCCGCTTCGTCATCCGCTCGCTCCGGCCGTCCACCAGGTAGGCCGTCGGATCGGCGGGGTCGAGCGTCAGCTGATGCAGGTTGAGCGTGACCCCCGTGGCGACGGTATGGCTCCAGGCGATGTTCCTGTTGTGGCCGATCGACATCGTCGTCGAGCCGAGCAGGGAACCGCCCGCCACATCGAGCTCGCCGGGAATGGTCTGCTGGGACTGCCAGAACCGGCGCCCGCCCTGCCACGGATAGTGCGGGTTGCCGATCAGCAGCCCGCGCCCACCGGCCGTCGTGGACCCGTTGAAGGCGACGGCGTTGGAACCCATGTCGGCGTTCTGCGTGGACAGCAGCCGCAGCGCGGCGCCGGCGGCCTCCTCGGGGGACACACCCGGGACGGCCGGGACCGAGGACGGCGGCTGCGCGGCCGTGATGCCTTCGATGCCACGGCCCTGACCGCCGAGTACCGAGATCGCGAAGCCCCGGACGGCCACGTCGAGCGTGGTGACGGGCCGTACCCAGGAGGCGCCCCGGCAGGCCGGATCCGTGATCCGGTTCTGCTTGATCCACGCGTTGTACCCGGCGGCCCAGCCGCGCATGGTCTCCTTGACCTCGTGACTCGGACCGGCCGGCGCCGGGACCTTCAGCAGCTTCTCGACGGTGCCGCTCGCGCGCACCCCGCGGAAGTACAGATCGCTGGAGAGGTTCTTCGTCGCCGAGGACAACGAGCCGTCGGGGGCGGCGTCCTGACCGAAGTACGCCGACCGCTCGCCCCGCACCGTGACGAATCCGTCGGCGAGGACGCACACCTGGTCGGCGGCCTGTGCCCAGCCGTTGCCGAAGCCCAGGTCCGCGTAGCCCTTCGCCACGATGTGCGGGATGCCGTACTCGGTGTACCGGATGACGGCGGACAGTCCGCCGCCCGAAGGGTGGTGCTCGGGCGAGGTGCGGGCCGCGGCCGGAGGCAGCGACGCGGCCGCGGTGAACAGGGCGAGTCCGGAGACCGCGAGGAGTCTCAGACGATTACGGAGGGGCAAGGGTCCTCCCAACTGTGAGGGTGGGAACAGCGGTTGCCCGGGAGCCCCGGACAGCCACGCGCCACTCAGTCAGCCCCACCGTGCACCTGTCAACCGGCTGGTCGGTATCCGGGCCCTTGACCCCCGGGGGCGGGGCCGCCCAGGATCACGCCATGACAGGTGTACGCAGCAGCACAGTCGACGGAGTCGTGGCGCGCAGCGCCCGGCGCACCCCCGAGCACATCGCCGTCCGCTACGCCGGGCGGTCCTGGACCTATGCGGCCCTCGACGCGTCCGTCAGCACGGCCGCCGCGGTGCTGACCGGCGCACACGGACTGCGTCCCGGTGACCGGGTCGCCTCCTTCGCCCACAACTCCGATGTCTATCTGATCGCCTACCTGGCCTGCGCCAGGGCGGGGCTGGTCCACGTGCCGGTCAATCAGAACCTCACCGGTGACGACCTGGCGTACATCCTCGAACAGTCCGGCAGCTCCCTCGTCCTCACCGACCCCGACCTGGCTTCGCGCATCCCGGAGGGACACGCCGTACGCGCACTGCGCGACGCACCGGACTCGCTCCTCGGTGAACTGGACACCCGGCGCCCCTTCACCCCCGACCGTGCGCCCGGCGCCGACGACCTGGTCCAGCTGCTGTACACCTCGGGCACCACGGACCGGCCCAAGGGCGCGATGATGACGCACGGCGCCCTGGTCCACGAGTACGTCAGCGCCGTCACCGCGCTCGACCTGCGCGCCACCGACCGGCCCGTGCACTCGCTGCCGCTCTACCACTCCGCGCAGATGCACGTGTTCCTGCTGCCGTACCTCGCGGTGGGCGCCGAGAACACCATTCTCGACGCCCCGGACGCGGGCCGGATCTTCGACCTGGTCGAGGCAGGGCAGGCGGACAGCCTTTTCGCCCCGCCCACCGTCTGGATCGGCCTCGCCAACCACCCGGACTTCGCCACCCGTGAGCTCGGTGCCCTGCGCAAGGCCTACTACGGTGCCTCGATCATGCCGGTGCCCGTACTGGAACGGCTGCGGGAGCGGCTGCCCGGGCTGGCCTTCTACAACTGCTTCGGGCAGAGCGAGATCGGCCCGCTCGCCACCGTCCTCGGCCCCGACGAGCACGAGGGCCGGATGGAATCGTGCGGGCGGCCCGTGCTCTTCGTCGAGGCGAAGGTGGTCGACGAGCACGGCAAGGACGTACCTGACGGCACGGCAGGCGAAGTGGTGTACCGCTCCCCGCAGCTGTGCCAGGGCTACTGGGACAAGCCGGAGGAGACCGCGGAGGCGTTCCGCGACGGCTGGTTCCACTCCGGCGACCTCGCGGTCCGCGACGCACAGGGCTACTTCACCGTCGTCGACAGGGTGAAGGACGTCATCAACTCCGGAGGCGTGCTCATCGCCTCACGACAAGTGGAGGATGCCCTCTACACCCATCCGGCAGTGGCCGAGGCGGCGGTCGTGGGGCTGCCCGACGAGCGCTGGATCGAGGCCGTCACCGCGATCGTCGTGCTGCGTGGCGAGGTCACCGAGCCCGAACTGATCGCGTACGCCCGTGAGAAGCTCCCCCACTTCAAGGCGCCGAAGAGGGTCCTCTTCGTGGACGGGCTGCCGCGCAACGCCAGCGGAAAGATCCTCAAGAGGGAGCTGCGGGACCGGTTTTCCGGCAGCCGGACCCTGAGACCGGGGGAGTAGGCGGCGGGTGCCCACCGCCTTCGGCACGGTCGGGTCACCCGCCGCGCTTAGCCCGTTCGCCGTCCGCCCGCCGGATCCTCCGCCGCCCCCGCCGCCGCTTCCGTGACCTGCGTAAACGATCACGCGGGGGCGGATTCCTGCGCCTGGCCGGGTGACGTATACGGCGACATGTCATGTTGCGGATGTGACGGACTGTCGGTTGCCTCGGGAGCGAAGCACAGCAGAGGTGCCGCGCAGACAGGCCGGACCCTGCTCCCGTAGGAGGATCCTCATGCGCAACACACGCGTCGGTGCGGGTATCTGTCTGATCGTCGGTGCCCTCGGGCTCACGGCCCCGGCTGCGGTCGCCGCCGTCGAACCCGCCGCCGAGCCCAGTATCCGCATCAGCCCCGGCAAGGCCACGCCCGGTTCCAAGGTCACGGTCAGCACCAGGGCATGCGGCAAAGAGACGTACGGCAAGGGCACGTCGGAGGTCGGCGGGGCGTTCCACCTCTTCGCGGGTGAGCGCAAGGGCACGCTCGTCGGCGTGTTCGAGATCCCGGCGGGGACGGTCGCCCGCACCGACACCGTGATCGTGAAGTGCCCGCCGCGGATCATGATCACTGATACGTACCGGATCGCCGACCGCGTCCAGAGCGGCGGGGGCGCCCCGAACGGCGGGGAGGCCCCGAACGGTGGGGGCGCCCCGAACGGCGGGGGTGCTCCGAGCGGCGGCGTCGAGGCCGGCTTCGGGGCTCCCACGGACAAGGGCACGCAGCTTGCCGCGGGAAGCGTGCTGCTGGCCGGTGCGATGGCCGGAGGCGTGGTCAGGATGCGCCGTCGGGCGAGCGCCGTCGGAGCCTGACCGCGTTCGTGTCCGGCCGCAGGCGTTTCCCGATCGGGTCGTGTCCCGACAGCGGCCGAGTCCTGTCTGCGGGCCCCGGATGCCGTACCGGCCCGGGGTCCCGCGGACTCTCCCCAGTAGTTCACCCGCTGCGAAGCAGAGGCAACCGAGATGGAAACCGGGCGCAGGTCCAGCACGTCACCGCAGGCGTTCCCCGCGGTCAAGCATCTTGTCTGGGCCCTGGTCGCGGGCACCGCGCTCGTGGTCAGCGGAATGCGGGACGACACCCCACCGCAGCCGCCGGCCACGCAGGCCATCGTGGCTCCTTCACCTTCCGCGCCCGTCCGCAGCGCTCCGGCGCCGGCCGCCGCCCCTCCCGCGCGACCGGCGATCTCCCAGGCCTACACGGCCCCGCTAGGTGCCACCCGAGCGGTGCCCGTCTACGTGAGCCCCGCCCCCGTGCCGCCGGAGCTCGCACCCCGGCCACCCGTACGTCCGGCCCCCCTGCGTCCCCTGCCGGCCACGCCCGCCCCGGTGACCCCGGCCCGCGTGACTCCCGCCCCGTCCCCCAGCCCCAGCGCCCCGGTCGCGCGGCCCACCGTCGACCCGCTGCCGCCGTCGGACCCGGTCCGGCTGCGTATCCCCACCGTCGGCGTGGATGCCCCGGTGGCCCGGCTGGCCCTCGACGCGGCGGGAGCGCTGCAGCCTCCGCCGGACGACAACCCGGTCCTGGCCGGCTGGTACGCCGACGGCACCGCTCCCGGCGCCGTCGGCACCGCGATCACCGCCGGACACGTGGACACCCGTGTCGGACCCGGCGTCTTCCACCGGCTGGGATCCGTCCGCAAGGGCGCCACGATCGAGGTCATCCGGGCGGACCTGCGCACCGCCGTGTTCACGGTCTACGCCGTCGAGTCCTACGACAAGAAGAACTTCCCGGACAAGAAGGTCTACGGTCCGTCCGCCCGCCCCGAAATCCGGGTGATCACCTGTGGCGGGGGCTACACCAAGAAGTCGGGGTACCGGAGCAATGTCGTCGTCTTCGCGGCTCTGACGGCGACCCGCTGACCGGCCGGGTCCGCACCGGGGTGCGCCTCAGGTGGCGTTTCTGAGGTCGATGATCCGCTTGATCTTTCCGACCGACCGCTCCAGCACCTCCGGATCGACGATCTCGACCCCCACCGTCACCCCGACCCCGTCCTTCACCGCCGCCGCGATCGACCGGGCGGCGGCGGCACGTTCGTCCGTCGTGGCCCCGGCCCGCGCCTCCGCGCGTACCGTCAGGGCGTCCAGGCGGCCCTCGCGGGTCAGCCGCAGCTGGAAGTGCGGAGCCACCCCCGGCGTCCGCAGCACGATCTCCTCGATCTGCGTCGGAAAGAGGTTCACCCCGCGCAGGATCACCATGTCGTCGCTCCGCCCGGTGACCTTCTCCATCCGCCGGAAGACCCGCGCCGTACCGGGAAGCAGCCGCGTCAGATCACGGGTCCGGTAACGGATCACCGGCATGGCCTCCTTGGTGAGCGAGGTGAACACCAGCTCGCCCTCCTCACCGTCCGGCAGCACCTCGCCGGTGAGCGGATCGACGACCTCCGGATAGAAGTGGTCCTCCCAGATGTGCAGCCCGTCCTTGGTCTCCACGCACTCCTGCGCGACACCCGGGCCCATCACCTCGGACAGCCCGTATATGTCGACCGCGTCGATGGCGAACCGCTCCTCGATCTCCCGGCGCATCTGCTCGGTCCACGGCTCGGCCCCGAAGATGCCGACCTTCAGCGACGTCGTACGGGGATCGACCCCCTGACGCTCGAACTCGTCCAGCAGGGTCAGCATGTACGAGGGAGTGATCATGATGATCTCGGGACGGAAGTCCTGGATCAGCTGAACCTGGCGGGAGGTCATGCCGCCGGACGCGGGAATGACGGTGCAGCCGAGGCGCTCCGCCCCGTAGTGCGCCCCGAGTCCGCCGGTGAAGAGCCCGTACCCGTAGGCCACATGGACTTTGTGCCCCGGGCGCCCGCCCGCGGCCCTGATCGACCGGGCCACCACGTCCGCCCAGGTGTCCAGATCGCGTTCGGTGTACCCGACCACGGTCGGCCGGCCGGTCGTCCCGCTGGACGCGTGGATGCGCCGTACCCGCTCTTCGGGGACGGCGAACATCCCGAAGGGGTAGTTGTCCCGCAGGTCGGCCTTGACGGTGAACGGGAAGCGGGCGAGGTCGGCGAGCGAACGGCAGTCCTCGGGCCGCAGACCGGCCTTGTCGAAGGACGCCCGGTAGAAACCGACGTTGTCGTACGCGTGCCGCAGCGTGGCCCGGAGCCGTTCCAGCTGCAGTGCCTCCAACTCGTCGCGGCCGAGCCGCTCGGCAGCGTCCAGCAGAGCCGTCATGCGGATGATCCTCTCGCCGAAGCGGGCGACCGATCGTTCGGTCGATGTCCCTGGGAGTAGTAATTCAGGATGCCGACGCCATGGCAAGAGGCGTGAAGCCCCTCAAGAGGTGCCGGGCGGGCAGCCGCTCCGCTCCCTCCCCGCAGGGTGTCCGCCTGATCGCTGTGGGCGTACGCGCCCGCAGCCGCCCCCCTGCCCTGTTTGGATGGCGGGCATGCCGACTTTCCGCACGTACGACGGGACCGAACTGGCCTACCACCTCGTGGGTGACGGCCCCCTGCTGATCTGCCTGCCCGGCGGCCCGATGCGGGCCGCCCGCTACCTCGGGGACCTCGGCGGACTCTCCCGCGTGCGCCGGCTGGTCCTCCTCGATCTGCGCGGCACCGGGGACTCCGCAGTCCCGGAGGACCCGTCGACGTACCGCTGCGACCGGATCGTCGACGACGTCGAGGCCCTTCGCACGCACCTCGGCCTCGAACGGATCGATCTGCTGGCCCACTCCGCGTCCGGGAGCCTCGCGGCCCTGTACGCCGCGAAGTACCCGCAGCGACTGCGCACCCTCACCCTCGTCACTCCCAGCACACGCGCCACCGGTATCCCCGTCACGGACGAGGACTGGCGCCAAGCCTCCGAACTGCGCAGCCAGGAGCCCTGGTACGCCGAGGCCAGGGCCGCGCTGGAGGTGGTCTGGGCCGGGCACGCCACGGCCGACGTCTGGGCCGCCACCCTGCCGTTCACCTACGGGCGATGGGACGCCGGTGCCCGGGCGCACGCCGCCGAGGCCGCCGCCCAGACCAACGCCGAGGCGCGGTCGCTCCACTATCCGCAGGACGGCCTGGAGACCGCCGCGGTCGTCGAGGCCCTGCGGGAGCTGGAGGCGCCGGTACTCGTCGTCGCCGGGGAGTACGACGGCGGCCCCAGCCCCGACCGCGCGGCCGAGCTCACCGCGCTCTTCCCGCACGGCGAGCTCGTCGTCCAGCGGGGCGCCGGACACTACCCGTGGATGGACGACCCCGGCTCCTTCGTCCGCACCGTCACCGCCTTCCTCGACCCCGGGGTCAGCAGCGTGCACGCAGGCGGGAACCGGCTCGCCCACCGCACCTGGGGCGATCCCGCGTCCCCGCCCGTCGTGCTCGCCCACGGACGGGGCGGCAACAGCCTGGACTGGACGGGAATCGCCGAACGGCTCGCCGTAAGGCACCGGGTGTACGCACTCGACTTCCGGGGCCACGGACTCAGCGACTGGCCCGGCCGCTACTCCTTCGAGTTCTTCCGCGACGACCTGCACGCGTTCCTGGAGGTCCGCAATCTGGCCGGCGCCGTCGTGGTCGGGCACTCGATGGGGGGCGCGGCCGCCCTGATGCTCGCCGAGCAGCACCCGGGGCTGATCGGCGGACTCGTCATCGAGGACGCCCCGCCCATGCTCCCGCTCGACCCGCCCCGCGCACCCGCGGAGCGGCCCGCCGGGGAACTCGGCTTCGACTGGCCGGTGGTGGGCGCCATCGACGCCCAGCTGAACGCCCCCGATCCGGCGGTACGGGAGCGCCTGGGCGAGATCACCGCCCCCACGCTCGTGGTCGGCGGATCCCGCAGCCACATCGACCAGGAACAACTGGCGTGGATGGCCCGCCGGATACCCGGCGGGCAGTACGTCCGGGTCGACGCCGGGCATCTCGTGCACCACGACAACCCGGACGCCTTCCTCACCGCCCTGAGGTCGTTCGGCGTCGGGTGAGACGCGGCGGACGAGGCGCGCGGGCGAGGCGCGCCCGCCAATCGCTCAGTCGCGGTGGAGCAGCGTCGTCAGCGCCTCGTACAGAGTCGCCTCGGCGTCGGCCACGCCGCCCTCGGACCGCCAGGCCACGAAGCCGTCGGGGCGCACGAGCACCGCACCCTCGGGGCTCGTGCCGTGGGCGGCGCTCCAGTCCGCATCGTTCGCGGGCCGCAGATCGGCACCCTGGCCCGAACCGATCGTGAAGGCGTCCAGGCGGACCTTCAGGCGCTCCGCCGCCCGGACCGCCGCCGCACGCCATTCCGGGTGGCCCGCGTCGGACAGGAGCACGAACGACCTCTCGTACAGATCCAGGGTCGACAGGCGCACACCGCCCCGGTCGACCCACAAGTGCGGTGCGCGGGTGCCGGGTTCGCCCGTCAGACCCATGCCCTCGGGTACCACCGGCAGGTCGGTGTCCGTGCCCAGCACCGCACCTTGGAGATAGCGGTATCCGAGCGCGACCGTGAGCATGCCGCCCTTGCGCCCACCGGTCGGACCGGGTGACCCGGCGTAACCCGGGTGACTGTGCTCCCCCGAACGGGCCGACGCGCGGGCGCTCGTGGCCTTCGCCACCGGCAGGCGCTCCGCCTCGTACGTCCCGAGGAGTCCGGGCCCCGCCTCGCCGGAGATCACCGCAGCCAGCTTCCACGCCAGGTTGTGCGCGTCCTGAATGCCGGTGTTCGAACCGAACGCGCCGGTGGGGGACATCTCGTGGGCCGAGTCACCGGCGAGGAAGACCCTGCCCACCCCGTAACGCTCCGCGACCCGCTCCGCGGCGTGCCACGGTGCCTTGCCCGTGATCTCGACGTCGAGACCGGGCGCTCCGACCGCCCTGCGGATGTGCTCCGCGCACCGCTCGTCGCTGAAGTCCTCCAGGGTCTCGCCCCGGTCCGGCTGCCACGGCGCGTGGAAGACCCACTGCTCCTCGTTGTCCACCGGCAGCAGTGCCCCGTCCGCCTCCGGATTGGTCAGGTAGCAGACGATGAAGCGCCGGTCGCCCACGACCGAGGCGAGCTGCCGGGACCGGAAGGTGATGCTCACGTTGTGGAACAGATCGCCGGGCCCCGACTGGCCGATGCGCAGCTGCTCCCGGATCGGGCTGCGGGGCCCGTCGGCGGCGACGAGGTAGTCCGCCCGCACCGTGGTGTGCTCCCCGGTCTCCCGGTCCTTCACCACAGCGGTCACGCCGTCCGCGTCCTGCTCGAAGGTGAGCAGCTCGCTGGAGAACCGCAGCTCGCTGCCCTGGTCACGGGCGTGGGTGACGAGCACGGGCTCCAGGTCGTTCTGACTGCACAGGCACCAGCCGCTCGGGCTGAACCGGGCGAGACCGCCACCCGGGTCGATCTCCTTGAACAGCCACTCCTGGTCGTCCCCGGTGAGCGACCCCGCCTGGAGGATGCCGTGGTTGTCCTCGAGCACCGAGGCGGCGTCCCGGATCAGCTGCTCGGCACCGGCGGCGCGGAACAGCTCCATGGTGCGGACGTTGTTGCCGCGCCCGCGGGGGTGGGTCGACGTGTGCGCGTGCTTCTCGACGAGCAGGTGGCGGACGCCGAGCCGGCTCAGGAAGAGGGAGGCGGACAGGCCCACCAGGGAGCCGCCCACGATGAGGACTGGTACGCGGAGGTCGGTCTTCTCGTTCATCAGTTGCTCCAGCTCGGACGCAGGACGGATGCAGTGTCCATGCCCTTGTGCGGAGGCTTCGGTCACCGCCTCACCTGAACGGTTCATAAATCTCGCGCCGCCCGTACCAGCGTTCCACGATCAGTCGCGGGAGCGAACTCGCGATGCGGGGGCGACAACACGCATCAGCGGGCAGGGACCTGCTCCGCTTCCACCGACACCGACGGATGACGAGGGCCACGGGACGTGGCCGCCGATCCGTCTCGAAGGAGAGCGAAAGATGACCATTCTCTCGGAACGCATATCGCAGTCCGCCTTCGACGGTTCGAGGCTCCGGGTCATACTGCTGCTGGACCTGCACGACGGCGCCCAGAACCAGTTCCTCGAGGCGTACGAGCACATGCGGAACCAGGTGGCCTCGATTCCCGGGCACATCAGCGACCAGCTGTGCCAGTCGATCGAGAACCCCTCGCAGTGGCTCATCACCAGCGAGTGGGAGAGCGCCCCGCCCTTCCTCGCCTGGGTGAACAGCGAGGAGCACGTCGCGACGGTGCAGCCGCTCCACAGCTGCGTGCGCGACACCCGCTCCCTCCGCTTCAGCGTGCTGCGCGAGACCGGCGTCGCGTTCGAGCAGCGGACCCCCGAGCCGGCCAAGGGCCGCCTCCAGGCCACCCCGCGTCTGGGCGACGGCGTGGTACGCCACGCGCTCACCTTCACGGTGAAGCCGGGCACGGAGGAGATGGTCGCGAAGATCCTCGCCGACTACGACTCCCCGCAGTCACGCGTCGACGAGAACACCCGGCTGTGCCGTACCTCGCTCTTCATGCACGGGAACCGTGTCGTGCGGGCGGTGGAGGTCGAGGGCGACCTGATGGCGGCCCTGCGCCACGTCTCGCGGCAGCCCGAGGTCAGGGCTCTCGAAGAGGCCATCAACCCGTACCTGGAGCAGGACCGCGACCTCAGCGACCCCGACTCCGCCCGGATGTTCTTCACCCGGGCCGCACTCCCGACCGTCCACCACGTGAAGGCCGGCCGTCACGCCGCCGAGGACGTCCAGCGGCACGCGCTGTTCTACCAGGCCAAGGAAGGCTGCGGCATGGCGTTGGCCCGGCTGCTCGCAGGCCAGGACGAGGAGGCCGCGGACGACGTCGCCAGCCCCATCGAGAGCAGCACCATCTTCCAGCGCGACGACATCGTGGTGCGGCTCCTCGAGGTGAGCGGCCCGTTCGACGCCCAGCCCGCCCAGGCGCTCGGCATCGGCGGCAACCGCAAGGCGGCCATGCTCGGCCGGCTGCTCGACGGCGGTGCCAACGGCATGCCGACGACCGACCAGGAGGCCGCGCGTTTCCTCGCCCAGGCAGAGATGAGCCTGATCACCGACCGTCGGGCCACCGAGTCCTGAACGGCTTCACCGGCACCCCCGGGGACCGCCCCGGGCTGCCGTCACACCGCACAACGCGCCTGGAGGAGAGCAGTCATGACCACGCACCGGCCTCGCATCGTGGACCTCAGCGAGACTCAGCCCAACCGCAGGCGCGGAGGCGACCTGCGCGCCCTGCTCACACCGACCGCCGTGGGCGCCACCAGCGGCTTCATGGGGCTGGCCATCGTCAACCCGGGTGAGCGCATCGGCGAGCACTACCACCCGTACTCCGAGGAATTCGTGTACGTCGTGCAGGGACTCCTCGAAGTGGACCTCGACGGCGAGCCGCACGCGATGCGGCCCGACCAGGGGCTGCTGATCCCCCCGCACGTCCGCCACCGCTTCCGCAACGTGGGCGACGTGGAAGCGCGCATGGTCTTCCACCTCGGTCCGCTCGCCCCGCGCCCGGAACTCGGGCACGTGGACACCGAACACACGGACGTCGCCGAGCGCGGAGCCCCGCCAGAACGAACGGAGGCTGCGTCATGACCCGTCGTGTGGCCGTCACCGGAGTCGGAGTCGTCGCACCCGGCGGCATCGGAGTCCCGGCGTTCTGGGACCTCCTCTCCAGCGGACGTACCGCGACCCGTGGCATCACCCTGTTCGACCCGGCGGCCTTCCGCTCGCGCATCGCCGCCGAATGCGACTTTGATCCCGCGGCCCACGGCCTCGACGAGGACCTGGTCGCACGGTCGGACCGGTACGTCCAGTTCGCCCTGGTGGCCGCCCGGGAGGCGCTGAGCGACGCCGGACTCGACCCGGAGAAGGAGGACCCCTGGCGCATCGGGGTGTCCCTCGGCACCGCGGTCGGGGGCACCACCCGCCTCGAGCACGACTACGTGGCCGTCAGCGGGAGCGGCAAGCGCTGGGACGTCGACCACCGGCCGGCGGGCGCCCACCTGGAGCGGGCGTTCTCGCCCAGCACCCTCGCCTCGGCCGTGGCCGAGGAGGTCGGCGCCCACGGGCCCGTCCAGACCGTCTCCACGGGCTGCACCTCGGGCCTCGACGCGATCGGGTACGCCTTCCACTCCATCGAGGAAGGCCGGGTCGACGTCTGCATCGCCGGTGCGTCGGACACCCCCATCACCCCCATCACGGTGGCGTGCTTCGACGCGATCAAGGCGACCTCGGCGAACAACGACGACCCGGAGCACGCCTCCCGGCCGTTCGACGCCCGCCGGGACGGCTTCGTCATGGGCGAGGGCGGCGCCGTCCTCGTACTCGAGGAGCTCGAACACGCCCGTGCCCGCGGGGCGACCGTCTACTGCGAGATATCGGGCTACGCCACCTTCGGCAACGCCTACCACATGACCGGGCTGACCGGCGAAGGCCTCGAGATGGCCGAGGCCATCAACACCGCCCTCGCGCACGGCCGGATCAACGCCTCGCAGGTCGACTACGTCAACGCGCACGGCTCGGGCACCAAGCAGAACGACCGGCACGAGACGGCAGCGGTGAAACGGGCCCTGGGCGCGCACGCGTACAAGGTGCCGATGAGCTCGATCAAGTCCATGGTCGGCCACTCGCTCGGCGCCATCGGCGCCATCGAGATCGCCGCGTGCGTGCTGGCCATCGAGCACCAGACGGTGCCGCCGACGGCCAACTACGAGACCGCGGACCCCGAGTGCGACCTCGACTACGTGCCGCGCACCGCACGGCCCCTGAAGCTGCGCAGCGTGCTTTCGGTCGGCAGCGGGTTCGGCGGATTCCAGTCCGCCGTCGCCCTGACCCGAACAGGCGGGAGGACCCCATGAGTACCCGGACACACCGGCGATCCGTCATTACGGGGATCGGTGTCGTCGCCCCCAACGGGACCGGCGCCGGTGCCTTCTGGAAACAGACGCAGGAAGGCGTCAGCGTCCTCGACACGGTCTCCCGCGAGGGCTGCGAGAACCTGCCGCTGCGCGTCGCGGGCGAAGTCAGGGACTTCGACCCGGTCGCGTTCATCGAGGAGCGCTACCTCGTCCAGACCGACCGCTTCACGCACTACGCGATGGCGGCCGCCGATCTGGCCCTGGACGACGCACGGCTCGGCCGCGCCGACTACGAGAGCGCCCCGTTCAGCGTGGGCGTGGTGACCGCCGCCGGGTCCGGCGGCGGCGAGTTCGGCCAGCGCGAACTGCAGCGGCTGTGGGGGCAGGGCTCCCGCTACGTCGGCCCGTACCAGTCCATCGCCTGGTTCTACGCCGCCAGCACCGGTCAGATATCGATCCGCGGCGGCTTCAAGGGGCCGTGCGCCGTCGTGGCCAGCGACGAGGCCGGTGGCCTGGACGCGCTCATGCACGCCGCACGCTCCATCCGGCGCGGCACCGACGCCGTCGTCGTCGGCGCGGCCGAAGCGCCCCTGGCGCCGTACTCGGTCGTCTGCCAGCTCGGCTACGAGGACCTCAGCACCTGCGACGAACCGACCCGCGCCTACCGTCCGTTCACCTCGGACGCCTGCGGATTCGTACCGGCCGAGGGCGGCGCGATGCTGGTGGTCGAGGAGGAGTCGGCGGCTCTCGGCCGCGGGGCCCGGATCCGTGCCGAACTGGCCGGCCATGCCGCCACCTTCACCGGGGCGTCCCGGTGGGAACAGTCCCGCGAGGGACTGGCGCACGCCATCGGGCGGGCGCTGGAGGAGGCCGGCTGCGCGCCGGAGGAGATCGACGTCGTCTTCGCGGACGCGCTCGGTGTGCCCTCGGCCGACCGCGCCGAGGCACTGGCCATCGCCGACGCGCTGGGCCGGCACGGCCGGCGCGTACCGGTGACGGCGCCCAAGACCGGCATCGGCCGCGCCTACTGCGGAGCACCCGTGCTGGACACGTCCGCCGCGGTACTCGCGATGGAACACGGTCTGATCCCGCCGACGCCCAACGTCTTCGAGGTGTGCCACGACCTCGACGTGGTCACCGGCCGCGCGCGCCCCGCGGAACTGCGGACGGCGCTGGTACTGAGCCGAGGGCTCATGGGCTCGAACGCGGCGCTCGTGCTGCGCCACCGCACCGACACCCCTCAGTGACAAGGAGTCCCGCATGACCACCCAACTGACCTACGAGGAACTGGCCGCGCTCATGAAGAACGGCGCGGGTCTCACGGTCGACCCGCTGGCGATGGAGAGCCGTCCCGGCTCGGCCTTCGACGAGTACGGCCTGGACTCGCTCGGCCTGCTCGGCATCGTGGCCGTGCTCGAGAACCGGTTCGGCCGCCCGCTGCCGGTCGACGCCGACCGCTGCAAGACCCCCGGCGAGTTCCTCGACCTCGTCAACAACACCCTCGTGACAGGAGCCTGAAGTGTCCGGACACACGGAGAACGAGATCACCATCGCTGCCCCTCTCGACCTCGTCTGGGACATGACGAACGACCTCGAGCACTGGCCGCAGCTGTTCAGCGAGTACGCGTCCGTCGAGGTGCTCGAGCGGAAGGGCCAGACGACGAAGTTCCGGCTCACCATGCACCCGGACGACAACGGCAAGGTCTGGAGCTGGGTCTCGGAGCGCACCACCGACCGGCCGGGGCGCACCGTGAACGCCCGCCGTGTCGAGCCCGGCCCGTTCCAGCACATGGACATCCGGTGGGAGTACTCGGAGGTCCCCGGTGGCACGCGGATGCGCTGGCGCCAGGACTTCGCGATGCGTCCGGACGCACCGGTCGACGACGCGTGGATGACGGACAACATCAACCGCAACTCCCGCGTCCAGCTGGAACTCATCCGCGACAAGATCGAACAGCGTGACCGGGAGCGCCGCTCCGCCTCGGTCCCGGCCAACTGACGCAGTGCCCGCCCACGGCCGGTCCGCGACACCGGTCCGGCCGTTCCGGGTACCAGAAAGGCAGCCCGATGCACCACGCCCTGATCGTTGCCCGGATGGCGCCTGAATCCGGTCCGGACATCGCCGAGTTGTTCGCCGAGTCCGACAACACCGAGCTTCCCCACCTCGTCGGCGTCAACAGGCGCACCCTGTTCCAGTTCGGCGACGTGTACCTGCACCTGATCGAGTCCGACCGGCCCCCGGGCCCGGAGATCGCCAAGGTGACGCAGCACCCCGAGTTCAAGGCCATCAGCGACCGGCTCACCGCCTTCGTGAGCCCCTACGACCCGCAGACCTGGCGCGGTCCGAAGGACGCGATGGCCCAGCAGTTCTACCGGTGGCAGCGCGACGGCGCCTGACGCGACCGAGGACCGCCCCGGCTCCGGCACCTGGGTGCCGGAACCGGGGCGGTCTCCGTGTGCCGCGGACCGTCGTGGACGTCAGTCCGGCACGACGCACTCGAACGCGTGGAGATACGCGTTGACCGGGCGGACCTCGCCGACCCGGAGGCCGGCCTCGGACATCCGGCCCAGCAGGCTCTCCCTCGTGTGCTTCGCGCCGCCGACGTTGAGGAGGAGCAGCAGGTCCATGGCCGTGGTGAACCGCATCGAAGGCGTGTCGTCGACCAGGTTCTCGATGATCACCACACGGGCGCCCGGGCGGGCCGTCGCGACCACGTTGCGCAGGGTCCTGCGGGTGCTCTCGTCGTCCCACTCGAGGATGTTCTTGATGATGTAGAGATCCGCCTCGACCGGGATGTCCTCACGGCAGTCCCCGGGCACGATCGATACGCGCGACGCCAGTGAGCCGCCGTCCCGGAGCCGGGGGTCCGCCTTCGCGACGACACCGGGCAGGTCCAGGAGCGTTCCGTGGACCGTGGGGTGCTTCTCCAGCAGGCTCGCGAGCACATGCCCCTGGCCGCCACCGATGTCGACCACCGAGGACACCCCGGTGAGGTCGAGGAGCTCGGCGACATCCCGCGCCGACTGCATGCTGGACGTGGTCATGGCGCGGTTGAACACATAGGCGGACTCGCCCGCGTCCTGGTGGAGATAGTCGAAGAAGCCCTTGCCGAACGTCTCGGGAAAGACGCTGGTCCCGGAGCGCACGGCGTCGTCGAGCCGCGGCCAGACCTCCCACGTCCAGGGCTCCGTGCACCACAGTGAGATGTACCGCAGGCTGTTCGGGTCGTCCTCGCGCAGCAGGCGGGACATCTCCGTGTGGACGAACCTGCCGTCCCCGTTCTCGCTGAAGATGCCGTAGCAGCACAGCGCGCGCAGCAGCCGCTGCAGCGGTACGGGCTCGGTGTGCACGACCTGGGCGAGCTCCGCCGCCGAGGCGGGCGTGTCTCCCAGCGCGTCGGCGACGCCCAGCCGGGCCGCCGCCCGTACGGCTGCGGCGCAGGCCGCCCCGAACGCCAGCTCCCGCAGGCGCATGGACGGCGGCGGGGCCGGAGCGGCGGTGGGGGCGAGGGGCGCGGCGATGGTGGACGCCACAGGGGTGGTGTCGGGGGTGGGACTCACTGTGGTCATACCGTCTCGTTCCTCCTTGTGCGGCGCTGGTCCATTACTCGGCACACATTCCGGCCGGCACGGACGTCCCGCACTGGTTGCTGGTGAAGGTGTTGCCCTTGCCTGTGGTGTCCCTGTTGGCCAGGTCTGCGGGCTTGTTGCCCCGCACGCGGTTGCCGGTGACGGTGTTGTCCGTGTTGAGGGCGCCCACGAAGCTCTTGAACAGGAGGATCCCGCCGGAGAGCGGGGTGGCCCCCACGTTGTTCCGGATGTCGTTGTCCCGTACGACCGTGGCCTCGCTGCCGGTGAGGACGATGCCGGACCCCTGGATGGCCGACAGCCGCGGGGTCGCCGCGCAGAACTTGTTGTTCTTGAGGATCCGGTTGCCGCTGACGGTCATCGCGCCGGCCGCGGGCTTGGACTCGTCGCCCACGACGAAGACCCCGCTGCAGTTGCCGCTGATGAGGTTGCCGTCGATCAGGAGGTTCCTGACCCGCCGGGCGGTGACGCCGATGCGGTTCCCGCGCAGGGTGTTGTTCTGGACCTCGGTCCCACGGGTGTCGGTGGCGCCGCCCTCCTCGCTGACCGAGTTCGCGATGAAGATCCCCGCGTCACCGTTGGCGGTGGCGGTGTTGCGCCGGAAGTCCCCACGCGTCGAACGCTCCTGGGCGATGCCCCAGGTGCCGTTGTTCTTGGCTGTCACCCGGTGGACGGCCAGTCCGTCGGTCCAGGAGGCCCAGACGCCGCTCTTCTTGAAGCCGGAAACGGTCAGGGACCGGATGTGGACGTCCTCGACGATCCGGGTCTTGGTGCCCACGACGCAGATACCGTTGCCGCCCGCCGCGCACGCGTTGGCGGCCTTGGTCTTCTTGGTCGTCTTCGTCGCCTTGGCCGGCATGATGACGGTCTTGCCACCGGTGCCGCGCAGCGTCAGCCCCGGCTTCGTGATCAGGACGCTCTCACGATAGGTACCGGGCAGGACGACGACGGTGCCGCCGGGTCCCGCGGCGTTCACCGCCTTCTGGATCGAACCGCCGGGCCGGACCACGTGCTCTCGCGGTGCGGCTGCCGAGGACGGAACCACTGCCGCGCCCATTGTCGTAGCCGTGATGACAGTGATGCCTACCAGGCATTTGATGTGTTTTTTCCTCATGAGCTGAAGCTATGGGCGATGACCCCCCGCTGCCACGCAAGGTGAGCGTATGGATACATGGCGTGCCTGAATGGCTTACTCGATCCGCCGCCGCCGATGCCCGGCGCATGACGCCGGGCCCTGCCGCGCCCTGTCCCGGGCCGTCGGCGGTGGCTAGGCTTTGGCCGGACGACGAGCGTGAGGAGAAGCCGTGACGGAGAGCGCCACCGGCCGCCAGCAGTTCGCCGGCTGGGACAAGCCGGAGCTCGACCTCAGTAACGCGGACTGGCGGTCGGGCAGCCAGGGCGCGGGTGATGTCCAGATCGCCTTCGTGGAGGGATTTATAGCGATGCGCAACGCCGGTAGACCCGGCAGCCCCTCGCTGATCTTCACCCCGGCCGAGTGGCGGGCCTTCGTGATCAACGCGCGGGACGGCGAATTCGACCTCGTGTGAGCCGTGCCGCGGCGTCCGTGCGGGTGCCGTCACCACGAGCGGCACCGCACACGGGAGCCGTAACGTTGCCCCCATGACCGGCGAGCGCGATCTGCGAAAACTGCTGCACGGCATGCGACCGGAGCTGAATCCCGGCCGCTACGTCTTCACGACGGTGCCGGACGGTGAGGTGCCCGGCGGTGTGACCCCGGTGGTCGCCGTCAGCGAGCGCGAGGGGCTGACCCTGGTGGTACCCGAGGCGCAGGCGCTGGAGTCCGGACTGGCCCACGACTTCGTCGCGGGCTGGATCACCCTCCGGGTGCACTCTTCACTGGAAGCCGTCGGCCTGACCGCCGCGGTCTCGCTGGCCCTCACCGACGCGGGGGTGAGCTGCAACGTTGTCGCGGGATTCCACCACGACCACCTGTTCGTTCCGTACGCGCGTGCGACCGAAGCCGTCGCGCTGCTGGAAGCGCTGGCCGCGGAGTCCGCTTAGGGAGTGCCCGGCTCCGCAACGTGAGCCGGGACACGTAACATGGCTGCATGTCCTTCCTCCGCCGCCGTAGCGCCGCCACACCCGCGGGCCCGGACTTCGACGTCCTGGCCATGGATCCGGGGGACTGGCCCGGCAACCTCGGCGCCGGTCTGCTCCCCGCTCCCGACGGGAGCTGTCAGGGCGTCTTTCTGCGCTACGACCTGTTCGGCGGCCGCGGCCCGGCGATGATCATCGGCAATCTGCCGGAGGGGTCGCCCGCCCGCGAGACCGAGGAGGGCCAGGTCCCGTTCGAGGTCGCCCAGCTCCTCCTCGCGCTCGAGAACGACGAGCCGGTCGAGGTGACCGGCACCGAGGACGTCCCCGTCATGCAGGGGGACGGCCTTCTGATCGTGCGCAGGGTCAAGCTCTCGGAGAGCCGTATCTCCTGCGTCCAGTTCGACCGGAGCGACGGCGTGCTGGTCACCATCGCCAGCTGGGACCGGCCGATCACGGACGATCTGTACGCGCTGCTGAAGCCATTGCCGGCGGAGCTGTTCCAGCAGGGCTGAAACGTCCCTGCGTCGTCAGCAGCTGCGTCACCCGGGCCGCCGAGGTACCGAACCCCGTGGGCCCGCCGAGATGCCACGGGGTACCGGTGCCCCGCCGCAGGTCCTCCTCGCGGTAGCGCCGGCAGTCCCGGTGCCAGATCAGGATCCCCGCCATCCAGTGCTGCAACTCCACGACATAGCCCGCGAGGACCTCCCGCGCCTCCGCGTCCAGGCCGAAGTCGTCGTACAGCACCGGGAGTTCCCGTTCGGCGATGTGCTGGAACTGGCGCATCCGCGAATTCATCAGATCGTCCACGATCGACACGGCCGTCGGATAGTCCACTCCGAAGAAGTTCTGCACGACCAGGACGCCGTTGTGCACCTCGCCCTCGTACTCGATCTCCTTCTGGTACGAGAACAGGTCGTTGACGAGAGCGCCGTAGTCCGACGCCGCGTTCTCCAGGGAGCGCAGGGGACCACTGCGGTAGACCGCGTCCGGCACCTTCCTGCCGTGACCCAGCCGGCACAGGCTCATCGTCAGATCCGAGCCGAACGTCGCCCTGCGCATCTCGATGTAGTCCACCGGGTCCGGGATCCGGTTCTGCGCCTGGTTCGCCAGCTCCCACAGCCAGCTCGCGGTCATCGACTCGACCGCCTCGCGGAACGCGCGGCGCCCGCTCGCGTCCATCGGCTCGACGGTCCGCCGCCAGACGTCGGCCAGCCCCCGCTCCAGGGCGTTGACCGGCTCGGGCACGGACGTCCCGTCCAAGGGCATGAAGAGGGACAGCCGCTCGTTGGCCGACCGGGCCCCGGCGAGGTCACGCGTCCGGCCGTGCACCACGGGGAACCAGTCGTCGCCGTACGTTCCCCAGGTCAGCCACTGCGATGACAGATCGAGCTCGTCCGGCGTGGCGTCGGGGTGCAGGCCCGCGGCGCAGAGCGGCAGATCGGCCGCGACAAGCCGTTCCTCGTCCCAGATGTGCGAACCCGGCACACCCGGCTGAGCCTCCAGAAGCCCCATCCGGCGCGACCAGTCCACGATCCGTACCCGGGCCCCGTCCAGGTGCGGACTCGGCGTCGTGGTGAACGGCATGTCGAAGTCGGGCAGGAGGGACGGGCCGACGTGCTGGTACGGCACATGGGTGTGGCCGCGCAGACGGGCCGACTCCGAACGGGGCGTGAAGCGGATGGAGGCGGCCGCCATTCCGAAACCCGGCACAGCGCCGACCGTGCCACCGCCGTTCATGTAGCGGCTGGACCGCATGTGCCACTCGTGGCCGCCCGACTGCCAGTCCTGAAGCCCCTTGACGTACGCGAGTACAGCGACCGTCTCCTCGGCTGTGAGCTCCTGCTCCGCGCAGAGGGGCACGAGTTCGGTGAGGGCCGTGTTCTCGAACTGCTGGAGCCGCGAGGTCAGCAGATCGTTGACGGCCTCGGCCGCCTCCTGGGTCGAGCAGCCCAGGAACCTCTCCAGGACGAGCACACCGTTGCTGTTCTCGCCCTCGTCCTCGACCTCACGCTGGTACGAGAACAGATCGTTGCGCAGGTGGACCCCGTCGGAGAAGGCGTCCCGCAGCACCCGCAGCGCCCGCGCGTCGGCCACCGACGCCGGAACCTCGGCTTTCGCCGCGTACTCGACCAGCCCGGCCGACCAGGGTGCGCCGCCCACCTTGCGCCGCATCTCGATGTACTCGACGGGGTTCGCGATCCGGCCCTCGTTGATGTTCGCGAGCTCCCACAGGGACTCGTTGAGCAGATTCTCCGTAGCCTCGGCGAACCTGGCCCGCCAGGCGTCGGACATGGCCGGCACGGTCCTGGCCCAGAGGTCGGCCAGGCCCGCCTCGACCGGGTTCGCGGGTTCGGGCGTCGGCGCCCCCCGCTCCATCGGCATGAAGGCGGGCAGCCGGTCCAGATACCGCTTCCCGCCCTCACGGTCCGGAGTGCGCTTGAACAGTTCCAGGAAGTGGTCGTCGAAGAAGAAGACCCACACGTACCAGTCGGTGACCAGGGACAGGGCCTCGGACGAGCAGTCGGGGTGGGTGTACGCGCACAGCAGCGCGTAGTCGTGGGACTCGAGATCCTTCTCCTCCCAGATGCCGGACCCCTCGAGCATCCCCATCCCGCGCGCCCACTCCCGGGTATGACTCCTGGCCGCCTCCACATGAGGGTTGAGACGCGCCGGATACGGCACGTAGAAGTCCGGAAGGGAGAAGGGCTGTGCCATGTGTGCGTCGGCCTTTCGGGAACTCCGCCCGGTCCGCCCGGACCGGTTCTGTCGGCGGCAGCACTACCCCTGGGCCATCCGGGGCACGCACAGCCCGAAATAGTCACACAAGCCCAAGAGCCCTGCCCCGCTGCACTCTTGACTCACCAACACCTCACGTCACAGAGTGTCCGCCGACGACGGAATGCTGAGATCACCTCGGGAACGCCTCCGGTGGGCCCGGCCCAGGAAGGGTTGTCATGACGTCCAAACAGAGGACCAGGCTCGCACTCGCACTGACCACCGCAGGAGCGCTGAGCGTCGCGCTCCTCGCCCCCGCGACGCAGGCCGGCGCGGACGCGGTACGGCCGGAATGTCCGCGCAGCCTCACATGCGACTGGGTACCGGCGGCCTACCAGCAGACCGGCGATCCGGCCGACAAAGACACGTACGGCAACTACGACACCGCTGACCGCCCGCACAGCAACGCGGTCAAGTTCATCGTCCTGCACGACACCGAGGTGGACTACGACACCACCCTGAAGATCTTCCAGAACCCGCTCAACCAGACCTCCGCCCATTACGTGGTGCGCTCGGCCGACGGCCATGTCACCCAGATGGTGAAGAACAAGGACGTCGCCTGGCAGGCGGGCAACTGGTACCTCAACACCCATTCCATCGGGATCGAGCAGGAGGGTGTCGCCGCCGAGGGCGCCAAGTGGTACACCCCGGAGATGTACCGGTCCACGGCCCGGCTCGTGCGTCACCTGGCAGCGAAGTACGACATCCCGCTCGACCGGCAGCACATCCTCGGCCACGACGGTGTGCCGCCGACCAGCGCGGCCGGCACGAGGAACATGCACTGGGACCCGGGCCCGTACTGGGACTGGAACCGCTTCATGGCCCTGCTCGGCAGACCGGCCGTGCCCAGTGCACCCAAGGACAGCGAACTGGTCACGGTCAGCCCCGACTTCGCCAGGAACGAGCAGGCGTTCCGCGACTGCGAGAAGGGCGTCGACCTGCCGTCGCAGGGGAGCAGCGCGGTCCCGCTGCACACCGGGCCCTCCGACGATGCGCCGCTCTTCTCCGACCCCGGGCTGCACCCGGACGGGTCGGCGGGCACCAACTGCGCAGCCGACTGGGGCAGCAAGATCAGCGCGACCCAGCAGGCCGTCGTCGCGGAACGGGCCCCGGGCTGGACGGCGATCTGGTGGTACGGCCAGAAGGCGTGGTTCCGCACTCCGGGCGGTACCCGGGTCACCGTTCCCACGTCCGGCCTCGTCGTCAGGCCGAAGGCGGGCAGGACCGAGGTGCCGGTGTACGGAGTGGCGTACCCGGAAAAGGGGGAGTACCCCTCGGACTTCGTGAAGCCGACGGTGGGCACACCCCTCGTGTACACGATCAAGGCGGGGCAGGCATTCCCCGGCGGAGGCGAGGCACCCACCGGCTACTACTACGCGCCGACGATCGACGCGTCGAAGCCCTACGACCACACCTACTTCCCCGGCGCGCAGAAGTACCTGACGGTGCAGATCGGGCACCGGATCGCGTTCGTGAAGGCGTCCGACGTGGATGTGGAACGGGTGCGCTGAGCACAACCCGCTCAGCATGCTGCGGGACCGGCGTGTCGGCACCGGTCCCGCAGCAGTCGTCCCCCGTCGGTCAGGTTCTCCGGCCCGGCACGCTCAGCGAGTGCCCACCGCGGCACGCACGGCGCGCCGCGCCATGGCGCAGTCGTCGTGCAACCTGCGCAGCAGCAGCCGCTGTTCCTCGCCCGAGGAGAGCGCGCCCTGCCGGGCCTGGCCGCCACCCGACGGCGCCCCTTCGCGCATCGCACGCTGGACGGCGGTCTCGTACGTCCGGATCTCCCGGGTCAGTACGAGCATGAGGTTCACCAGGAACGCATCACGTGCCGCGGCGCCCGGGGCCTGCGCCAGCTGGCTGATCTGGCGGCGCGCCGCCGGGGCGTCACCGAGTACGGTCCAGAGCGTCGCCAGGTCGTAGCCGGGCAGGTACCAGCCGGCGTGCTCCCAGTCGACCAGAACCGGGCCGGTGGGCGGCAGCAGGATGTTGGAGAGCAGCGCGTCACCGTGACAGAACTGGCCCATGCCCCCCCGGCCGCTCGCGTGGGCCAGACCGTGCAACAACTTCTGCAGGTCGCCCAGATCACGGTCGGTGAAGAGTCCCAACTCGTGATACCTGGCGATGCGTGAGGCGTAGTCCAGCGGTGCGTCGAACAGACCCGCCGGAGGCCGCCAGGCATTGATCCTGCTGACCGCTCCGAGGGCCGCCCGCACATCCGCCCGGGGCGGTGCCTCCGCGGGGTGCCTCGTCAGCGCCGCGACCCGGCCGGGCATCCGCTCGATCACCAGCGTGCAGTTCTCGGGGTCGGCTGCGATGAGCCGGGGGACCCGAACCGGTGGGCGATGCCTGACGAAGGCGCGGTACGCAGCTATTTCGTGCCGGAACCGCTCGGTCCACACGGGGGAGTGGTCCAGTAAGCACTTGGCCACCGCGGTCGCACGGCCGGTGGTGCCGACGATGAGCACCGAGCGCCCACTGCGACGCAGCACCTGGACCGGATTGAACTCCGGACAGATGCGGTGCACCGAGGCGATGGCCATCCTCAGCTGCGCACCCTGAGGGCCGGACAAGTCGAGTCTGCCGCTGAGCGGTTGGGTGCCGGTTCCCGCCGCCCGCCGGGTCCGACCCATGCCGGACGCCGGCGACGCGGCGTTGGGGTCGAGATACGGCCCGCCGCCCGCACCCATGGGGCGGAACGCGCGGGGTGGGGCGGACACGGAGGACGATGCTGTGTACATGGGCGAGACAGATCCCTTCGTGCGCCGACAAGTTACGTGCGCCGCCCCGGCCGGCGGCCGTTCGGCACCCTGGGGAGTACCTAGGGCTGCCGGGCGGGGTGGCGCACTCCTACCTGACACCGGGTAACGGGTAGTGGACCATCTGGCGCACCCTGGCGAAGCCTGGCGAATAGTCACTCAGCATCTGACAGCGGGTTAGTGTCAAGTCAGCCGAGAACCTGGGGGCTTGACGTGACCGGAGAACCCAACACCCGCCTTTCTGATCTGTTCGGCCTGGCCGGATGGTCCAAGGGGGAGCTAGCGAGAATGGTGAACCGGCAGGCGGCGGCCATGGGCCACCTCCAGCTGGCCACCGACACCTCGCGGGTCAGGCGCTGGATCGACATGGGGGAGTCCCCCCGGGATCCCGTGCCCGAAGTGCTGGCAGCTCTGTTCACCGAGCGGCTCGGCCGTGTCGTGACCATCGAGGACCTCGGGTTCGGCCGACGCGGGCGTGTGGGGAAACGGCAGAACACCGGGACGGAGAAGAATCCCGACGGAATGCCGTGGGCGCCCGAACGGACGGCAGCGGTCCTCACCGAATTCACGGGAATGGACCTCATGCTCAACCGACGCGGCTTGGTGAGCGCGGGCGCCGCGCTCGCCGCTGGCTCAGCCATCACAGGCGCCATGCACGACTGGCTGCATTCCGACCCCGCCCCGGCGGCCAAGGCAGCCGGCCTCAACGACCCCATGTACGCCGACACGGCCGGCTTCGACCGGTACGAGGCCGCCCCCATCGGATCCGAGGAGATCGAGGCCCTCGAGCGCTCGGTCGAGGTGTTCCGTGCCTGGGACGCCTCACGCGGCGGAGGGCTTCAGCGCAAGGCCGTCGTGGGCCAGCTCAACGAGGTGGGAGGCATGCTCGCCTACCACCACCCCGACCATCTGCAGCGCCGCCTGTGGGGCGTCGCCGCCAACCTCGCCGTCCTCGCGGGCTGGATGTCCCACGACGTCGGCCTCGAACCCACCGCCCAGAAGTACTTCGTCATCGCCGCGCATGCGGCGCGCGAGGGGGGAGACCGGCCGAGGGCCGGCGAAGCTCTCTCCCGCGCGGCACGCCAGATGGTTCATCTGGGCCGTCCGGACGACGCCCTGGACCTGATGAAGCTCGCCAAGTCCGGTTCGGGGGAGGAGACTCTGCCCCGCACACAGGCGATGCTGCACACCATCGAGGCATGGGCCCAGGCGTCCATGGGGCGTGGGCAGGCCATGCGGCGCACGCTCGGCGAGGCCGAGGAGCTCTTCGTCTCGGACAAGGGTGATGTGCCGCCCCCGAGCTGGATGCAGATGTTCGACGAGGCGGACATGCACGGCATGCAGGCCCTGGCGTTCCGTACGCTCGCGGAGCACGATCCGGCTGCGGCCGGCACGGCCCAGCGCCACGCGAAGCAGGCGCTCGAGCTCCGTATAAACGGTCGTCAGCGGTCCAAGATCTTCGACTACATCTCGCTGGCGTCGGCCTGCTTCATCGCCGACGACCCCGAGCAGGCCGACCGGTACGCACGGCTCGCCCTGGTGTCGATGGGGGAGACTTCCTCGCACCGCACGTGGGACCGCCTGCGCGAGATGTACCGGCTCACGGGTCAGTTCGCGGGGTACGCCAAGATCGAGGACCTTCGCGAGGAGATCCAACTCGCCCTGCCGCAGAGCACGTTCACCAAGAAGCCGAGGGGCTCACAAATCTGATCCAGGGCGCCGTCGACCGGCGCAGTGCCGTCGTCCGGCCCTTGTCGGAGCAGCGAATCAGCACATCCACGGGCGGTCGTGCCGCCCCGCGATTCCTCATGCCCCGACGCGGGCCACCAGCACACATGCGTCGTCGAGCCGTTCGGTTCCGCCGAACTCCTCGACGACAGTCCTTACGCAGTCCTGCGCCGTGCGGGCCTGCGCGAACCGAGGGGCCAGGCCCAGCAGCGCGTCCGGGCCGGCACTTCGGTCCCTCTGCCGTGTCAGCCCGTCGGTGTGCAGCATCAGCACATCGCCGGGAAGCAGGGTCACATGGTCCTGCTCGTAGGTGACCGCGGACGCCGCGCCGAGCAGCACGCCGTCCGGCGCCGGAAGAGGACGCCCCACTCCGTTGCGGAAGAGCAGCGGCGCGGGGTGACCTGCCTGTGCCCAGGCGAGCGTGCCTGTCGCCGGGTCGAATCGGCAGCACACGGCGCTGCCCAGAACGGGCTGGACCGAGGATTCGATCAGCTGGTTGAGATGACCCATGACGGCGCCCGGCTCGATGCCGGCCAGCGCCATGCCGCGCAGCGCGCCCAGCAGCATCGCCATGGCCGAGGTGGCGGGGATTCCGTGGCCCGTCAGGTCACCGACGGTGAGCATCGTCCTGCCGTCAGGGAGCTGCAGCGCGTCGTACCAGTCGCCGCCGATGAGGTTGCTCGACTCCGACGGAAGATAGTGGGCGGCGGTGTCCAGAGCGCCGGAGCCCCTGCCAGGCGTGGAGAGTGATCCGCGCCAGGGGGGCAGCACGGCCTCCTGCAGTTCCACGGCCATCCGGTGCTCGGTCCGCGCGATCTGCTGTCCGCGCCGCAACGAGTCCCGGGTCCGGCTCATGAGGTGCTGACTGCTCCGGAGCCTGCTGACATCGCGCAGGACCGCCCACATCGAGGCGGTGCAGCCGTCGGCGTCGAGAACGGGTTCGCCCATCATGTGAACCGTGCGTACCCGGCCGTCGGGCAGCAGGATCCGGAATTCGCCGTCTATCGGCCTGCCGTCGACCAGGCAGTCGGTGACCATCGACATCAGCAGGGGCTGGTCCTCGGCGAGGAGCAGGGACGGCAGCTCGTCCAGGGACAGCGGCTCCTTCTCCGGTGACCTGCCGAAGATCTGGTACAGCTCGTCCGACCAGCTGACCTCGTCGGTGAGCAGGTTCCATTCGGCGCTGCCCACCCTGTTGAGGAGCGAGCCGGGCCGCGGTAGGTCCGTCATGTCCCCGTCGGCGGCCCCGACGGGTTCGTCGTCCGCCTCCGCCGGAATGCCGTCCTTGAGCTGTCCCAGGTGCTCACCGAGGTCGTCGAGCTGGTGGACGGCCAGATCGCAGAGCGCGCGCTGCCAGCGCAGCTGGGGGTCGTCCTCCTCGATGACCGAGGTGTCCCGCCGCACGGCGTCCACGTCTCCGCGCAGTCGTCGGGTCCGGCTGATCAACGCCTCGACGGCATCTCGCTCGGGCGGCTGGGGGGCGGGGCGGTCCGCGAACGTATGGGACGGCATCTCGTACTCCGATACAGGCATGGCACGGCCGGTTCATGGGGGTGGACCGAACACGACTGTTGCACAGGCTGAGGGAGCCCGTAAGGGATTTGGCAACACTCGATACGTTGTTGCTTCCGGCATATGCCGTCGGCCGAGTGGGGGTGAGGTCCTGCCGAACACCCTTGCCTTTACGCGGGTGTTGACGCAAGTCGTCGGGCGTGAGCGACTGTGTGTACGCCCGCGCGCAGGGCCGTCGCGCGGCGCACCCCTGCGGGGATCAGGGCATATGCGTGCTCCGGGAGCCGTTGGATCAGTGATGCCGTTCCGGCCCGGGGTCCTGTCCGGCGCCCGGTCCGAGGGGGGTGCCGACGGGGTGTCCGTGACGGTGGACGGATGTGTGTCGGACAGGTGTTCCGGCGGGCGGATCGGCTCCCGGGAATGCGGGTGGCCCTGCCCGCGTTACCCCACCAGAACGAAACGATACCCATTCCCATTAAGGGAGGGGTCGGTGCTCTCGTCTGGAGGTGCCCATGGCACGCAGTGAGGTCAGGCCCGTCGTCACCCTCCGGTCCACGGCCGGAACCGGCCACAGTTACGTGACGCGCAAGAACCGCCGCAACAGCCCCGACCGGCTCGAGCTGCGCAAGTACGACCCGGCCGCGGGAGCGCACGTCCTCTTCCGTGAGGTCCGCTGACCGCTCACACCGCCCGGCAGGACCCTTGTCCCTCAGGAAGGAACGCCCATGAAGTCCAGCATCCATCCCGTATCCCGTCCCGTGGTCTTCCGTGACATCGCTGCCGGAACGGCCTTCCTGACACGCTCGACCGCCGATGCCGAGCGGCGCGTCGAGTGGGAGGACGGCAACACCTATCCGGTCATCGACGTGGAGACCTCGTCGGCCAGTCATCCCTTCTACACCGGTACCCGCCAGGTGCTGGACACGGCCGGTCGCGTCGAACAGTTCCGGCGCCGCTACGGCACGTCCGGAGACGTCAAGGGCTGACATCATCCCTGATGAGCATGGTGTGGATCACACGTGCGGCTGCCGATTCCCGGGAACGGCCCTCGGTGGTTTATCGTTCATATATACGTGGGACCGAGCGGGCCGCGCCCGCACGCGGCGACCGAGATTCGCACCCCGCACACAAGCCGCCCCGGCTGGATTCCCCCGATCCGGCCGGGGCTCTTTTTTGCTCCCGTACGGTCGGCCGGCGGCCTGCGGGACGGGTTCACATCGTCTGGTTGAGGTCCGTCGCGTAGTGCTCGATGGCGGGCCGGTACCTCTGCACTCCGGGGCTGTCACTCGTCTCCGCGACGAGGCGCAGCAGAATCTGCATGGCTTCGTGATGCTCGCCGGTGTTGAACAGCGCCATGGAGAGGAACGTCCGCAGCGCGCCGTCGTCCGGGAACTCCGACACACCGCGGCGCAGCGTCTCGACGGCCTGCCCGAACCTGCCCAGCACCCGGTAGGTGCTCCCCAGCCCGAGCAGCGCTCCCCGGCGGTCCTCCTCGCGGAGGGCATCGCCCTGGAGACAGCGCTCGTAGTACGGGACGGCCTCGGCCTCCAGGCCGAGCACATCGTGGACCCAGGCGGTGTGATAGGCCACGTCCACGGCATCGGGATAGTCGGCGGTGAGGGAGAGCAGGCGTTCCCTGGCCTGTTCGGGGTGGCCCTGTTCACGCAGCCGCACGGCCTGCGCCAGCAGCTCGTTCTTGTCCGGTGCGCTCATGTCTCCATCGTCGCACCCGACTCCGGGTGTGGCCGCCAGGGTTGGGGGCATCCGTTCCGCCATGACTGTAGAGGCGGATCGTAGTGCACAACACCGAAGCTGGGGCCGTCTTGCGCTGCGCGTGCTGGTGCTCGTCGCAGCATTTGTGAGCCTTGTAGCGTTCTCGGTCGTCCTGGCGAAGGTGACACTGACCCCCTCGCCGGCGTCCGAGGACATCGTCACCTCGAACCTGCAGCCGGGGCGGTCGCTGCGGCAGTACGCGCAGGACTACACCTTCCTGGCCGCGTGCAAACAGGCGGGAGGCAACCTTCTGCTCGGCGCGCCCTTCGGTGTCCTGCTGCCGATCCTGGTGCCACGCCGGCTGCGGATGATCCGGATGGTCCTGCTGACCGGGCTGGTGATGGCGGTCGTCGAGCTCACGCAGGGGGCGCTCGTTGCCGGGCGGGCCTTCGATGTCGACGACGTGATCCTCAATACGAGCGGCGCTCTGCTCGGCTACGCGCTGGTGGGCCGGCGGATCAGCCACCGCTACCACGCCCTTTCCGATGTGCCGCCCGCGGAGGACGCGGCAAGGACGAAACCCGCGAGGAAGGCCGTGGACCGGACCGGGGCCAAGGGCAAGCCGGGCACCAAGAGCAAGGCCGGTGCCAGGACCGGTGCCGGCAGCAAGGCCGGTATCAGGACGAAGGCCGGTGTCGGAGCCGCTGCGAAGACGGGTACCAGGAACAGGTCCGGGGCCAGGACCGCCAAGACGGTTCCCGCCAAGGTGTCTTCCGGCCGGAGCGCGTCCGCGTCGGCTGCCCGCGGACGCGCCCTTATCGGTCGGATGTGGAGCCGTCGGCCGGGCCCGGGCGGGGGAGCGTCCGGAACCGGCCGACGTGGAAACTAGAGCGCCGGGTGGGCGTTCTTCATGAGCTCCTGGAACTGGGCGGAGAACCAGTGTCCGGAAACCGGGGCGTCGCCCAGTGCTCCGGACGGGTTGTTGCCGTTGCGTGCGTTACCGGCATAGGTCGGGTCGCACATCCCGTCGAATCCCTTGCCCTCGTCGTTCGGGATCGCCTTGCTGGAGCCGTCGGACTCACCCGGCGGCTTCATCCAGACGTACGCGTCGATCCCGGCCGCGGGGGCGGCCTTCGGCCGTTCGCCGAGACCGGCTCCGGCCTGGTTGCACCAGTTGCCCAGGTGGATGCGCCGGTCGTACCGGCCGCCGTCCACGTAGGTGTCGACGCTGGTGGACGCACCCGGTCCGGTCGGCCGCTGCGTGCCGCCCCAGCCGTTGCGCGAGGTGTCGATCAGCATGCCGATGTCGGAGTTGAAGCCGACCGAGACGAGCTTCTGGCGGAAGGCCTGAGCGTAGGACTGCTCGTCCGTGTAGCGGTTCCAGTCGACCCACTTCGACTGACGCACGGACGTGCCGTTGATGGAGTCGTCGATGGAGAAGTTGTCCTCCTTCGTCGCGCCGTAGTTGGCCGTGTTGGTGATGAAGCCGTGTACGTCGTTGACGGTCGCGCCCTCGGTCGTCGCCGCCACCTTGAAGATGTCGGCGGTCGCGCCGAAGTTGTCGTCCCAGCCGATCCAGCCGTGGTGCCCCGCGTCGATGTAGTTGTAGACGTTGGGCACGTCACCGAGCTTGTTCAGCGCGTAGCCGACGCCCTTCTGGTAGTTGCCGTTGGCCTTCATCACGTCGCAGGCAGCAGTCGCGGTGGGGCGGCTGCCGGTGTTGGTCACGAGGTTCGGCAGCGAGTCGATCTCGACCGTGGTGACGATGCGCAGCCCCGCGTACTTCGCGTCGCCGAGGATCGCCGCGATCGGGTCGATGTACTCCGTCTTGTAGCGGCCGATCTCCGTGGGGCCGAGCTCACCGTTGGAGGCGAGCGCCGAGCAGTCACGCCCGGGCAGGTTGTAGATGACGAGCTGGACGACGAGTTCGCCCGAGCCCTTCTGCGTCAGGGCCGCGTCCAGATGGTCGCGCAGGCCCATTCCGTTGTTGGCGCCCTCGATCGCGGCGATCCGGTCGAGCCAGACACCCGTCGGCTGGTTGGACACCCGGGAGCCACCCGCCTCCGCGGCGGCCTTCGCCGACCACTCCGGGTTCACGTAGACCTTGGCGCCCTGGTACGGGTTGTTGACACGGCTGCCCGCCGGAGGATCGGTGGGCGGATCCGTCGGGTCCGGCGGGTCGGTCGGACCCGTGGCCCCGTTGCAGGTGACGCCGTTCAGCTTGAAGGTCGCGGGCACGGTGCTGTTTCCGTTGCCCGTGGCGTTGAACCCGAAGGAGGTGGAGGCTCCGGAGGCGAGGGCGCCGTTGTAGGAGAGGTTCTTGGCGGTGACGGCAGCGCCGCTCTGCGTCACGGTGGCGTTCCAGCCCTGGCTGACCTTCTCGCCGCCGGCGAAGGACCATTCGAGCTGCCAGGCGGAGAGGGCGTCACCCGTGTTCGTCACGCTCACGGCGGCCGTGAGTCCGCCGTTCCACTGGTTCTGGATCTTGTAGTCGACGGTGCATCCCGCCGCCGCGGCAGCCGAGGCCCCGAAGGGTGCTGCCGCCGCTGCGGAGCCGGCGGCTGCGGCGACAAGTGCTCCCGCCGCTATGAGTGCTGTTCGTGATCGGCGCAGGGTGGTGCGGCTCGTGCGGCTCATACGAATTCCGTTTCCTCAACTGTCGAGGGCGCGCAGATGATCGCGCAGCCCGATTCCGTACGGGGTGGGGGTACCGTCGTAGTCGCTGATCAAGGACGGGCCTGTGGAGCGGTCCCAGGTGTTCCGGGTCCATCCGAGCGGGGAGAGCCCGCGGTCGTCGAACCACTGCATGACCCGAACAGCTCGGTCGGATCGTCCTTGAGGGCCGAGACGACCGAGGACCAGAAGTGCGGTGTACAGCGGGAGTTGTGCATCGGCTTCCGGCAACTGGCCTGAAGGTCTTGGCAGTCCGCCGAGTTCCGGTGTACTGCCCCAGGTCCGGTGCGGTTCGACCACGGGTGTCATGCCGTGCTCCCTGACCCGTGGGACAGGTCCTTCACGGCGCTGATGGAGTTCTCGCCCGCATACCGCGGGTCTCTCGTGTCCAGGCCCAGCCGGCACTCCTCGTTCAAAGGGATTCGGACGGTGTTGGCTTTCCGGTCGACGATCGTCCGTACGCAGGCGTCGTCGACCGGGCCGTCGTGATTGCCACGGCCGTGCACGCACATGAGTTCGCCGCCGGAGCGGTTGACGCCGAGGATGCGGCGGGTCGCGCCGTTCTCGTCGACGAGCTGATTGCCGGAGACCTTCGGTCGGGGCGGTCCTCCGGCAGCGGCGCGCGGTTCGGCCGGATCAGTGGGATCGGTCGGATCCGGGTCCGGATCCGCTGTGCAGAGCGTGCCGTTGAGCCCGAACGCACCGGGTGTGGACCCGGACCCCGTACCGGACGCCAGGAAGCCGGCGGTGACGCTCGCGCCGTTCGCGAGTGCTCCGTTCCCGCTCTCGCTCGCCGCGGTGACCGTACTGCTCGCCGCACCCAGGTCGGTGAGCATGACGGATCCCTGGAAACCGCCGTCCCGCTGACTCACAGTGCTGTGTTCCACCGTGTGCGCGGGGGCGGATCCGGAGGCCGTCACCATGGGTGCGGCAACGAGGCCGGCCGTGGCGAGCACTGCTCCGAGGAGCAGCCTGAACAGGTGCGCTAAGTGCGGGGGGTGTCGCATGAGCGACTCCTTGCAGATCGGGCGCGCCCCCTACGGCACGTCGACTGATGGAACCGCTCCCACTGGTGTGGCTTGACGTTAGAGCGTCAAGTGGTGTCGGTCAACACGCCTGTTCTCATCTCTTGCTATCGAAATAATTCGACTCTTCAAGTCTCTTGACTCTCTTTTTCCTCGTCTCCATGCTGGGAGCGCTCCCACTGGTTCAAGGCTTGTGTTCAACCCCGCTTGCCCCCCATGTCGCCGAGCCGCGAGGAGGAACCCGCGCATGCCATCGGGAAGCGCACGAAGAAGATGGTTACCAAGAAGATCCGCCAGAACCGGAGTCGGATCCAGACGGCTGTGGACGGCATTCGTCGTCACACTCGCTCTCCCACTGGGCATGACCGCCGCTGCGAACACCCCGGCCCAAGCCGCGGCCGTCGAGTGCAGCGTCGACTACAAGGCCAATGACTGGGGATCCGGTTTCAGCGCCGAGGTCACCGTCACCAACCGGGGCTCCGCCGCGATCAACGGCTGGACCCTGAGTTACGCCTACACGGGCAACCAGCAGCTCACCAACGGCTGGAACGGCACCTGGTCCCAGTCAGGGAAGACCGTCACGGTCAAGAACGCCGCCTGGAACGGTGGCATCGCCGCCGGGGCCGCGGTCTCCACGGGCGCACAGTTCAGCTACAGCGGCACCAACGCCGCCCCGACCGCCTTCTCCGTCAACGGCACGGTCTGCGCGGGCGCCCACCAGGCACCGATCACGGTTCTCACCTCTCCGGCGGCGGGCGCCGTCTTCACCGCCGGCAATTCCGTACCATTGGCCGCCACCGCGGCGGCTGCGGACGGGGCGGGGATCAGCAAGGTCGAGTTCTACGACAACACAACGCTGTTGGGCACCGACACCACGTCCCCCTACACCTACAGCGCCGCAGGTCTGTCCGTGGGTAGCCATTCCGTCTACGCGAGGGCGTACGACAGTCTCGGAGCCTCGGCCGAGTCGACGCCGGCGGGCATCACCGTCGTCTCGGGGCCGGCAGTCGTTGCCACACCCGCCCAACTGGGCGTCCAGCAGGGCAAGTCGGGGACGTTCAATGTGGCGCTCTCCACCGCGCCGACGTCTGCGGTCACTGTCACGGTGGCCAGGACAGCAGGCAACTCCGGTCTTTCCGTCACCGCCGGAGCGAGCCTCAGCTTCACTCCGTCGAACTGGTCCACGGCCCAGAAGGTGACCGTTTCGGCCGACGCCTCCGGTACGGGAGCCGCGACGTTCACCGTGACGGCCCCCGGCCACAGCAAGGCCGAGGTCACCGTCACCCAGCTGGCCGCGGCGAAGGAGTACGACGCGCGCTTCCTCGAGCTGTACGGGAAGATCACCGACCCGGCGAACGGCTACTTCTCGTCGGAAGGCATTCCGTACCACTCCGTCGAGACTCTGATCGTCGAGGCTCCCGACCAGGGGCACGAGACGACGTCGGAGGCCTACAGCTATCTGATCTGGCTGCAGGCGATGTACGGGAAGCTCACCGGGGACTGGACGAAGTTCAACGGTGCGTGGGCCACCATGGAGAAGTACATGATCCCCACCCACGCCGACCAGCCCACGAACTCCTTCTACAACGCCTCGAAGCCCGCAACCTACGCGCCCGAGCACGACACCCCGAACGAGTACCCGGCGGTACTCAACGGATCGGCAGCCTCCGGATCGGACCCGATCGCGGCCGAGCTGAAGAGCGCGTACGGCACCGACGACATCTACGGCATGCACTGGATCCAGGACGTCGACAACGTCTACGGATTCGGCAACACGCCCGGAGGGAAGTGCTCGGCCGGCCCCACCGAGACCGGACCGTCGTACATCAACACCTTCCAGCGCGGACCGCAGGAGTCGGTCTGGGAGACCGTCACCCACCCGACCTGCGACAACTTCAACTACGGCGGCGACAACGGCTACCTGGACCTGTTCACCGGGGACGCCTCGTACGCCAAGCAGTGGAAGTTCACCAACGCTCCGGACGCGGACGCCCGTGCCGTGCAGGCCGCCTACTGGGCCGATGTCTGGGCAAAGGAGCAGGGCAAGGCGAGCGAGGTCGCGGCGACCGTCGGCAAGGCGGCGAAGATGGGTGACTATCTGCGCTACTCGATGTTCGACAAGTACTTCAAGAAGATCGGCAACTGCGTCGGTCCGACCGCCTGCCCGGCCGGAAGCGGCAAGGACAGCGCGCACTACCTGATGTCCTGGTATTACGCCTGGGGCGGTGCCACCGACACCTCGGCGGGCTGGTCCTGGCGCATCGGTTCCAGCCACGCCCACGGCGGATACCAGAACCCGATGGCCGCCTACGCCCTGAGTGCGTCGGCCGACCTCAAGCCCAAGTCGGCTACGGGGCAGCAGGACTGGGCCAAGAGCCTGGACCGGCAGCTGGACTTCTACCAGTGGCTGCAGTCGGACGAGGGTGCCATCGCGGGCGGCGCGACCAACAGCTGGAAGGGCAGTTACGCCCAGCCGCCGGCCGGTACGCCGACCTTCTACGGCATGTACTACGACGAGAAGCCCGTCTACCACGACCCGCCGTCCAACCAGTGGTTCGGCTTCCAGGCGTGGTCGATGGAACGCGTCGCCGAGTACTACCACGAGTCGGGCGACGCCCAGGCCAAGGCCGTGCTCGACAAGTGGGTCGACTGGGCCCTGTCCGAGACGACCATCAACCCGGACGGCACCTACCTCATGCCGTCCACCCTCAAGTGGTCGGGCGCGCCCGACACCTGGAACGCGTCAAGTCCCGGTGCCAACGACAGTCTTCACGTCACCGTCGCCGACTACACCAACGACGTAGGGGTGGCAGGGGCCTACGCCAGGACCCTGACCTACTACGCCGCCAAGTCCGGTGACACCGAGGCGAAGGCAACGGCCGAGGCGCTGCTCGACGGCATGTGGGGTCACTACCAGGACGACGCAGGTGTGGCGGTGCCGGAGACCCGGGCCGACTACAACCGGTTCGACGACCCGGTATACGTCCCCAGCGGCTGGACGGGCGCCATGCCCAACGGCGACACCGTCAACAACGACTCGACCTTCCTCTCCATCCGCTCCTTCTACGAGGACGACCCGAACTGGCCCAAGGTGCAGGCGTATCTGGACGGCGGAGCAGCGCCGGTCTTCACCTACCACCGGTTCTGGGCGCAGGCCGACATCGCACTGGCTCTGGGGGCGTATGCCGACCTTCTGGAGTGAGTGACCCAGTGCGCCACGAGATCCGGGCGCCATGAGATCCAGGCGCCACGAGATCCAGGCACCATGAGGTCCCGGCCGTCGGCCGTCCAGCCGACGGCCGGGATCACGCCCACCCGGGAAAGCAGCCCGTGTAGTTCTCGGCGAACTCCGCCGCCGCATGCGGCGAGTCCGCGATCCTGTGCAGCTGCGCGAGCTGGAGACGGCTCTCGAACGCGGTCTGCGCCGGATCGGTGTGGAGCGTCGTCGTCATGAAGTACGAGAAGTGCTCGGCCCGCCACACGCGTCGCAGGCACGTCTCGGAGTAGGCGTCGAGCAGTTCGGTGGAGCCGGTCCGTTCCAGATGGGCGAACGCACGGGCGAGGACCACGACATCGGCGGCGGCGAGGTTCAGCCCCTTCGCACCGGTGGGCGGCACGATGTGCGCCGCGTCCCCGGCGAGGAACACCCGGCCGTGGCTCATGGGCTCGGTGACCTGACTCCGCATCGGCAGCACGGACTTGGCCGTGATCGGCCCCCGTTCCAGCTTCCGGCTGCCCGCCGAGGCCAGCCGGACGTCGAGCTCGTCCCAGATCCTGGCGTCGGACCAGGCGGCGGGATCCTCCCCGTTCGGCACCTGGAGGTACAGCCGGCTCACTGCGGGCGAACGCATGCTGGCCAGCGCGAAGCCACGCGGTGAGTGCGCGTAGATCAACTCGTCGTACACCGGGGGCGCATCGGCCAGGATGCCCAGCCAGGAGTAGGGATACGTCCGGGAGTACGACCGCAGTACGCCCTCGGGGACGGACCGACGGGTCACGCCGTGGAAGCCGTCGCAGCCGACCACGTAGTCGCAATCCAGCGTTCGCTCGGCGCCCCCGTGGCGGTAGGCGATCACCGGCCGGTCGGTGTCCGTACCCGACACCGACACCGCCTCCGCCTCGAACAGCAGCGGTGGGCCCTCGGCGAGCTGCAGGGCGATGAGATCCTTGACGACCTCCGTCTGCGCGTACACCCACACGCGGCTGCCACCCGTCAGCGACGGGAAGTCCACGCGGTGGGAACGTCCGTCGAAACGCAGCTCGATGCCGTCGTGCGGGATGCCCTCCCGGTCCAGACGCGCACCGGCCCCGCCGGCACGCAGGGCGTCGACGGCACTCTGCTCCAGGATCCCGGCCCGCTGACGCTGCTCGGCGTACGCGCGGTCACGGCTTTCCAGGACCACACAGTCGACACCGTGCCCATGCAGCAGCCTGGCCAGGAGCAGCCCCGCCGGGCCCGCCCCCACGATGCCGACACGGGTACTACGGGGGAGGGACGAAGCGGTGTCCACAGATGTCTTCCCTTCACGAACGGGTTCGGTGCCGCTCACGTACGAAGACTCGCCGCTGAGGAGGAGGACGACAAGAGTGGCGGTCGGCGCGGACCGCGCGCACCGCCGGCCGGTGGGGCGGCGGGTCCGGCGGCACCCGTTCGGGCCCCGGCCGATTGCCGGGCAGGCGCCACGCGCCCAGCGTGGGAACGAGGCCGTGCGTGCCGACGCCGTACGGATCACCGGCCGAGGAGAAGCGACATGGCTGACGGACAGTGGAGCCCGGGGCGGACCGCGGGGCACCCGGAGGAATTCCTGCCCGTCCTGGACGTCACGGAGCCGACGCGCCAGCGCCGGCTCACCGTTCTGCTGCGACTGCTCCTGCTGATTCCGCACTTCATCGTGCTGTTCTTCCTGCACATCGCCGCCGTGCTCACCGTGATCGTCGGCTGGTTCGCCGCCCTGGTCCTGGGGAGGCTGCCGGAGCCGGTCTTCCGCTTCCTCGCCGGATATCTCGGCTACCGCATGCGGGTGGCCGCATCCGAGATGCTCCTGGTCGACCGGTACCCGCCGTTCGCCCTGACCCCGCCCCCCGACTATCCGGTGCAGATCGAGGTACGGCCCACCGACCTGAACCGCCTCGCTGTGTTCTTCCGGCTGCTCCTGATGATCCCGGCAGCCGTCGTCCAGAGCCTCGCCATGTCCGGCTGGTGGATGCTGTCCTTCCTCTGGTGGCTGATCACGCTGATCCTGGGCCGGATGCCCAGGCCCCTCATGGAGGCGACAGCGGCGACCCTGCGCTTTCAGATGCGTTTCATCGCCTACGCGCTGATGCTCACCCCGGCCTACCCGAAGGGCCTCTTTGGCGACGAGGACCTCTCCGTCGGCCAGCGGTACGCTCGCACGCTCACCAGACCGCTGATCATGAGCGGGGCGGGCAAGGCCCTGGTGGTGCTCTTTCTCGTCCTCGGGATCATCGGCGGCATCACGGCATCGTTGACCACGCCGGAGGACGGCGACAGCAGCGACTACGGCATGCACCCGCAGCAGGCCGCGCGAGACCTCCCCCTCCAGGTGTGATCACGGCATGACTCGACCACCCGTACGGGAATTGGCGTAGTCCTGGAGCCGGGTGGACTGAAAGCGCCGGACCGGGTCACACGGAAGGGATGACGTCCACAGACGTAAGGACAGACAGCGCCGGAGAACCCGACGGCAGGAGCACCCGCCGCCCCGCCCGCAGGCGTGGGTGCCTGACAGCAGTCGGCCTGTGTGCCGCAGCGGTCGTCCTGCTGCTCCTGGGCACCCGGCTCAGCCTGCTGCCGGGGCTCGGCGACATCTTCGGCGAGGAGACCACGGACCGTTCGGGCCCCGCGGTCCTCAAGTCGATCCAGGACATGAGCGCGTACGAGGCGGCCTCCGGCAACTTCCAGGTCGTCGTCGACCTGGAGAAGGACGCCAAGTTCCTGCCCGACGCCATACGTGGAACCCGGACCCTCTACGTGGGCGCGGGCACGGTGGGCGCCTTCGTGGACCTCGGCAAGGTCACGGAGAACGGGGTCGTCGTGAACGAGGACCGCACCACGGCCGAACTCCGGCTGCCGCACGCCGTGCTGGGCAAGCCCGCACTGGACCCGGACCGCTCCTACGCCGTGTCCAAACAGCGCGGACTCCTCGACCGGCTAGGTGACTTCTTCTCCGACAACCCCGGAAGCGAGCAGGCGGTCAACAAGCTGGCCGCCAAGCACATCGGCGCGGCGGCCAAGGAGAGCGGGCTCACCCAGCGAGCGGAGAAGAACACCACCTCCATGCTCCAGGGGCTGCTCGGCTCACTCGGATTCGACACGGTCACCGTGCGCTACATCGACCCGCCGGCCTGAGTCGCCCCTGATTCGTCCCCCCGCCCGCAGCCGCGAGAGCGGCTGCGGCATACTCAACAAAGTGATCAGTCATATTGTTGAGCAAGGAGAGTCGGGGAGATGGCCATGACTGCTGCCGAAACCACGGAGCGCTTCCGAACCGCCGTCGAGAAGAGTGATCTCGCGGCACTGGACGACCTGTTCACCGAGAACGTCCGCTTCTTCAGCCCGGTGAAGTTCACCCCCTTCGAGGGCAGGGCGATGGTCCTCGGACTCTTCGGCGTGCTCCTGCGCACGTTCGAGAACTTCCGCTACATCGGACAGTTCGAGGGCGAGGCGCTGACCAGCGCGGACGACGTCCAGGTCCCCTCGGAGATCCTGCTCTTCAAGGCGTCCGTGAGCGGCAAGGAGATTCACGGTATCGACCTGCTCCAGTTCGACGATGAGGGCAGGATCCAGGAGTTCACCGTGATGGTCCGTCCGCTGTCCGCAGTGCAGTCCCTGAGCGCGGCGGTTCTCGCGGGACTCGTGGCGGACGGGCTCGTACCGGATCCGGCCGGCAACTGAGGGACCGGGGCCCCGGCACCGAACCCGGTGCCCGGGGCCCCGGCGGCATGGCATGGCCCGGACACCGCCGAGGCCCGCAGCGCGTCCGTTCCCGTGAGCCGAGCGCCGCAGGTTTGCCGTAACAGCAAGATCTCTTGCCCGACGTGCGGGCTGCGCCGAATGATCGTGACGCAGGACGACACCGGGATCCACAGGAGGAAACATGCCGCAGCCCGCCGGATCACCCGAGCACTCCGGGTCCGTTCCCGGGGCGGTCCACCGGCTGGTGGACGTCCCCGACGGACGGATCCATCTGATCGAACAGGGCGCCGGACCCCTCGTCCTCCTGGTCCACGGCTTCCCGGAGACCTCGTACTCCTGGCGCCACCAACTGCCGGCCATCGCCGCGGCGGGCTATCGCGCGGTCGCCATCGACGTACGCGGCTACGGGCGCTCGTCGGCCCCCGCGCCCGTGGACGCCTACCGGATGACGGCCCACGTCGGCGACAACGTCGGAGTCGTACACGCGCTGGGTGAGAGGACGGCCACGGTCATCGGCCACGACTGGGGCTCGCCCATCGCAGCGAACAGCGCCCTGCTGCGCCCCGACGTGTTCACCGCGGCGGGACTGCTCAGCGTCCCCTACGCACCGCGGGGCGGAGTGCGGCCCACCGAGGGTTTCGCCCACATCGGTGGCGACGACGAGTTCTACGTCAGCTACTTCCAGGAGCCCGGCCGCGCCGAGGCGGAGATCGAGCCCGACGTACGGGGGTGGCTCGCCGGGTTCTACGCCGCACTCTCGGCGGACACGATGCCACCGCCCGGCAGGGACAGCGTCTTCTTCGTGCCCCCGGGCGCACACCTGCGCGACCGCTTCCCGGCCGACCGGCTGCCGTCGTGGCTCACGGAGGCCGACCTCGACGTGTACAGCGGCGAATTCGAGAGGACCGGCCTGACCGGGGCACTCAACCGCTACCGGAACGTCGACCGCGACTGGGAGGACCTGGCGGCCTGGGACGGAGCACGGCTCACCCAGCCCTCGCTCTTCATCGGCGGAGCCCTCGACGCCTCCACCACGTGGATGGCCGAGGCCATCGGGGAATACCCCACCACGCTTCCGGGCCTGGTCTCCTCGCACATCCTGGAAGGGTGCGGACACTGGATCCAGCAGGAACGCGCCACCGAGGTCAGCACCCTGCTGACGCAGTGGCTGGACACCGTCCACACCTGACGGACGACGGAGCGGCCCGCCCGGCGGCTGCGGGGGAGCTTCAGCAGACCGGGCCGGGCGCCGCCGCGGTGGCCGTGAGCAGATCCCGTACAAGGTCGAAGTCGACGCGCTCCGGCTTGCGGAAGCGAAGACATCCCTTGCCCATGTCCTGGTCCGCGAGCCGGGCCTCGAACGCCTCGCGGACATCGCCGCGCAGCAGGTAGAAGGAGATGTACTGCTTCTGGCTCGCGAAGGAGATCTCGAGGGTTCCGTTCCGTTCGTAGCCCGGCATGCCGTACGCCATCACTTCGGTGAACCCCGTGAGTTCGTCCCGGCACAGCTCGCGCAGCCGGGTCAGGGCCGCCCGGCGCTCCGGCTGGAGCTCGGCCAGGTACTGATCCACATCCACCGCGTCGCTCTGTGCCATACGGACATGCTAGATCCGTCCCGGCTCATCCCGCGGAGCTGGTGAGGCCGTCCCACGGGCTCGGGCCGCGTGTCGAAGTCCGGGCCCCGCAGACACACCGGCCATGGTGGTCATATGAACAGTGCAGGCATTCTCGCCGATGCGTTCGAGCGCATCCATGAAACGGTGCACGCCGCGGTCGAAGGTCTCTCTCCCGACGATCTCAACGCCCGGCTGGACGAGGACGCGAATTCGATCGCCTGGCTCGTGTGGCACCTCACGCGCATCCAGGACGACCACGTCGCCGACGCCGCAGGGACCGAGCAGGTCTGGTTCTCCGAGGACTGGGCCTCCCGCTTCGAGCTGCCCTTCGCCAAGGGGGCGACCGGGTACGGCCACACCAGCGCGCAGGTGGCCTCCGTACAGGTGGCTTCGGCGGATCTGCTCCTGGGCTACTACGACGCCGTGCACGAGCAGACTCTGGCCTTCGTCCGCGGTCTCGGCGACCAGGCCCTGGACCGCGTGGTGGACGAGTCCTGGTCGCCGCCGGTGACCCTCGGCGTGCGGCTGGTCAGCGTCGTCTCGGACGATCTGCAGCACGCAGGTCAGGCGGCGTTCGTACGCGGCTCGCTGGAGCGCGGGTAGGGCATTGCGCCGACCGCGGCCGCAGTGCGCGCGTAGCGCCCCGGACTCGTGCCGACGACGCGCTTGAAGTGCCGGGAGAAATGGGACTGATCGTAGAAGCCCACCGACGTGGCCACGTCGGGCGCACGCATCCCTCCGAGCAGCAGGCGCCGGGCCAGGTCCACGCGGCGCCCCGTCAGATACTGGTGCGGAGCCATGGCGAACTCCTTGCTGAACGCCCTCACCAGATGGGTGTGGTGGGCGTGCAGCAGCTCCGCCGCCTCCCGCAGCGTCACGCCCTCCACGAAGCGCGCGTCGAGCAGATCGCGAAGCTCGTGCGCCACCCGGCGGTCGTGCGGTGACGGGGGAGCGCCGAGCTGTCCGCGCAGGTGCTGGGCCAGGCGTTCGGAGACGAGAGCGAGACGGCTCTGCGCCTCCAGCTCGTCGCCTGGCCGTTCGAGCGTGAGGTGCAGCTGGTGGATGCGGCGCCGCAGCGACGGATCGTGCAGCACGGGGCGGTCGACGGCCCGGCCGACGAGGCCGGCTTCGATCTGCGCGGTGTTGAGGTAGAGGACGCGCTTGCGGAATCCTGCGGGGGTCGCGGCGCCACCGTTGTGCGGGACGTGCGGAGGCAGCAGCGTCACCACCGAGCTGCGCGCCCCGTGTTCGTGGCGCTCCAGGTCGTAGCGGACCATGCCTTCGTCGACGATGAGCAGCGTCCACGCGTCGTGCGTGTGCATGGGGTAGGCGTGATCGGCGAAGCGGGCATGGAAGACCTCGTCGATTCCCTCGACGCGCGGCCGCCAAGCGGTGATGTCCGGAGGGGCAGCCATGGGGAGAGCGTACAAGCCCGGTCCGGCCCGCGGGCCGTGCAAAGTTCGTACAAGACGGCAGCGGCCGGGCTCGGCAGGCTTCTCGGCATGACCGATGACAGCGCCCCCGTACGCTTCGACACCAAGATCGCCGTCCTGCTCCGTGACGACCTGCAGACCTGGCAGCGCCTCAACGTCACGGCGTTCCTCGTCAGTGGCCTGGGTACGCGGGTGCCGGAGGTGATCGGCGAACCGTACGCCGACGCCGACGGCACTGAGTACCTGCCCATGTTCCGGCAGCCCGTCCTCGTCTTCGCCGGTTCGAAGGAGTTGATGACGACGGCGCACACCCGGGCGGTCGGACGGGGCGTGACGATGGCCGTGTTCACGTCCGACCTCTTCGCGACCGGCCACGACGAGGCCAATCGGGCCGCCGTCCGGGCCGTGGAGCGGGCTGCGATGGGCCTCGTGGGACTGGCTGTCCACGGGCCGCGCAACGCGGTGGACAAGATCCTCAAGGGTGCCTCGATGCACTCCTGAACGACCCCGCGTCCGGGGCACCCCACGGTCACCGAACGGATACGCACTGGTACACCTGTGCGATTGGCGGGCGGCGGTGTCATACTCGAAATCAGTCCGCTAGACAGGCTTGTCACTGTCCCGAAAGGCGACGCGTCATGAACTGGGCATCGTGGACTACCTGCGGTGTCTTCGCGGGATCCGGCGGAGTTCGCACCGAAGAGGTAGGCGTCGTGAGCGGTGATCTGACCGTACACACGACATGGTCCGACGGGCAGGCAGAGGTGGCCGTGCAGTACAGCGGTGCCTCGGACTGGTTCACGCTGGTTGGCAGTCCTGTGCCGTGCCCCTCCGAAGAAGCCAGCCGTTACTTCCATCAGCAGATCGTCGAGGCGGTACGCGCCGGGGACGGAGCGACGGTTCCGGTCTCGCACGCCGTGGAGTGATCCGCGCCGCTCACCGCTCCCCGAAGCGTCGTACGAACCGCCGCTGCCAGGGAGTCTCCACAGCCCCCGGGTGATAGTGCCGGCGGACGAAGGCGACAGCCTCGTCCGCCGGCACTCCGTCGAGGACCGCCAGACAGGCAAGCGCGGTACCGGTCCGTCCACGGCCACCTCCGCAGGCGACCTCGACCCGTTCCGCAGCCGCGCGCTGCCACGCTTCGGCGAGCACGCTCCGCGCTTCCTCCCGGTCCGCGGGAAGCCGGAAATCGGGCCAGTGCAGCCACCGCGACTCCCAGGCCTCCGGAGACGGTCGCTTTCCGAGCAGATGCACCGCGAAGGTGGGTTCGAGGCCCTCGGGAAGCGGGCGCCGCAGCCCGCGGCCGCGGACCAGCCGCCCCGAGGGGAGGGCGATCACGCCCGCTCCTTCCGGATCCCACATCTCCGTCACGATCAGGCCTTCGCGTCGAGGTCGTTCGCCGGCAGGGCAGCCAGTTCCCCTTGACGGCGTCCTGTGCCACCGCACCGGCGGCGGTCGGCGGCAAGCGTATCGCCGTGCCGGGCCGCCGGTGGAGGATCGCATGGCCGGTTCGGACGTAGCGAGACCCACGGGGATGTCCGCGGTCGTGACGACCGCGGACAGATCGACATCGGCCGGGGCGGGCATGACGCTTCCCGGCCGCAAGCGGGGGAGGGGTGCTCAGCCGGTGCGACCGGCCCCGTGCGTCAGGGGTCGCGCGAGCAGAGGTACTCCGAGAACCTGATGCCCGCCGCTCGCCACCATGCGGACCTCGCCCCGCTCGCTGATCTCTGCACGCACGATTCCCGAGTCGTCCTCGTAGACCGGGTAACCGCCCGCTCCCGACCGGGCCGTGAGGCGGACGACGACCACATCGTCCGTGGCACCGGCCGCCTGGAATATCAGCTCGTAACTCTCCGGGTAATCCATGAGTGCCTCCCGACCGGGCGCCGGCAGAGGCCGGCCACCTGTCACCTCCATTGTTTCCCACCCGCGCGCCCGGCGCTTCAGGAGTCGGCCGCGGATGACCCTCCGTTATTCCGGATGCGGATTCGGTGAGCGGGGGTGACCATCATCTGCAAGGGATCGGATGCGTGCTGACACTTCGCACGGCCGCCCGTATCGCCAGGCGTTCCGCCGGCGCGATCGGATTTCGTCGGCGCGGGGCCATGCGCTCCCGGCCGCCCTGTGGAGAGGAACTGCCGTGCTGATGGCCAATCCCGCAACGCTGCGGAATCTCGTCAAGCGCTACGAGACACTGCGACGCGCCCACGCACGGCTGGGGACTTCCGAGAGCAGCCGCCATCTCGAGGACATCTCCTACACCCTCTGCGTCACCACCGGAACCCGGACCGTTACGGACGCCCTGACCGCGGCGGAGGCCCAGTTGCGTGCCGTCCCGTCCGCGGCATCGGTGCTCTCGGCAACGGAACCGTCCGAGGTACAGCTGACCGCCTGACGCCTGTACAGAGTCCGCACGGATGACGCCGGTTCCCGTGAACCGGCGTCATCCGCTGCGTTCTGCCGTGCTCCGCGCCGTTCGGCCGTGCGGAGTCCTTCACGCGCCCTGGTCGGCGGGCTTCTCGGACCCGGTCACGACCCGTGTGCCCGGGTGGCAGAGCGCACACACGAACGCGACGGCCAAGGCGCCGGCCATGCAGTAGAACACCCACTGATTGGCCTGTGCGAAGTCCATGCGGATGGCGTCCATGGAGTCCCGCATCACCTCGGCGACCTTTCCCTCGCCGGAGGGCTGCCGCGCGTCGCCGTTGCCCGTGACGGCCTCGGCGACGCTGCTGGCGGCGTCCTGTGCCGCCGCGTCCGACAGCCCTGCGGAGCGCAGCGTCGTATGCACGCGGTTGGTGGTGACATGGGTGAGGACCGTGCCGAACACGGCCAGGCCGACGCTCGCCGCGAAGTTCCGGACCGTCTGCGTGATCCCGGTGACCTCGCCGTACGAGGCACCGATCGCGCGGTTGACCGCGTCGGTCGAGGCGGGTGACAGCAGAAGGCCGATGCCCGCGCCGGCCATGGCCGCGTACGGCCACTGGTCGTGCATCGACAGCGTGGTCAGCTTCCCGGCCCAGAGGGCGAAACCGACGGCACCCAGCGCTGTGCCGAGTTTCAGCGCCGGCCGGGCACCGCGGCGGTCGAGGATGCGCCCGCCCCACTGAGACGCGATGCCGAAGCCGATGAAGAAATACAGAAGGTAGAGAGCCGCCTGATTGGGTGACGCGCTGAGCGAGACCTGTGCGTAGACGGACGCGAAGAAGAACACCGGGACGAAGGCCAGCATGGAGAAGAACAGCACCGCGGCATCCACGGCGAACGCACGGTCGCGGAAGACCTGGAGCCTGACGAGCGGGTACCGCGTACGCAGTTCCAGTCGGCAGAACAGCGCGAGCATCAGCAGGCCGCCGACGATGCACGCCCACGTCGCGGCGCTGCTCCAGCCCCAGCCGGCCGCCTGCTGGAAGCCGAGCACCGTCAGGCCCATACCGGCTGCCATCAGGACGGCCCCCGGCACGTCGACGGGTTCGCGACGCGACCGGTTCGGAATGCGGGCCAGGAGCGTCAGCACGATGGCGATCACAGCGACCGGCACGTTGATCCAGAAGATCGAACGCCAGGTCCAGGAGGTCAGCCAGCCGCCCAGGATCGGGCCGACGGCCGTGAGTGCCCCGGAGAGGCCGAAGAACAGGGCCAGAGCCCGGCCGCGCCGTTCCACCGGGAACACCGTGATGACGACGGCGAGAGCGGCGGGGAACATCAGCGCCGCCCCGAAGCCCTGCGTGGCGCGGAAGACGATGAGCCATGTCTGGGCGAGGTCTCCGGTGGGCACCGCTCCGCACAGTGCGGAGGAGATCACGAAGACGAGCGTGCCCGCCAGCATGACCCGGCGGTGCCCGAGGACATCCGCGAGCCTTCCGCCGAGGGCGAAGAACGCGGCCAGGGACAGCAGGTACGCGTTGACGACCCACTGCATCCCGGAGGCCGACAGCCCGAGTTCATGGACGATGTCGGGGGCCGCGATGGAGACGATGGTCTGGTCGATGAACGTCATCGAGACGGCGAAGAGCATCGCAGTCAGGGTCAGCGCCTGGTTGGGCGGCGCGCTCCCCGGTACTGCGGGATCCGGATCGGTCGCGTCCCCCGGGCGAGGTGTGGTCATACGCGGAATTCTGCTTGCGAAGGATCATCGGCGCATTCCGCGTGGCCCGCGGGACGGGTCCCGGGACGGGGTGCCACCACGACCACGGCGAATGGGCGGAGGCGCACAGGCGATCGGGTGACAGCCGACTGTCGGACAACATGACCGATCGCCGGGGCGGCTAGTCATGCGGTATGAGATTTGAGCCCCGACGTAACAAGACCGTTTCCACGCGTACCCGCCGGCTCCGTGTCGTCGGCGCGCTGTGCGCCGTCCTTGCATCCGCCGCCATGGTGACGGGATGCGGCCAGGACAACGGTGACGAAACAGCCGCGGCGACCTCAGAGGCTGCCAAGGTCATTCCTCAGCAGACGACCACCCCGTACGAGAGCCCCTCCGGTACGGCCGCGCAGCTGACCGAGGACCAGACCGAGCGCAAGGAACTTCTCTCGACCGTCAAGGTCACCTACGACAAGGCCGCCACGACGGCCGTGGGTGAGGTTTCCGGCGGCAAGCTCACCGACCTCGACCTCGAGGGTCTGGACGACGACGACGAAGAGAGCGCCAGCCCCACCGCGAGCGCGAGCCCCGACGGCAGCCCGAGCCCCAGCCCGACAGGCAGCCCCAGCCCCACGGGCAGCCCGAGCCCGAGCGGCAGTTCCACGGGTCCGAAGTGGATCGCGGAAGTCGTCGAGGAGGACGGGACCGCGCACACGGTGAGCATCGACGCGGTGTCCGGAGACGTGATCGACTCCGTCACCGAGGCCGAGCAGAGCGACGCCGAGAAGAAGGAGCTGGCCGACTGGGTCGCCAACGCTCAGCAGACCTGGCAGCAGGCGGCCAAGGTGGCCACGGACAAGCAGAAGGGCACGGTCACCTCGCTCAACCTGGAGGAGAACGACAGCCAGACGCTCGTCTGGAAGGTCGATGTGGTCACCGAGGACTGGAAGAGGACCGTCTTCGACGTGGACGCCGCGACCGGCAAGATCACCGACGAGGAAGTCGACAACGACTGATCACGACACAGCCCGACCCGCATCGGTGGCGGACCGCACAGCGGTCCGCCACCGATGTGTTCTCAGAAAGGACGGTCGGCCAGAATCCGGGTGAAACTCAGCCCGGGGCGTCCGCTCAGCGTGACCTCACCGGCGCGGACGAATCCGTTGCGGGCCAGCACGGCCTGCGACCCGGCGTTGTCCAGTGTCGTCTCAGCCCGCAGAACACTCAGGCCGTACTCGGCGAGAGCCAGCGCGCACACCTGCCGGACGGCGGAGGTGGCCAGGCCCTGTCCGGCTGCCCGCTCGGCGATCCGGTACCCGAGTTCGGCCGAACCGTCCGCGACACCGACGAGATTGACACGGCCGAGGACGGCGCCCTCGCCGTCGGCAATGATGTGGAAGTGGTGCAGTCCCGCTGCCTGTTCGACCAGCAGTTCGCGGTGGCGTGTGCCGAACCCGGCGAAGTAGTCGTCGCCGCGGTCCGGGATCGAGGCAGCGAAGTACGTGCGGTTCTCCCGTTCGAAGGCGAGCAGCGCCGGCGCGTGATCGGGACGAAGACGCTCAAGAACAGTCATGCGAGGACGTTATCGGGGCGTCGTCCCGCTCACTGTTCCGGGGTTCGGGGCAGCACGCGATAGGTCACGTGCGTGACGGAGTTCGCCGCTCGCGACTCCACCTGCTCAAGATTCAGCGACGGCACCCCGTCGAACAGCCGGGTGCCGGCGCCGAGCGTGAACGGCACGATGTGAAGCCGCAGTTCATCGATCAAGCCTGCGGTGAGGTACTGGTTGACGGTGGTCGCGCCCCCGTGGATCGACACGTCGCGGTCCCCGGCCGCCTCGCGGGCCTGTCGCAGTGCGGATTCGATGCCGTCGGTGACGAAGTGGAAGGTGGTGCCGCCCTCCATCGGCTGCGGGTCGCGAGGGTGGTGGGTCAGCACGAAGACCGGCGTGTGGTACGGCGGATTGTCGCCCCACCAGCCATTCCACTGTCGATCCCAGGTGCCGCGTACGGGGCCGAACATGTTGCGCCCCATGATGAAGGCGCCGTACGCCTTCAGCTGTTCCAGCTCGGCCTGCCGCTGCTCCGGGGTTTCGAACATCCAGGAGTGCAGCCTGCCGCCCCAGCCGTCGCCGGCGTCGTCGCCGAACGGGCGTTCCTCGCGCTGGTCGAGCCCGGCCGAGTACCCGTCGACGGAGATCGAGAGTTCGCAGGTCACCTTGCCTGTGGTCACTGTTCTGTCCTCCTGGTGGCGGCCTTCTGCCGCCTTCGTGGTGAGCTGCGCCCCTGGGTAGACCGCTCCGGGCCCGCGAACTCATCGCACGGGCTCACCGCACGGGCTCACCGCCGTCATCCGCGCCGCCCGGCCCCTGCGCCGCGTGCTGTCCGGCCAGAACCGTCTCGCGGAACGAAGCGACGACGGGCCGGAGGTCGACCCGGTGCCACGCGGCCCACAGGCCGACGGAGCGTTCGTACCAGAGGAGTTCTCGCACCACGACTCCGTCGGTACTGCCGCGGACCATGCTCTTCTGTACGAGCGCGAGGCCCAGGCTCGACGCGACCAGACCCAGTGCGGTGAGCGGATCGGCAGCGTCGAGGCGGATGTCCGGAGTGAAGCCGGAGGCGACGCACGAGGCGAGGAACGAGTCACGCCAGGCCGCGTCCTGGGCGTCGCCCACCGCGATCCACGGCTGCCCGGTCAGGTCCTCGGGCGTCAACTCGTCCTTCTCCGCCAGCAGATGATCCGCAGGAAGCGCGAGAAGCAGGGGATCCTGCAACAGCGCGGTGGCGCTCAGGTCCGGGTCGTCCGCCGGTGGGGGAGTGCGTACCAGCGCGATGTCGAGGCTGCGCTGCCGCAGTCCCTCGAACTGCTCGGCGGACTCCTGGTCGTACAGGGCGACGTGAATACCGGGGCGTTCCTCGCGCAGAGCCCGGAGAGCGGCGGGCAGGATGCCCGTGTGCATGGCGTCGGCGACGTAGCCGATGCACAGCCCGCCCTCCTCGCCCCGGCCGAGCCGTCGGCCGAGGTTCTCCAGCCGGTCCGCGTGACGCAGCAGGGCGCGGGCCTCGGTCAGGAAGACACGGCCGTCGGAGGTCAGGCGGATCCGCTGCTGACTGCGCTCGAAGAGGATCAGGCCCAGATTCTTCTCCAGCTGCGCGATCTGGCGGCTGAGCGGCGACTGGGAGATGTGCAACCGCTCGGCGGCGCGACCGACGTGTTCCTCCTCGGCGACGGCCACGAAGTAGTGAAGAAGTCGCAGGTCAAGCATGTGGGACCTCGGGGGACTCAAGTGAGTCGAGGTAAGTCTTGGACAGTCTCATGCCTGGATCCTAACCTCGAGAGCACAAGACGGATGCATACCGCATTCGCTTGCAAAACCCTATGTATCACCCTAGGCATCGCAAGGAACCCCCATGACGATCAAGACCCTCCTGCCCGGCGTGCTCGGTTTCGGTACCGCACCGCTCGGCAACATGTTCCGGGCCATCCCCGAGGAAGAGGCGGCAGCCACCGTCGAGGCCGCCTGGGACCAGGGCATCCGCTACTTCGACACCGCGCCCTTCTACGGCGCGGGTCTGTCCGAGATCCGCCTCGGCGGCGTACTGGCCCGGCACCCGCGCGACGAGTACGTCCTCAGCACGAAGGTCGGCCGTGTCGTCCTCGACGAGACGGAGGACCCCGCCGCACGCGACCTCGGCGAGAAGGGCGGCCTGTTCGAGCACGGCCGGCCGAACAGGATGGTCAACGACTACACCGCCGACGCCACCCTGCGCTCCATCGAGGACAGCCTCGAGCGCCTCGGGACCGACCGACTGGACATCGTGTGGGTGCACGACGTGGCCCAGGACTTCTACGGGGACGAGTGGCTCGCCGCGTACGAAACCGCCCGCACCGGCGCCTTCCGTGTCTTGCAGCGACTGCGTGACGAAGGTGTCATCAAGGCCTGGGGCCTGGGGGTGAACCGGGTCGAGCCCCTGGAGCTCACCCTCGACCTGGACGAGCCGAAGCCCGACGCCTTCCTCCTCGCCGGCCGCTACACCCTCCTCGACCACGAGCGTGCACTGCAGCGTCTGCTGCCCGCCGCGGCCGCCCAGAGCGTCGACATCGTGGTCGGCGGCCCGTACAGCTCGGGAATCCTCGCCGGAGGAGCGCACTTCGAGTACCAGAAGGCGCCCGCGGAGATCGTCGAGAAGGTCGGGCGCATCAAGGCGGTCGCCGAACGCCACGGGGTCGGCGTCAAGGCAGCCGCCCTGCAGTTCTCCCTCGCACACCCCGCGACCGCAGCCGCGATCCCCGGCGCGACGAAGCCCAGCCGCACGGCTGAGGACGTCGCCGCTCTCGGCGAGACCGTTCCGGCCGCGTTCTGGGCGGACCTGCGCGAGCAGGAGCTCATAGCGCAGGACGCCCCCGTACCCACCGTCTGAGACCCGACGTCCCGACTTTCAGGAGTTCCCCATGGCCACCACCACCGCATCCATCGAGATTCCCGTGTCGCCCGAACGTGTCTGGCGGCTCATCGGCGGCTTCGGCTCGCTGCCGGACTGGCTGCCCTACATCCCCTCCAGTGAACTCGGCGAGGGCGGACGCGTGCGCACGCTCGGAAACGAGGACGGCGGCGTCATCGTCGAGCGGCTCGAAGCCTTCGACGAAGCGGCCCGCACCTACAGCTACTCCATCCTGCAGGCGCCCTTCCCCGTGACCGGCTACCGCTCGACCCTCACCGTCCACGGCGTTCCGGGACAGGACACCGCCCGGGTGGAATGGTCCGGCGTCTTCACCCCGGACGCCGTCGGTGAGGACGAGGCCGTCGCCCTGTTCCAGGGGATCTACACGGACGGCCTCGCCGCACTGAACCGGACGCTCACCGCACCGGCCGCCTGACAGCCCGGACCGGGCTGTCAGGGTGCGATGCCGATGCCTTCCACCCGGCTCCACTCCCTCTCCCTTGCGGCGGACAGCGCAGGCCAGTGCTGTCCGCCGGGCCGCGGAAGGACACGCGACGAGTAGTCGGCGGGAACGAAGCCGGGCCGCAGGAAGCACCCGGTGCCGTAGACCGCGTCGAAGGAGGGGCAGGACGCCGCGACCGAGGCGGGCGTGGGCCTACTCCCCGTACGGACCCACCGGGACAGCGCCGAGACGGCGTTGGCGTACTCAGAGGTGCTGAGCCCGCTGTGGTCGCTCTCCTGAGTGAACGTCTGGACGAGATGGCGGTCGCGGTGCGCGCCTTCGAGAGCGGCGCGGTACGCCGCTTCGTGCTCGACGAAGGCGGTGGGGTCGTCGATCGCGTGCATCGTCAGCACGGGGACGGAGACCGCGCCGGTCACATCGCTGTCGTAGGACAGGTCGCGCCGGGCGGCCGGGTCCGCCGAGAAGCGCTCGACACCCGCGTTGAGCGCCCTGTCGTCGTGGGAGCCGCGATAGCGCACGCTCCGGTTCCCGAACGGGTTACGACCGCCGAGGCGTTGCACGATGTCCCTGAAGGTGAAGGTCGCGAACCCCAGGTGCGACTCGAGAGTCCGCTCGGGAATCTTCGTGACGCTCAGGATGTCGTCCAGATTGCGCTGCTGGACAGGAGTCCGGTCCGCCGGCAGCGAGGCGTAGCCGGTGCACTCCTGAAGCCGTGCGCGCAGACCCGAGGACGTCATGGCCGAACCGTCCCGCAGCCCCATCCACAGGGGATACCGCGGTTCGGTCGGGCGCGGGTGGTTCCGGCAGTAGTACTGGTAGACGACACGGAGATCCACCCTGTAGTCGTAGCCCCGTGAGCCACCGCCGAGCACCCCGTTGGTGAGGAGGGCGCCGTCGTACGGGGAGTCCTTGCCCGCCCCGTAGATCTCGACGACCTTCGCGGCCACGTTCCCGCCCCAGGACTGGCCGTGCACGACCGTGGTCAGCGGTCGCCGGAACTTCGCCACGAACAGGCGGCGGAGATTCTCCGTGTCGGCGGCCGCCATCCTCGTTCCGTACCCGCCGCGGCGGTACGACGACCCCGCCCAGGCGTAGCCCTCGTCGACCATGACAGACCAGCGTTGGAGGTCGTCGAGACTGCGCTGCGGGTCCGACTGCCGGCCCAGGTCGGGCCCGCCGTGGGCGTGCATGACCAGCGAACCGTTCCAGTGGCGGGGGATGGCGACGGCGTAGTGGGCGCCGTTGGAATCCTGTCCCGAGTAACACGTCGCCCGCGCCGTGAGGTTGGCGGGACAGGAGATCTCTCCCGGGGTTCCGGCTGCTGCCGAGGGCTGAAGCGGGCCGATGAGGCCGGCCGCGAGTATCGCCGCAAGGCCGCCCGCAACCACCGCGATCCGATGTCCGCGCGTACCCGGCCTCATGCGAAAGGGCAAAAGCGTGGCCACGTGTTTCCTCCTGGCTGCTCGGCGCACCGCTGCGTGGCGGCTGATGCTAGTCGCGCCAGGTCAGGGGGCCAGGGGTCGCGGAATTGCGTTCATATCGTTCTCGGGACGGCGCTCCGGCCACTGCTTCGATCCAGCGCCTCGGTCCGCCGACTCGTACAGTCGTACGAGATGGTGACCTCGGTGCTGCCCGCGCGTTGTACATGTCGTGCCCAAGTCCTCTTCCAGCTCGCCCCACGTCTCGGCCGCGCCGGTGGTGGCGAGCACTCCGAAGCCCTTCCTGCTGACAGCTGTGCAGGGAGAGGCCGCCCGTCGGCTCCTCACCTACGTGGGTTCGCTGCCGCTCGCCGGCAGTGACGCGCAGCTCCTCGCGGTGGTCGTCGCGATCCGCGCCGCCCGGGGCGGAGTCGGGAACATCACCGGGCAGGACCTGAAGTCCCTGCGTCTGGGCGATGCGGAGAGTGCCGTCACCGCCGTGGCCGGTCTGGGATGGCAGGTGCGGGGCGATCTGATCGGAGGCAGCCCGGACACACCCGTGGCCGTCGCCGTGCCCGACCTTGCCGACACCTCGGACCGGCGGCTGGTGTTCGGCAAGGACAAGAGGTCCCGGGTGTCCGGGTGGACCACCCGCACCCTGGCCGCCAAGCCGGCCAGGAAGGCGTCGTCCGCCGCGCGCCTGGCCGCACTGTTCCTGGCAGCCCACGGCCGGGCCGATCGCCGTGCGACCCTGCCGGCCGACCTCCCCGGTCCGAGCCGGGCGGCCCTGCCCGAACTGCTCGCCAAGGGTTTCCTGCTGGAGCTGGAAGGAGACCGGTACCTGCTGGCCGACGCCGTACGGCACCTCTCCGGCATGCACGCACTGCCCGAGCCGCCGCGCCTTCATGACACGACCGCCGAGGAACCACCGAGCTGGGACGCGTGGAAGGCGCAGGCGAGCGTGGCACTGCGTCGGCACGCCGAGGCCGTCGAGCACTGTCCGCTCTGCCACATGGCCACCGTGAGAGTGGCGGAAGCCTTCATGCGCAAGGCCGTTCCCGCCCAGATCCCGGCGAGTGCGCACACGGCCTACGGCGTGTGGAAGGACTCCCAGCCCGACTGCGGCCCCCGCGCCGCGGAGTTCGCCGCCGCCTTCCGCGCGGAACACGGGCACGGTCCGTCCGTGAAACAGCTGTGCGTGGGACTGGGATGGAAGAAGCAGTCACGTGATCTGCGGATCCTCATCGTCCGGCGGCTGATCGCCGAGGAGTGGCTGACGAACACCGAGCCCGTGCCGTGGACCCTGCGCCCCGGCAAGGCCGTGCGGACCTCCCCGGCCTCCACGGCGCCGGTTCCCACCGGGGCGCGCCCGGCATAGCGCGGCGCCGCCCCGTGCGGCCCGACACGGATACCGCCGGACGCGGGACATGATCCCGACGGTCCCCGCCGCCGGGCCGCCCGGCTGTTAGCGTCCTCGCCCACGGGACCGGCACGGGCGCCCCCGCTGTCGGCAGCACGGCGAAGGAGTGGTCCACCCATGCGTGTCCTCTTGGTCGGAGCAGGAGGCGTGGGCACCGCGATCACCAGGATCGCGGCCCGTCGGCCCTTCTTCGAGCACATGACAGTCGCCGACTACGACCTGGCGCGTGCGGAAAAGGCCGTCGCGGCCCTGGGGGAGAGCGGGCACCGGTTCAACGCCGTCCGGCTGGACGCCTCGGACCCCGCAGCGGTGCGCGCCGCACTCGGTGAGAACCGCTGCGATGTGCTGCTCAACGCCACCGACCCCCGATTCGTGCTGCCCCTGTTCGAAGCGGCGCTGGCACACGGCGCGAACTACCTCGACATGGCGATGTCCCTTTCCCGGCCGCACCCTGACCGCCCGTACGAGAAGTGCGGAGTCAAGCTCGGTGACGCCCAGTTCGAACGGGCCGCGGAGTGGGAGGGGGCGGGCCGCCTCGCGCTGGTGGGCATGGGCGTGGAGCCCGGTCTCTCGGATGTGTTCGCCCGGTACGCCTCCGACGAACTCTTCGACGAGATCGAGGAGGTCGGCATCCGCGACGGCGCCGATCTGGTCGTGGAGGGCTACGACTTCGCCCCCTCCTTCAGTATCTGGACGACGATCGAGGAGTGCCTGAACCCTCCGGTCGTGTACGAGGAGGGGCGCGGCTGGTTCACCACCGCGCCCTTCAGCGAACCGGAGCTCTTCGACTTCCCCGAAGGCATCGGGGAGGTCGAGTGCGTCAATGTCGAGCACGAGGAGGTGCTCCTCATCCCCCGCCACGTGAAGGCAGGGCGGGTCACGTTCAAGTACGGCCTTGGCGACGAGTTCATCGGGGTGCTGCGCGCGCTCCACAAACTGGGCCTCGACAGTACGGAGCCCGTCCGTGTGAACAGCGACAAGGGCGAGGTCCAGGTGTCGCCCCGCGATGTCGTCGCCGCCTGCCTTCCCGACCCGGCCGGGCTCGGCGAGCGGATGCACGGGAAGACGTGCGCGGGCACCTGGGTGAAGGGCACCAAGGACGGACGGCCCAGAGAGGTCTTCCTCTACCACGTGGTCGACAACCAGTGGTCCATGCGGGAGTACGGCTCCCAGGCCGTGGTCTGGCAGACCGCCATCAACCCCGTCGCCGCCCTCGAGCTCATCGCGCGCGGCACCTGGCACGGAAGCGGAGTGCTCGGCCCGGAGGCCCTGCCTCCCCGGCCGTTCCTCGACCTGCTGGCGGAGTACGGCGCACCGTGGCGCATGCGCGAACAGTGACAGCTGCGCCCGCCGTGCCCCGTACGGCGGTGTCCTGCCCCTGCCTGGGAGGCGCGCCCGAAGACCGCCAAATAGCATGAAGGGGGCTTATTAGCCCTTCTCTTCAGGCCGTTACGGAGCGAGGGAGCATGGCAGAGGAACCGGCCGGACCACCAGCACCGCAGACGACCTTGAAGCCGAACGCGATCGGCTTCGTCGACGCGCTGGTCATCGGATTGAACGCCACCTCCCCGGCCTACTCCGTGGCGGCCGTCATCGGACCGATCGTGGCACTCGTAGGGATCTACGCCCCCGGAGTGCTCTTCGCCTCGTTCGTGCCCATGCTGCTGATCGCTTCGGCGTTCTACTACCTCAACAAGGTGGACCAGGACTGCGGCACCACGTTCTCGTGGGTGACCCGTGCGATGGGGCCGTGGACCGGGTGGCTCGGCGGCTGGGCCATCGCGATGACGGGCGTCCTGGTGGTCGGGTCGCTGGCGGACGTCGCCGTCAGCTTCGCCCTGATGGCCTTCGGCCTCGACAGCTGGGTCGAGAACGATTTCGTGCGCCAGCTCCTCACCGTGCTCCTGATCCTGGTCATGACGGGTCTGTGTGTCATCGGCACGGAGCTCTCGGCCAAGGTCCAGAACGTTCTGATCCTGGCGCAGGTGGCCTTCCTGCTGGTCTTCGTGGTCGTTGCGCTCTACCGCGTCTACGCGGGTACGACCGATTTCGACTCCATCAAACCCTCGGCCGAGTGGCTCAACCCCTTCGGGGCCGGCGGCGCCGCGCTCACGGGTGGGCTGCTTCTGGGCGTGTTCATCTACTGGGGCTGGGAGTCGGCCGTCAATCTCACCGAGGAGGTGGAGGACTCCGCCACCGCTCCGGGAAAGGCCGGCGTCTGGTCGACCGTCATTCTGCTGGTGACCTACCTGTCCGTCGGCTTCGCGGTCGTCGGATTCGCCGGAACGGCGTACCTCGCCGACAACGCGGACGAGGAGGAGTTCATCTTCGCCCTCCTCGCCGGCGAAGTGATGGGCGGCTGGGACTGGATCGTCCTGCTCGCGGTCGCCACGTCCGCACTGGCATCGACCCAGACCACCATCATCCCCGCGTCGCGCACAGCGCTCTCGATGGCCCGCCGCCACGCGCTGCCGGCGCACTTCGCGCGTATCCACCCCCGGTTCCGCACCCCCGACGTGAGCACCTGGTGGGTGGCCGGCATCGCCATCGCCTGGTACCTCATCGTCAACCGGATCAGCGAGAACGCCCTCTTCGACTCCCTGACGGCCCTGTCGCTGCTGATCGCCTTCTACTACGCCCTCACGGGTGTGGCCTGTGTGATCTACTACCGCCGCCACCTGACCGAGAGCCTCCGCAACTTCCTCCTCATCGGCCTCGGCCCGCTGATCGGCGCAGGGCTGCTGACCTGGCTGCTCGTACGGTCGGTGATGGACATGGCGGACCCGGAGAACTCCTACACCGGAACCTCGTGGTTGGGACTCGGCCCACCGCTCGTCATCGGCATCGGCATCAGCGTGATCGGTGTGGTGATCATGGTGGTGTGGCGTCTCAGGTCGGCCACCTTCTGGACCGAGCGGCGCAGTGTGGTCGACCCGGACCTCGTGCACGGTAAGGAGTCCTGATGTCGGTGGTCCTCGGGTACGACGAGTCACCCGGTGCCGCGCGCGCTCTGCGCATCGCGATCGAGGTGGCCGCGGCGTTCGACGAGCGACTCGTCCTGGTCTACGGAGCCGCGCCTCCCGGCCCGCCCGGCGAGGAGTACAGGGCCCACTACGAAGCCATCCGCCAGGCGGGACGAACCGGCCTGGAGCATGCCATGGAGGCCGCCGACGAGGCCGGCGTGCCGGCGGCCGTCGAGGTCATCGACAAGAACCCCGCCCAGGCGCTGATCGATGCCGCCTCACGCCACGGGGCGCGGGTCATCGTCGTGGGCAGCTGGGGCGAGAGCCCCATGCGAGGCGCTCTGCTCGGCTCGACCCCGCACAAGCTCCTGCACCTGTCGACCGTGCCGGTGCTCTGCGTGCCGACCGAGGTATGAGCTGCTGCCGGCGGGGAGTGCGCTCGGGCAGCGGCGCCAGGGCCTGTCTGATAATTGATCTTGTGATGGGTCGAGGAGAGCTGACGGATGCGGCGTGGGAGCGGATAGCGCCGCTGCTGCCAGGAGTTGACGGGCGGGGTCGTCCGTGGCGGGATCACCGACAGGTGATCAACGGGGTGCTGTGGCGATTGCGCACGGGTGCTCCATGGCGTGACCTGCCAGAACGCTTCGGGCCGTGGCAGACGATCTATGAGCGGTTCGCCCGCTGGGAGGCGGACGGGACCTGGGCCCGTCTACTCGAGGAGGTCCAGGTCCACGACGACTCGATCGGAGCGGTGGAGTGGACCGTGTCGGTCGACTCCACGGTCAATCGCACTCACCAGCACGCCGCCGGCGCCCGCAAAAAAGGGCACCGGCGCGGGACGAACTGGAAGATCCGGCACGCGCGGCGGCTGACCAGGCGCTCGGCCCGTCCCGCGGAGGGCTGACGACCAAAGTTCACCTGGCGTGCGACGGCAGGGGCCTGCCTCTGGCCATCCTCGTCACGCCGGGCAACGTCAACGAGTCCACCGCCTTCGATGCGGTCCTGAACACGCTGCGAGTACCCAGGACCGGCGTCGGGCGGCCTCGCCGCAGGCCGGACGCTGTCATCGCCGACAAGGCGTACTCGTCACGGGCGATCCGCCAGAGCCTGCGGCGCCGGGGCATCCGGGCGGTAATTCCGGAGAGGGCAGATCAGAGGGCCAACCGCGTACGGCGCGGCCGGGCCGGCGGCAGGCCACCAACCTTCGACCGCGAGCTCTACAAAGCACGCAACGTTGTCGAACGCTGCTTCAGTCGGCTCAAGCAGTTCCGCGCCATCGCGACACGATTCGACAAACTCGCCGCCCGATACCGGGCCGGACTGCACCTCGCAGCGCTCATCCTCTGGCTCCGCGAACCAGCCAGATAATCACTACCAGCGGATTGCACTCAGCCCGTTGCCGAGATCCGTTACCTCTGCTCCAGCAAGAACAGCCGGGACGGCGCTGAGCCGGTCCGTCCGGAACTGCACGTGGTCCGGGCGCGGGCCCATCGGCAGCCGGCCATACAGGACCAACGCGTCGTCGTCCTCGTCCGCTGCTTCGCCGCCCAGATCGACGAGCAGCGCGACAGTCCTGTCCAACTCCCGCTGGATCAGCTGCTGAACCGCATCGGTGACCTGCTCGAGCTCCTTCTCGGTCAACCCGCCGAGTACGAAGGTGAGGACCTGAGTGTCCGGCGCCACGTACCTGACATTGCACAGCACGTCCGTGTCGGCCGACAGCCAGAACTGCACCCAGAGCGGCCCGACCGACAGGCCAACAAGCTCCAGGATGCGCCCGACCGGCAGCTTCACCTGTTCCCCCACGACGTCCAACAGCATCCCGCAGCCCTGTCTCGGGTGCTTGACACTCAGCCCGAACTTGGCCAAATGGTCGGTAACCGCGCGGAACTCGGACTCGCCCATCCGGCCCTCGCGGTACCAGGACAGATAGGTCTCCAACACCGCTGACACTCCTCGCTGTCATTGCCCGGCATGGGCGAGATGCAACGCTCACGGACGGTGTCCACGCCTCCGTCAACAAGCATCCGGCATTCTGAGCCCACGGGTGATCATTTATCAGACAAGACCTAGGAAAGCGCGGGACCGGCGGCGCCGTCGGGGCGCTGACGCCTGTAATGGCGTGCCGCGCGGGCGCGGTTCCCGCAGGACGGCTTGCACCATTCCTGCCGCCCGTGGCTCTTGACGAAGTAGCGCACGCAACGCGGCGCCGTGCAGGCCCGGAGCTCCACGCGCCGGGGACCGCTCAGGAAGTCGATGGCGGCACGGGCGAGTTGTGCCACCAGCCGGATGGACAGGTCGTCCTGCGCCGACAGCAGCCGGATGGCGGGGTCTCCTTCGAGGGGCCAGTCGAGCTGCGGGGTGACCGGTTCCCGGGCGGCGACCGCATTGAGGTGGGCGACGGCCCGGTCGGCGGGCATCAGCCGATGGGCGTCCGCGGGGCTGGGTGGAGCGGGACTGACCACGCGGGCGAACAGGGCCCGGACCGCCTGCCGCAGCTCGATGACCGCGAGTCTGAGGTTCTCGTCCACCACGAGTTCGCCGGACGGGGCGGGGTCGCCGAGCAGTTCGCCCTGACGGCGGATCCACAGGGCTGTCTCCCGGACCGTGGCGAGGTCGTCGGTGACACCGCCGTCCCCGTCATGGCGAATCGTGCTCGCCAGTTCCAACGCCAGCCAGCGCTCCATGGGGGTTTCCTCTTCTCTTCGGTGACCGGCCGTCAGCCACTTGAGTACATCTCACCGCACCCCCTAGAGTACCTAACGGTAAAACTTGATTTTCCGTTAGGTGTTGACGTGGTGGCACCACTCCCGGCGCAGGCCGGCGGCCCCGTGAACGCCACCGCCGAAGAAGAAGGAGGAGCGATGACGCTGCTTGCCCACATCAGCGACCTGCACCTGGACGGCAGCGAGAGGGCGACCCGACGTGCCACTCGCGTCATGGACCACCTGCGTGCCCTGCCGCACCCGGTCGACGCTCTCCTGGTCACCGGGGACATCGCCGACCACGGTGAGGCTGCCGAGTACGAGGAGGCGAAAGGCATCCTGGCCGCCTCCTTCCCGGTACTGACCTGCCCCGGCAACCACGACGCGCGCCCCGCCTACCGCAAGGCCCTGTTGGGCGAGGCGCCCGAGCGCGGCCCCGTCAACGAGGTCCACCACATCACCGGCACCGCGATCCTGATGTGCGACTCCACCATCCCCGGCCGTGACGAGGGACGCCTCGACGCCCGGACTCTGGCCTGGATCGACACCACGCTCGACGCCCTGCCGCAGGGGACCCCGGCGCTGATCGCCTTCCATCAGCCGCCGGTCGACCTCCATCACCCGCTCCCCGACTCCTGCAAGCTCGAACAGCCCGGGGACCTGGCCGACTTGCTCGGCCGGTACCCGCGGGTCGCCGCGGTTCTCACCGGCCACGCCCACACAGCCGCCGCCTCGACCTTCGCCGGGCTTCCGCTGATCGTCGCACCGGCCGTCACCTGGACCCTGCGCATGCCCTGGGAGGGAAGTGCCCCCGCGGACCACGAGCAGCCACCCGGCCTCGCCTTCCACGTCCTCGACGACCAGGCACGGCTGACCACGCACTTCCGCGTCGTGCTCTGAGCCCTCTGCCTGCCCGATCCACGGAGGAGCGACGGGCCTGTGCCGCATCCCGGCGTCACCGCAGGCCGTCGGGACCGGTGTTCGGCCGGGACCGCTACGCGTCGGCCCCGTACGTCCCGTACTCCGGCAGGCCTGTCGATTCGTACACGTGGATCGCCAGTCCGCCCGGAGTGGTCCGACTGCTCAGGAGCCGAAGGCCGACCGGGGCGCCGCCGTCCGGGAACAGGCGGCGGCCCGTGCCCACGACGACCGGGGCGATCGTGAGGCGCAGTTCGTCGACCAGCCCCGCGGCCAGCAGGGACTGACCCAGCCGACCGCTGCCGTGGATCTGCAGCTCGCGACCGGACTGCCGCTTGAGCTCGGCGACCTGGGCAGGAATGTCGCCGGACAGGATCGTGGTCGGGTTCCACGCGGCTTCGGCCAGGCTGTGGGAGGCGACGTACTTCGGGAGGCCGTTCAGGATGGCGGCGAACGGGTGCTCGGTCATCTGCGGCCAGTCCCGTGCGAAGTTCAGGTAGGTGCGACGGCCGAACAGGAACGCGTCCGCTGTACCGAGCCAGGTGCCGGCCTGCCGTTCGAACTCCTCGTCCATGTGCGGAACGAACCACCCGCCACGGGTGAACCCGTCGCTGGTGTCCTCGTCCGGCGACCCCGGTCCCTGGTAGACGCCGTCGAGCGACAGGAACTCCTGCAGTACCAATCTCATCGCGCACCACTCTCTCCTGGGTACCGGACGATTCCGAAGCTCCCCGCGAGACACCGTGCCGCCGCATAACTCATCGGTCCGAGCTCCGCATCCGCGGCGTCCCCCCTCACAGAACCAGATGACGGTGATGTTCGCCGTCACCGTCACGCGGACGGCTGACCGTGGTGTGGCTGCCGCTGCGGGGCGACGCTCCTGTACCGCCGCGCCGGTTCCTGAAGGCGAACGGCGCGAGGCCCCGGACGAGGGCGGCGAACACGTCCGTGGTCGCCACGGTATGCAGCCCGCCGCACCGCCACGGACGATCGCCCATGGGTGTCCCGTCGCGGACGCTGTTCAGGCAGCGGGCACGGGGAACAGCAGACAGCTGCTCGTCGCGTGGGCGAGCAGCCGGTCCCCGGCGTCGAGCAGCTCTGCCTCGGCGAGCGCGGTGCGGCGGCCGCTGCTCACGACTCTGCCCACAGCACGGACCCTGCCTGTCTCGACAGTGACCGGGCGCAGGAACTTCACGGTCAGGTCCAGGGAGGTGTATCCGGTGCCGCGCGGCAGCGTGGACTGGACGGCACAGCCGGCCGCGGAGTCGAGCAGGGTGGCGAAGATGCCGCCGTGCACGCTGCCGATGGGGTTGTAGTGCTCCTCTCCCGGGAGCAGTGAGAACACGGCGCGTCCGTGTTCGACCTCGTCCAGGGTGAAGTCCACGGTCGCTCCGACCGGGGGACCGGGGAGGCGGCCGGCCGCGATGTCACGGAGGAACTCCAGGCCGGTGCCCCGGCCGACAGCGCCCGCCGTGACCGCCGGGTCCTGCCATTCGTACGTGCGAGATCGCCCCACGGTGCTGCCCCTCCATCACTGACTATGTCAGATGAAGCTAGCCAGGTTCGTGGCTGACTGTCAATAATGAAGTCAAGCGGTCTATCATCGCCGGATGGAGTGGCTGGAGACGAGTACGGAGAACTGCCCGGTCCAGCGCACGCTCGACATCGTCGGCGAGAAATGGACGCTGCTGATCCTGCGTGACGCGGCCAACGGAGTACGGCGCTTCGACGACTTCCACCGTCATGTGGGGTTGTCCGAGGCGGTCCTCTCGGACCGGCTGCGCAAGCTGACGGTGGCCGGCATCATGCGCACGGTCCCGTACCGGGAACCGGGTCGACGCACCCGGCAGGAGTACCGCCTGACCCGGAAGGGCTGGGAGCTCTGGCCCGTCCTGGTGGCCTTGCGGCAGTGGGGCGAGGCCCACGCCGTGGACCCCGAGGTACCTGTGCTCGACCTTCGCCACGCCGCGTGCGGTGGGCCGGTGCGCGCGGTCGTCGAGTGCTCCGCGGAGCACCTGGCGCTCGACCCGTCCGACGTCGAGGTCACCTCCGGCCCCGCCGCGAGGCCCTCCACCTCAGGTGCAGCGAGGAACGCACACCGGGACTGATGAACAGCCTCCCCACCCGGATTTCACCGGCGAGGCAGGACTCCTGATCGCCGAAGGCCGCGACGCGTTGCGGGCGCGGCAACGAACCCGGGACCCCTCACCCTGCCTCTGAACCTTCACGTGACCGCCGGGCACGCCTGGCCGGTCCGGGGCGGCGCGTGGGGTTACGGTCGGCGGCATGGACGGTGATCGCCGAGGGTGGCGCCAGTGTTTCCTCAGCGGAGCGGTGTTCGCCGTGTGCATGGCAGGCACCACGCTGCCGACCCCCCTCTACGGCCTCTATCAGGACAAGTTCGGGTTCTCCGAGCTGACGGTGACCGTCGTGTACGCCGTCTATGCCTTCGGCGTCATCGGTGTGCTGCTGCTGGCCGGCAACGCCTCCGACGTCGTGGGCAGGCGGCCGGTGCTGCTCGCGGGCCTGGGGTTCGCGGCTGCGAGCGCCGTCTGCTTCCTGTGCGCCACCGGGCTGGGCTGGCTGTATGCCGGACGGTTGCTGTCCGGCCTGTCCGCCGGCCTGTTCACCGGGGCTGCCACCGCGTACGTGATGGAGCTGGCCCCGCACGGCGGCGCCTCCCGGGCCACGTTCGTGGCGACTGCCGCCAACATGGGCGGGCTGGGCTGCGGCCCGTTGCTGGCCGGGGTGCTCGCGCAGTACGCCCCCTGGCCCCTGTACCTGCCGTTCGCCGTGCATCTCACCCTGCTGGCCGTCTGTGTCGCGATCACGGTGTGGCTCCGCGAGACCGTACGGGAGCGACGGCCGCTGAGTACCGTACGGCCGCGGCGGCCCAGCCTGCCCCCGCAGGTGCGGTCGGTGTTCGCGCCGGCCGCGATCGCCTCGTTCGTCGGATTCGCGCTCTTCGGCGTGTTCACGTCGGTCAGCCCTGCGTTCCTCTCGGAATCCCTCGATGTGAACAACCACGCGGTGAGCGGACTGGTCGTCGCGCTGGCCTTCTTCGCCTCGACCGCCGGACAGTTGGCAGTCGGCAGGGTCGGCGTGGCGCGATCGCTGCCACTGGGCTGCGCGGGGCTTCTCGCCGGGCTGGCGCTTCTCGCGGGAGCACTGCGATGGGACCTGTTGCTCCTGGTGGTGCTGAGCGCGCTGGTCGGCGGGGTCGGACAGGGGCTGGCGTTCCGCGGGGCGCTGTCCGCGGTGGCCGGGGCGTCGCCCGAGGACCGGCGCGCGGCCGTGATCTCGACTCTGTTCGTGGTGGCGTACGCGGGTATCTCGGTGCCGGTGATCGGCGTGGGGGTGCTGTCGGGGCCCATCGGTCTGGAGGGTGCGGGGCTGGTGTTCATCGCGTGCATGGCCCTCCTGGTGTCGACCGCCGCCGTGTATCTGCTCCGGCGACCGGTGCGGGCGGGGATGTGAGGATGTCCGTAGGCGAGGGCGGACCCGGTGCCCGCGCCCCCGAACCGGGATGGACATGCCGCTCCATCCCCTATGTGCCCCGGTGGGGCGCCCAGGAGGTTTCGACCATGCGGGGCTCCGGTGCCCGACGCGCCGTATTCGGTGTGCTGGCCATGCTTCTGGTCGTCCCTTCGGCGGCCTGTGGCCAAGATGTTCCCCGGGCCTCGCCCAGGCCTCCGGCCCCGTCCGCTGCGACGGGGGAGGGGCCCGGACCGGATACGGGGGAGGCGGCCCGTGAATTCAAGGAGCTCGAGCGCAAGTTCGACGCCAGGCTGGGTGTCTACGCCATCGACACGGGCACAGGACGCGAAGTGGCGTACAAGGACGGGGAGCGGTTCGCCTACGCCTCCACGTTCAAGGTGCTGGCCGCCGGTGCAGTCCTGCGGAAGTACTCCCTGGACGGAATGGGACGGACAGTCAGGTACTCCCCGGACGAGCTGGTTCCTCCCTCGCCCGTGACGTCGAAGCATGCCGGGAGCGGGATGACCCTTGACGCCTTGTGTGACGCCGCCGTCCGCTTCGGCGACAACACCGCTGCCAATCTGCTGCTCGACCAGGTGGGCGGCCCTCGGGGTCTGGACGCCGAACTCCACAAGATCGGTGATGACGTGACGCGCATGGAGCGTTCCGAGCCGCAGCTGAACGACTGGACCCCCGGCGCCACGCGCGATACGAGCACGCCGCGGGCCCTGGCCGCGGACCTGCGAGCGTTCGTCCTCGGAGACGTCCTGGGAAAGGGCGAACGAGCACAGCTCACGGAGTGGCTGCGCACCAGCACCACCGGAGCCGGGCTCATCAGGGCCGGAGTGCCCGACGGCTGGGAGGTCGGTGACAAGTCGGGGGCCGGGACTACGTACGGCACCCGCAACGACATCGCTGTGGTGTGGCCGCCCGGCGCCGCCCCCGTCGTCATGGCCGTCATGTCGAACCGCACCGAGGACGGGGCCGAGTACGACGACCGGCTGATCGCGCAGGCGGCGTCCGTGGCCGCCGACTCGCTGTCGTAGCGAGCTGGGTCGTCATTCCAGGACTCGGCTACGCGCCTTGCCCTGTGCCGTGACGAGCTCGGTGTGATTACCTCCGTGACATCTCGTAAGCCTCGCGAATCTCCGCAGGGATCCGGCCACGGTCATTTACGAGATAGCCGTTGGTGCGTGCCCAGAGGCGTATCGGCTCGTCTGCCGGCCGGGCAGTGGGCCCGCGAGATCCAGCCGGACCGCCGGAGCCTCTCCAGTCTTCCGAGGCGACTCCTTCCAGCCGGTCCGCCACCACTTGGAAGAAGGCGAACAACGAGGCGTAGGCACCTTCCTCAGGACCGTGAGCTTCAGCCCACGTGCCGACGGTTCCGTTGCGCTTGTCCAGGAACGTCCCGCAGAGGCCGTCGCGTTCCGCGGCGATCGGGACCCACCCACGGCGCCAGAACGCGCAATTGGGGTCCGCGGACGGCTGCATCTCCTCCAAGCCCATCCGACTGAGGTAGACCCGCTCGATGTCCGTCAGACCAAGAAGGAGATGGTCGCCGGGGACGGCTGCCTCGCACCCGAGTGCCACCAGACCTGATCGTCCATCGGATTGCCTACCGGCATCGATGTCGGTAGCCAGGAGCCACTCCCGCAGCTCCGTCGGCAGTGTCAGGCCCATGCGCAGTTCGGCATCGTCGATCGCCGCCTGGTTCCCCGGGCCGCAGAGGACGGCGAAACCACTGGGGTCGTTCCGCTCGAGCCATGCGGCTACCCGGCCCCATGCCTCTCGTACGTCTCCCGCCTCGTACATCGGCGTCTCGCTCACGCGCGGTCTCCGTCCCCGCGGGGTGCACAGATGCGCGGAGCCTGCCCCACCGGGGCGCCGGCGCCGGGGGAGTGCTGCCCGGGCACCCGGACTGTGAGTCTGTCCATGTGAGGAAGCGGCAACCGCTGAGCATTCATGGGAGAACCGTATGCGGGACCACTGACAGTGAGTGCCTGCAGACCAGCACGGTGCAAGGGGAGAGAGACGAAGCCCCTGCCGGCGCCGTCAGCGCCGGCCCAGTGCGGCGGTGAAGCTGCGGCCATGGGCGTGATGGGTCGTGACGTCGAGGCGAGTGCCACCGGGGACGCGGCGGACGTGGACGCCGTCATCGGCCGAGAGGGCCCGCAAGGCCGGTCCGTGGACCGTGACCGAGACCGTGCTCCGCCGATTCGTGGGATCGGACACGGCGATCGAGCACGTTCCGTCGGGAGCCCGGCGAAGCATCACAGACGCCGGCCCGTCGATGGTGAGGCGTTCGACGCGGTGCCTGCCGGGGGCGAAGGAGTTGGCGGCGACCAACCCCAGGCGGGTGTGCGTGACAGCCTGCAGGCGGACGGTGTTGGCCAGTACGGAGAGCGGGCCGTGGGCGTAGGCGGCCAACTGCCGGGCCGAGGCGTTCGGCACGAGGACGTGCGCCATCGCGGCCGGCCGCTCCTCGGCGGCCTGCTCGTAGGAGAGCGTGAAGACCTGCTTGGTGACCGGGGTGTCGGGATTGGCCAGCCGCACGAGGCGCCGGCTGCGGGTGATTGTGTCGAGTGCGACAGCCGGTCGCGGGCCGGACAGGAAGACGTACCCGATCGCCGTCCCCTGTTCGGTATCGGCATAGCGCAGCCAGGCCAGCGGCGCGATTCCGGTGCCTTGCCAGGGCGTTCCGTCACGGAGTCTCCCGGTGAGGGCGACGGGTGCGGAGGGAGCGGCGACACGGCTGTCGACGGTGGTGGTCACCGCGCGGTCCGCGAGTCCGGCCACTCCCGCGGCGAGGACGACTATCTCGTCGTCGAGCATGAACCACGACTTGGTGGCACGGGCTCCCCGGTAGGCGACGAAGTCGTCGGGCAGTTCACCCGCCTGCTGGGCGGTGTACGCCGCATCGTCGGACTGGACGAGACCGGCCACACCGTAGGGGCCCAGACGGGCGCCGCCGGAGAAGGCGTTGCCGCCGCGGGGGAAGTAGACGTAGGCGTTCTGCGACTCGGACGATGCGGTGAATCCGCGCTCGGGGTTGTCGTACCAGAGCGTGCCGTAGAGCTCGGGGACGGTGCGGCGCGCCTCCACGGGAGCAGTGACGCCCGCCAGTCGGTACGGGGAGACGGCCGTGAAGTAGTCGATGCCGAACGACTGCCGTTGGTCCTGACCGGAGAGATAGAGGTAGTGCGCGCCGTCGCCCTGGAACCACGGCATCAGGTTCTCGCCGCTCATGTACTCGTACTTGCTGATGCGCGCGGAACTGCGGGTCAGGGCGAACGCGTAGCCGGGCCGCCGGTGGACGGTCCTGTCCATCGCGTTGAACGCGGTATGCGAGGCGGCTGGACCGAGATCCCTCGCGGGCGATGTGGACTTCAGGATGTCGGCGTAGCGGGCGATGCTGACGGGGGAGACGAAGGAGGCCGGGTCGAGGCCGGCCTTCGAGGTCTGCCCGACGTACTTGACGTAGCCCTCGAGCGCCTCGGTGTCACTGCCGGTGGTGTACGAGGCGAGGTCGACGACGGCCTCCACGACGGCGGCGACGTCCGCGTACCCCGTGCCGGTCCGTGAGACCGCGCGGCCCTTGACGATCTCCATCATCCAGCCTTCGAAGATCAGCGGGGCGAAGGCGTCGGTCACCCAGCCCCGTACGACACCGACGAGGCTGTCGCCGGGAACGTAGCCGGTTCCTTCGAGGATCTTTATCGTCTGGACGATGCGGGTGAGCAGGCCCTTTCCGTAGGAGCCCGTGTACGCGACGGAGCCGTGCTGGACGAAGGAACCGTCGGCGTAGAAACCGTCGGTGACACCGTGCTGCGGGTTGTACGGGTCGATCGTCGCGAAGACGGTCAGCTGGTCGGCGATGGCCTTCCCTATGCGGACCTCGTCGCCGAGAACGGCACCCTGGAGGATCCTGTTCGTGGTGATGTCGGCGAGATTGGCGCCGGTGTGGAACCGCGAGTCCAGATCGACGTCGCCGTCCTTGCCGTTGCGGAGGTAGGCGTCCATGGAGGACACGTAGGTCGCGGCGAGCTCGGGCCGGTACGCCGCGAGCTCGTCGCGCAGGAGGACGAGGGTCTTGCTGACGTGGGCGGAGATTCCGATCTCCCAGTGGAACCAGTTGCCGTAGTAGCCCTTCGACTGATCGCCGTAGTACGCGTCGTGGAGGTGGACCAGGCCGTCGATGACCCGTCGCCGGACCGCGCTGTTGTCGCGGAGGTCCGAGGCGCCGGTACCCGGCAGAACGGTGGCGAGGGCGATTTCGTACAGGTACTGGAAGGACAGGCTCAGGTTGGGGTCGCTGGTGCCGAGCGGGACGCCCGCGAAGAGCTCGCCCTGTCCGGCGCTGTCCATCGCGGCGAGCCTGGTGCGAGCTGTCGCCTGCAGGGCAGCGAGTTTCGGTGCGACCTCGGGGCGGGCGTTGGCTTCGGCGGTGCCGGCGAAGATCGCAACGGTGTTACGGACCAGGGCGTCATGATCGGCCACCGTGCGGCCGGACGCGTCCGGCTCGCGCAGGACCGCCGCCCGGGCTTGAAGCGTCTGTGCCATGGCCAGCAGGGTCACCGCCGGGATCATGGAAAGCACGGAACGACGCGAGAACTCCACCTGAACGCTCCAAAGTCCGGCCGGAAAGCGCTTGTCCTCAGCCAAGCAACGGGTTCTCACCCATGTCAACGGGCCGGACGGAGGGTTCGCCGGGGGAGTCGTGCTGTCACGGCGGCGCGGGCCGGAGGTATGGGCGGAAACCCGCCGATCGTCGTCCACCGGCTTCTCCGCCTCCATCGGCCGGCCCGTTGCCGGGCGGGAAACGCCCCGCGTCGGCCGGAGCGACCCGGTGCTTCGCATGCCCGGCGTGGGTTGGCCCGTCACGGTGCGCGAAACGGACCTCAGCCGTTCCGCCGCACCGACTCGGTGAACGCCACTCGTCCGCGCGGGAGGGCTTGTGCCGAGTCCGGCGAGATCCGTCGCGTCGACGGGGCCGTGGATACCCTGGCCACATGCTGATCATGAACACGGAAGACGATGCGCAACTGGCCCTGGCGGCAGCACGGGCAGGAGCTGCCGTGGTCCGCGACATGTACGGCGAATCCCTGGAGCGGTTCGCCAAGTCCGACGGAGACTTCGCGACAGGCGCCGACCTCGCGGCGGAGAAAGCGATCCTCGGCATCCTGAGAACCGCCCGACCCCATGACGCCGTGACAGGAGAGGAGAGCGGGCACAGCGGCGCCGACGGAGCGGAGCGCAGATGGCTCGTCGACCCGTTGTGCGGGACGCTGAACTACGCCGTACACACCATGCTGGCCTCGGTGAACGTGGCCCTGCGGGTGGGGCCCCACATCACCGTGTCCGCGGCAGCCGACCCGTTCAGCGGTGAGGTCTTCTGGACCGACGGCAAGCGCGCCCGTCTCCGAAGGGACGATGTCGACGAAGAACTCGCACCCTCGGCCGCGTCCCGGCTGGTCGACGTCAACCTCGACCCGCCCTTCCCCAACGCACCGGACTTCCGGGCCGCACTCCTCCTCGCCGCCCCAGGGTTCACCGACCACTTCCGGCCCCGCGTCGTCTCCACCACCCTGGCCGTGGCTTGGGTCGCCGCCGGCCGAAGAGCTGCCTACGTCACCGATGGCGACCTGCGCGACTCCGTGCATTTCGCCGCCGGTATCGCCCTGTGCGAAGCCGCCGGGTGCGTGGTGACCGGCATTCACGGCCAACCACTGCACACCGGCGCAGGCGGACTGATTGCGGCGGCCGACCAGCGGACCCACACCACGTTGCTGGAGATGGTCCGGAACCAGGTTGCGGCTTCCCCGACCGCTACGGGCTGACGCTTCGGCAACCGCCATCGAGAGCCGGTGTCGTCCACGGAGGGGATCGCGGGCGCCCGTTCTTCGATGAGCCGCCGTCCTGGTACGGAGGGGACGCCGAACCGGGCGCGGACATGTGGGCCACCCCGGACGAGTCGCGCGACAGGGTCGTGGGGCTGTACCGCCGGGCCTGGGAGCACGCGGGCACCACGATCGCCACGCTCGGTCTCGATGCTGTCGGCCGCGTCCCGTGGTGGCCGGAGGAGCGAAGCGGCGTGACGCTGCACCACGTGCTGGTACGCGTGCTCGGCGACACCCAGCGGCACGCCGGGCACGCCGATACCGTCAGGGAACTCATCGATGGGGCCGTCGGGATGGCGAAGGGGAACGACAGCATGCCGCCCGGTGATCAGTCGTCGTGGGAGAGCTGCCGCGGTCGGCTGGAGCGTGCCGCGCAGGACGCAGGCCGCGGCCGATCCCTCCGCCGATGCCGGGGTGGGCGCGTCCGGGTCGACGTGCGGGGGAGTTGCGCGGACAGGTACGGCCCCGCTCGTGTCCAGGCGGACACCTCGGGGCCCGTGCGAACTCTGCGCTCTGCCGCCTGAGCACCGATCCCGCGTGCCGCCCGTATCCCGCACTTCCTTACGCGACATGGGCGAGGCCGGGACGCGTCGCGATCGCCCTGGCCCGCGACGGCCCCTGGTTTCAGGAGCGTGCGGGATCCGGCTGCCGACCGACGGGGCCGGTTCGCTGCTCGTGTGTTGGCCGAGCCTTCATCACCTCGACACCAGGTGGTGTTCGGTCCGTGTGCCGCGGGATTCAACATGGTTGCGATGGGCATGTCAATCGTAGCCGCGTGACCCCCGACACGCGTCGACCAGGAGGCAGCAGTGAAGAGCAGAGCACGAGTCCGCAGGGTGTCACTCGTGGTGGGCAGCGCCCTGGCCATGGTCATCGCGTCCTCCGGCAGCGCGTACGCCGCCCCGCCCGGTGCTCTGCCGCTCAACGCCGATGGATTGGAGCAGTCGTTCCAGCCTGCCTACGACTACGACACGGACGGCTGCTACCCCACTCCGGCCATCGGGCCGGACGGTGCCATAGCCCCTGGACTCAACACCACCGGGGCCGTCAACGGAAGTTGCCGTGACGCCTCGGACCTGGACAACACCAACGGGTACGCCCGCTACAAGTGCAACAACGGCTGGTGCGCGATCATCTACGGGCTCTACTTCGAGAAGGACCAGGCCGTGGCCGGCAGCGGGCTCGGCGGGCACCGGCACGACTGGGAGCATGTCGTGGTGTGGGTGCAGAACAACGAGGCCCGCTACGTATCCACGTCCGCTCACGGCAACTTCGACGTCTACAGCCGCGATCAGATCCGGTGGGACGGAACGCATCCCAAGATCGTGTACCACAAGGACGGGGTGAGCACGCACTGCTTCCGTCCCGCGAATTCCAACGACGAGCCGCCCGAGAACCACTATCACGGATGGCAGTTCCCCAGGCTCGTCGGCTGGAACGGCTACCCGGCGGGTCTGCGGGACAAGCTGACGCAGGCCAACTTCGGAAGCGCCGTCTTCGGGCTCAAGGACGGCAACTTCAACCCTCACCTCGAGAAGGCCAAGCCGGCCGGTATCCCGTTCGACCCGCACGCCTGACGAGCCGTTCGGTGCCGGGAGGCGGGCGTGCGGCCGGGAAGTCCGCACGCCCGCCTCGCCCGCCCTGCGGTCCGGCAGGTTTTGCCGGGTGATGTCCGTGTCATCCGTTTCGCGTACACCGGATTCGCGCCTGTGCGACGGCCGTTCACATGTCGGAGCGTGCGCGATGTCTTGACGTGCCCCTGGCGTAATGGCTTTATGGGAGCGCTCCCACCTTCTTGGCTGATGTTTCCTGGCGCTCACCCTCTGGAGTCGTGATGAGAACAACTGGACGTACGAAACGTAAGAGCCCGGTCACCGTTGTGCTGACGGCTCTGGCCGCCTTACTCGGACTCGTCGTCGTAGGGGCCCCGGGCCCGGCCGCCGCCCAGGCCCGCGAAGCCGGCGCGCTCGCCACCGGTCTCCATATCGGCGACGGCCGCCTGCTCGAGGCCAACGGCAACGACTTCGTCATGCGCGGCGTCAACCACGCCCACACCTGGTACCCCGGCGAGACGCAGTCTCTGGCCGACATCAAGGCCACGGGCGCCAACACGGTCCGCGTGGTTCTCTCCGACGGACACCGCTGGAGCAAGAACAGCCCCGCGGACGTGGCGAGCATCGTCGACCAGTGCAAGACGAACCGTCTCATCTGTGTGCTCGAGGTGCACGACACCACCGGTTACGGCGAGGACGCGGCGGCCGGAACGCTCGACCACGCCGCTGACTACTGGCTCGGCCTGCAGAGCGTACTCACCGGTGAAGAGAACTACGTCATCATCAACATCGGCAACGAGCCCTGGGGCAACACCAATCCCGAGGGCTGGACCGCGCCCACCATCTCCGCCGTCAAGAAGCTGCGCACCGCGGGGTTCGGGCACACGATCATGGTGGACGCGCCGAACTGGGGCCAGGACTGGCAGGGCGTCATGCGCGCCAACGCCCAGACCGTCTACGACGCCGACCCCACCGGCAACCTGATCTTCTCGATCCACATGTACAGCGTCTACAACACCGCCGACAAGGTCACCGACTACCTGAACGCGTTCGTGGACGCCGGCCTGCCGATCCTGATCGGCGAGTTCGGGGGCCCCGCCGACCAGTACGGCGACCCGGACGAGAACACCATGATGGCCACCGCCCAACAGCTCAAGCTCGGCTACCTGGCTTGGTCCTGGAGCGGTAACACCGACCCGATCCTCGACCTGACGATCGACTTCGACCCCACCCGGCTCAGCTCCTGGGGCGAGCGCATCTTCAACGGCGTCAACGGAATCGCCCAGACGTCCCGGGAGGCCACCGTCTTCGGCGGCGGCGAACCGGGCGACACCGAGGCACCCCGAGCCCCCGGCACGCCGACCGCCTCGGCCGTGACGGCCACCTCCGCCACCCTCAGCTGGACCGCCGCCACCGACAACGTCGGCGTCGCCGGCTACGACGTCGTCCGCATCAGCGGCGGATCCGAGACCACGGTCGCCGCCTCCTCCACCAACAGCGTCACGGTGAGCGGCCTCACCGCCGAGACGTCGTACACCTTCGCCGTCTACGCCCGCGACGCGGCCGGGAACCGTTCGGCCCGCTCGGCGACGGTGGCTGTCGTCACCGACAAGGGCACCGGCACACCCGGAGCGGCCTGCTCCGTCGGCTACCGAGTGGTCGGTGACTGGCCCGGCGGCTTCCAGGGCGAGATCATCATCCGTAACACCGCCACCACCGCGATCAACGGCTGGACACTGGGCTTCTCCTTCGCCGACGGCCAGAAGGTGAGCCACGCCTGGGGCGGGTCCTTCACGCAGAACGGCGGCGCGGTGACGGTGGTCCCCGCCTCGTACACCTCCGCCATACCCGCCGGCGGTTCGGTCACCGTCGGCTTCAACGGCACCCGGGGCGCGACCAACACCGCCCCGACCGGGTTCACCCTGAGCGGGACCGCCTGCGCCACCGCTTGATCAGGGGTCCCGACCAACGGCTGACCGGCGTGGCGCACCCTGCCCGCGCCGGTCAGTACGCCGTGGCGGGTGAGGCCGCGGACACACCGTCCTGCGGGCCGTCGCGAGGTGCTCCCCGGGACGCCCTCGCCTCAGCCGGGCGACAGGCCGTGTCCGCTCCTCGTGAGCAGTGTCGCCAGGAGGTCGGCGAATTCGGTGACCCGGTCCGGTCGAGGCCCGGTGCGGGCCCCGCGGAATCCGTGGCGCCGACCCCAGAACGCGGCCTGGACGGCATGGAACTGAGCCCATCGCCGGACGCGTACGCGATCGAGCTCCGCTGCCTCGGCGAAGGCATCCAGAGCGCGGTGGACGGACCGGCCCAGGTCGTCCGCTCCGAGCATCGTCAGTGCGCGCGATTTGAGCAGCGTGCCGCCGTCGTAGGCGGGATCTCCCGCGTACCCCTTCGGATCGACCGCCAGCCACGGCTCACGGTCGGCGCGCAGGATGTTGCCGCCGTGCAGGTCGCCGTGGACGAGGGTGTCGGGCTGGACCCGGCCCAGTTCCCGGACGGTCGCCACTGCCGCGTCGACCACGTGGGGCGACAGCGCGTGCGTCAGCTCCTCGGCATCCCGGCGCAGCTGCTCCTCCCAGGATTCGGCCTGCTCCCGCAGCCGCGGCAGGCCGGGCGGCGCGGGGACCGCCAGCCGACGGTTGATCCTTCCGGCGACCGTCACCACCTCGTCGTCGTCCTCGACCTCCGCAAGTGTCGACGCCCGGACCCGCTCCAGCAGCATGGCGAAGGACTCGTCGTGCCGCTCGTGCAGCAGTACGGCTCCGCGCCCGCCCCACGCCGCGAACGCGTCCGGCTCGTGGACGTTTCCGGGGTGGGGGAAGGACACCTTCAGCACGGCGGTCCCGCCGTCCCGCCGCAGTACGGGAACGATGATCCCGACGCCTCCGTGCATCACTTCGCCGTCCGGCACGCAGTCCCAGCGTGCCAGCAACTCGTCGACGACGGTGGGCAGGACGGCGAGCCATGCCGCCCCGGCATCTCCCTCGCGCGCGAGGGTGCTCCGCGAGAACGCCTCTGGTGTCCCGATCATCCAGGCACCCTACGCGCCCGGTCGGCACTCGGATCCGGTACGCCCGGACGACCGGTGCCTCTGCTGGGAGGACATGTCCCTCCCTCTGCCTGGGTGGCGTTCCCCAGCTGCGATGTGGCCGCGACCGTTCGGGCGACAGAGGCGTGCGGGCGACCGTAATGGTTCATGTGTTCGAATGCGGGGTAAGGTGGAGGCATGTCAGCGCACCAGGTCCAGGGGTCCCTGTTCGATCAGAGTGAGGACGTGTGTCTACGTCCGCTGGACGGGCTGCGCAGGACCGCACTCGGAGACGGCGCCTGGATCGCCCTGCTGCCCGGCTGGCTGAGTGGCGCCGACATCCTGTTCGAACAGCTGGCCACCGATGTGCCGTGGAAGGCCGAGCGCCGGCAGATGTACGAGCGGCTCGTCGACGTTCCGCGCCTGCTCGCCTTCTACCGCTCGGGCGAACCGCTGCCGCACCCCGTGCTCGACGAAGCACGCCAGGCCCTGTCCACGCACTACACCGCCGAGCTCGGTGAACCCTTCACGACGGCCGGCCTGTGCCACTACCGCGACGGGCGCGACAGTGTGGCCTGGCACGGTGACCGCATCGGCCGGGGTGCGAGCGAGGACACGATGGTCGCCATCCTGTCCGTGGGAGCGCCCCGCGACCTGCTGCTGCGCCCGCGCCGCGGCGGTCCTGTCGTCCGACGCCCTCTCGGGCACGGCGATCTGATCGTGATGGGCGGTTCCTGCCAGCGGACCTGGGAGCACTCCGTCCCCAAAACCACGCGGGCCGCGGGAGGGCGTATCAGCATCCAGTTCCGGCCCCACGGGGTGCAGTGAACGGGAAGGCGCCGGGCCCCGGCGGCCGCTCGGTCGGCCCCGACGTCCGCCACGACGACTTCTTCGCCCCGGAACCCGCCGACCCTGCGGCCCGCGTCACTGCCGGCAGGGAAGCAGCCGGCTTCTTCCTGCATCGCCTGAGCTGACCCCGCGGGAAACGAGGCCTCCACCACTGTCCGACGCACGTCCTGCTGACGGGGCGGCCTCCACCACCCGGGCCCGAGCAGCGGCTGCCTCGCCAGTAGCCTTGCGAAATGACCATGCACAAGACCGTCGGCGCGAGCGTCGACGCGATGATCGAGGACCTCAGGACACTCGTGGAGATCGAGTCCCCGTCGCGCGATGCCGACGCCCTGCGGGACTCGGCCAAAGCTGTCGCAGCCGTCCTCGAAAGCCGCCTCGGTGGACATGCCGTCCTGGTCGAGAGCGCTGCGGGGCCCCACGTCCACTGGTCGGCCGGTGGCGATCCGAAGGTCCTGATCCTGGGTCACCACGACACGGTGTTTCCGCTCGGCACCCTTGAACGCCGCCCGTTCACGGTCCAGGACGGCCGTGCGACCGGGCCCGGGGTCTTTGACATGCTGGGCGGTCTGGTGCAGGCCGTCCACGGCGTGGCGACGCTCGACGACCGGTCAGGCGTCGAGATCCTCGTGACCGCCGACGAAGAGGTCGGCTCGCGCTCCTCCCGAGCCCTGATCGAGGAACGAGCCCTCGCTTGCGGCGCCGTCCTCGTCGTCGAAGGCGCCGCCGACGGGGGAGGCCTGAAGACCGGGCGCAAGGGCTGCGGCACTTTCCAGATCTCTGTGACGGGCCGGGCGTCGCATGCGGGCCTTGAGCCCGCAGCCGGAGTCAACGCCCTGATCGAGGCAGCACATCAGGTGCTGGACATCGCAGCGCTGAGCCGACCCGACATCGGCACGACAGTCACCCCGACCGTCGCCTCCGCAGGAACCCTGGACAACGTCGTTCCCGCCGAGGCGACCGTCATCGTCGACGTGCGGGTCGAGTCGGCCGATGAGAAGGAACGCATCGAGTCCGCGTTCGCGGCGCTGTCTGCGCATCTCGACGAGGCGGAGATCTCGGTCCAGGGAGCTGTCGGTCGTCCCCCGATGCCCGAGTCGACATCGACCGAACTCTTCGCGGTGGCGCAGCGGCTCCTTCCCGGCATCGAAGGCAAGTCGGTCGGCGGCGGAAGCGACGGCAACTTCACCTCCGCACTGGGGGTACCGACACTCGATGGCCTCGGTGCGGTGGGGGGTGGCGCCCACGCGGACCACGAGTACCTGGTGATCGCCGCCATGACGGAGCGGGCGAACCTTGTTGCCGGACTGGTGAACGCGATTCAGAACACCTAGGAGAACTGAACGGGTGCGGGTGCACGGCCGGCGAACGTTCCACGGGCCACCTCACGTGCCGGAAAGCTCCCGGGCCCGGCGAGCCACGGATGCCGGACGGCGGCAAAGAGCGCGAAGTCGCTTCGTCACGGGGTCCTCGTTCCTATGATCGATTCTGTCTCCCGGACGCCCGGGAGGTCGACAGGAGGAGGGGCCGTGTCGGAGATATCAAGACGCAAGCTGCTGGGGTACTCGGGGACTGCCGCGGCGGGGGCCGTGTTCGCGTCCACAGCGGCGGCCGAGGCCGCGGAGACGGACGAGGCGACGGCGACGGTCGAGTTCATGGACGGAACCGAGTTCCGGGCGGACGCGAGTATGGCCGAGAGTGACCTGATGATGGACATGAGCTTCAAGGTGCGCGTCGACAAGCCGAACGGCTATCCGTCCGCTCAGGACATCACGCCCCTGGAGGTGGCCCAGGCGCTGTCCGCGCTTGCCGAGTCCAAGGGCTGGCCGCCGCTCACCTTCTACGGCACGCCGCCTCCTGTCGCACTGAACTGACCCTGCGGGACGCCGGGCTGTTGACGAGGGGTACGACCGAGTCCCGGCGGCCCGGCGGAGCCCGAGGGGCTGATGTCGGCCCTGGGGCCCGCTTTCGCCGGATGGGCATCGCGAAGCCTGGAAGCTCATTCGGCGACGGCCCGCGGCGAGGAGCGTAGCTGCGCAGCAGAGGCGCTCTTCGCGGGGGGAGCCGATGGGACGGGCCGCCGTCGCCCTTGGAGGGGTATCCGGTTACTCGGTGGCTTCGTCTCAGGGCGAGAAATCGGGGGCGCTCGGGGGTGGGGGTCCGGACAATGGTCATCATGACGCTCCTCCACTCCAACCCACTCTTCACCCGGCTCGCCGATGCCGAACGGATCCTTGTCGCGGGTGCGGGCGGCGGCTTCGACATCTACTCCGGCCTGCCGTTGGCTCTCTCCCTGCTGCATCAAGGCAAGCAGGTACATCTCGCGAACCTTTCATTCAGCGCACTCGCCGGTCTCCCGCTCGAAGACTGGGTCGTTCCTGATCTGGCCGCTGTCACACCCGACTCTGGTTTGCACCAGAGCTATTTCCCGGAACGGACCCTCGCGCAGTGGCTGCGTCTGCACGGCTACGCCTCGACCGTGTACGCCTTCCCCCAGACCGGGGTACGCCCCCTGCGTGCCGCCTACGAGGCGCTGATCGAGTTGCACGATGTCGACGCCGTGGTGCTGGTCGACGGTGGGACGGACATTCTGATGCGCGGCGACGAAGCCGGGCTCGGGACTCCTGAGGAGGACCTCGCCAGCGTGGCGGCGCTCGCAGGTCTGGACGGCATACCGACCCGGCTCGTCGTGTCGGTCGGCTTCGGAGTAGACGCCTACCACGGGGTCAACCACGTGCAGGTATTGGAGAATATCGCCGCTCTGGACCGCGACGGTGCCTACCTCGGCGCGTTCTCGATACCGCGCGCCACCCGTGAGGGCGCCCTCTACCTTGACGCGGTGGCGCACGCGCAGCACCACACCCCGGAGCATCCCAGCATTGTGAACGGTTCGATCGCGGCAGCCGTGCGCGGGTCGTTCGGCGATGTCCGGTTCACCGACCGCACCCGGGGCAGCGAGTTGTTCGTGAATCCGCTGATGTCCCTGTACTTCGCCTTCGACCTCCCGGGCTTGGCGGACCGCTGTCTCTACCTGGATCGCATCGAGGATACGTACCTGATGCGCCAAGTCCATTCGCGGATAGCAGAGTTCCGGGAAACCGTATCGACTCGCCCGCCTCGCCGCTTCCCGCACTAGGCGTGCTGGACGGTCGCCGCGACTGCCGACTCAAGACGAAGTGGTCCGCCGCGCCTTGGGCGACATCGGTCGCATGCCCGACCTCGTCCTCGCCGGATGGGCGTCAGTTCCGCGGTGTCCCCTGGATGATGCGGGCGATGACGGCAGAGGCCTTGTTCCGGCCCCAGAGTGTTTGCCCGCGCCGCACCTCCCCCGTGAGGCGGCTCGACAGAGCATTGGTGACACATGGGCCCATGCCGTAGAGGCTCCGGTTCATGGTGTGGCGGTCGCCAGGCCCGGCTCCGGGGAGCGGGCGGGCCAGGAGGGCCTCGAGGCCGGGACTGCTGGTGTCCCCGGACGCTTTGAACGGGAAGATGTCGTCATGCGCTTTCCTCGTTCCTCGGATCCCGAGCTGCTCGACGTCATCGATCGCTATGTCAATCCCACCATCAACGGCACCGGACGCTATCTCCACCTCCTCCACGGCAACTTCATGCACGACGACGAGGACGAACGCGCACCCTTCCTGCAGTCTCTGCGATCAGCCGCCCGGACGATCACCGACGACGAACTTGAGATCCTCTTGGAGGGCGATTGGCGCTCCCGCCTCACCGCCGCCTGGTTGATCGGCGCGGGCCGCCGTGAGTACTTCCGAGATGTGCTCGGGGACATGCTGCTGGCCAGTCGGCTGTGCTTCTCCGGTCAGGGCTACTGCTTCGCGCTCGCACGCTTCTGCACGGAGGAAGATGCCCTGCACCTGGCGGCCTATTTGGAGCGCTTTCTCCAACGGCCTGACTGCCAGTACGACCAGCTCTGGGCAATCAGTGCGCTCCTCCACATCGACAGCGGAGCGGGAACCGAATACGCCACCCGCTTCCTCACGCCGGGCGGCATGTGGCAGCAGTGGAACGAAGTCCAGTTCAAGCCCTCGGTGCCGAGCCGGTTCATCGATGAGCTGTGCGCGTTGACGGACTGGTCCAGTTAGGGCGCTTCATCCTGGCGGGGGTGTTCGGCAAGGGCTGTCCCGTATCGTGCCGACCACCGATGCGGTGATCCACCGAGGCTGGTGTGGTCATGGCCTCCTGGCCATCGTGCCCGCCCGCTTCGCCAAGGATGGTGCTGCCTCCGCAGCGGGACCCCCTGGTCCTGGCGGGCCGGTTCGGACAAGCTGCTGCACATGAACTGGATGCCTCTGCTCTCCACACTGGCCGGTGCCGTCATCGGCATCTCGGCCACTCTGATCGCGGATCGTAATCGGTGGCAGCGGGAGGGGGTCAGGCAGGCGCTGGAACTACGGCGCGAGGTATACAGCGAGTTCGTTTCCGCCCTCAAGACCGCAGGTGAAGAGATACGCGCTGTCGCCTTGGGTGACCACATGTCCGACTCGGCGCGTGACGTCGCCGTGCGGGAGGCCTTCCGTGGCACCGGTATCTACACAGCGAGTGAGCGCCTCTGGCTTGTGGGTCCGCCCCAGGTCGTGGCGGCAGGTAATGAGGCGTTTCACAGCTGGCGGACGATACGTGACGCCTACGCCCGGGGGATAGCTGTCGGATCCGCCGAGGAAGAACCCCTCATCGCGCAACGGCGCACGGCCATGGCTCAGATGCGTCGCCGCATGCGTGAGGACCTGGGCATCGGTCCCCTCGAGATCGAGTGAGGTGAAGAGTCCACAGGGTGGCGGCTGACGTCGTAACAGAACGCGCCCCGCGGTACGACCGAGCCATACGCAAGGAGCATGCTTCCCAGTGACCGTCAATGTCGACCTGCCCGACCACCTACGAGCTCGCTGCACCGAGCTCGGCGACGGTGTCCTGTACGCGGTCAAGACCCTGGCCCGGCAGTTGGCCGACGATCCGCGCCTGGGCGAGCGTGTCGGCCGGCTCGGCCTGTACGCGGCGACGATCGACAGTGACGCCTTTGATGCATGCCCACCCCTGATCGTGCGCTACGCCTATGGTCCGCCCCTGCTGGCCATGGACCGGATCGAGATCCGAGACATCGAGGCGACCGGGCCACTCCCCGACGCCGGCGACGAGCGGGCCCCCGCGGCCGCACCGGATCCCCGCGTGCAGCAGCTCGCCGCGCGACAGGTGACCGCGGCATGGCGGCGGATCACCAGCTGGCTTGAGCAGCACGCGCTCGCCTCCTGCGCGGCGCTGCTGCCCGGTGCGTCCACGTACGAGATCGCCGCGCTGGAGCAGGCACTTGGGGTGCGTGTGCCCGTGGAGCTACGGGCGTTGTGGCTGCTGTGCGCGGGGGCCAAGGACACTCCAGGAGCGGGTGTCATTCCCGAACACGGCTGGGCGTTGATGCCGCTGGGCACGGTGGCAACGTCCTACCAGTGGCAGAGGGACAACCAGCGGCAACTGGGGCTCGGGTGGAGCGCCGAACACGAGATGGTGTGGAAGCCGTCATGGATTCCGCTCTGCTCATGGTCGGTGACCGACACCAGCTATGGCCTGTTCGTCGACGCCGAGACGGGCAAGGTCGGGCACTGGGACGACACGTGCGTGCGCACTGTCGGGGACCAGACGTTGAGCATGCTGCTGGAGGAGACGGCCGACAAGTTGGAGAATCCGCAGGCGGCGACCGGCTACCTACCAGGACTGATCGGCGACAGGTTGGTGTGGGGGCCGCCGCTCGCCGCGGATGAGGCTGCCCTGTGGAAGCGGTTCACTGGCCGACGTACAGGCACGCGGAAGGGGGTGGACCCGTGACGATCTGTCCACCCCAGTCAGGATTTGTTGCCAAGTGCTGTCCTTGGCCCACCGCCGGAAGCGATGGAAGACCGTCATCCAGGGCAAGGGCTATGACTACGGCCGCCTTCGTCGGCGGCTCCACCGTCCCACGAACGCAAGGCCGATACCACCTCCTCGCCTCGCTGGGACGCGGCCCACATGAGCTACCGTCGACCTAGTTGCCCCCGGCCCAACTACGGGCCACAGGTTGGCTGCACCTTCTGTGTGCTGCCTGCGGGTGATCGGACAATCCCCGGGCAACCAGTGCTGCTCGCGCAGAAGACTGATGCCCGGCACCCGGTGGTGGCGTTGACCGACCGTACTCCGTTGGGTCGCAAGGCTCACGATCAACTTGCTCCATCGGGACTGCCCTGCACCGAGTAGGGAGGGCGACCTCCGCCGGAGCGCCCCCTTTCCCACATTGGCGGGGACTGTCAACTGCACTGCTAGCGTGACCAGTTGAATGAGGGGTGGAACCTGCGGTGGTATCGAATACGTTTCACATCGGTGGGGACCTGGGCGTTCGACGGCTCGGCTTTGGGGCCATGCACCTGCCGACCGAGCCCGCCTCGGGACGCGCGATGTCTGTCGCAGTAGCCCGGCGGGCCGTCGAACTCGGCGTCACCCTGATGGACACCGCGCACATGTACGGCGGGGGAGCGAATGAGGAGCTCCTCGCCGAGGCCCTGCACCCTTACCCGGACGGGCTGCTCATCACCACGAAAGTCGGCGTCGCCCGGTCGCCCGAGTCGGGCGAGTGGAGGCTGGACGGCCGACCGGCCACTCTGCGCGCACAAGTCGAACAGGGCCTGCGCCGACTGCGCGTCGAACGGATCGAGCTGCTGCAACTGCACCGCATCGATCCGGAAACACCTCTCGCCGACCAGCTCGGCACGCTACGAGAGCTGCAGACCGAGGGGAAGATCGGGCGGATCGGGCTGTCCGAGGTCACCACTGCCGAACTCGACCGGGCTCTGGAGATCATCGAAGTCTCAAGCGTCCAGAACCGCTACAACCTGCTCGACCGCGAGCACGAGTCCGTGCTCGCGGCTTGTGAGGCGGCGGGGATCGCCTTTCTGCCCTGGCGGACCGTCGCGTGGGGAGCGTCGGGCCAGAGGGCCGAAATTGCCGCAGTGGCAGCCGAGACCGGCGGCACCCCCACACAGGTCGCCCTCGCTTGGCTTCTCGGGCACTCTCCGGTCATTCTCCCGATCCCGGGTACCGCCCGCATCGACCACCTGGAGGAGAATCTTGCGGCGGCAGACCTCAACCTGACGTCAGATCAGCGATACCGCCTCAACCGGCTTTCGGAGAAGCCCGATCGCACTGCTGGGCCTTGAGTCTCCGTTCCACGGGCACCACGAGCCGGCGAATGCGTCACTGAACATCTCGGACTCCGCAGCGCAGGCCCGGCTGGTCCGCAGCCGACCCCCGTCCCGCACGCATGGCAGGCCGACTACGTCCTGCGCGAGGTTGCTTCCGATCCGCGGGTCTTGCTGCGGTCCCCGCCTGATCGCGGCCTGGTGACGACCCAGCAGGTCGTCGGCACCGGCACCTCCAGACCGATGGGTCCAGGGGATCTGCGGGCCCTCCTTTCTCATTTACTTGCCCCACCAGGTATCTTGCATCGCATGGAACCAGGTGATTCGGCCAGGCAGGCCAGGGCAGCCGCCCAGCTACGCAAGGGAGTCCTGGAGTACTGCGTACTCGCCCTGATGCGGGACCGCCCCCGCTACGGCGTCGAACTCCTCCACGCCCTGCAGAACTCCGGTGCCCTGGCCACCAGTCAGGGCACGGTCTACCCGCTGCTCTCCCGGCTACGCCGTGACGACCTAGTCACCACCACCTGGCAGGAGTCCGCCTCCGGACCACCCCGCCGCTACTACGCGCTCACTGACAGCGGCCGGGCCGCACTCGACGAGTTCACCCGCGTCTGGCCCGGCTTCCGCGACGCCGTCGACGCCTTCCTGACCACCTCGCACCCCTCCACCGGAGACACCGAATGAAGACCTCTGCCGATCCCGTACGCGACTACCTCTCCGCCGTCGAGCGCGAGACCTCCGCGCTCCCCGCCGAACGTCGCCAGGAACTCCTCGCCGACCTCGCCGAACACATCGAGGTGACACGCGCCGAACGCCCGGATACCTCCGTCGGAGAGGTCCTGGCGGAGCTGGGGGACCCCCGCACGATCGCGGCGACCGCGCTGGCCGAGTCGGGGAACGCGGCCGCCGGGACCACGGGCGGAGACGGTTCCGGTGCACCCACCCGACGGGGCAAGGTGCACCCCCTGGTCCCGCTCCTGATGCTCACTCTCTCGCTGCCCTTCATGATGGTCTTCCCCGACCTTCCCGGGCCGGTGATCGGCGTCCTGTTCCGCATCACCGGCGCGGTACTTCTCTGCACCTCGGTGCACTGGGCCGCCGTCCAGAAGACCACCGGCGTACTGCTTGCAGCCGTCCTGCCGAGTGCCGTCATAGTCACGTGGAACCTGTCCAGCGGCGGCCCGTCGGGCGACGGCCCGGCCCTCCTTGCCAACCTGGCGACACTGGTTCTGCTGGCCGGCACGGCAGCATGGCTCTGGCGGGTCCGTCGCGCCTGAGACGTTGCTTCCGGTCTGAGGACTTGTCAGGAGGCTTTGGTTTGCGAGGCAGTGACGGAGCGTGGCCGTTCTGCAGGTGCTGTGGCGGGCCACGAGGGTGAGGACCTACGCCAACTGAGTTACGGCACCGCGAGGGCGCTCCCCGCACAGTGGGCGGGGAGCCACCTCTCCGTCTACGGTACGTCCCTGCAGCAAGCTTCCTCAGTCACCTGCCGTCAGCGGATTTTTACCAGGTGTCAGAAGCCGTTGTCCTATCGGCCTTGAGTGCGGTGTGATCGAAAGCGACTGCCGGATCGGATGAATCTGCTCGTGTCCGCGCATGAGGACAGGACCTCAGGTGCAGTTCGGCGTTGCTGGGCCACCGAGCACGACGAACCGCTCCCGGACCAACTCCCGCGCTACGCAGCTCGGCAAGAAGCAGGTCGGTTTCCTGACGCGTCCCCGCAACGCGCCTCCGGCGCCCGATTCCGCTCCTCCAGCAAACCGACCGTCCCCATATCGAGGTGCGCGATATCCGGTCGCAGGCGCACAATGCGAGCCCAGCCCCGGGGCGCGGTTCCACGGGTGGACACGACGTGCGGCGCGGACGACAACCGCAGCGCGCCCAGAGGAGCTCCGACGCATGTCACGCAGCGAAGACGCCGACTGTCAGAACAGTCCCGTCGGCCACGGAAACGGGGCGCGCCCTGATACGAGCCCCGCGAAGCTCCACTCCTTCGTCCTCTGCAAGTACGACGAGGCCAGACGCCGCGGTGACATCGACGACTGGACCGACCGTTCCGACATCGGCGCGTCCTTCGACGGGCACATCCTGACGGCTGAGGAGTATCAACGGACCGAGGACCGCTACATTGCGGCTGCCGACGTCCTCGCGAAAGCGGCCGGCGCCTCGCACTTCACCCTGCGAAACGTCTTCCTGCACAGCCCTCCGCCGGCCTGGCTCGGTGAGGTGTACGAGGGCCGAATCCTCGACAAGACCTCAGCCCTGCGGATGCTCAGAGGGCACATGTCCGGAGGCACTCCCGCTGCCTGGTTCGAGAGCGAGAAGATGTGCATGATGATGGGCTTCGACTTCTACATGCACGTACAGATCCCTGAGCGAGCCCTCCCGTCTCTCGACGAAATCGAGGAGATGGGCCTTTTCGTCCTGGAATACCAGGAGCAGGACGAAGACGAGGAAGCGCACGTCGCGCGGCACGCCGACGACGCCTTCTGGACAGAGGTGGCCGAGGGGCTGGCCGTCAGGTCGTCCGCACAGCAGCAGGAAGCCCGGACGCTTGTCGTGGAGCGCTGGGCCGACGGAATGCTCGGTCGCCGGTTGTGGCTGGTGGCAGCCGACGACCTCTCTTCGGTGGCCGCATCGGTGAAACGTCAGGCCCTGATCTCCGCCTTCATCGATCCGGAGATCCACGCGACCTCTCGAGGCGAGGTCGCGCGTGCCGTGGAGGCCGCACGACGGGCCCATTCGGACGATGACGACGCAGACGTGGTGATCTTCCCGCTGCCCGGCGACAGGGAACTCCGCACCGTCACCGTGAGATGGGATGACCCCTTGCCGTACGACGGTGCCCTACCCCCAGGACAGGAGTTCGGGCTCTTCCTGTGGCCGGCAGAGGACGCGGTGTGCCTCGAGGCGGTCGTGCCTGGAGACGACGGTTGTGTCACCGCCCGTTGGGTGGCATCTTCGATGTCGTGATGCTGCCGCCCGCAGGACCTTCACCCTTTGCCGAGCGGCGCGTTCACGCTCCTTCAGCAACCCCATCACCGACGGCATCCCGGCACCCTCACACCCCACAGACAACACACAGGTCGCGGCGGCCCGGGAATTCTTGATCCAGTTGGTGGTGCGCTCGACCTCCCGCTAAGGCAAGCGGGCCTACGTTTACCACGGCACAGTCACCGCGTTACCGCAGCAGCGATCCGCCTTTGGTTCCGTCCCTGATCCGTGCAGCAGGAGAACCAGAGGTTTCCATCAGGGCAGACTCGCTCAAAGCGCGCCGAGTGCCGCCTCGAATGCTTCCGCCGTGGGGATCACGACAAGGGCCCTCCACTGAAGGTCCGCTGGAAGATGAAGGCGATCGTTTTCATGGAAGATCAGCGGGTCTCCGTCCTGGGGCACGATCGAGGCCCCGAGGGCCGCCGCCAGCCGGACAATCACGCCGCTCATCGCGCCACGTGCGAAGTGCGTCGCCGTCACACATGACATGCCCTCTTCGCCACGAATCGCGTGGTAGAGATCCGCCTCGCCCCCGTCTTCCGCGCGAAGCTGGGAGAAGTCTTCCTCCTGGCTGCCCTCGACCACGTACGGCGCTGTCGCCTGCCGGAACCGTTCAATGTCCAGGGCGACGACCTCACCCTCCACAAACCGGAGCAGGTAGATGCTGTAACTCATGATCGCACTCTGCCATCATCATGATCCGCCCGGTCAGGCCCAAGAGCCTCTCTCCTTGGATCCCTGCCCCGTTGGGTGAGGGTTGGTTACTCTGCTGCGATGGCCAAGAAGACAGAGTCGGAGCTGGTGGTTGACCTGCGGGGGCGGTCGATCGAGACGCTCGATGGCTTCTGGGACGCCGTCGCCGAGCCCTGTGGACTGCCGGAGTGGTTCGGCCGGAACATCGAGGCCTGGCGGGACACCATTCAGTCCCGAGGCATCTCCGAAGTCATCGACAGCTACGACGTCCTGGTGGTTCACGTGGAGAAGCAAGGAGTCTTCGCTGATCGGAACCGTGAGGCCCGGGCCCTGCGAAGCACGTTTGCGGGGCGGCAGTCGCGACTGGTCGTGCACGAGCCGTCCTGATCGCCGCGTGTGGCCGTTCCTCCCGACTCAGCGGCGGGCCCAGATCAAGATGGCCGCCAGATGCAGGGCCGCCCTGTAGGCCAGGGCAAGCTTGTCGGTGCGCATCGCCAAACCTCGCCATTGTTCCAGGGCGGTTGATGTGCCACTCGACGGCGTTGCGCTGTTTGTATGCCTCAGCATCGAAACCCGGTGGACGGCCTCTGAGGGTTCGGACCGACCGGGAGCTCCCCTTTCCTGGCACCGGCAGCTTGCTGGTGAGCCCGTCAGACGGGGGAGTCCACGGAGACGGTCCAGTCCACCTCGTCATCGGCGTCCGCTGCGGCAAGGACGACGCCGAAGATCCGTTCCCAAGCGCCGTCGACAGCCCATCTGATCAGGTGCTCGTGAGCGGTCTGAAATGACCCGAGCTCCTCGGACAGATCGCGCCAGGGCGAGCACATTCGGTACTTTCACGCGATGGCGTCAAGGGTCCGATGGTGGTCGGCCCACCGCCGTCCACGGACCGGATCGGCCGGCATATGCGGCTCGATCCGGGACCACATGCATCACTGATCACCAACCGGACCGATCAACTGACCGACCCATCAAAGAGACACGATCTAGTCACCGGTCGTGCCGTCGAGCATTTCGCGCAGGATGTCCAGGTGTCCGTTGTGACGGGCTGTCTCCTCGGTGAGGTGGTGGAGGATCCAGCACAGATCGACGTGGAGGCCGTTGCGGACAGCTCGCTCGGCCTTGGTGCCCAGGCTGTTCCCGGCGACCAGTTCACGGTAGCGGGAACTCTGTTCGGCGTATTCGTCGAGCAACTGCGTGAGCGGGAACTCGACGGCGATACGCATCTCGCGGTCGGGGTCCTCCTCGGTCCAGGGGCCCCGGTCCTCCTCGCCGAGGAAGACCACCTGGAACCAGTAGTACTCGACCCAGCGGAGATGGTTGATCACTCCGCTCATGGTCATCAGCGGTGAGCCCGGCAGGACCGCCCTGTGGGCGTTCTCGGCGGAGACGCCGTCGCACTTGGCGCGCGCGGTGTCACGTGTGTAGTCAAGGAACGTGGTGAGCTGGGTGCGCTCGTCCCACGCAGGCGGTGTGTCGTCGATTCTGGTCATCGCGCGAAGCGTCTCCGATCACCACGATCGATGTCGAGGTATTTATCGCCGGGCTCAATCGGTTCCACCCAGCTCCTGGTCCGGCGGGTCGACACAGCGATTCAACGTCGCGATGGGCCCGGCACGATCCGCCGCACGGGCCCTAGTCGCCGAGGATCCGCTCCCACAGCAGCCCGTCCCGCCAGCTTCCATCGAGGAAGATCGAGGAGTGCGCGACGCCGTATGGACTGAATCCATTGCGGCGCAGCACCCGCTGCGACGGCAGATTCTCCAGATTGGTGGACGCCTCGGCGCGGTGCAACCCGAGTTCGTCCGTCATCACCTGGAGTACAAGTCCGACGGCGTGTCCGGCGTGCCCTTGATTCTGGGCGATGCCGGCGATCCAGTATCCGACGGATCCGCGGCGCAGGTGCGGCTGCGGGAGGATGCCTCCGACCGTGACCTGCCCGATCACCTGGTCGTCGGCGAGCACCACACCCGGCCAGATCGTACCGGCCCGGTATCCGGCCAGCAGGTTGTCGATGCGCTTTGCCTGGCCCTCCGGGGTGAAGAAGTCGGCCGATTGGGTCGGTTCCCACGGTCGGAAGGCCTCGAAGTCCCGCACTCGATGCGCAGCGATCGGAGCGGCGTCCGTGGGCTCGATCAGGCGGATCCTGGTGCTGCTGCCCATGGACTGATCCTTGTCGCGTTACGTCGGATGTGACAGTCAGCCTATGCGAGGCTGTTCGCTCCGCGCCCGCTGGGTGATCGAGTGGTTCTTCGCTTGGTGATTCTCCAACTCGCTTGAAGCATCGTCTCTTGTGACTCCGTATCTCATGAGACGCCCTGGGGCAGTAGTTCCGCCATCACGGCGAGCGGCAACGACGGGTTGGCTGCCGCCGCTTCGGCCACCTGACCGTCCCGGTCGGTCAGCAGCTCGGCGACAACCAGAGGCGGAAGTGCCGGATGACCGGCGGCTATCGGCTTCGCCTGATGGTCCGCCAAGCAGGCGACCAGCGCCGGTGCCGTCGCGTTGGGGTGCCGTGCGATCTCGCGGAATGCCTTCTGTACCGGTGGTTCGTGTCGGGTCAGGTACTCCAGCAGGGCCGGAGTCGCGTCCGGGTTGGCCGCCACTTTGGCGATGACCCGGACTCCGTGCCGGACGACCATGGCGCGCAGCTGCGATTCGAGGAGGCCGGGGTGCGGAGCAACGGACTTGACCACTTTCGCGTCGGGGTCGGTGGCCAGCGAATCGCGGATCTCGGCTGGCAGGTCCCGTCGTTGGGCCACGAGCATTCGCGCGGCCGGGTTCGGCGACTGAGCCAGCTCCCTGACCTCGGTGGGCGAGGCGGACGCGATCCGCGGCAGCAGGGTGGAGCCGACGGTGGTCATGCCTGCAAGCCGGGTCAGCACGTCGAGCGGTACGTGTGGGTTGTGCGCGAGCTGTCGCCGCACGGTGTGGTCATCGTCGTCGGCCAGGGCGCGGATCAGGTCGTCGCCGATCGAGGGATTCGCGGCGAGGTCGGCGCGGACACCGGGAACGGGATCTACGGCGATCCGTGCGTACACTTCTGGGGGCAGGCCGGGGCGGGCGGCAAGTGCCCAGCGCAGGAGCATCGAAGGATGGTCGGCGAAGCCGACGACGGCTTTCACGGGCGTGGCCGGGTTCTGCAGTGCCGCATGCAGCAAGTTGTGCACGGTGGATTCGTGCGAGCCGTCGCAGGAGGCGCCCGGCAGCAGATCGCAGTCCAGCCGTGAGCATTGCGGATCATGTACGAACGGCGGATCTTCGCGGTCGCAGACCAGGCACTGCTGCGCGGGAGGCAGCCCCTTGCCGCTGATGAGCGCCGCCAGTACGGCGGGGGGCGTCGCCTCATTGGCCGCCACAGCGCGGCGGACCTCGGCATGCGGATGTCCCGCAAGCCTGGCGGTCACATCAGGCGTGGTCCACAGCGCGAACTCCGCGACGACGCGCACGTCCGAGTCCGTGGCGAGCATCTCCACCACATCGGGCGGGAGGTCGGGGCAGGCGGCCAGCTTCTCCCGATGCCCGACAACGGGATCGGCCGCAAGGAGACGAGCCCATTCCGGTCCACCGGCGCCCTCTTCGAGCAGGGCGAGGGCGGCGCGAGGCTGTGCCGCGGGATCAACGTCGGCGGCGGTCAGCCTGCCCTCGTACGCAAGCCGCACAGCACTCTCTTCGACGGCCGAGGCCAGCGCGACCGCCTGCGCGGGGCTGAGGTCCGGGCGACCGGCGAGGTCCGCGGCGATATCGGCGTCCGCGACCGCGATCAGCCGGTCGACCAGCTCGGACGGCAGAGCCGCATTGGCAGCGAGCCCGCACAGGACATGGTTCACAGAAGGCATGATGCATGGACCTTGACCGGAGGGCTCGTGGATTTCGAGGCCAGCAGGCGGCCGGCAGCGCTCAGTGACGGTCACCGACCACCCTGCAGGGGCCTTGTTTGCAGTGGCCGCGGCCCTGGCTGTGAAGCGGACGGAAAATGACTTGAAAGACCGCCCGCGCTACCGACAACATCCGCCCATGACTACGACGACCACCGCTGCCATGCTCCTGATCTCCACCGCCCGAGCGGTGCGAGCTCAGCAGCAGCCTGGCCGACTGCGAGGGCCTGTGCTCCCGCACTCGTGAGCGCCGTTCTGGTCGCGGGGCTCCTTGCCGGCTTCGGCATCGCCATGCCGGTGGGAGCGGTCGGGACATACCTGGTGGCCCTGACAGCCCGTACGTCTCCCAAGATCGGTGCGTTCGCCGCTCTGGGAGTCGCAACCGCTGACGGCCTCTATGCGTTGATCGCCGTGGCCGGGGGCTCCACCATCGCTCCCCTCGTCGAGCCGGTCATGCTTCCCCTGCAGTGGGCCTCTGCCTCGGTCCTCATGGTGCTGGCACTCTGGGGCGGCGCCACGGGCATCCGCCAGTACCGGAAACGGCAGATGGCGACCCGAACAGGAACGACGCCCCTCACTCCCGTGCGTGCCTACGCGGCGTTGCTGGCGATCACGATGATGAACCCCATGACCGTGATCTACTTCGCGGCGCTCGTGCTCGGCAGCGATATCGCGGTGGATGCCCACCACATGGAAAAGGCGGTATTCGTCCTCGCCGCGTTCGTGGCCTCCACCAGCTGGCAACTGTTGCTCGTCGGCGGCGGAGCACTGCTGGGCCGAACGTTGACCGGCAGCCGCGGGCGACTCATCACCGCTTTGCTCTCGAGCGGCCTGATCACCGCACTCGCCGCTCACCTCTTCATCTCGGCGTCCTGAGACGCTTCGACTGCTGAGAAGACCTCTCAGTGGCCTGCTGCACCGCTTCGCTTCCAGGTGAGGAAACGAGTCGCGCTCCGTGAGGCGGTCCGCTGGTTTCCCCCCGAGCGCAGCGGGATACGCGACGCGACGGCGAGGGCAGCCGGGTACGGCGATCGAGGGCGCACGGACCGACCGCCTGGGCGTACTGCTCGACCAGTTCGACCAAGCCCGGGAGACGGCTCAGGTAAGGCCGGCAGGCCGCGGCGAGGAGGAGCACCTGTGGGAATCCGTGCCCGGTTGCTGGTCGGTCCGGCGCCGGGGCGAGACGGCGACACCCAGGGCGTACGGGCCGGGGTAGCGGGTGCTCGACCAAGGCGCCCCCCGCCACACGACTCCCGGGTACGACGGACGCGCCAAGAAGGTCTTCAGCTGTTCCCGGCCGTCGGTACGGCAGACGGATCGCCCCCGCTACCCGGCTCTGCTCGGCTCGCCGTCACCCCGCGCCGAAGCCACGTCGTCGGCAGCCAGGGAGTGGATGCGCGGTATGGGCGAAGAGAGCAGCCAGAGCAACGACAGGGCTCCGCCGACGGCCCCGACGAGCAGCGCCGTCCGCAGGTCGAAGACAGTGGCGAGCAGGCCGCCGACGATGGCCCCGGCAGGGCGTAAGCCGTAGTTGAGCGTGCTGTACGCACCTGCCACGCGGCTGCGCATGCCGTCGGGGATCACGCTGGTCTGCAGGGAGTTGAGATTCACGTCGAAGAGCATGACGCCGACTCCGGAGAGGAACTTCGCTGCGGCCAGCGCTCCGGCACACACCCAGAGCGGGCCGCCCGCGCACGCCGCGATGGCGATGGGCGCCGGGAACAGCACCGCTCCCACCACGATGCTGCGGCCCACACCGATACGGCGCGAGACCCGCGGGGCTATCACGGCACCGAGGAGAGCGCCGGTTGAGCCGATGCCCATCGCCAGGCCGATGACTCCGGCGGACAGGCCGAGCACACGGCTGGCGAACAGGACCATCAGCCCGCTGCCCGCAACAAAGGTGAAGAAGTTGACGGTTGCTGCACAACCGAGCCCCGCACGCAGTACCGGGTGCCGCCCGACGAAGGCCAGCCCTTCCCTGGCACGCCGGAGCAATGAAGGAACCGCGGTCTCGTCGGTGTCGGCGCGAAGTTCAGCGAGCGGGATCCGCCCGATCAGGAACGCGGATGCCAGATACGACAGGGCATCGACGACGACAGCGACGGGAGCGGTCAACGCCTGCACGAGACCGCCGCCCACCGCCGGCCCGACCACGTACGACACCGACCGGCTGGTACTGAGCTTGCTGTTGGCCTCGACGTAGGACGAGCGAGGCACGAGCTGAACGAAGAAGGGCGGATAGGCGGTGCTGAACAACACGGCTGCCGCGCCGGTCAGCAACGCCACCGCGTACAGCTGACCGAGGCTCACGGCATCGAGCAGGTACGCGACGGGCAGGCTGAGCAGCACCGCACCGCGCACCAGATCGGCGAGAACCATCAGACGTCGTTTGTGGACGCGTCGGTCGACCCAGGCCCCCAGGAGGATGCCGAGAAGGTTCGGCGTCCAGATGAGCGCGGTCAGCCATGCCACCTGGTTGGCCGAGGCGCCGAGCGCCGTCACCGCGACCAACGGCAGTGCCAGTTCGGTGATCCGGTCACCGAACTCCGATATCGACTGTCCCGCCCAGAACCGGCGGAAGCGCGGGTTGCGCCACAGGGATGTCGGAGCGTCCGTCGCCGGGGCGCTCACGGGCGACCGTCCGTCCGCCCCTCGTCCTGCTCCGGCAGTGCGTAGCGCATCAGCCGGACGCCGCGGCTTCCCGCCGGACGCTCGGCAGGGTCGCGTGTCACGTAAGGCGCGAGCACCCGCTCGATCCCGTCCTGAATCGCCGCGAGTTCCTCCGCCGAAACGACCACACGGGTGTTGGCAAGTCCACCGGCCCGCCGCCAGGAGGGCTCCAGGCCGGGCTCGACCTCGGCCAGCCATCTGTCCGGCAGATCCCCGTAGCGCACGAACATCTCCCGGGTCAGGACCTGCGCGGCCGACCTGCCGTCCTCGTCCTCCGGCGCCTCGAAGCGGAAACCACGGGCTGCCGCCTCCCACCGCCGTTGCCGACGGTCCGCCCCGGCTTCGGCATCACGGACCAGTCCAAAACCCGCCAGGTGCCGCAGATGCCAACTGGTCACCGAGGGAGTTGCTCCCACCTCGGGCGCGAGTTGCGTTGCCGTCGCCGGCCCGTGCCGTAGCAGACGATCGAGGATCGCCAGCCTCACAGGATGCGCCAACGCCCGCATCGCCTGCGGATCGGTGATCTCGATATCGCCCAGCCGGTTCCTGGAGTCCATGATGTGAGAGTCTCCTCTCACATTATGTGAGAGTCAACTCTCATATCTGGGTGTACTCAGGTGGAGTGTGTTTCGTGGCTGGCAGGTCTCGCTGCGGAGTAGTGCTCCCGGCCCGCGCCCACTGTTCGGGCCGAGTTGGGGCCTTCCACCGCCCAAGGCAGGCGCCCGGACAGCGGCCATGACCCCCGCGAGGGCCGGTGCCTCCCCGGCTCGGCCTGCGGTGCCCTGGAGGGCGAGGGGCGGATCTGTCCGTCGCAGGCGAGTGTGGAGCTCCGGCTGGACAGGTCTGCTGAGCCGTCGAACAGCGACACCCTCACAGCCGTACCCGGAACTCACAGGGTGAGCAGCGTGTGCTCGTGCCTCTCCCCACCGGGTGCTGTGCAGGACGTGCCGAGAGACCGTTGAGGCGGCCCGGCCGAGGACTCGTCGTGCTGCTGCTCCTGGAAGCGTTCCGTGCGCCCACCTACGGGAACTGCTTTTCCTCGCGGCCGATGTCGTCGATCGGGCCGAGGATCGTCCAGCCGGGCCCGAGGGGGCGGGTGGAGCGGAAGCCGTGGGCGTCCGCGTACTCCTCGGCATCCTCAGCGGTTTCCTCGGGGGCGCGCATGATCGTGTAGCGCGGGGGGTCCTCGTGGTAGAAGCGGTAGAACGTGCGGCCCTCGTCCTTGGGCTGGTAGAGGATCACGCTGACGCCCCAGAGGGCGTCGTACACCTTCTGGTCGCGCGGGGGCGTCGTCGTGCACGTGTCGGAGGGGCGGCCGGGCTCGCGGACGCAGGTCCGGTACCGGCTCCAGTCGATGCGTTCGGCGCGGGGGTGTTCCGCGATCAGCTTCCGCATCCGGGCGTCGGCCCGGGCGAAGGCGTCCTCGCGGCGGTCGTACTCCTGCTGCAGCCGGTTGAAGCGCTGCTCGTCGAAGCCGCTGCCGAAGTGGGCCTCCAGGCCCGCGAAGACGGCGACCCGCCAGGCCAGGTACCCGGCCGTCACGACGAGCAGCGTGACGACCAGGACCCGGCCCGGCGAGCGCCTGTGGGGCATCAGGTCGGCGAGGTCAGAACGTGCCGCTGATGGGGATCTCGATGTCCGCCTGCGCGATCGGCGGGGGGTACTTCCCGTCGAACCGGTCATAGTGCTGGAGCGTAAACCAGTCGATGAAGCCGTACTCCCTGATCTCGTCGTCCGGGTCGAGACCGAAGTGGTCGTAGGAGTGGAAGACGAGCTTGCCGGAGAAGGAGTTGCCCTCGACCTTGTAGTCCTTCAGCGCGATCGTGTGACCGTGGAACTGGTGGATCGCGATGGAGAGGGCGCGCTGGTTGGCGTCCCAGAGCGAGAAGTCGTACACCGGGTACTTCACGTCCTGGCGGAGGAACTCCTGGAAGAGGATGTTCTGGGAGAGGTCCTCCTGGACCTTGAGCTGATCGGTGCGGCCCTCGTTGTCGATGAGGGACTGCTTGATGATCTGGCCGGCCTTGTCGGTGTACGCCTTCTCCTGCGGTGAGGCGCCGACGGCGCGGGAGAGGGCCGTGCCGGAGCCGCGGTAGAGGAAGCGGCCGGGGTCGAAGTTGTCGTCGACGGTGACCGCGCCCGCGCTCTGGCCGTCGCGGCCGTAGCGGAAGGCGTTGCGGAGGTCGTCGACGGACTGGGCGTAGTCGGCGTCGGCGCCGAGCTTGCCGAAGTTCATGATGTCGTTGAACTCGGCCCACATCCAGGACTCGGGCGTGATGCGGGCGACCCAGAACTCCAAGCCGAGGTCGGTGAGTTCGTCGAAGTTGTAGTCGTTGAACGTGAGGTCGTCGGCGACGCGTGCGTCGGCCGGGACGGGCGGGTGCTGAGGGTCGGGGGCTTTGCGGCGGCCCTCGCGGAAGGACGACTGGTGGATCAGCATGTCGGTCGGGGGCGGGTCGCCCGGGTCACCCGGGTCTCCGCCGTCGCCGGGGTCGTCGGAGAGGATTCGCTTGCCAGGGGCCTTGGGGCCTGCCTTGTCGAAGGCGTGGCTGTCGAGGACGACGTACTTGGCGGAGCCGTCGGCCGTGGCGGTGGCGGTGATCGTGCTGCCGCTGCGCTGCTGGCCCGACTGCTTGACGAGGTGGCGGGCCTTCTCGTCGTAGCGGTAGAGGGCCGGTGCGGTGCCCTCCGTACGGTCGGGGTCGAGGCGGAAGGTGAGCCTTGCGGCGCCGTCCGCGGGGGCGGAGACCTGGAAGCCGTTGCCGAGGTAGCCCGGAGTGGACTCCGGGAACTCCCGCTGCATGGCAGGGAGCCTGGTGATCTGGAAGGTGCCGACCTGCTGGGCGCGCAGGCCTTTGAGCCTGGCCTCGGCGGCGGTGGCGCCGCCGTCCGCGCGGCGGGTCACGTCGAAGGCGGAGTTCTTGGCGCGGGGGGAGGCGTTGAGCCTCGTCTCCTCGCCGTCCTGGACGCCGTCGCCGTCGGTGTCGGCCTTGGTGGGCTCCGTGCGGAGCTTCAGCTCGCGGGCGTCCGCGAGGCCGTCCTGGTCGGTGTCGGCGCGCGTGGGCGTGGTGCGGAGCTTGAGCTCGCGCGCAGTCGTGAGGCCGTCCTTGTCGGGGTCCTCGGCGCCGTCCTTGATGCCGTCGCCGTCGGTGTCGGCCTTGAGCGGGGTGCTGAAGCGGTAGCCGAGCTCGGCGAAGTCGGAGAGGCCGTCGCCGTCGGTGTCCTCGGACTTGGGGTCGAGCTTGGCGCGCACCTCCAGGTCGTCGGGGAGGCGGTCGCCGTCGGTGTCCTCCGTCGGCGAGATGCCGTGCTTGGCGAAGGACGCCCAGGTCGGGGTATCGGCAGTGGCGCCGGGCTCGGCGCAGTACCAGACGGTTTCGGTCCTGCCCGGCTGGAGGGTGTTCGTGGGGCCGACGCCCTGGAGCGTCGTGCGCGCGTCCTGAGGGGCGGCGAGCTTCGCGGCGGAGGTGTCCGTGATGCGGTCAGAGAGCTCGAAGGTCAGCGACCATTTGGAGACGGGGTGATCGGAGACGTTCTCGAGCTGGAGCCGGGCGATGTACGAGCCCTCCGTCGCTCTGCCGCGGAGGGCGGCCGGGACCTGGCTCCACGCCGCGTCGCCGGGGGCGACCTGGCGGTAGGAGACGTCGACCGTGTTGTCGCTGTAGAGCGTCGCCCCTTCGGTGGCCGCGCCGTCGCCGGGGGTTCCCGCGGCGGCGGGCACGGCCGTGCCGAGGAGCAGGAGTAAGGCCGCGCCGAGGGGCACGGCGGCGCTTCTGTTCATGGGGCCTCCCATGTCTGAAGCCATGTCTGAAGACATGTCTGTTGTCTCGAAGCCGCCGTTGTGTCACGGCAGTTCGGAATCGAACGGGGAAGCTAGCAGACGTGGGGGATGGTTCCCAAGGTGGTGGAGGCGAAATTGAGACGTTTGGGAGTGGTAAGCCCTGTTCCGCTTGTGTCCCTGCTCTGCCTGGGCACCGGCTTTGCGACCAAGGAGGAGCTCGCGGCCAACGGAGGCTACGTGCTTTTCCCGAGCAATCCGACTTTCGAGTCCCACAACGTGATCCCCTCCGGTGGCGTGGTCACGCGGGCCGCGGTGGTCAGCGTCGTCATCACCCTGGTCGGCACGGTGCTCAGCCTGTTCTGCACGGTGGCCCTGGCGTACAGCCCTGTCCTCCCGAAGCTGCCGTGAAGTGACAAGTAGTTCTCTGGAGCAAAGCGGGGTGGGCTTGACCGCCATGAATGGTCACCGGCCGGTGGATGACCGTCCCAGCGCGGTCTGCGCATCGATTGCCGCGAGCACGATGTCAGCCAGTTCCTTGGCGGACTGTCCACCACCCGCGTCGATGCGAGCCAGGCCAAGCCTGTCGATGGCCTCGATCATCAGTGTCTGGTAGCGCTCCGTGCGGGCCAGGAACTTGTCCATCAGGACCCGTTCCTCGTCTGCGGCTGCTTCATAGCAGCCCGCAGCGTGAACGCGGGCGCGTACTTGGGTGTCGTCGGTGGTGAGCCACGCGGCGGTCGTGTGCGGGACCTGTAGCCGTGCGACGCGGACGGGCCAGAGTGCCGACCCCTCCAGGACCAGTCCCGTACTGCCTCGGTCGCCGGCCGCACGGGCCGTGATCAGCTCTTCGATGCGGGGCCAGAGCCGTTCGTAGTGGTCGAACACAGACGTGATGAGTTCGTTCACCGTTAGTGATCCGTAGTGCTCAGCAACGTGCGCCGGCACCTCCCACTCCGAGGTTCTCCAGGGTCGCCCAGGGTGCCGGGCCATCGCGTCAGTACTCAGGCACTCGAAGCCGAGTTTTTTCGCCACCACTTGGGCGATGGTCGACTTTCCGACGTTCGACGTCCCGCCGATCAGAACCACTCGTACATCACGCACACCGGCGACCCTACTGATCCCTCTGGGACGGTGCCTGCAGTCAGCCAGGCAAAGGTGCGCTCGACAACCCACCGGGTCTTTCCCAGGCCGAGCCATGGGCGACTCGACGTACGATGCGGCTTTCGATCGGTTTGGGCGTGCCCCTTGGGGCACAGAGTGGCGGGCACATGACTACCAGGTACGCCATCGAGCGCTACCGCAAGGGTGAGGATCGCCCCGACGGGGAAACGGACGTGACCGCCGTCGACAGTCGGTCCCTGGCGGAGCTCTTCGGCTGTTCCCTTGACCAGTTCGCCGACGTCTACGCGGTCGAACCGAAGCACGCCGAAGCGCTGGCCACCTTGACGGGGCTGGGTTTCGACCTCAGCGGGTACGACTACTTCCTGTCCATCACCGCCGATTAGAGCTTGTCGTACCTGGTGAGGCGGCGGCAGCCATGGCTGCCGCCGCCTGCACCGGTTGCGGGCATGGCCTGCCCGCTCGGGGATGGTGTGGGCGATTCCGTGCCGCCTGAGCCAGGTGCGGATCGCCCTCGACCTGTGCGATCCCGTTGAGGACCTTGCGGTCGTCCCTTCTACGTGGCCGCCGCGAAAGCGTTGACCCCTGTGAGGCCGGCCGACAGCGCCCACAGGCGCGCGGCCTGCTCGGGGTCGGTCGCGTGTGCGTGCACACCGCCCTCCGAGCCGCCGCCGGCCGGCTCGGCCACATCGCAGTCCTCGCAGTACACGCCGCCCAGGCCGGCGAGCTGGGGGGAGGTCGCCGCCCACACCTGCGTCGCCGCGCCCTGCTCGGGCGTCTTGAAGGTGGGATCGGTCGGGTTGCCACTCTCGTCGATCCAGCCCGCCTCGACCATCTCCGACTTGGCGAGATGGCGCTGCAGCGGGGTGAGGATGCTGCCCGGATGCACCGCGAACGCCCTGACTCCGGAGTCCCGGCCGAGCGCATCGAGATGTACGGCGAACAGCACGTTCGCCGCCTTCGCCTGCCCGTACGCCTGCCACCTGTCGTAACCGCGCTCGAACTGCACGTCGTCCCAGCGCACTCCGGTGATTCCGTGGGCGCCGGAGGACATGGCGATGACGCGCGCGCCACCGCGCGCGATCGCCGGCCAGAGATGGTTGACCAGCGCGTAGTGACCCAGGTGGTTGGTGGCGAACTGCGCTTCCCACCCCGGGCCGACACGCGTTTCGGGGCAGGCCATGATCCCGGCGTTGTTGATCACGATGTCGAGCTCGCGACCGGAGGCCAGGAACCGTTCGGCGAATCCGCGGACGCTGTCGAGGTCGGACAGGTCGAGGTCGTCGGTCTCGACGCCGTCGATGCCCTTGACCGCCTCCTCGGCGGCCGCCCGTCGCCGAGCGGGGACGATGACGCGGGCTCCGGCACCCGCCAGGGCGCGGGTGGTCTCCAGACCGAGTCCCGAGTAGCCACCGGTGACGATCGCGGTGCTGCCGGACAGGTCGACCCCGCTCAGTACGTCGTCCGTGGTGCTCCGGGCACCGAAGCCCGATCCGATCTTGTGCTGAGGTGTCGTCATGGCCGTGACGCTAGGTGCTGGAGAGCACTCCAAGTCAAGGGCCGGTGACGAACAGCCATGTCGGGCGGATCCGGGGGCCGTCTACTCCGCAAGCCGGCCGAGCAGATCCCAGGTACGGCGGCGGTCGGTGTCCCCGGCGATGTCCGTCCCTGAGAACACCACTTCCGTGGCCCCCGCGTCCCGATAGCGTCGCACCTCGTCGGCCACGGTGCGCTCGTCGCCGATCACCGCCACGTCGGCAGCCCGTTTGCCGCCGGAGAGCTCGATGGCCCGCGCATACGACGGGAACTGCTCGTAGAACGCCAGCTGTTCCGCTGCCTTTGCGCGTACGGCGTCGGCGTCATCGGTGACCACGCCGTACACCAGAGCCACAATTCTCGGCGCAGGGCGGCCCGCCGCCTCCGCCGCCGCGGTCACGGCCGGCACGATGTGCTCGGACAGGGCGCGGGGTCCGGCGAGGTAGGGGAGGATCCCGTCCGCCAACTGCCCACTGACACGCAGTGCTTGAGGCCCCATCGCGGCGACGAGGATCGGCACACCGGCTTCGGCCCCTGGTACGCGTGCCGGGAACGGTGTGGTCGCGGTGAGCAGTTCACCGTGGAAGTCGGCGTTTCCGGTTTCGGTCAACTGCCGCAGAGCGGTGAGGAACTCCCGCAAGCGAGCAATGGGCCGCTCGTAGGGAATGCCGAAACCCGTCTCGGTCAGAAGCTTGGTGCCGAGTGCCAGCCCGAGGTGATACCGGCCGTGGGTCGCCGCCTGCGCGGTCTGGGCCTGGCTGGAGACGAGCAACGGATGGCGGCCGAAGACGGGGATCGCGGACGTGCCCACCTGGAGGGCCGGTACTTCACGCCCGACGATCGCCGCGAGCTGCGGCGAATCGGCGCCGAAGGTCTGCCCGAACCACGCGGAGCGGAGCCCCGCGGCCGCCGCTTCGGCGGCAAGCCGCACGGTGGCATCGATCTGGTTGCCGGGGCCGGATGCTTGGAGTGCTACTCCTACAGTCATGTCAGTTCGAACCAGAAGCCGCCGGACACGCATTCCGGTTCCTGTGTGACAACTTCTTGTCCGCAGTGTGTACGCGAACCTCCGCCGCATTTCCCGCGCTCGACGCGGCCTGTGTTCGCGCTCGTCGGCGCAGTGTGCCCACTCGGTCAGCAGTCGGCGTGCTCCCTGCGGCGACGGCGCTGCCCAGTGCGCGTTCCGCCCGGACCGGCTCAGGCCTGCCTCTCCGCGGACTGATCCTCGCAAGAGTCCGCCCGCGTCAGAGATCCTGAGCCGCTCACCCCACCCTCACCCTCACTCTCACCCGAGAGCGTTGATCGCCGCACGCACCGGACCTTGCTGCCCAAGAAAGTCGGTGTTGTCCGCCCACTGGTCCACGCTCCCGGACAGGGGCAGGCCCCGCAGAACCTGGTCGGTGATCGTCCGTTCCAGAGCCTGCGCGAAGCGTTCTGCGTGCAGCACCTGGAACGGGCGGCTGTGGTACCGCCGCCGTGTCGGGTCCACGTACTCGGTGAGCCCCGCGTCGTTCTGCAGAGCGGCCACGAGCTCGTACGCGTCACAGAGGTGCTGCTCACGCGCCGCGTACTCCGTTGCCGTCACCGCGCCGCGCAGCGACGGCATCAGGGCCTCGGCGACCGGCAGCCGACCGAACGCACTCCCCAGCCACTTGCTGTAGGGCGCGTACGTTCGTCCGAGGAGCAGACACAATCGCATCAGGTCACGCACGAGCCGCCCGGTGACCACGGCCGATCCGAGATCGTCCCCCACCTCGGCGCAGCGTCCGACGAACGCTTCCTCCTGGGAGATCCGCTGCCACTGGCACGCCAACTGGTACCGCCACACCTCATCGGGGTACCAGGCCAGCTTCCGCCGCGCCGCCGTGAGCGTGCCGAGCCCGTCGTGGAACACCGCGCCCCCGGTGACCTCGGCGAGCCGCTGCTGCGGCATCGCCAGCCAGTCACCCACCGTCGGTTCGCCGGACACCGAACCGGGGCCGAGCCGACCGGCCAGCCACGTGCTGACGTCGTTCACCGCGACGCGGTGGTTCACCGGGCCGTCCGTGCGCTCCATGAGACCCACCGGGTCGGCCGGGTCGACATGACGGAAGTGGGTCGGCCAGCCCCGCACGTCCTTCGGCAGCCTTTCCCGCAGGAGTTCGTGCAGGTCGGCTCCGTACTCGGCAGTCTCCTTCGGCGCGAGGAAGAGATCCAGGCGCGGGCCCCAGTCGTGATCCGCCGACCGTGCGGTATCGAATCCGAGCACCTCGGATCCGGCACCGACCCTCGCGGCGGCGTACTGAAGTCCTGGATACACCTCATCGAGAATCGGCCGCACCGCCTCCTCGTAGAGGATCCGCGACAGCTCGAGACCGGGCAGGAACTCGGGAACGGGAGTCGTCATGCGATCACTCTGCGAGGGAAGGACCACGAATGCCACCGGGTATCGCCATCCGCTCCTCCCGTGATCGGAACCGCGCCGGGGTGCGCTGCCCCCGGTATGGGCATCGGGCGCGGCGGGGGAGCGGCGAGAACCTCCCAGCGCCGCAATACACCCGCTCCTGATCGAGGGCCACGGTCCCGACCCCGCCGCTGCGCGACCGGATCCGCGAACCATGGGTTTCCGCCGGACGGGCCGACTGCCCGCCACCGGCCGGGGCGTCGGCAGAAATTCCCTACCGTGGCAGCCGGAAAGGGCGGAGACTCGTCCCATGGCTGACATGGGATCGTTCCGGGAGGCGGTCACCGCGTGGGCGGCCGGTGGTACCGGCGACCCCGCGCGCGAACTCGCCACGGAACTGGGCGTCCGGGCAGCCGTCCTGCTCGAAGGGCCGAGCGACGTCGCGGCGGTCAGCGCTCTGGCTGCGAGCCGCGGCCGGAACCTGGCGGCCGAAGGAGTCTGCGTACTGTCGATGGGCGGTGCGATGAGCGTTGGGCGTTTCGCACACATCCTCGGGCCACCGGGCCTGGGCCTCCGCCTCACCGGACTGTGTGACGAGGCCGAGGCCCGCTACTACGCGCGGGGCTTGGAGCGAGCCGGTGCGGCACATGAAGGGTTCTTCGTCTGCGCGGCGGATCTGGAGGACGAGCTCATCCGCGCACTGGGTGTCGGACGGGTGGAGGAACTCGTCCGGGAGGAGGGCGACCTGCGCGCCCTGCAGACCTTTCTGCACCAGCCCGCACAGCAGGGCCGCACCTCGCAGCAGCAGTTCCGGCGCTTCCTCGGCACGAAGAAGGGACGCAAGATCCGTTACGGCCACGTCCTCGTCGAGGCCCTCGAGCCCGACCGCGTACCCGCACCACTCGACGACCTGCTCGCCGGTCTCTGACCAACTCGGCGTTTGGACGCTTCCGCCGTCAACCGTTCGGAGGTTCCTGTCACGGGCGAGCAGCGGCCGGTTCCCGTGGGCAGAGGTAGAACAGCTCGGGGTCGCCCTCGTCCAAGCCGTGGAGCAGGCCGACCGGGCTCCAACCGGCCCGCTGAAGCAGCCGCTGCATCGGCTGGTTGGACACGTTCGTCGAGGTGAACAGCTTCGGGGTGGTGCGTGATGCCGCCGCGTGGGCGTGCAGGCGCGCCCCCACGCCTCGGCCACGGGCGGCGGGCGCCACCATGAGCATCGTGACGAAACCCTGCTCGAAGAACGTGTACTCCACCACGCAGTAGCCCAGGGCGCCCGACGCATCCTCGGCCATGGCGACCAGGCCCCGTCGGCACCACCGGCGGATGCTCATGTGCCGCTCGTCGTCGCCATCCCTCGCCACAGAGTCGATCTGAAGCAGCGCGTCCGCATCCCACTCGCGTGCGCGGCGCACCGCGAACTTCCCCAGATCCACTGCAGTCATGAGGACCATGCTGCCAGCCCCCCGCCGCCCACCCGCTCGGCTCTCGTGGACTGTGGTGTCGGTGGTCGGCGTCAGATGACGGAGTTCTGCTTCAGGACCGACACAGCGGCTACGGTCCGGTATCCGCGCCACTCGAGGGCGGCGGCAGGCGAGTAACTGGCGAAATCGACCAACCAACCACCGTCCTCCTGCTGTTCGGCGGCCAACCGGCTCAACTCGCTTTCGATGACGCCCGCGTCGTACAGCGTGCGAGCGGGACGACCAGGAGCGGGAGCGATGTCGAGTGGCCGGATGACCTCGTCCGAGGAACCGCCTTCGACAGGCAGCAGACCACTGCCGGGGATGAACCGGCGGAGGCGATCGAGCAGGGCCACGGCCTCCGGGCGGGTCTCGGACGCGGCGTCGAGGAAACGCAACGCGAACGACAATTCGATCGCGTGCGGTCTGTCGCCGATGTCTTCAATTGCGGTCAGGCAGTACTGCGTCGCCCGGTCGAGCCAGGGGTGGGCGGCGACGGCGGAGTCGTACGCGGCCACCCGCAGGGCGCTGCCGACTGCGAACGAGGTGCTCTGCAGCGTGGAGACCTTCGGGTCGGCCTGCGCCCAGAACGGTGCGCAGCCACTCGCGTCCTCGACAGGCAGAGCCAAGGGCAGGCCGCCGTCGGGTAGCGAGACCGACGCCAGCCAGTCACACAGCTGCACCGCGTGTGGCGTTGTGGCCGGAGCGATGTCCTGGAACACCTCGAACGCGTGCAGCGCGCCGGCGGGCTGGCTCTCGGGCGCACGCAGGTCCGGTTCGAGCCCCCAGCCGTACCCGCCGTCCTGATTGCGGTAGCCGTCGACGGCCGCGAGTACGGAGCCGGCGTCGGCTTGGCCGAGGATCATCTCGAGTCGTCGACGATCGAGAACTCGGGCATGCGCGGCCATGAACGAGGAGGCTGCCGAGAGGTCTGCATTCATACATGCACCATGGCACCGTCGCAGGTGTTCGGCTGGAATGTTCGGACACGTCTCGCTTCGGCAGCCCGGACGGGCTACCGAAGCCGTCGGACAGATGGGCCGTCTGTCGCCCGCTGTAGAGAGTCCCCGCAATTCTGGCGGCTTTCGGAGCAGGCGCGAGCTCGGCCGGAGTCCGGTCGAGGCCGTGACGTCATGGGAGTCGCCGGTCGAAGGAATTGCCCCAACGACTACGTGCTCGTCCGTCACACGAATTCGTCGGTGGTCTTCCCCAGCGATGTTTCGCGCATGGGTGCCGCGAACCCGACGGTCGGTCAGTCAGTCTGGCACGTGGGCCGGGTGACCGGATACCGCTGCGGCACAGTCACGGCGGTGAACGTCACGGTCAACCACCCCGAGGCTTCGTGGAGGGGCTGTCGGTGTACGGCCTGGCCCTCTACCGGATTGCCGATGGAACAGGTGCGGAGCCGGACTCGGGTCGGCGCACAGTGCTTCCGGCGTAACCGGCACATCCGCCTCAGTGGGGGGTGTGGCCGGTGCGGTCTCCGCTCCGGCACCCGGCACCGCCGATGTAGTACGCGTTGAGGTAGTTCGGACCCGCACCCGGCAGTTGCGTGGATCCGGGGCCGACGCAGAGATGATAGTCGTTACCGCTGCCGCCCCCTCTGACATCGACATGGATCAACACCGTGGTCTCGCCGCAGTGGTTGTATGCGGCGAACCGGGACTCTCGGACGCTGTACCGGAAGAAGCCGCACTGTGGGGCAGCGCTCGCAGCGGTCTGCCGCACTTCCGGACCGCGGGTGGATTCGGCGAACGAAGGGCCCGTGGACGTCACCATCGCCGTGGCGATGAGCGCGCTCGACGCCAGGGCGACGGCGACCCGAGGGGATGTGGGCAGAGTGATCTTCATGAACATTCCTTACGGTGAGCCATGACGACGGGCGACGAGCTGACTGCGTTCGCCGGCGCCACGACGCCGACTGCGCGGCCACTCACCGACAGCAACACCATAACGCTATGTGAGATTTGCGTGGCTGTATGTCACTGAATCGAGTGGTGGGGCGAGCCCAGACCAGCGAGACTCCCAGCACGCTCTTCGTCGAACGGTCCGGCAGGGTGGCCGGGCCCGACGAACCTCACGGAGTGACGGTGATCTTTCCTACGTGTGTGCCGCGCCGGAATTCCTCCTGGGCGGCGTGGAGTTCGCCAAGCCGATAGTTGCCGGCGATGCGGGGTCGTACGGTGCCGGCGCGAGCCATGTCCGCCAGGGAGGTGAAGTGCGTGCGGGTGTGCATCGAGGATCCGATGAGACTGAGGTTGTGCAGGTACAGACGACGTAGGTCGAAGGTGACGACCGGCCCGGCGACAGCTCCGGCGATGACCCAGCGAGCACCATCGCGCAGCACGGGCAGGAGCTGCTCGAGCCACGGTCCGCCGGCCACGTCCGCGACGGCATCCAGGCCTTCTGGCGCCAACTCCCTCAGTCGGTCCCGCAGCTCTGCCGGCTCTGCCTCCCGGAAGACGACAGCTGCAGCGCCTGCCTCCCGCAGTGCGGCCTCTTTGGAGGTACTGGTGAGCGCCACCACCCGTGTGCCGCGAGCGGCGGCGAGCTGGACGAGCGCGAGTCCGACCCCGCCGGAAGCGCCGGTCACCAGCACTGTCTCCCCGCTCCTGATGCGGGAGCGTTCCAACATGCCCATAGCCGTGCCGTAAGCCACCGGAAGGGCGGCGAGTTCCTGGTCCGAGAGCGGTGAGGCGCTCATGTCGTGGACACGATCGGCATCGACCGCCACGTAGGAGGCGAAGCCGCCGTCCGCTTCGCTGCCGAGCAGTCCGACGGGCACGGCGTCGTCGCGCGCATCCGCGTAGAAGGCGGGATCGACCAGGACCCGGCGACCCAGCCACGCGTCGGGCACGTCCTGGGCCGTTTCGCTGATGATGCCCGCGATGTCGCCGCCCTGGATGCGGGGGAAGTCCAGTGGTCCGCGCCAGCCGGCCTTCGCCGCGGGGCGGCCGGGCAGCCCGTACGCGCCTTCCCTGGTCCACACGTCGGTGTTGTTGACTGCCGCCGCGCCCACCCGCACGAGCACTTGACCGGGCCCGATGCTCGGTAGCGGCCAGTCCGCTCGAAGTTCGAGTGCCTCCGGACCGCCGTGCCGGAACAGAACGGCGGCAGTCATCACGGTGTCGTTCACCCGCCTATTTTGCGGGCACGGATCACGCCCGCCGAGGGTTGACCGAGCGGGTGTCGCTCGTCGCGTCGCTGAATACCTCCCGCGACCGACCCTCGTGGGCAGGGGGCTAGCGAGGTGTCACCGTGCCTCGTCTCGGCAGGCGTCGTCGAGAACGGCGGCGATCTCGTCGAGTACGTCCAGGGGCGGGGTGTGGGGCACGCGCACATGGTGGACGAGGGTGGCGTCGGCTGCGGGCGCTGCCTCACGCCTACCGTCCTCGACGGCGTGCCCGCCCTGCGAGCCGCCTTCAGCAACTGGCAGACCACCGAAGCCGACGTCCGCAGGGTAGCCACAGCGCTGCGGGCCGCGATGTCCACGACAGCCCCCGCCGCCGAATGAGCCGTCATGCCCCGAGACGAGGAGGGATGTCACCGCCGATGAACAGCAATGCCAAGAACACAGTCCGCCAGTTCTTCCTGCAAGTGCGCTCGGGGCTGCACCCTGACCGGGCCGCTCACTTCATGGCCGACCGGGTCCGAGCCCACCAGATCGTCTCGGAAGCACCGGCGGTCGTGGAGCGGACGCCGCAGCAGTACACCGAGCACGTGCGGGAGATGCTCGACGCATATGGTCCCTTCACGCTGACCGTGGACGAGCTCATCGCCGAAGGAGACCGGGTCTACGCACGCTGGACCCAGAGCGGGCGGCACGTCGGCCCGGTGGACCACCACCCGCCGACCGGTGCGCCCGTCACCGCGATGACCAGCGCGGTCTATCGCGTCACGCAAGGACGCATCGTCGAGTACTGGATCCAGATCGATCGGCAGGGAATCACCGCGCAGCTGAAGCGAACGGCAACCGAGCCCTGATCCCTGCCCATGGCCCGGTCATCCGGGGTGAGGCGGCGTCGCCGGTCGACACGCGGTCGAAGTGGCGGCTGGTTCCACCGGACGGAACGTGTTCGAGTGGACACTGAAAGTGTTTGGGCCTCCGTGCCCCATCGTCCGGCACACGACGCGCCGCAGACGACGGGTTCCTCCTCGTGGTCAGCGTGTGCGGGACGGAACTCAACTCGTGACGGACAGAGGTTCGCGTCGAAGGAAGAGGTCATGACCGCTCGACATCGTCGCTCTCCGCTCACCGTCGTGGTCGGCGCGGGCTTGGCCGGCCTGGCCTGTGCCCTGGATCTGTGCCGCTCCGGTCAACAGGTGGCGTTGCTGGAGTCGTCCGACGGGGTGGGCGGCCGGATGCGCACGGACCGGCGGGACGGGTTCCTGCTGGACCGCGGATTCCAGGTGTTCAACACGTCCTATCCCCAGGTGAAGCGGCGCCTGGACCTGCCCGGCCTGCGGCTGAGGCCGTTCATTCCGGGGTTCATCGCGCACACGTCGAAAGGGCCTGTCCGCCTCGCCGATCCGACCCGGCAGCCGAGGAGGGCGGGCGCGCTGTTGCCCGGGCGGGCTCTGTCGGCCCGGGACCTGGCAGCCATGGCTGCCCTTACCGTGCGGGACGCCGTCCTCCCCGTCGGTCCCCTCAAACGACGTCCGGACCGCTCCACCGCCGCGACCCTGTCTCGTGCCGGGCTGTCGGACGAGGCGGTCACGGAGATCCTGCGGCCCTTCCTGGCCGGTGTGTTCCTGGAGGACAGGCTGGAGACCTCCGCCCGCTTCTTCCACCTGGTCTGGCGGAGCATGGTCAGAGGAACGCTCTGTCTGCCCGCGGACGGCATCGGTGCCGTGCCTGCCCAGCTGGCCCGCGGCCTGCCCGACGGCGTCCTGCGGCTGGAGTCACCCGTCGCCGAGGTCACCGCATCAGGGGTGCTCCTGGCGGACGGACGCGAGCTGTCGGCCACGTCCGTCGTCGTGGCGACGGACGCCGTCTCCGCGGCCCGTCTGATGCCGGGTTCGGCCGTGCCGGACGGCCGTACGGTCACCACGTATTACCACGCGGCCGGACGAACACCGCTGGCTGAGCCGACCCTGGTGGTGGACAGCTCCGGAGCGCTGCTGAACACCTGCGTACTCACCGAGGTCGCGCCCACGTACGCGCCGCCCGGCACCGCGCTGATCTCCAGCTCCGTGCTGGGCCGCGACCGACCCGGCACGGACAGTGCGGTGCTCCGGCGGCTTGCCGAGCTGTACGGCACCGACACGAGTGGCTGGCAGCAGGTCGGGGTGTACACGGTAGAGGGCGCTCTGCCGGTCATGGAGCCGCCCTGGCCGCTGAGCCGCACCACGCGTTTCGGCCCGGGCAGGTACGTCTGCGGCGACCATCGTGCGACCGGTTCCGTGCAGGGTGCCATGGCGTCGGGCACGCGGGCCGCCCGGGAGGTGATGAGCGATCTGGTGCGTCTTTGAATCCGGCCGGACCGCGTCCGCCGCACCCACCGCAGGCCGGCCCACAGAACAGACAAGGCGGTGCGGAAGCAGCCTGCCCGGACCGGCGAACGGGAGTGGGACGTGAACCTTGACGGCGCGCGCGTGCTGGTGGCCGGTGCTACCGGCGTCCTCGGTGGTGCCCTCACCACCGAGCTGGCCGGCCGGGGAGCACACCCGGCGCTCGCAGGCCGGGACCCCGCCCGCCTCGCCCGGGCCGCCACGGCACATCCGGGCGCTCCGACCCTCCTGTTCGACGCGTACGACCCCGCCTCCTGCGCCCGGGCCGTACACGGCGCGGTCGCCGGCCTGGGGGGACTGGACGCGGTCGTGACGGCTTTCGGGACGGTGGCCTTCGGCCGGGCGACGGAGGTCGGTGACGAGGTCGCGGAGTATCTGACGGCCGTCAACGTCCTCGCGCCCGCCGCGTTCTTCCGTGCCGCGCTCGGCATCATGTCTCCCGGTTCGGTGATCGTCGCCTTCACCGGCGTGGTGGCGGAACGCCCGCAGCCGGGGATGGCCGACTACAGCGCTTCCAAGGCCGCATTGAGTGCCTGGCTCGGCGCCGCGCGCCGCGAGGCACGGGCCTCCGGAATCCGTGTCCTGGAGGTCCGGCCCGGACACCTGGACACCGGCTTCGCCGACCGGGCGGTCGCGGGCACCGCCCCTGCGATGCCGCCGGGAGGCGACCCGCACCAGGTCGTCGGTGCGGTCGCCGACGCGATGGAGGCGGATGCCGAGCTGCTGCGCACGACCCCGGACGGAACGCCCGTCATCGAACGGCGTGCCCGATGAGCGGACTTTCCGACCCCTCGGCCGGGACGTCCGATGTGGTCATCGTCGGTGGCGGCGCGTCCGGGCTCAGCCTCGCGCATCGCCTGACGGCGCTGGGTGCCCCCACCGTGACCCTGGTGGAAGCACCGGACGGCCCACGACGACCGCCCGAACGGACCTGGTGCTACTGGGACCGGGGAACCGGCGACCTCGGCGAAGCCATCACCGCCTCCTGGTCCCGGCTGCGGATCCACGCCACCGACGGCAGCGAGGTCACCGTCGACCCGTCCCCGCTGCGCTACCACATGCTCCGGTCCACGGCCTTCGAGCGGCTCGTGCACTCCCGGCTGGCGCTGTCCCCCGGAGGACGCCTCCTGCGCGCGACGGCCGACACGGTACGCAACACACGCGACGGCGCGGAGGTCCGCTGCACGGCGGCGGACGGCCGGACGCTCACACTTCGTGCCCGCCACGTGTTCGACTCCCGCCCGCGGCGCGCCCTGCCACCGGCCCGCACACAACTGATGCAGCACTTCCGCGGATGGCTCGTGCACACGGACGCGGACCGGTTCGACCCCACGGTCGCCGACCTGATGGACTTCCGTGTGCCCCAGTCGGTCCACGGGCTCGCCTTCGGCTACGTACTGCCCCTGGCGCCGGACCGGGCCCTCGTCGAGTACACCGAGTTCTCCCGGACTCCGCTGACCACATCCGCGTACGAGACGGCGCTGGCCCACTACAGCCGCGACATCCTGAAACTCGGTGCGTTCACCGTGGAATCGGCGGAACAGGGCGTCATCCCCATGACGGACGGCCGCTTCGCCCGCCGGGTCGGGCCCGCTGTCTTCCGGATCGGGACCGCGGGCGGCGCCACCCGCCCGGCGACCGGATACACCTTCGCCGCTGTCCAGCGGCAGAGCCGCGCCGTCGCCGAAGCCCTCCACGACGGACGAGCCATCGTGCCACCGCCCCACGGGCGGCGCGCCCTGGCCATGGACGCGGTACTGCTGCGGGCCCTGGACACCGGACGGATCGACGGCCCCGACTTCTTCACCGGCCTGTTCCGCCGCATCCCGCCGGAACGGCTGCTGCGTTTCCTCGACGGCGCCACCTCGCCCTGGGAGGAATGGGGCATCGGCATGCGCACCCCCATCGGCCCCATGCTCCGAACGGCCGTCGAACTTCCCTTCCTACGCCGCCGTTCCCACCCCGCCCCCCGATCCGGAGGCAACCACCGATGACCCTGCTGCGGGACCACGACCTGGCACGCGCCTTCGACCACGCGTCGCACACCTACGACCTCCTCACGGCCCTCAACCCCGGATACCGCACCGATCTCCTGCGCTCGGCCCGACGGCTCCGGCTGCCCCGCGCCGGGGAAGGCCTGCACGTCCTCGACCTCGGCTGCGGCACGGGTGCCTCCACCCGTGCCCTCCTGCGGGCCGCGCCCCGTGCCCGGATCACGGCCGTCGACGCCTCGTCGGGGATGCTGGGGCGCGCCATGGCGAAGCCGTGGCCGGCCCGGGTGCAGTTCGAGCACCGGACCGCCGAAGAAGTGGCCTCGCACGGTGAGCGAACCTACGACGCGGTATTCGCCGCCTACCTGTTCCGCAACGTCGCCGACCCGGACGGCGTCCTGACGGCAGTCCGGTCCCTGCTGCGACCGGGCGGCCGGCTCGCCGTTCACGAGTACAGCCTCAGCGGCTCGGCCGCCCACCGAGCCCTGTGGACGGCCGTGTGCCAAGGGGTGATCATTCCCGCGGGCACGCTCAGCGGCGACCGCGCCCTGTACCGGTACCTGTGGCGAAGCGTTCTCGACTTCGACACCGCGCCCGCCTTCACCGCCCGTCTCGCGGCCGCCGGATTCACGGGCGTGCGCGCCGCCCCCGTCGCGGGATGGCAGACCGGCATCGTGCACACCTTCCTCGCCCGCAACGGTGCCCCCGCGACAGCGGAGTACGCCCGATGAGCGTTCCGCAGCGCGCCGCCCGGCGAGGCCGGGACCGTAAGGCCGAAATGCTCCTGCCCGTCCCCGGGCGGGACGGCTTCGAACGTGCGGACGCTCCCGGCGTCGCCGTGATCGGCGGAGGCATCGCAGGTCTCGCCGCAGCCACCCTGCTCGCCGAACGAGGCGCCCGCGTCACCCTCTACGAACGGGAGGAGGGGCTCGGTGGCCGTCTCGCGGGTTGGCGCACCAGCCTCACGGACGGCTCCGAGGTGACCATGAGCCGCGGTTTCCACGCCTTCTTCCGTCAGTACTACAACCTGCGTGGATTGCTGCGGCGGACCGATCCCGGACTCGACCGCCTCCGTCCGCTGCCCGACTACCCGCTGCGCCACAGCGGCGGGCTGATCGACAGCTTCGCCCGCATCCCCCGTACCCCCCCGCTCAGCGCGCTCGGGTTCGTCGCCCTGAGCCCCACCTTCGGCTGGCGCGATCTCGCCGCCATGGACGCCCGGGCTGCGCTGCCACTCCTCGACGTCCGCGTGCCCGAGGTCTACGAACGCTTCGATTCGGTCAGCGCGACGCGCTTCCTGGAACGCGTCCGCTTTCCCGAAGCCGCGCACCACCTGGCATTCGAGGTGTTCTCACGCAGCTTCTTCGCCGATCCACGTGAACTGTCCGCGGCGGAACTGCTGCTGATGTTCCACATCTACTTCCTCGGTTCCTCCGAGGGCCTGCTGTTCGACGTGCCGAACGAGCCCTTCCCCCAGGCACTGTGGGAGCCGCTGGGCGACTACCTCCAGCGCCTCGGGGCGGATGTGCGCACCGGCACACCGGTGCGCGGTGTCAACCCGTGCGAGGGCGGGGGAGTGGACGTGCGGACCGATGCCGCCGCGGACAGGCACGACGCGGTGGTACTCGCCCTCGATCCCGGGGCACTGCGCGGGGTTGTCGCTGCGTCCCCCGGTCTCGGCACCCCCCTCTGGCGCGACGACATCGCCGCCCTGCGCACCGCCCCTCCGTACCTCGTCTCCCGGCTCTGGCTGGACCGACCGGTCCGCTCCGACCGTGCCGGGTTCCTCGGCACCAGCGGATACGACGGCCTCGACAACATCAGCATCCTGGAACGCTACGAGGGTGAGGCCGCCCGCTGGGCGGCGCGCACCGGCGGCTCCGTGGTGGAGCTGCACGCCTACGCGGTCGCCGCCGGAGCGAAACCGGAGACGGTGCAGAACCGCCTCGTCGACAGCCTGCACCGGGTCTACCCGGAGACACGGCAGGCGCGGGTCGTGGACGCACGGCACGCATGGCACTCCGACTGCCCCCTCTTCACCGTCGGCTCGTACTCCCGGCGGCCCACCGTGTCGACGCCCCACCCCCAGGTGACGCTGGCCGGTGACGCGATCCGTTGCGATCTTCCCGTGGCTCTGATGGAACGCGCCGCCACCACCGGATTCCTGGCAGCAGGCGTCCTGCTCGCCGGCTGGGGCGTCCGGGGACAGACCCTGTGGACGGTTCCCCGGGCGGGCCGTTCACCTCTGCTGCGAGCCCTCGGCACGGTCGGTACGCGCTGACTCTCCCCTGCCGTCAGCCCGGGAACCGTCCGCTGCTGCGCAGACTCCAGCGCCGCTCCGCGTACGCCAGGTCGTCGCGCCACAGCCGGCCCGACGTACGGCGCATCAGTGGCCGCAGCGCCGGCGCGGCTGCCCGTGCCAGTGCGAAACCCCGCCGGTCCGAGGCGGCGACGACCGCCTCGATCACCGCGGTCCGCGGCCTTCCGGCCGCTTTGCGGGACAGCGGCGTGGCATGGGTCTCCACCACGGACGTGGCACCCTCGCCCCCGGTGATGCGCATGACGACCGTGCGCGGACCGGGCGCGGTGAACTCCGCCCGGACCGGGACCACCAGACTTCCCGTCACGCGGAAGGACACGTCGACGACAAAGGCGTCGTCATCCCCGCCCCGCGGTTCCCGGTCCACGGTCAGGTCGACGAACGAGTACGGATGGAACCACGAACCGTGCCACGGGTCGAGCCGGTTGGCGACCACGTCCTGCGGTTCGCACCGCCCCACCACAGTGAACACGGCATCCACCCCACTGCCCGCCGCCGGCCGGACCGGCACCACCGGACGCTCCGAGGGCTCCTCGCCCCCGACGGCGTCCAGCCGGACCCACACCAGAATCCCGTCGTCATGGACCGGGTACGGATCCCAGCCGGCGAACGACCCACCGTCCAGGGCCAGTCCGTGCCAATGGCACACCAGGGTGCCGCACACCACCCGGCTGTCGCGCAGGGGGGCACCGAGGTGCGGACAGGCGCCGGGCCCCGCGTGGAGCTCACCCGTGTCGGACCGCCACAGTACGACCTCGACGCCGCCCACCGTTCTGCCGCAGGGGCGGCCACCGACGCGCACATCCCGGGAGGCCCCGACGACGAACCAGTTGCCGGAGGGACGGGCGGAAGCCCGCTCGAGCGCGTCGGCGATGAGCGCCGGGCGTGCCTGACGCCACGTCGGTGTCTGTGTCGCCCAGCTCGACCGGCGGCGTCGCCGCAGAGGCGGTGTCCAACCGGTCCGGTCCGCTCGGTCGCTCACCGCACCGGTCCTTTCACCCGTAGCGCCGTGCCACCCGCCCGGAGCGCCCGTCGCGCGGTCCGGGCGCGCCACCGCGCGCCCGCGATGTGCACGACTCCCGCGGCGGCCGTGGCGGCACGGCGCCCGCGCGACACCACCGCACGGCGGTGCAGCACCGTGTACCCCTGGTCCGCGATCGCGTCGAGGATGCCGCTGTACAGCGTGAACGCGGTGCGGATGCAGGGGCGCACCCGCGGGTCGAGCATGGCGATGCCCGGTTCCGCCGACCGGTACACGTCCCTGGTCATGGCCTCGGCGGCGACGAGCGCCGCACGGATCCGCGGGTCGCCGCGCCCCGTGCGGCGGCTCCACTCCAGCAGACCCCCGTCCACGCCGTGGGCGGTGAGCAGGTCCGTCGGCAGGTACACCCGGCCCCGGTCCAGGTCTTCGCCGACGTCACGCAGGAAGTTGGTGAGCTGAAAGGCCACGCCGAGGGCCGCGGCGTGCGGCTCAGCCTCCTCGCGCGGAGTGACCGTGCCGAGCACGGGCAGCATCTGCAGTCCGATCACCGCGGCCGATCCGTGCATGTAGTCCCTCAGATCGGCGTAGGTCGGATAGTCCGTGACGTGCAGGTCGCTGCGCATCGAGGCCAGGAAGTCGGTGAACAGCGTGTGGTCGATGCCGTAACGGTCCGCGGTGTCGGCCACGGCCCGGACAACGGGCTCGTCCCCGCCGCCGGTGAGCAGCCCGAGTGCGAGGTCGCTCTCCAGGCGTCGCAGCTGTTCGTCCCGCTCCTCAGGCGTCCGGGGCCGGTCGAGGTCGTCCACGATGTCGTCCGCCCAGCGGGCGAAGCCGTACAGCGCGTGCACGGCGGAGCGGCGTTCCACCGGGAGTAGGCGGGTGGCCAGGAAGTAGGTCCGGCCGTGGCGGGCGTTGAGCCGCCGGCATCGGGTGTAGGCGGCGCGCAGGGCGGGGCCGGTGATCCCGGCGGCGTCCAGTTCACGACGGGTCATGGGCGTCCTCCTCGGTCGGGGCCGCCGCCACACGCGTGACCCGCGATGCCGGTCGGGTACGGAGGGGGCCGCCGCGGACGCCGCCGGTGACACGCGCGGCGGCGAGTTTGCCGCTGAGGAGAACCGTCGGCACGCCGACACCGGGGGTCGTCCCGCAGCCGCTCAACACGACGTTCTCGAGGCCGCGTACGAGGTTGCGCGGGCGGAACGGGCCGGTCTGGGCGAAGGTGTGGGACACGGAGAACGGGCTGCCCGCCGCATGCCCTTGCGCAGCCCAGTCCAGCGGCGTCACCAGCAGCTCCTCCTGGACGCTGTCCGTGAACCCGTTCAGGCCACGCCGCTCCAGCTCGGCGACCAGGTCGTCGCGGTAGCGCGGTCCCAGGTCCTGCCAGGCCGCGGGGGAGGGGCCGACGTCGGTGTTCGGACAGGGCGCCAGCACGTAGTGGAGATGCCTGCCCGGCGGCGCCAAGGAAGGGTCGTGCGCCGTCGGCCGGGTGATCAGCAGGGACGGGTCGCTCATCAGCTGCCCCGAACGGGTCAGTTCTTCGAAGGTGCGCTCCCAGGCCCCGCCGAACGAGAGGGTGTGGTGGGCGAGTCCGGGCCAGGTACGGTCGGTCCCTGCGTGCAGGACCACCGCGGACGGCGAGTGACGAAGCCGTACCGGACGCCGGGGGGCGCGCCCCAGCAGACCGTGCGCGGCGGGCAGCTCACAGGTCAGCACGACCGCGTCGCAGGCGATCCGTTCGCCCGAGGCCAGACGTACGGCACGTACCCGGCCGGCCGAGCGTTCCAGTTTCGTCGCCTCGGCCGACCAGCGGAAGTCGGCACCCGCGCCGGCCGCCGCGTTCGCCATGCCGCGGGGCAGCGCGTGCATCCCGCCCTTGGGGAACCAGACGCCGGCCACGGTGTCCATGTAGGCGATCACCGCATAAGCCGCGAGTGCCCTGGCCGGAGCGACTCCGGCGTACAGGGACTGGAAGGAGAACACACGACGCAGGCGGGTGTCGGAGAGGAAACGGCCGATGCGCCTGTCCAGCCGTCCGAAGCCCCCCAGCGCCGCCAGACGGGCGAGGTCCGGGTGCAGGAGCTGAAAGGGCGAGTCGAAGTTCGTGTCGATGAACCGTCGCATCTGGACCCGGTACAGCCGCTCCAGCCAGTCCCGCAGCCCGCGGTAGCCGGCCGCTTCGGACGGTCCTGCGAATCGCCGGACCTCCTCTTCCATCGCCTCGCCGTCGGTGTGGACGTCGAGTGACGTTCCGTCCGCGAAGCACGCCCGGTAGGCCGGGTGCAGCGCCACCAGCTCGACGTGCCCGGCGAGGCTGTCGCCGACGGCGGCGAAGGCTTCGTCCGCCAGGTGCGGCATGGTCAGCACCGTGGGGCCGGTGTCCACCTCGTAGCCGCCGAGGCGTACGCGGCCGGCCCGGCCGCCCGGGCCGCCGTCCCGTTCGACCACGGTCACTCTTCGGCCGGCGCCCAGCAGATGGAGGGCACAGGCGAGACCGGAAAGCCCGGCGCCCACGACGACGACATGGTCCGTCGGACCCGGTACGGTCCTCACGCCGCCTCCCCGGCGTCGAGGGTGACCCCCGAGGCCCGTTCGACCAGCGCCGTGAACTCCCGCCGCACGGCCAGGTCCGCGCCGGTTGTCGTGAAGTGCCGCAGGCTCGTGGCCGCCAGCTCCGCGATCCTGGACTCCACGACGTCCCGGGCCCCGTTCCGCTCCAACGCGGCCCGCATCCGTTCCACGGCGTCGTCCGACCGCGAGACCGCTCCGATGGCGAGCGCGGCGGCGGCCTCCTCGTCGCCGGAGGACTCGGCGAGCCTGAGGCCCATGGCGAGAAGGTAGGTCAGCTTGTGCGTCCGCAGATCGTCACCGGCCGGCTTGCCCGTCAGCGCCGGATCGCCGAATGCACCGAGGAGGTCGTCGCGGAGTTGGAAGGCAAGCCCCGCGCACCGTCCGGCCGAGCGCAGCGCGTCCACGGTGTGCTCGTCGGCGTCGGCCAGGGACGCGCCGAGCGCCAGGGGGCGCTCGACCGTGTACAGGGCGCTCTTGAGCGTGGCGATGGTGACCGCCTCGTCGAGACCGCACGACCCGGCCGCCTGCGCGTGGATGTCCCGGTACTGCCCGGCGACCATCTCGGCGCGCATCGCGCGCCACTCGCGGTACAGCCGTGGGCCGTGCGGCGAGCCGAGCGCGGTCTCCGTCAGCAGGTCGTCGGCCCAGACCAGCGCCAGATCGCCGGCGAGCACGGCGGCGGCGGTCGCGAACGCTTCGGGCGTGCCCGTCATCCGCGCCTCCCGGTGCAGACGGGCGAGGTCGACGTGCATCGCCGGCGCGCCTCGGCGCAGCGGCGATCCGTCCATCACGTCGTCGTGCACGAGAGCGCATGCCTGGACCAGTTCGAGCGCGGCACCCGTGCGCAGTACCGCCGAGGCGTCACCCGAGCCACCTGCCGCCCGCCACCCGCACCACGCGAACGCCGTACGCAGCCGCTTCCCGCCGCGCCGGACGAACGCTGCGACACGGTCGGCGACGTCACGGGCGAATACCGGATCCACATCGCGGGCCCGGCGCAGGCTTGCGTCGAGGACGTGCTCGAGTTCCGTCTCGAGGGCCTGGACGGCGTCGGGGGCTGTCAGCGGACCGTCGACGGGACCGATCGGTCCGGCCGCGGTGGGCCGTAGTCCCAGCATGCAACAACCCCTACTCACTCTCGGTCACCTGCACACCCGTGCTTCTGGCGAGTGTTTCTGTGTGGATGCGCTGATGCCTGCCCGGTTGACGGGATGTCCGGATGACGCTCACCCGACCGGCCCAGCCGAACGGGTGTCACGGCGGCAGGCGCCCACCCGCAGAGGTGGGGACGGCGCCTCGACGCCGGGGTGCACCGTGAACAGGCGGCGTGCGGCGGTCCGGGGGCGTCGGTCAGGCGTCCAGCGGCAGCGCGGGGCGCTGCTGACCGATCACAACGGCCGACGCGGTGGAGCCATGGCCCAGCGAATTACGGCGGTCAGCGCACGCCCGGTCGGGGTCACACCGGCTTCGGCGATGCCGGGCAGCCGAGGTAGCTCCAGCGAGTCGCGGGCCCACCGGGGGAGGGCGGCGACGGCGTTCGCGGCGAGAACCGCGTAGGGGACGCGGGCGGCCCAGGGCAGCGGCGGGTGCAGCAGGATGAAGCGTGCTGCCTCGCGCGCCTCCTCCGTCGGACGCAGTTCACCGCGATATGCCGCGAGCTCGACGGCGAGTTCCTTCCGATCGAGCGGAGGATCGGTGACACCGAGCGCTTCCGCCACTCGTGCCGTGTCGGCGATGTAGCCGTCGTACCCGGCGGCGTCGAGCGGTTCGGCTCCGTAGCGCTGGTGGGCGAGCAGGAAGCTGTCGACCTCGGCCACATGCACCCAGCCGAGAAGGTGCGGGTCGGCGGCGTCGTAAGGCTCTCCGGACGGAGTCGTTCCATGCACCCGGCCATGGACGGCCCGCACCCGCTCGACCGCCTGCTGTGCGTGTTCCGCTGTCCCGTACGTGGTGACGGCGAGAAAGGTACTGGTGCGCTGGAGCCGTCCCCAGGGATCGCCGCGGTAACCGGAATGGGCCTCCACGGCAGCCATGGCCAACGGGTGCAGTGACTGGAGCAGGAGTGCCCGGAGTCCACCGATGAACATGGACGCATCGCCGTGGACGATGCGAATCGGCCGGTGGGCACCGAACCAGCGCGGGCCGGGTGTTCCGTGTATGCGGGCACGGTTCTCCGGACCTTCGGGACCCGCGACCCGGGCGAAGACGGCGCTGCCCAGCCGCTCCCGCAGGCGGGGTACTCCACCCGTGGACGCGTCCATGAGGCCAGTATGCGCTCACGGACGCCCGGGGTGGGAGAAGCGAGGGCTGCCCCGGCGGGATGCGCCCGGAGAGCGGAATCCCGGCTCGGCAACCACCGGCGGGTCGTCCGCCTCAGGTGGGGTCCACGCGGCCGCGTAACCCCCACCAGGCGTTCGGACTGCCCGGCACCATCGGTGAACGCCGGTGATTTCGCCGATGGCGCCAGTGCCACGCACCCCGACTCTTGTCGGGTCAGGCACCCTATCCCCGCATCCCCATCAGGAGTGCTCCATGCGTCGTCGTTCACCCCGCCGGCTTCTTGGCGTTCTCGCGTCCGCCCTGGTCGCGTTCACCGTGCTGTCCTCGGCGTCGACGGCCGGCGCGGCCCAGACAGCGACCGCCCCTGCGGCAGCACCGGCCGCCGCTCAGCCGCTCTCGACCAGCACCCCGGTCGTCTTCGTCCACGGGTACACCGGCAACGCCTCCAACTGGGCCACCGCCCTGAGCGTCTTCCAGCTCAACGGCTGGTCCAGTTCCAAGCTCTTCGCCTACGAGTACAACTCCTACGGCAACAACGTCAGTAACGCTCAGGGCCTGGCCTCTTTCGTCAACAACGTGAAGTCCCGGACCGGAGCGAGCAAGGTCGCGATCGTCAACCACTCGATGGGCGGCCTCGTCAGCCAGTACTACCTGAAGGTGCTGGGCGGCAACACCAGCGTCAGCCACCTCGCCTCGATCGCGGGCGCGAACCACGGGACCACGTACGCCGGCGCCTGTCTGATCTACACGACCTGCCAGCAGATGTACCCGGGCTCCTCGTTCATCTCCCAGATCACGGCGGGCGACGAGACACCGGGTGACACCAGGTACGCGAGCTGGTACTCGGCGTGCGACGGCATCATCCTCCCGTACACCAGCACGCGGCTGAGCGGCGCGACGAACAACAACGTGGCCTGCCAGACCCACATCGGGTTCCTGGCGGACACCGTCGTGCTGGGCCAGATCGCTCGCTTCGTGGCTTCCTGACCTGCCGCACGAGCCGGAAACTTCTTGTCCCCGGCACCACAGACGCCGGGGGCAAGGAGTGTCGGCGAGGTCCCTTTCTGGTGTGCTGGGGTACAGGTCAGCAGCAGGGTCCGGGCACAGACGGTCGGGTCGTCGCAGCCTGTCTTGACGGCCGTGGCCAGGGCGCCACGGACTGTGGTCGGACCGGCGATCTCCGCGTCGATCTCGGCGAGCTCGGCCGCAGCACGCTCGGCAGCCCCGCAACCGGGCGGCCGTGCCGGTGGCGGCCGGCCACATGAGAACTCGCCGACCGGCCACGATCCTCAGTCGCAGCGCCCAGGGTGGCGTCAGCCGTCGCTTCCGACACCGCGATCGGGTGCGCTCATGTCCCCCGTCGCGGGCGTGCCGTCGGCGAGCCCGTAGCGCAGGTACACGACGCCCTTCGGCCCGGCTGCCGGAGGTGCGAGGAGCGTGACGTTCGTGGGCACCGCACCATCCTCGAACACCTTCTTCCCGACGCCGAGCACAATCGGATGCAGCCAGAGGTCGAGACGGTCGAAGAGCCTTTCGCGCAGCAGGGTCTGCACGAGGTCGAGGCTTCCGACGACCTTCACGTGCTCGTGCCGGTCACGGATCTCGCGCACCGATTCGGCGAGGTCCGGGCCGAGCTGCGTGGACCCGGCCCACGAGAGGTCGGGCCTGCCGCGAGAGGCCACATACTTCGGGACACTGTTGAAGAGCGTGGCGATCTCGTTGTCCTCGCCGCCCTCCTGGTGAGGCCAGTAGGCGGCGAAGATCTCGTACGTCCGCCGGCCGAGCAGGAGGGCGTCCGTGCCCTCGTACGCGGCACCGACCTGCGCCCCGGCGACCTCGTCCAGCAGGGGCGCCTGCCAGCCACCGAACTGGAACCCCACCGGGTCCTCGTCGGGGCCGCCGGGCGCCTGCCCGACAAGGTCGAGGGTCGCGAACAGTTCGATGTGGATGGAGCCCATGACTTACTCCCGATGAGTCGGTTGTCTCCCCTAAGAGATAGACCTGCGGATGCCCACAGACTCATCGCCACGACGGAACCGGGTCTCATCTGGTCCGGCGGAATGGTCCACGAGGTCGGTGAGGAATGGTTCGGGGACAGCGCATCCTGGACTCGCCCGGTCGCACTCATCGACAAGCGTGGGCTTGATCGCGTCTCGGATCACAGCCGTCCGGCCCCGGGCAGGAGTCGGCCAACGTCGCCGACCTCGGAGCCCCATCTCACCGATCCGGTTTCAACGATCTGATCGATCGGGCTGCGATCCGCAGATGTCAGTGGCCCGGTCCATACTCGTGCTGCGGCGCCGCCCGGGCACCGCAGGACGAGGGAGCGGCATGACTGAGGTGCTGGTTTTCCACCACGGGTACGGGCTGACCGTCGGCGTCCGTGAGTTCGCCGAGCAGCTGCGACGGGCCGGACACTCGGTTCACGTCCCGGACCTGTTCGAGGGGCAGGTATTCGACACCCTCGAGGAGGGCCTGGGCTACGCCGAGGCCGTCGGGTTCGGCACGGTTGTCGCGCGCGGAACCGCCGCTGCCGAGGGGTTGGCTTCGGAACTCGTCTACCTCGGGTTTTCGCTCGGCGTCCTGCCCGCGCAGAAGTTGGCCCAGACCCGCCCCGGGGCAAGGGGCGCGCTGCTGCTGGAGGCATGCGTCCCGGTCGCGGAGTTCGGAGGCACCTGGCCCCATGGTGTTCCGGTCCAGGTCCACGGCATGGACGCGGATCCGTTCTTCGCCGGTGAGGGCGATGTCGACGCGGCCCGGGCGCTCGTCGGGACAGGCGCGGATGCCGAACTGTTCCTCTACCCCGGCGACAAGCACCTGTTCACCGACAGCAGCCTGCCGTCGTACGACGAACACGCCGCAACGCAGGCCACCCATCGTGTGCTGGCCTTCCTCGACCGCATCAAGTAGCCCGGCATTTCAGCGTGGACGACTGGCTCCGTAGGCGAGAAGGAAGAGCAGATGTTGACGGATTTCAGCAGCGGTCCCGGCTCTGAGAGGCTGTAAATGTCGATGAGAAGTAGCAGCACCTGAGGTCACCGGTGCTGTCGGGCCTCGCCGGGAAGTCTCAGTCATCTGAGCCGGCGCTTCCACCAAGGCTCGAAGGCAGGCGCGAAGGGATCTTGCAGTGTCCGCGCCAAGAATCGGTCATCCAGAGGGGCGACCGTCGTGAGGAGCTCGCGACGCGCCTTCCGACCCATGGATGCGGCTGCCCCTTCTAGAAGCGTTCGGGCATGCATGTCTCTCCAGCACGTGGTTCCGTGTCCACGGTTGGATCCATGGTCTGGCCACTCGTGAAGCGCCAAGGCCCATGCCCGGAAGGCGCAGGCGACAGCCCCCGGGGGCAGCCGGTATCGCGCCTCGAACTGCGCGATCTGTCGATTTGTCGCAGCGGACAAGCCAGTGATGACTTGCCTGGTGCCGGCTGCACTGCGCGAGGACTGTTCGGCCCTGATCTCGCCTGGTGAACGGCGAGGCATAAGACTTCCGGATGGTCAGAAGAAAAGTGTCCTGACGATAGACCATTGTCTCGGACGGCCTCAAGAGGGGGCTGCGCGACAGTGGTTAGGCCCCTGAGTCAGCCAGCGGCCGCTTGCTCGGCGCGGGCGGGCTGGTCGTAGTGGGCGACCGAGGGAAGCGGCAGCTTGTCGGGTGGCAGGTGGGCCAGGCGGCGTGAGGTCAGGGACGTGACGTTTGACCGGTCGACCGTGGGCGGCACGGGTTCCGCGAGGGCATGACTGTCCTCCTCAGCCGCCTTGCGGGCTTCCAGCGCGACGGCGTCCGCGGTGAGCGCGTCCGTCTTCAGGGCCGCTGCGAGGCCGGTGACCAGGTGTTCGTGGGGCAGGTGGCGGCCAAGCAGGAGAACCTCGATCAGCGCGCGGGTGCCATCCCGCTCGCCGTGTGCCTTGACGGCCGCAGCCCACCAGGCGTCGTGGACCGGGGTGAACCTGCCTGCGGAACGGGCCTGGTCGAGCGCGGTCGCTCCCGGCAGGGCGCCGGGCTTGCGCACGAGCGCCTCCAGATAGTGGTCCAGGTCGAGGCGGCAGCTGCCTTTGGCGATCAGCCGCTCGTGCCGGGCGACTTCCTCACGGCCGTCGTAGACCACCAGTTCGGAGGCGTGCAGCATCGCGCGGACTGTCCTGCCGATCAGCCGGACCGGCACCGAGTAGCGGTTGGTGCGGACGCTGATCTGGCTGTAGCGGTCGACCCGCAGGGTGAAGAGCCGCCCCGTCTCGTACGGCTCGTCCGGCAGCGGCTCCGGAAGCGGCCGCTCGGCCGCGAAGTACTCGCCGATCGTCCGGGCCCGGGACCGGATCCGCCGGGCATCATCGGCCTCGTCCCACCTCTCGATCATCTCGTTGAGCTCGGCGAGGGTGTCTACTTCCGGGACGGGGACGAGGTGGTTTCGGCGGAACCAGCCGATCTGCCCCTCGACCCCGCCCTTCTCGTGGGCCCCACGGATTCCAGGCTGGCAGTAGAGAGCTTGCAGGCCGTAGTGCGAGCGGAACGCGGTCCACCTCTCGGCCTCGACCCGCTGCCGGGAGAAGCTCAGCACCTGGGCGACGGCGGCCCTAAGGTTGTCGTAGCGGACCTTCGAGGTCGGCACTCCGCCCAGCACGTTGAGAGCGTGGACGTGGCCCTCGAAGAACGCCTCCTGCCCCGCCGACGCGAAAATCCGGTGCACCGCCTTGCCCGAGTAGGACAGCCGGAACGCGAACAGGTAGCAGGTCACCAGCTCGATGGCCAACCGCACGGTCACGTCGCCGAAGTCGACCTCCGCCTCGGCTCCGGGCTTGTGGGTCTGCGGGACGAACGCCTCCACCACACCCCGACGGGCCTCGATCCGGATCTCCTCACGGCGCGTTGCAACGTAGCCGCGGACCATCTGGTACGAGATCTCACCCGCGTCATGCTCACCCAGCAGCCGCTCGAAGATCCGCTTCACTGTGTGGCGCTGCTTGCGCGGCGCGTCCAGGTCCGCCCGCAATATCTTGTCGATCAACGGCTTGAACGGATCCAGCCGGGTCGCCCTCGGCGGAAGCGGCTTCCGCGGCTCGGACCAGGCCGACGACAACGCCTTCTGCACCGTTAGAAACCCGACACCGTACTTCCGCTGAAGGGCACGGCTCGACAGGCCTTGACGCGAATCACGGCGGATCGCCGCGTACAGATCGACCTTGGATTTCGGCGGCACCTGGGCCCCTCGTCGTGCAGAGCACAACCATGGTCCCGAGGCAAGCAGCCAGGCGCTCTCAAAACTCGGCGACATCACTCTCCCGTGGAAGAGGGTGCTCTCGCCCCTGAGCTACAGCGCTCTCGTAACTCACCGACAAAGCAAGACGACCAAGGGCAAAGTGATTCCGCTCCGAACTCCGTACCCAGGACTGGTGCGTTGCAGACCCCGAAGCCCGCGCTGGATGCTCACCCTGCTCCGGGGCGAGCGGCTCCCTGAGCAAACGGCGGTGGTCCGGGCCGGCGTGCTGCCCAGCATGCACACCTTCATGACCTCACTGTCGGTGGACGGTGCGACGATCCCCGCACAGTCGCGTGAGGAGAGGCATGGGCACCTGGGACATCGGCCCCTTCGACAATGACACCGCCGCCGATTTCGGGGGTGACCTGGACGACGCAGCATTGGCAGAACGCGAAGCCATGATCTGCCGCGCACTCAAACGCGCCGCGGGCCCGGCGGACCACCTCTGCACCTCCGACGGCGAGCGCGCAGTGGCCGCGGCCGCACTGGTCGTCGCCCAACACCCTGACGGCGAGCCGGCCTGTTCGAACTACGGACCGTCAGAGCCGCTACCGGAGCTGCCCGCAGACCTTCGGACGCTCGCCGTCGACGCTCTGGACCACGTGGTCTCCGAGCGCTCGGAACTCGCCGAACTCTGGGCCGAAGCTGCGAACGGCCCGAAGTGGCGCCAGGACATCACCCGCCTTCATCACCGGCCGCAGGGCTTGAGCTAGGGCCGGCCCGATGGGACCCGGCCGATATCGCCTGGCGGATCGGGCCCGGGTCGGGCAGGGTGCCGGGTGAGCGTGCGAGGTGTCATATGCCCTCCCCAACTCCCTGGAGGGCCTGCTGCAACGGGGGCGTGGCCTGGGTGCCGTGCGAGCGCTCCGGGATCCGCAGGGATCTGCTCCGTTCGTGTACGACGGGGTCCGCCGCAACTGGCGGTGGGACGACCAGTCGGATGCACGGTCTCTGTACCTGGCGCGAATGGTCCGTGATCTGGGCCTGTCTTCCCTGCCGATCGTGGACATGCTGGTGGGGGATGAGGAGGCTTGCTTGCGGGCCTGCGAGGTGCTGGTGCTGCTGGCTCTCGCCGGATCGGGCGACGCCAGGGACGGACTTCTGAGGTATGTCCGAGAAGGCGAGCACTGGGCCCGAGTGCTCGAGTCGCTGTCAGCCAGCTGGCCGTCGCAGTGGTGGGAAGACCTTGGTGACATCGCACGCGCCCGGATCGGCGCGGAGCCGGAACTTCCGTGGCGCTCCGAGCCGTGGACGCGGTTCGGAATCGAGGTCCAGAGCTGTCCGTTCGTTCCGCGCCCGTCGCTGAACGGTCTCAGCACCGCAGAACTCCTCGCCCTGCTCGCCGACACTCGCACGGAAGGCAACGCGAAGGTCGACGCGCTGCGCGCGCTCAATGCCCGGGAGCCTGCTGTGGAGCTGATCCCGCTGGTGCCCTCGTTGGGCATGGCCAACGGCCGCCGACCCTTGCCCCTGCTCAGACGGGCCGTTGAGCGCCTGGGCACCCTGGCCCTACCGGCGGCGCAGGACTGGGTACAGGAGGACCAGGGGTGGCTGGCGCAGCTGGGTGCCGATGTCATGGCCGACCATCCCGGCCCAGAAGCATTGCCGGGACTCGTGCAAGAACTCGTCGAACAGTGGACGGCGCGGGCCTGGTGCGGTCCCGACCGGACGGCCCGGCGCCTGGCCGGGTTCGGCCCGGACGCTGCCGGGGCGGCTCCCTACCTGCGGCGCTTCTGGCTGCACACCCCGCACTCGTACGAGCGGACCGCGTACCTGGAGGCACTCGCCGCCATCGACCGGGACGGTCTGGAGCATGTGTACACCGAGTCCCTCTGGGACTGTGAGGAAACGACGCGGCTGCTGGGGATCACCTCGGCACCCGCGAACCCGGAGACTCTGGGCCGGATCGCCGCACTACGTGATGACCCGTTGGAGACGACCGAGGCGAGAGCCGCAGCCCGAGCACGGCTGGTGGCGGCTACGGGCTAGCTGACCTGACCTTGCTCGAACGAACAAGCCCGGCCTGGCACCATGGGCGCGTTGTGTCGGCAGCGTTGGAGCTGTCCGGCTTTTCGCGGCCTTGGGCGGTCCGGCATGATGCCGGGGTGAGCATCATCGTCGAGTTCTTCGCCGCCCCGGATGACGCGTCAGCGGCGCTGGCCCTGCAGACGGGGCCACGACGCGCATTCACATCACTCTCCTTCGGCAACTTCGATCCCGAAGAGGCTGTTGTCGAGTGGGAGCAACTGCTTGCCGGAGGCAACGTCGAGGAACTCTTCGAAGCCGGCGAGCCGCGTCTCGTCGGTGGCCAGGACCATGACGGATGCGTCGTCTTCGCGATCTCGCCTCGCCTGTCCGCCGCACTCGCCGAGGCCGACCGGTCCGAGTTGAAGGATGCCGCTGTCGCATGGTCCTCGCAGCGGGCAGAGGACGGCGAGTTCATCGACACGGAGATCGCCGAAGTGATCCTGAGTGATCTGGCCGCTCTCGTCAGCAGCGCCCGACGCCAGGGCCAAGAGGTCTACTGCTGGGTCGCGTAGGAGTTCACGTACGGAGCCGGACCGCAACGGACGCCGTCTGCGGCCCGCCGCCCGCCCGCGCTCGAAGATTGCCAACGGTTCCGATAAGCGCTGTGCGGCTCGTCCTCAAAGTGGATCTGTGGGCTGCTTCATCAGTGGGGTTTGGCATCACCCAATGTCATGCGCGAGGCTGGTCCGCATGGAGATCAGAGAAGGCGTGCGGGAGGATGTCGCGCAGATCGCAGCGCTGCACGCGGAGAGTTGGCGTACGGCGTATGCGGGGATCATGCCGACCGGCTTCTTGAGCGGCCCTCTCCTGGAGAACCGGCTGGAGCTTTGGGGCGCCAGGCTTCTCGGGCCGGAGCCCGGCGCAGGATTGTTCGTTGCTGCGGGGGAGGGGGAGATAGCCGGCTTCGCATACTTGGTCCCGCGCCCCGACGGTCGGCTTCTCCTGGACAATTTGCATGCCAGGCCGGGCCGTACGGGCTCCGGTATCGGAGGTCAGCTGCTACAGCACGCTCTCACCTGGGCTGCTGCCGAGCATCCTGAGCGGGCGGTATACCTGGAGGTGCTGCGCGCCAATACTCGCGCAATCGCCTTCTACGAGCGCCACGGCGCTGTCCGTACTGATGAACGCGTCTGCCTGTTCGAGCAGGGGTTTGCGCTGCCGGAGTTCGAGTACACCTGGGCTGCCCAGCCGGCATCGGCCCATTCCGGCGCGTTCTCTCAGTGATCGCGATTGCAGCCAGGGTCGCTCGGGGCCACGGCTCCGAGATGTCGGGGCGCTGGGGCTGACCGGGCGAGTTCTGGCCCGCTCCCGCCGCACTCGCCGCGTCCACCGCAGTCACGCCCTGCGGGCGGTCACCGCGCGACGTACCGCATAGGCAGCGCTGCCGACCGCCAGAACTGTGACTCCTGAGATCACCGACGAGGCCGGCAGGGCGAATGCGAGGACGAGGCAGCCTGCGAGCCCGACGGCCGGAATGATCCGCGCGGGTCGGCCCTCGTCCGGGGCGAGCGTCCACGCGGACGCGTTGGCGACGGCGTAGTAGGCGAGCACCCCGAAGGAGGAGAACCCAATCGCCCCGCGTACGTCGGTGGTCGCGGCGAGCGCGGCGACAACCGCGCCGACCACGAGTTCGGCGCGGTACGGCACCTGGAACTTCGGGTGGACGGCAGCCAGGGCGTGTGGGAGATGCCGGTCGCGGGCCATCGCCAGGGTCGTACGCGAGACGCCGAGGATCAGGGCGAGGAGCGAGCCGAGCGCGGCCACCGCGGCACCTACCCGTACGACCGGCGCCAGCCAGTCCGCGCCTGCGGCCCGCGCGGCATCCGACAGTGGGGCAGTGGCGTCCGCCAGGCGCTGCGGGCCCAGTACGAGCAGGACGGCGACGGCGACAGTCGCGTAGACGACGAGTGCGATTCCCAGAGCGAGCGGGACGGCCCGCGGGATGGTGCGGGCGGGGTCGCGGACTTCCTCGCCGAGCGTGGCGATGCGGGCGTAGCCGGCGAAGGCGAAGAACAACAGGCCCGCCGCTTGGAGCACCCCGCCGAACGTCGCGTCGTCACCGATGCTGAGACGGGCGGCGTCCGCATCGCCGGAGGTGACCGCGGTGACCATCACGGCGACCAGCACGGCCAGGACCACGGCGACGATGACGCGGGTGAGCCGGGCGGACTTCTGCACCCCTGCGTAGTTGACGGCGGTCAGCGCCGCTACTGCCGCGACCGCGACGGCGTGTGCCTGTCCGGGCCACACGTAGGAGCCGACGGTCAGCGCCATGGCCGCACAGGAGGCGCTCTTGCCGACCACAAAAGCCCAGCCGGCGAGGTAACCCCAGAACTCGCCCAGGCGCTCCCGCCCGTAGACGTAGGTACCGCCGGAGGTGGGGTAGCGGGTGGCGAGGCGCGCTGAGGATGTCGCGTTGCAGTACGCCACCACCGCCGCCAGCGTCAGGCCGAGCAGCAGCCCCGACCCGGCCGCACCGGCCGCCGGCGCCAGAGCGGCGAAGATCCCCGCTCCGATCATCGACCCCAGGCCGATCACCACGGCATCGAACACACCCAGGTGCCGCTTCAACTCGCCCGCACCCGCAGGCCCTGACTTCGTGTCCATCACTCGTTTCCCAGCCGCACTCCGGTAGATGCATCGGCGCGCACCGTATAGGAACAAGGTGTCGAGGCGGGGGCAGTGGGCGTGCAGCGACCCTCCCGTGGGGAGGTCGGGAGGGGCGGCAGGCCCCGCCTTGGCCGAAGCGCGCAGGCGGGGCCGTTGCGGGATCCCGATCCTCGGGGGGATGACCGGGTTCCGCGCGATCAGCATGGCACCGGAATCAGCCAGACGACAGAGGCATGACCGGAAACAGTTGATCGGGTTGAAGTAGAGGCACAAACGGAGCATCAGTCGCCGTTTTCAGCGTTCCTTCTCCGGGGTGAGGACGGGCGAGGACTGGGACGCGATGCACAGAACCTTGCCGGCCGGGTCGGTGCTTGGCGGAGCAGTCGGCGCGGCTGTCGCCGACTGCGGTCGCACTCGGCGAGGGTTCCGTCGTCCTGCCCCGTCCCACCCCCACGACCACCTGGCACCTTCCGGCCCGAAGTGCAGGACCGGCCGCTAGGCGAGGTGACCGCCCGCCAACTCCTTTAGGACACGGCCTCTGTTCCTCGGCGGACCCGGACGAGGACCTTTCACGGCACCAGCGAGGACGACATTCGCCGTGGCGTCCTGCACGAGGACCGCACCGGCCCCCGGCTGCCCGGTGAGGTTGTGGAGTACAGATCGAACTGCCCTGATCCTGTGATTCCCAGCCGAACCTCTCCGGGGCCACCCGGGCCGGCTGTCCGGAGCCCACATCAGCCCTCACCGCGTGCCGTCAGTCGCCAAGGCCGTCCTCACCCTGGAGAGGGCAAGCTGAAACGCTCACGGCTCGGGGAGGCCGCCGACCGCAGTGGAGGCGAGTGCACGGACACCGGAGCGACTGCCAGCAGGTCACGGCAGAGGTCGGCCATCCCACAACCCACCGCTGACGTCACACTCGGTCAACCTCTCAAGTAAAGCGAGTCGAAGCCCACAAGGCCGTACGCCGGCTCACCGCTGGAATCCGGGCAAACCTCACAGGCGAGACGCCGAGTGGCCCAGCTTCTGACTCGTCATGGAATCAGCGATGAATTCTCACCGCCCGGCTAGTCTCACTGTCGTCATCGCCCATCACGATCATCACGGGAGGAACGCGTGAATCAATTACTGAGAGTCCAGAACTTCAATGTCTCAAGTGACGGAATCGGCGCGGGAGAGAACCAGACGCTCGACAGACCCTTCGGTGATGGCGTCGAGCCCGAGAGGCTGTTCGCCTGGGCGGGCGCCACGGCGAGCTGGCCCATGCGCACGGACCCAGGAGGGAGCCGGGGCCTGGACGACTACCTCACGCGGGACTACGACCGCAACATCGGCGCCGAGATCATGGGCCGCAACAAGTTCGGGCCCCAGCGCGGGCCCTGGCAGGACCATGAGTGGCAGGGCTGGTGGGGTGACAAGCCGCCGTTCCGCACCCCGGTGTTCGTCCTGACCCACCACGAGCGTCCGTCGTTCACCCTTTCCGACACGACGTTCCACTTCGTCGGCGGTGACCCGGCCACGGTCCTCGAGCAGGCCCGGGAGGCGGCGCAGGGCAAGGACGTCCGGCTCGGCGGCGGGGTGACCACAATCCGGCAGTTCCTCGACGCCGACCTCGTCGACACCATGCACGTGGCGGTCTCGCCGATGGAGCTCGGGTCCGGACTACGACTCTGGGAGTCCCCGGACGAGCTGCTCGACCGGTTCCACCTGGAAGTCGTGCCCAGCCCGAGCGGTGTGAGACACCACCTGTTCTGGCGGAAGTGACCGGTCCTCAGGGCTGGCCCCGGACGGCTGTTCCCCCTCCCGAGGCCGCCCTGAGGCGGGCCTTCGAGCCGTGCTGCGCACGGCCGGCCGCTCGTGGCGGTTCCTCAGCTCGCGCCCATGTGGAGGCGAGCCGTCAGGGAGCGGTACCTGTATCGATGGTCACTCATGGGCCGTGGTTCCCGGAGTCTGTGCGCGAGGGTGACCACGGGTGTCGGCACGCGTGCTTCGTCGTACACATGACGAGGTGAAGGTGATCGGTACTGTTGCGGGATCCGTCCTTGGCCACGGAGGTCAGGTGGGTCGCGTCACCGACCAGAGAGCTCCAGTCTGACTTGCGGGCCCGAACCTCGATGATCTCGTTCGGCTGCATGGTTCGATTTCCCCGTCTCAGTGCAGTTGCTCGGCCAGCCCGACGATGATGCCGTCCGGGCCGCGGAGGTAGCAGAGCAGATAACTGTCCTCGAACCGCGCGATCTCGCCGACAAGTTCGGCGCCGTGAGGGCGCAGGCGGGCAACGGTGTCCTCGATGTCGTCGACGGCGAACATGACGCGGTGCGTGCCCAGAATGTTGTGCGGTCGGTTACGCGGCTCGGCGCTGATCGCCGCGGGGCTGCGGTACTTCGCCAGCTCGAGCCGGCTGTGACCGTCCGGGGTCCGGACCATCGCGATGTCACAGTGGACGCCGTCGAGCCCGGTGCACTGGTCGGCGAACAGGCCCTCGACCTCCGCCCTGCCCTCCAGCTCCATGCCGAGTTCCACGAAGAAAGCGATGGCGGCATCAATGTCCTCGACGACGATGCCGACATTGTCCATCCGCTGAATCGCCATGCTGATGTCTCCTTCGTTCTCGTGCGGCCGGTGGCGGCCGCTGATGACCGTGGGACGGAGCCGGTGGCACGCTCCAGACATCCTCAGACCGCCGTCTTCCCTACGTCCTCGACGTTGTGCTGCGTCAGCGCGAGCTGGGTGCCGCGCTGTCCTAGCGGGCCCGAGCATCCGCCGACGGGAAGATCAAGGGCTCCGACCTGCAGCCCGCGCTCTCGCGTGGGTGGTGGGACCATGACGGTCTCACCGGCGTGCGGAGTCGGATGGGAGGGGCCGAGGAGACCTCGTCGTTCGATACCGGGAAACGCGACCAGCCACGTTCAGGCACGAACCGCTCCCGGCCCCCATGCGTCGACCGGGCCGGATCAGGCTTCCGGCGGGCCCTCGGGGATCGGGTGCACTTCGACCGGGTCGCTGCCGGGCTTCCCGCCCGGGCCGGGACACGCGGACGCTCGTGCGGCGATCTCCAGTGCCCGGTCCTCGCTCTTGACGTCGACCACCCAGTAACCGGCCAGGATGTTCTGTTCCGCCTGTGCCGGCCCATCGGCCACTTGCGGGCGCCCATCGCTTCCGGCCCTCACCGTCTTGACGAGTGAGGGGCCGCCGAGGCCCTGACCGTCCACCCATTCACCAGCGGCATTGATGTCCTCGTTGAGGGCGTTCATGTGGGCGAACATGGCTTCCATATCGGCCGTGGAGTAGGACGACATGATGGCGTCCCACTGGGCCGCAGGCACGTTCATCTGGATCATGTACTTCATGTTTCTCACTTTCCCGGGCTGGCTGTGGATTTCTCGGGCTTACGAAGAGGTAGACAGCCGGACAGTGCGGAACTCATCGCTGCACCCGTCCTCACTATGCTCCGCCAGTGCATACCCGCCGGGTAGAAACCCCCGACAATGCGGGAGACAGGTTGCGAGTGCCTCGCATTCCAGCATCGCGTCGCCCACCAGCGGGCCCGGCGGAGACTCGAACGCGTCCGGGGTGCACTCCGGCTCCGCCCTGCGCAGCTGGGCAGCCAGTCGTCGTGAGTGACCGCTCTCATCCCGTGATCCTTCGGTCACCGCCACCGTCACCGCCACTGCGGGCTGGTGGCAACGACCAGCACGGCCCGCAGACAGTGAATTGACTCAGCCTTCCTCCAGCACCGCCTGGATCACATGCCGGGCGTTGTGCGCCATAGCCAGGTTCGTCTTCCGGTAATAGGGCAGCGCGATCAGCGCCTGCGAGAGTGTCCTCCCCCGGCCGCGGATCCAGGTTGCGTCGTCCACGGCGAGCGCCTCGCGGAAGACCCTTCTGGCCGCGGCCGGCAGCAGATTCCACGCTGGGAACATGTCGCAGGCGGGATCCCCGACCCCCGCGCACCCGAAGTCGATCACGGAGGTCAGCCGGCCGTCGTCGATCAGCAGGTTGCCCGGCATCAGATCGGCGTGCAGCCACACCGGCGGCCCGTCCCAGCCTGGTGCCCGCAGGGTCTCCTCCCATACGGCGACTGCAGCATCGCAGTCGACGTCCTCCTCCGGAATTCCGCGCAGTTCCTGGATTGCCGCCCGGGTCTCCGCGTCCTGCGAGGCGACCGGCCCACCCCGGTGTGCCTTCGGCGCAGCCGGCAGGGCAATGCTCCGCATCGCAGCCACGAACGCGGACAGGTCCTCGGCCAGCAGTACGGGTTCACTCAGTGTGCCCGCTTCGGGAATCTCCCCCGGCAGCCACCGGTACACGGACCATGGCCACGGATAGCCCTGAGAGGGCTCGCCGGCTCCCAGTACCTCGGGGATTCGCGTGGGCAGATGGGGCGCGAGGCGGGGGAGCCACTCCTGCTCCATAGCAACGTCCCCGGCCCCACCCCGCACCAGCGGCAGCCTTACGACCATGTCATCGCCCAGCCGGTACATGGCATTGACCGTTCCACCGGACGGCCATCGCTTCACTGCGAGCCCGTTCCACTGAGGGAAATGTTCGGCGATCAACCGTCGCACAAGGCCATCATCAATGGGGTGTACACCGGGATGCATATGTCCTGCGCTCATGGACGTCACCCGACCACCGAACGCCAACCGGCGTCAAACACCTTTCAGAATCGGGCGCTTTCGCAACCGGCCCTACGTTTGTTCCTTGACCTCTGACGCTGTTGGTCAGGTCAGGTGCGGGTATCGAGTCCGGCCAGGAGGCAGGCGACGTCGAGCCCCGTGTCGAGGTACTGCTCGAAGGTCTGATTGTTGAGGGCCCAGGGCGATCGTCTCCGGCGGATGAGCGCGACGGCAGTGGTGGGGTCCTGGCCCAGCTCGGTCAAGGTCTGGGCGACGACAAGGCCCGAGCGGTTGTAGCCGGAGCGGCAGCGTACGAGAACTGCGCGGTCATTCCGTACGGCCTCAGCGGCAGTGACGGCCAGCTGTTGGACCGAACGGAGTTGCTCGGCCGTGAGCGGACCGTCGGGGATCTCACTGATCAGGTGATCGACTCCAGGATCCGGCCCGTGGCCAGGTCGGGTGAACAGGCTGATGACCAGGCCGAATTCGGAGCCGACAACGGCGTTCCGCACATCGCCGTCAGGGCCGGCCCAGTAGTGCCCGCCCATCCACAGACTCGGCCTTACTTCGTGCCACGGTGCCTGTGGTTCGGGGGCACCTCGGTCGCTTCGGCGTGTCTTCACGGATGCTCCTCTCCGGGTGGACCAACGACACGGTCAGGCAGTCGCGTTCCCCGCTCGACGGTCTGCCGTTGTTCCGTGACCGCCAGGACACGCAGTCAGGTCTTGCCGCCATCGAAAACCTTGCCGGGCTTGCGCCAGGATGAGGCGCCCGGGCAGCGAGTCCCTGCGTACGCGCGACAGCAAAGGCAAGGCCCAGCGGGCCCGAGCTGTGCCGTGAATCAGAACGAGGGATCGTCGTGCCAGGAGCCGCCCCAGTACTCGGGAGGCCGTGGGATGGGCCGTTGAAGGATGGCCAGGGCATCCTCGACGCGGCCGAGGTCGATGAGGTAGCCGGCCAGATCATGCCTGTTCGCGGGGGCGTGCTGTTCGAGGACGGCGACAGCGTCCTCGGTGCGTCCCGTGCCGGCGAGGAGCTCGGCGATACGTGGCGCCGCGTACGAGGTGGCACCTTCGGGGTGGGCACGGGCCTGTGCGATCGCTTCGTCGACACCATGGCAGGCGGCGATCAGCGGCAGTCGAATCCAGTACAGGTCCCATTCCTCCTCCCCTTTGCGGGCGGCGGCGAGGGTGTCGAGGAGCTCCAGACCGTCCTGGGGGCGGCCCTGTTCGAGGTACAGACCGGACAGCGTGTGGAGGATCCAGTCGTCCCCGTTGTGGGCTTCGGCCTGGGCGCGCATCACATCGATCGCTTCGTCGCCCCGGCCGTGCCGGGCCAACAGCCGCGCAAGCTCGAAGGCCGAGCTGGATGTTCGATCCAGAGTTCCATCGGCCTGACGGTATGCCGCGACCGCACCCTCCAGGTCGCCGCGCTCCTCCAGCAACCGCGAGAGCCGTTGCGCGGCGAACCCGGAGTCATCACTCGTCGAGGCCGCCCGCAGCGCGTCCAGCCGGCCGTGGCGCGCCAGCAACGCAGCCAGTTGCTCGCGGTGTCCGACCGGCGTGACGTTCTCGGCGCACAGCAGGGCGACCGCCTCGTCGATGCGGCCCTGGCGCTCGCGGACGGTGGCGAGCAGCCCGATCGCCACGTCGCGATCGAAGCCTCGGCAACACCAAGGGAAGTCGGAACACTGGTGCTCGGCTCGGGCCGTGAGCAGAGCGGCAGCTTCGTCGTCGCGACCGGCGGGTCCCGCGACGTCTACCAACGCCTCGGCCAGGGACGGCTCACCGAGGTGCGGTCGCAGCAGGGTGAACGCTTCCGCGGCGCGGCCGTGCCGGGCAAGCAGGCGTGTGTAGGACTCCAGCGCCATCGGATGCCCGGCCTCCATACGGACCCGAGTGATCTCGATCGCCTCCTCGACGCGGCCCCAGCCCTCCAGCAGGTCCGCGGCGGCTTCCACGGCCGTCCACCAGCCGGTAGCCAGGTACGGAGCGAGCACCTCCAACGCGTCGGCCTGCCGCCCCTGCTCGCTCAGCAACCGCGCCCATGCGAGGGCGCAGAACCATTCCCCACGCCCGGCCCGTGCTTCCACCACGTCGGCGTAGTCATGTTCAAGCAGCCGTGAGACCAGTTCCGGTGGTATGCAACCGGACCGCGTCCGGGCCTGGTGGTCAAGATCGGTAGCGTCCACGAGCACGCACCCTAGCGTTCGCTCCTGACACCCTTGCCGCCACCGTGGGGACGACGCTCCTCGCCGGTCTCGCCCGGCTGCCGCCGCCCCACCGAGGCTACGAACGCCAGGCCGACCACTTCCGGGCCCTCACCAGCATCGCCTGCACCCTCATCTGCTGCCGCAGGATCTGAGGCTGATCATCAGCCCGGCCGTCGGGATGTTCCCGTCATTCCCTTGACCGGGCGCCGCCTCTACGGAGGATGAGGGAAGAGAGCGGGCCGGCGCGGTGAAGTGTGGGCCTCTGATGACTCCGACAGCAGGGAGCGTTTCTTCCGATGACCGCACAGCCCGCACGCCCTGAGCGTAGGGGTCCCGAGACCGCCTCGATCATGGATGCCTTGCCGTTCAAGCCTTCTCTCGTCAAAACGGTGTTCAGGGACGTGACCCCGATGCACGTCTCTCGGTCGGCCGCGTGTGCCGCCGCGTCGGTGACGCGGACAGTGCTGACGGCGATAATCGACGGCGCGCGGAGAGCAGCGGCGGAGGAAGCCCGGACGAAGCTGCTTCCTGGAGACCTTGTCTCGGCGATCGACCGGAACGTCGAGCTCGAGGTGGGGGACAAATGGTATGACCACAGCCCGACGTTCAAAGGCCTGACCGGTGTCCTTTACGACGCCGAGGGGGTCATCGTGCCTTCCCGTAAGCGCAGCAGGTCGCGCAAACCGAGTGCTGTGGTCGGTGCCCACAGGTTCGAGGCCGGGGTCAGGAAGCTGCTGGAGAGCCAGGGGGCGACGGCCGTCCCGGCGATGGTCCGCGACCTGGACGGAATTGCGAGCGTGTTCCTGACGGATCTCGCCCGGGATGCGGCCATGGTCGTCCGCGAGGGCGGGGTCAAGCGTTTCGGTACGGTCAGCCTCATGATGTCGGGCGAACCGGCCGCACTCCCGTTCCTCATGGATTCCCCCGGGGCAATGCCCGCTCGCAAGGGGGACAGGCGGACCATCGGCAGGGATGACATCCTGGCCGCCACCACGACTCAGTTGCTCGGCGGCAACCTCAGGCAGCGAGCCCTCACCGAGGCACGCGAGGCGACACAGAACACTTCGACCCGCTGAGCGGGTTCGACCGACATCGCCGTCTGCACCCTCATCTGCTACCGCCGACTCGCCAGATGAGATGTCCTCAGAGGGCGTTTTCTGCCGATACGTCGCCCGGAAGTGGCAATGCATCGCGGACGTACGGCAGTCTGCGGCCGAGAGCTACCGAGTGTCGCTTGAGGCTTTCTGGAAGTCGGTCACGAGCTGGTGCGCGTACTCCTTCTCAGGACCTAGACACTCAACCGCTTTGCGGGCTTCCTGAAGCTGGTTTCTTCCGCACAGCAACTTCACGAGGTGATACAAGGCGCCACTGTCGCCAGCCTCGGCACGGTGGCGCAGCGCTGCGTCCATCCCTCGCTCGTGAAGCGATCTGTTGAGTCGCCGACGCGCGTGGACGTCTGTAATCGCGAGTTCGGTGAGCTGGTCGAATCGCTCCGCACGAACGAGTAGATCCATGTGCCACAGATGATTGTCGTGCGCGAGGGAATCGGTGGAGTAGCACTCAGCACGAGCGCTCACCAGCGAGATGGCTGCATCCCAATCACTGATCAGTTCTGCCGCTTGTACCTGCTCACGCCATTCCACAGGGCGAGTATTGTGTATCGCTGCCCACAACGACACCGAGAATCGGTACCAGCGGCCGCCGCTCGGCCAGCTTCGGGGTGGGCATGCAGTTGCGCTTCAGGCTCCTCGCCAGGTTGGTGTGGATTCGTGGGTGATGCGCCGGGCCATGAGGGCGATCATCGCGATGTGGATCATGGCTGTGGATCGGGCTGGGAGGGCTTCGTAGTCGCGGGCCAGGCGGCGGTGATGCATGAGCCAGCCCAGGGTGCGCTCGACCACCCACCTGCGGGGCAGGACCTTGAACCCCTTGGTGCCGGGGGCGCGTCGGACGACTTCGAGATCGATGCCGAGGCGGGCGGCGTGGTCGACGAGGTACTCGCGGTAGCCGCGGTCGGCCCAGCCTTTACGGAGGCCGGGGTGGTCGACGGCGAGGCGGTTGAGGAGGCGTTCGCCGGCCACGGAGTCCTGGATGCTGGCGGCGGTGACCAACACCGTCAGCATGAGCCCGGTCGTGTCGATGATGATGCTCCGTTTGCGGCCCACGATCCTTTTGCCCACGTCAGCGCCTTGTTCGCGGGCGGGGACGTTGGTCGAGGTCTTCACGCTCTGGGCGTCGATGACGAAGCCGGTCGGTTCTGCGCTGCGGCCCTCTTCCTCTCGGACCCGGCGCCGCAGCAGGGCGTTGAGGTGTTCGAAGATGCCGTCGCGTTCCCACCGGCCGAAGTAGCCATAGACGGTGTTCCAGTGCGGGTAGTCGTGCGGAAGGTAGCGCCAGGGAATCCCGGTGCGGGCCACGTAGAGGATTGCGTCGAGCAGGTCGCGAAGATCGTGCTGGGGCGGGGTGCCGATGTTCAGCCCGTGGCGGGCCCTGTCGTCCCGCCAGCTCGTCAACAGCGGCTCCAGCAGGGCCCATCGGGCGTCGGAAAGGTCGCTGGGATAGCGTCGACGTTCGTTCATACTGCCAGGAAGCGGCACGCCCGGGCGGCCCGGCAGGGCGCGCGAGGCCGAAGTTGAGGCATTTGAAGCGAACCGGTTCCCCCTGGGACGAAACAGGAGCATATGGGGTGCAACAGCTGCTTCGCAGCCTCTTGCGCCCCATAGTCAACCTTGATTTCTTCAGCCTCATTAGTCACTCGCCATGAATCGGCGCAAAGACTGGCATAAGCGCGCTAAACACCCTCTCAGAGGGCGTTTCATCCCGAATTGCTGAGTCTGGCGTGGTTCATGCGCCGCGCCATGTTGGAGTGGATTCCGCAGTGAGTCTGCGGGTCATGGGGTTGATCATCGCGAGGTGGATCATGGCTTCGGAGCGGTGCGAGTGGGCTTCGTAGTCGGTGGCCGGCCGGCGGTGGTGCATGAGCCGGCCCACCGTTCTCTCGACGGTCCAGCGACGGGGTAGGACAGCAAACCCCCTGGTGGTGGGGTCGCGGCGGACGATGTGCATGTCGATACCGAGGGTGGGCGGCATGCTCGACGAGGTGCTGGCGGTAGCCACCGTCGACCCAAGTCTTGCGGACGGTGGGATGGTCGGCGGTGACGCGTTCGATCAGGGTCCGGCCGGCGATCGAGTCCTGCACACTCGCAGCGGTGACCAGCACGGTCAGGAGCAGGCCTACGGTGTCGATAACGATGCTCCGCTTGCGGCCCACGATCTTCTTACCGGCGTCGATACCCTGCGAGGCGCGGTCGGTTCCTCCTCCCGGCCTTCCTGCCTGCGGACTTGGCGGCGGAGGAGAGTGTTGAGCTGGTCGAATACTCCTTCCGCCTGCCAGCGGGCGAAGTAGGCGTAGACGGTGTTCCAGTGCGGATAGTCGTGAGGGAGGTACCGCCAGGGGATCCCGGTCCGGTTCACGTAGAGGACCGCGTCCAGCAGGCTCCGCAGGTCGTGATTTGGCGGCCGGCCGATGTCCAGGCCGCGGCGCTCGGACCGCCACGCGGGCAGGACCGGCTCGACCAACTCCCACCGGGCATCGGACAGATCACTCGGGTAACGGCGACGTTCGGGCACGATCACGGGCCACCCACGCACAGTCGGCCGTGCTCAGGCGTACGCCCGGCGCCTGAAGCGCGCGGCGCGCAACCCCGCGCCTTGGGATGAAACAGGACCGCCTGGGGCTGCTGAAGCCAGCGTGGTGCGTGGTGAGGAAGTAGCGATTCTCGGGGCGTGTTGGCCGGGAGGAGTGGGTCGTGTTCGCGTTACGGACGTCAGCTCCGTGCCCCGGCCCGCATGGATGGTGAGAACGCCATGCCGAGGAGATCGACAACGTCGGAAATGTAAGCCAGTCCCGTGACGAGCAGATCGTGGCCGAGCTGCGTGATGTGGTGGAACAGCAGACCCGCGGACAGTTCACGGTCGGGGACCGCGCCCTGGAGATCGAGCCGATGAGGGAGTCGGGTGGCCATAACGCATTGGATCCGGAGTGGTCGGTGACTGCGGCGCTCACGCGGCTGGCCGAGGACATTTGCCTGAAGTTCAGCACGGTGAAGTCGGCGAGGTGGACGTCCTCTCGCTGGCCTGCCGACCAGCGCCAGCCGCGATCACCTGTCAGGCCGAATCCGCCGGGAGACAGGTAAAGGCCCCCGGGCGGTCGCGACCGTGATCGACTCCCAGAGCGTCCGGGCCGCCGAAACCGTCGGCAGGGGCTCACGCGGCTACGACGCGGGCAAAAAGATCAGCGGCCGCAAACGGCACATGGTGGTCGACACCCGCGGCCTGCCCCTGCTGGTCATGGTCACCCCGGCCTCGCTCACAGACCGCGATGCCGCCAAGGAACTCCTCTTCCGCCTCCGCTTCATGCACCCTGAGATCACCATCCTCTGGGCAGACTCCGCCGACGCCGGAAAGCTCGTGACCTGGGCTGCGATCACGCTCATGACCAGGCGTCCAACTCGTCGCCCCCGGTGACGGCCGCCGGCCGTCCCAAGAGGCAATGAGCCCTTACCCGGCACGCCGGTTGACGGCATGCATATCGGACAACCCTCAGACGGAGCCGCACAGCCCCACCTCAGTCCATGTCGGGCAGATGATCCGACTCCAGAACTTGCATGGCATGCGATGCGTTGAACGGCAGAATCGTGACCGCAACGTGCGGCAGTTGCTCCAGCGACTTCGCCATCTTCTCGCCGGTGCCCCGGTGGAGGAGTTTGCCGAGGGCGTTGGCGTACATCCGCCGGGGCACGAGCACCGTCAAGGACGTGTTCCCGTCCTGTGTGGTCCGGACGGCCAGTTCCCGCATCGCGTGACGCAGTCGGCGGTCGGGGCAGGCCACCAGTTCCAGCTCGATCGAGGTCGCGGATGTGGATGCCCAGAGGGCGGACAGTCGGCGTGCGTGTGCCTCGTCGATGGCGAAGTGCACTGCCCGGACGGTGTCAGGCCGCAGCTCGTGGGCATACCGCAAGGCTTTCAGCGCGGCCAGGTCCAACGTCTCGACAAGGACGAAAACCTGATGGCGGCGCGTACGCGGCCGGTCCGCGCCCGCGGGCAGCCGTTCCAGGGCAGCGGCCTCGCGCCGGTACTCGCGATTGATGCGGATCAGTACCCAGACCCCGAGCGGGAAGACCACGACGACCAGCCAAGCGCCTTCGGTGAATTTCGTGACGGCGAAGATCAGCACGACGGCGGCGGAGACGACCGCCGCGAGTGCGTTGGCCGTGATCTTCACCCGGCGCAGTGGCTCGCCCCTGCACAGGTGGTAGGCGGTGAGGCCGGCCCCGGCCATGGTGAAGGCGGTGAACACGCCGATCGCGTAGAGGGCCACGAGCTTGTCCACGTTGGCGCCCGTGACGAGCAGCAGGGCCAGCGAGAGGGCGGAGAGGGTGACGATGCCGTTGGAGAAGGCCAGTCGGTGTCCGCGCCGGGTGAGCACCCGCGGCAGGAACCGGTCCTGTGCGACAAAGCTGGCCAGGAACGGGAACCCGGTGAAGGGGGTGTTTGCACCGGTGTAGAGGATGAGTGCCGTCGCGAGCTGGACGAAGACCAGTCCGATCGTGCCTACCGTTCCGTTTCCGAAGGCGAGCCTTGCCTCCTGCGCGATGACAGTCGGGGTCCCGTCCGTGTACGGGACGGCGTGGGTGAAATGCGCGAGCGTGGAAACGCCCAGGACCAGGAACGCGAGCAAGCAACTCATGGTGATGAGGGTGTGCCGGGCGTTTCGCCCCTGCGGTTCACGGAAGGCGGAGATGCCGTTCGAGATCGCTTCGAGCCCGGTGAGGGACGAGCCGCCGTTGGCGAAGGAACGCAGCACAATGAACAGCGACGCACCGTAGAGCCAGCCATCGCCGGGAGTCCCCAGAGGCACGACCCCAGGAGCATTCAGGTCAGCATGCGGCAGCCCGCCCGTCAGTGCCCGCACCGCCGCGACGAGGAAGACCAGGCTCATTGCGGCGATGAAGAGATACGCGGGCAACGCGAACATCCGGCCCGCCTCGCGGACTCCCCGCAGGTTCCCGTACGCGAGCATCACGATCACCACTACGGAGACCGGCAACTGGAGATGGTCCAGCCCCGTCCAGCCGTTGCCGGCCAGATGGGCAAGTGAGATCAGCGCGTTCGTGCCGGCCGATACCTGGACGGCAACGGTGACGATGTAGTCGACCAGCAGGGCCACGGCAGCAACCTGAGCGACGTTTGGCCCGAAATTTTCCCGAGCCACCACATAGGAGCCACCGGCTCGGGTGTAGATCGTGACGACATCGCTGTAGCAGAGCGTCAGAAGCAGCAACACCAACAGGATCGCACCGGTAACCGGCATGACCATCGTGAACGCGGCTGCTCCCACCACCGGCACGAGAACCCGAAGCATTTCCTCGGAGCCGTACGCCGACGAACTGATGCAGTCGGACGCGAGCACACCGAGCGCCGTCCGGTTCCCCAGTTTCTCCTCACTGACACGTTCGGTGGTGAGCGGCTTGCCAAGAAGCCGGCGCTTGACGCGGTACATCGGCCGATCAAGGGTCATGCGACCATCAGAACGGGCAGCTACTCCAGGACCGTGGAAACACCACCGGCAGGCACTCACACATACTCGCAAAGCCCCCTTCTCCCCGATACTGCGCTTCGGGGCACACCTCAGCGCAGAACCCCGGGGCAGCTTCCCAATCATGATGAGAAACAAGTTCATACCGATCATGGAGGCTGCCGATCGAACGGGAGTCTCGATCGGGTGATCGCGGGCACTGCCCGGCATAAGAGCAGGGCTTGGCGGCATACCGGGAAAATCCACGGGAGCGGACGGCCACGCGCGCTGCTACGGTCGGGCGCTATGAGCTGGCTCCCCGAGGACTTCGTCCATCCCGTCCTGGTACCGCTGCCGGGCAGCGGTCATCACCTGCGGCCGATCCGGGAGGCGGACACCCCGCTCGACTATCCGGCTGTGATGGGTTCGCGCGAGCGGCTGTGGTCCATCTTCGGCCCAGCCTGGGGCTGGCCCGCGGCCACCATGACCTACGAGGCCGACCAGGCCGACCTGTTGCGGCACGAGAAGGAGATCGCCGCACACCAGTCTTTCAACTACGCGCTGTTCGACGCGACGGAGACAGCTCTGCTCGGCTGCGTCTACATCGACCCGCCGGAGAGGGCCGGCGCGGACGGCGAGATCTCCTGGTGGGTGGTGGACGAGCTGGTGGACAGCAAGGTCGAGCAGGCCCTCGACGAGCTGGTGCCGCGGTGGATCGCCGCCGACTGGCCGTTCGAGCAGCCGCGCTTCCTCGGCCGAGAGATCTCCTGGTCGGACTGGCTCGCCCTGCCGGAACACCCCGACGCGTAAGTAGCTTTTGTCGTAATGGAGCATCAGGAGGCCCTGGTGTCGCAGTCCAGCGTGCCGATGGCCGTGCAGTCCACCGCGGGTACTCGGGAGTGTGACTGTCTGGCTCACCGGTTCGGAAACGCTGCCGACAAGACGACTCGGGATGCGGTTGCCTGTGCCGTTCTGCTGTTCTGCCGTTGGTGGTTGGCGGACCGGTCGGGCGTGTCAGGGTGTCGTCATGTTGATCGCGATGGCGGGGCTGCCCGGTGCGGGGAAGAGTTCGGTTGCTGAGGCGTTGGGGCGCGAGCTGACTGCTCCGGTTGTGTCTGTGGACCCGATCGAGGCGGCGCTGTGGCGTGCGGGCGCCGCCGATTGGAGAACCGGAACCGGGGGATTGCGGGCTTCGTTGAGCCGACGTGGGAGGTGGTGGAACGTCTGCGGGAGGAGTTCGCCTCGTGGGCCGGCCACCGGTTGGTGCTGGATACGACGACCGACCTGTCGCCGAACGTTGCGACGGCCCTTGGGTTCCTCTCCGCGGCAGCTTGATCCTCAAGCGAGGCAGGATCAGTAGTCAGGTAGAGCAGGGGTGGCACCTCGCTGATCTTCGGTGACGTGCGGGCCCAGGGCGGCAGGATCGCCGAGGAGAACCGCTTGCGCTCCCGGCCGCCTCGTCGACGCGCTTGTCACGCCCCCCCCGGGGCTTTGACCTCGATCGCCCCGGCCGCGGTGGTGACCCTTCTGGGCTGGCGGTAGCCGTTGCGCACGACCGCACGCCGTCCGAGCTCATCCCGCTGATCAGCCAACTCGGCTATGTGGGCGTTGACTTCGGCTTCCAGGGCGGCGGCTGGCAAGCGTCGGCGCCGTGGCGGGAGGCAGCCCCGCCAAGGGATGAGGACGGCGATCGGTGAGTGTGGGGCCCATCTTGGGGCCCGAGGGCGGTGCTGACTGGCGCGAGCCGCTTTGAGTAGGCCGCGTACCCTTGGCTCAGTGCCCCGTCATCCGAATAAGCCCCGCAAGCTGGTCGCCGACGGGCGCGTATACCTTTGGTCGCTCCGCCACAGTCACCGAGCGCTGGACAGCGGCCGGTCCGCGGACTGCCGCGAGACCCTCACGCTGCACCCTCAGCCGCCCGGCAACGGCGGCCCGCTGCGCATTGTCTTCGCCCAGCACCCGGGCCGGTACGTTCCAGGTGGGTTTCCCCTGGGCTCAGGGGACGTGGGATTCGTCGGGGGCGGCTCCCTGAACCTGCACGAACCAGGTGCCGTCCGGGCCCTGCTCGACGCGGCGTTGGCGCGCGGGTGGCAGCCTGGGGAGCACGGGGTGGTGGAGGTCGACGGATGGCCGCTGCTGGAAGCGGCCGTCGCCGCCGGCTCCCGTGCTGGTGATTCTGCGTAGCGTGATTCCAGGTCAGCACTTCTCGTCGAGGTAGTACTGGAGCACGTCGACTGCCTTCCATTCCGATGTGTCAGCCATGTCCTGGCTCGCAGTCTCGGCGCCCTCGGTGGTGACCCGGTCGCAGACGACCTCCCGTTGGTCGACGGTGGTCTGCTCCCACGCCTTGTCCCACACGATCTTGTTCTCGGACTGCTTGAGAGGGTCGTTCTCGTGGCCCCCGAGAACGGACTCGGCGAGGTCCCTGTACCGGCCGTCCGGAAGGTGAGCGCACTCGGGTTCGGCGGAGGCGTCACTGACCGCCTCGGTGGCGTAGTTGCGCTCCAGGAGTTCCCGGCAATCCGCTGCGTAGTACTCGGGAGTCCGGGCCTTCGTCATGACCGGTGGCCGGGCGCCCGAGGTACACGAGTGCTGGCTGGGTGAGGTCGAAGGACTCAGGGGCCCGCTCGGCCGGCGCCAAAGACGATCTCGCCCAGGTCGACGTCGGCAGGTCATGGACCATCCCTGTTCCTTCGTCGGCGAGTGCGCTGAACTCGGCTCACCGCCATCAGGGCACGGTCCTCGTCCCCGAAACCGGCGCCTGTGCCTGTCCGATGCCCGACGGGGAGGCCTGCCAGTCGCAGGTCTTGATGGTCACCCACGGCTCTTCGCCTTACGCGTCGATGCCGATCACCGCTGACGTTTCCGGGCTGTTGCGCGGCCTGATCGTTGCCACCGGGCCGCAATGCCGAGAACCCCGCTGCCGACGGAGGGTGGCAAGGCCCAATGGGCAGCCGCGCCGGCTCACCTCCACTAGCGTGGAGAGCACCCGGGGCGATTGCGCCGAACTGATGGTCATTGCTTCCGATCTCCAGGCGTGAACGGACCGGTCGCGGGGGCCACACACTTGTCGATGACGGTCATCTGGCCGGCTGCCGAGCCCTCCAGGCAGAGCCGCCCGCCCTTCTCGCGCAGGTCGAGGAAGAACCGCGTGGACGCACCGGACTGCTTGAGGTCGTGGATGCGCTCGTCGCCATAACCGAGGTCGTTCAGGATCGTCCTGACCTCGGTGGGGGTGGGGTCCACCACATTCCAGAGTGCCTGGGCGATGCGCTCCTCGTGAAGGTTGCTCGCGCACCAGTCGCGAGCGTTCAACTCCACTTCCGGCCCCGACGCAGGGGCGATCGGCTCGATCGCATCGCTCGGCACCTCGGCACCCGGCGGCAGTTCCTCCGCCGGACCCCTGGGCGGCCCCTCCGGCGGGGCGCTCGGGGGACACGACTGCTCGATGATGTCCCGGATCTGAGTGAGGGACGGACGGGCCTGGACTCCGACGGCTTCCGCGCGCTTGGTCCGCTCTGCGCCGACAGTCGGCTTCACGGTGCCTTCGGTGCCGCACGCACCAAGCGCGAGCACAGAGAGGCCTGTTACGGCGAGTGTGAGGCGCAGGCGGCGCGGGGAGCGGGCGAACGTGCTGGTTGAGGCAGGGATTCGTGTCATGCGCACAGCTTCTGATCAAGCCAACCTCCTGCGCGTGAGTACACATACTCACGTAGGCAGGGGTACTCACTCAAACTTCGATGAGACGTGACCGACCTTCAGTGAGACAGAACAGGTCCAGCGGGTCGCGCTGCCAGGTTCTGTCCTGTCCCTTGACAGCGAAGATAGTCGGGCGCAGGTTGCTGACCTGCGACGACTAAGTTGAGTGTCCGACTGGCCCTCGGTCAGTCGATGCCTTCGACGATGCGGAAGTCGCGCTCGACGCCGTCGGAGAGGGCGACAAGCGCCTCCTGGTAGGCCGCACTCTCGTGCGCTGCGACGGCCTGCTCGAAGCTGTCGAACTCGATCAGGACGGTGCGCTCGGCGATTCCGGCGTCATGCGCCACGACCCGACCGCCACGGGCGAAGGTTCGACCGCCCCCGGCCTTGACGGCCGGAGCGGCCAGCTTGTTGTAAGCAGCCAGCTTCTCAGGGTCTGAAATGGTGCGGTAGACGCTGACCCAGTAGCCCTTGGGCATGGAACCTCCAGTGTTGGGATGAGTGCATCTGACTTACGGGTTGGTCTCGGACGAGCGCCGGCGGGCGAGAGCGAGGCTTGTCAGCGTCGTGATCGCCATGGCGCCGATGCCGACCAGCGCCGCGGTGGTGTAGGCGCTGTCGTCGGGGAAGAGGTGGCCGGGGCCGGTGCCCGCGGCGAGGATCAGGCCGCCGATGGCGCTGCCCAGGGAGTACCCGACGCTGCGGACGACGTAGTTGAAGCTCATGGCGCTCGACGTCTCGCTCTTGGGGGTGACGGCCAGGATGACGCCTGGCATCGCGGCCGAGAAGCCGCCGACGCCGAAGCCGAGCACGCCCATCGCCGCGAACAGTTCGGCCAGGTCCGACCGGGCCGCCGCGAACAGGGCGAATCCGCCGCCGACCACGACGGCGCTGCCGGCCAGGAGCAGGGGGTCGGCGATACGCGTCCGGACCCGAGGCGTGAGCTTGCCGGCGACGAACCCCAGCACCGAGAACGGGATGAGGACCAGCCCGGCGACGAAGGTCGTCAGCCCGAAGCCGTAGCCGGCGCCGTGCGGCGTCTGCGCGTACCGGGTGATGAGCGTGAGCAGGAGGTACATGCCGATCCCGCCGACGAACATGGCGAGGTTCGCCCCGGCGACCGCCGGGTGCCGCACCGCCCGCACATCGACCAGGGGCGTCGTGCTGCGCAGCTCGATGACGGCCCAGACGCAGAGCAGCACCACCGCGACGAAGGCGAGGCCCGCCGCCACGGCGAGGTGCCGGCTCCACAGATTCCGTTCGCCGGCGAGGAACAGCACCAGGAGCAGCGCAGCGGCCAGGACGACGGCGCCTGCCACGTCCAAATGGGCGGAGCGGCCTTCGGGGGCTTCGGGCATGGAGCGCCACGCGGTCAGGAGGGCGGCGGCGGTGACGACCAGGCCGAGGCCGTATGCGGCCCGTACCCCGCCGAGCTCGGCGAGCAGTGCGGCCAGCGGGTAGCCGACGCCGGCCCCGATGATCGAGACCACCGAGATCAGGGCGATCACGGCCGCGCTGCGCTCCTCGGGGAGGTGGTCCCGGGCCACGCCCATCATCAGCGCCGTCAGCCCGAGCCCGACGCCTTGGGCCGCCCTGCCGGCCAGCAGCCACGCGAACGGCAGCGGCAGCACGGTGAGTGCGCTGCCGGCGACGACGACCGCCAGCGTGGCGAGGATCGTGGCCCGCCGGTGCGGACCGGCTCCGAGCCGGCCGAGGACCGGCGTGGCGACGGCGCCGCTGAGCAGCGCGACGGTCAGCGTCCACTGCGCGCTGCCGAGCGAGACGTGGAACGTGGTCGCCACGCTGGTGATGAGCGGTGCCCCGAGGCTGGCGACTGCCGCCACGACCAGGGCGATGAACATCAGGGAGGGGACCAGCATCCGCGCCTCGGAGCGCTCCCGGGTAGTGCTCACCGGTTGGTCGCGGTCGTGATGGGGAGGAAGTCGGCGAAGCGAGGCGCGCCGGGCTCGTGCGGCATGCGCGTGGCGCGCGCGGCGAAGCTGACGGCGTGGTACCACCCGCACAGCAGAAGCAGATCGAGCAGCTGGAGCTCGTCGAAGACCGACACGAGCAGTGCCCACAGCGCGTCATCGATGTCGGAACGCTCGTGCAGCGCGTCGACGGCGAGGATGAGCAGCCGTTCCCGCTCGGACGTCCAGCACTCGTCAGCGGGGCCGCCGTGCACCAGGGACGCCGCCTGCTCGCGGGTGAGCCCGACCCGTTCGGCGAACAGCATCATGTGCACGCCCCACTCGTACTCGCAGCCGCACAGCACGCATGTCCGGTCGACGGCGATCTCGCCTTCCCTCATGGTCAGGGTCAGCTGTCGGCCCAGCTCATAGCGCCCCCATCCGTGCATGGCACTGGCCATCGGAACGTTTCTGGCGAACATCCGGAACAGCCCGATCGGCGGCACGTCCCCGGGCATCATGCGCGCGAGCAGCGCGCTGGCCTCGTCAGGGTACGGCGGTTCCAGCAGGGCTATTCGCGACATCGGCGCTCCCGTTGAGGTTGTTTCTAAATTAGAAACACGGCACGGATGCTAGTGTTTCGAAAAACGAAACGCAAGGAGGGTCATGCCGACACCGCGCCCAGGAACACCGGTTCGTGGATCGACTACCGGCCGTCCGATCATGGCCGCGATGGACCTCTTCGGCCGTCGGTGGGCGCTGCGGATTCTCTGGGAGCTGCGTGCGGGTCCGCTCGGCGCCCGCACGCTGATGGCACGGTGCGAAGGACTGTCATCCAGCGTCCTCTACCAGCGGCTTCGCGAACTCACGACAAACGGGATCATCGCCCCCTCAGCCGACGGCTACGAGCTCACTCGCCTTGGGGCAGCACTCAGTCACGCCCTGGAACCGCTCAACGAATGGGCGATCACCTGGGCGCAGGCGCAAGAGCAGAACGATCAGAATTCTGCGGAGGGATGAAGGTGGAGCCGGCGGTGGACGAGGGAAGCGGACGCCGGTCCGGCACAAGGATCACGGCACTGCGATGAGTAGGCACGGTCTGCCCGTCACGATCGTCCGCGCGTGTCTGCGCGACGGCCAAGGCGGTAGTCCCACCGCGGTGCTGGACGAGGCGCCGTTGAGTGACGATGAGCGCCGTCGTGTGCCGGTTCAGATGGGAACGTCGCACGACGTTTTCGTGCCGGTGCACGACAGCCGACGAGGCGGTCCGGTCGTATCCCTCCGCTTCTTCACCGCCGAGGGAGATCTGCCCGCATGCGGTCATGGGACGGTTGCCGCTCTGGCCTTCCTGGCCGAGCGCGCCGGGGGCCAGGAATATCGAGCCACCACCCATGCGACAGGGCGCGTCTTCCCTGGTTGGTCCGTACGGGAGAACACACAGGTCAATGCCGCCTTCGGTTCCGGTCCCGTAGACCTCCGCAGGCCCACAGCGACCGAGTGCGACCTTGTCCTGCCCGCGCTCGGTGTCACCTCGGGCGTACTCGCTCCCGGTACCCGCGTCGCCTCAGTGGGGCGGTCGCGGTTGCTGGTTACCCCTACTACGCGGTCCGCTCTCACCACCCTCAGCCCGGACTTCGAACGGCTCCGTGCCGCCTGCGACCGTCTCGGTTTCCTGGGCTGCTACGTCTACGCGGTGCCGACGCCCACCGGCCGCGTTGCGGCCCGTATGTTCGCCCCGTCGATCGGCGTCGCGGAAGACATCGCCAACGCCAACAGAACCACCTGCCTCGCTGCACACCTGGCCGGCCAGGGCATCAGCGGCATCGCAGTCGAGAGGGTGACTCCCTCGGCAGTCCCTCCACGATCACCGCCACCGCACAGCACGACGCGTGGGGGCTGCTGGTCCACTTGGGCGGCGCCGCGGAAGTCACACGCAGCATCCGCATGCCATAACCGGTCTGTAGCTCATCAGCGGCCGGCACGTCAGGCGATCGTCACCCGCCCTGTCCTCCCGCAGCAACGAGCGACGAAAGCGGCTCCTGCCACCAAGTCCCCTGCTCCGCAGCCCTCTTCGTCGCCCGCCGCTTCCACAGCTCGTCTCCGTGCCCGGCCGCCGACCTGAACGTGAGCCTGTCGCACGCCTGCCAACGTCGTCGGCGTGCCGATCGGCTCGTTCGTCGGTCAGTACACCGGCCGGCGCGGCCCGTTCTGGGCACTGGCACTCCTCTCCGCCCTCACCCGTCCGACTAGATCCACTCTCAGAAAGGCCGAAACGACTGGGTTCGCTGTCAAACGCCTCGATTGGATGACAAGGGACATGTCCTCGTGGCACGCGCTGACGGGAGGAGGCCGGTAGGGATCCGCACCCTGACGCAACCGTCCAGCGAAGTCCGCCGACTGGATACCTCCCCACAAGGCTGGTTGCCCCGCCTTTAGGATCGAGCGGCCATGGATACACGACAGTGGGAGAGCATGATGGCTGGTCAGGTCGGTGCTGTGAGCCGGAACGAGGTGTACTCGTTCAGCAAGCCCAATCGTGATTCCATCACGCTGCTCACGGGGCTCGGAGTAGAAGGAGACGTTCACGCAGGTGAGACGATCCGTCACCAGTTCCGCATGACCTACGAGCCGGACCTGCCCAACGTGCGCCAGGTCCATCTGATGCATGAGGAACTCTTCGGCGAACTCGCGCGCAAGGGCTTCGAAGTCTCGGCAGGCCAGCTCGGTGAGAACATCACTACACGCGAAGTGGACCTGTTGGGCCTGCCCACCGGTGCTCTGCTCCATCTCGGAGAGGGGGCGGTGCTCGAAGTGACGGGGCTGCGCAATCCGTGCGCGAAGATCAACGATTTCCGTAGTGGGCTGCTCGGTGAGGTTTTCACCATGGACTCCGTGTCCGGCGAGTTCACATTCAAGTGTGGCGTCATGGCCGTTGTCCGCCGTGGAGGGATCGTCCGACCCGGTGATCCCATCCAGGTCGAAACCCCGCCCCCTCCCCACCGCTCGCTGGAACGGGTCTAGAGTCTGTGTCCTTGCTGGAGAGACTGCCCAGCTGACCGGGTCCGGTGCCCCGAAGGGGCCGCTCGGCTACGGTCACTGGAAGGTGACGCGATTTCTGGCCATCTGTGGTCGTTCTTGTCTCCGCGGAGCGACGTCCGTTGGATGAGGGGCGAATCCGTGCTCTTGAGCCCGGTGGCGAATCCTGTGACGGGCAACGACATGCTGCAGAGGCACGGATACTCGTACCCCACGACCTCACAGCCGAGATCCTGACTGACCACGAGCGTGACGAGCTTCAACAGGTGACGACCCGGATCGACGGACCATAGGCGGCGGCGTACGTTTCGTGCCCGTCCGTGCACGCGGCCCGGGACCGCCTCCGCGGCGTTCTCCCTGGTGTCGACGGTCTCGTCAGTACCAACCGCTATTTGCAGGACCTCGTCGGCGGTTGGGACAGTCCCGGCCTCGACGACATCGGGCTCTGGACATCCAGTCCCCATGTGAGTCCCCGGGTCTCGATCAGGGCGGCGCGAGGCGCGGCCCTTTGCCGGGCGATGTGGCGATACGGGGCGTCGGTAGGGATCCGGAGGAGTGGAGTGCCGACGCACATCTCGTCGGACGCGGCCGTGGCGCTGGCTGGATTGGCCAGCATGCACCTGTACGCCGGTGATTGCCCGCGTGCGCCGACATTGATGTCAGACAGCGAAATCGCCACACCAGCGAGTTTGGCCCCCATCATCAGCGGCGAGGCCAAAACTCAACGACTTCACCAGCCTTCTGGTGCTACGAGACGTTTGCGGTGCGGGTCGCGCTGGTGACCTTGCAGTCCCTGCTGTCGTTCTCCTTGCCGGAGCCGACATAGGCGGCTTCCACATCCATGGTGTAGTTGTTGAAGGCGGCGACCGATACATCGTCGATCGTCTTGACGACCGGTGCCGCACTTGAGCCGTCGCCCTCGAATTGCACCGTGATGTCGTAAGTCTGATCCGTCGTAGCCGAGTTGGTGATGTATAGGTGCCCCTGCAGTTTGGCGCCCGCCGAGTCGATGGAGCAGTACTTGAATTCGACATCCGTCATGGCGTCGACGGGGCCGGTTGCGGACCCGCCGGTGGGGCTTTCCGTGGTGTCTTCGCCGCCGGAGACAGAACTGCCGCTCGTGTCGTCGTCGTCGTAATAGTGGCCGCCGCCGCTGGAACTGCTGGAACTCGAGCTGTGATCGTTGTCGCAGCCGCTACCGCGCGAGCCCCGCGCGCCGGTTAGCGTGATCAGGACGATGCCGAAAACAGCGATCGCACGGACATGGCGTGTCTTCACGATTCAACCCCCGCTTGCACGTGTGGATATGGCGCAAGCGTACGGATGCGCCTGCCACGTCTGCTGACCGGGTGACCTCGAGTGGGTGCCGACGCGATGCGGGCAACTTCATCCCTGCCCGCTCGAACTCCCCGACACGATCGTCATCACCTCTGAAACCACCAGGCACTGCTTCCCGGATCAGGTGCGGAGCCGGCCAGTGAGGGCTGCGAGTGTGACGGTGCCGAGGTAGACGAAGGCGCGCTTCTCGCAGCGGGTTGCGGGGGCGCGGACGTTGTTGAGGCGGTTGATGGTGCGATCGCGACGGTATTGCATTTCTTGTCATGCTTGCTGTCGAAACCGGTGGGCCGCGGCTCGGGAACCTCGGTTCCTTCACGACCGACGTGTGTCGGTGGGACAGTCGATAATGCTGGGCATGGCAGATCGCAGTCCGGTGCTCCGGATCGTTACCTCGGCGGCGCGGGAGAGCTTGAAGCCGCTCGGCCTCGCCCAGCGCGGACGGTCGCGGCTGTGGATCGATGATCACGGGTGGTGGCTCGGGGTTGTGGAGTTCACCCCGCCGCGGATTGCCGGCAGTGGTCTGCACGTCGGTGCGATGTGGCTGTGGCACGACGTGCACGATCTGGCCTTCCACGTGGACGCAGTCCGGGTCGGATCCGAGCTGTTTCGCACCGAGGACCAGTTCACGCGGCTGGCGCTCGAACTCAGTCGGCAGGCGGCTGCGAACGTGACCGCGCTGAGGGAGAGGTTCCCGGATCTGCCGGATGTCGCCCGATACCTGATGTCCAGGCCGGTGCGGCGGGGATTTCTCTGGGACAGCTTCGACTCCGGGATCGCAGCCGCCCTGGTTGGTGATCCGGCCACGGCCCGCGACGACTTCGAACGGATCCTTCGAGCAGACGCACTGGTCCCGTGGGAGGTCGATGCCCAGGAGAAGGCGCGTGAGCTTCACGCGATCGCGGCAGATCGCCCCGCCGTGACAGCTTGGGTCACGCGGGCCGTCGACTCATGCCGGAGCAAGCTGGGCCTGGATCCCGTGCCGTTTGCGATCAGCTGAGCGGACCCGCACGGCGCGTGACAGAGCTGCAGTCAGGTCTACGAGTGTGACTGCGGGGGAGGCCATCACTGGAGTGCGGACGTGAAGGGCACCGGTTCCCGCGCCTTCCCTCCGACTGCAGCGGTGCGGCGTGGTCGCTGCGGCTCAGGCCCATCCGGAGGCCCGACCGGTCGTCCTGCGACCGCCGGCCGAGCCGATGCCCGCGCAGAGCCGGTAGGCCCATACCCGTGCGGCATCCCCACTCCCGGCCGACTGTCCGGGGCTGGCAGTCGCCGAGGTCAATTCGACGGCTACCGTGCCCTCCTCTTCGCCGCGGGCGTAGGAGAGTGCCATGTGCTGCTCCAGGCGCGGCGCACTGATCCAGTATCAGTTGGCCGATCTCGTGGTGACGGTGACACCGAGGGGCGCCGACTCCCGGCCTGTTCGAGATATTGACGTGCCAGCGACAATCGTGGCTTGATGGGTGGGAGCGCTCCCATGAGTGTGTGCCGCACTCCCACTTCCGCCCCCACTTCAGGAAGGCCCCCCGTGCGCAGTAGACGCCACCCCCTCCTCGCCACTTTCCTGGCCGCTCTGATCGTCTTCGCCGCCGGTTTCGGCCTGGCCGGGGCCCCATCCGCCGCCGCCACCGCCGCGACCCCGGTACGGATCATGCCGCTCGGCGACTCCATCACCGGCTCCCCGGGCTGCTGGCGCTCCCTCCTCTGGAACCAGTTACAGAACGCCGGTTACACCGACATCGACTTCGTCGGCACACTGAACGCCCAGAGCTGCGCCCTCACGCACGACGCCGACAACGAAGGCCACGGCGGTTTTCTGGCCACAGCCACCGCCGACCAGAACCTGCTGCCCGGATGGCTGGCGGCGACAGCGCCGGACATCGTCGTCATGCACTTCGGCACCAATGACGTCTGGAGCAGCATCGCGCCGGACACCATCCTTGCCGCGTACACCAAGTTGGTCGGCCAAATGCGGGCCAGCAACCCGGCAATGAAGGTACTGGTCGCCCAGCTCATCCCGATCAATCCGAGCAGCTGCGCCGAGTGCGCCGCTCGTACGGTCGCCTTCAACCAGCGCATTCCGGCCTGGGCCCACGGCATCACCACCGTGCAGTCGCCGGTGACCGTCGTCGACCAATGGACGGGCTTCGACACGGCGACCGACACCTACGACGGCGTCCATCCCAATGCCTCCGGCGACGCCAAGATGGCGGCCCGTTGGTACCCGGCGCTTTCGGCGCTGCTTACCCCGGGGGGCTCGGGGGACCCAGGGGGCCCGGGGAATGGTGGCTGCTCGGCGGCCTTCCGGGTGGTGTCAGCGTGGCAGGGCGGCTATCAGGGTGAGGTGACGGTGACCAACGCCTCGTCCACGGCGGCGATCTCTTCGTGGGCCGTTGACCTCGCACTCCCGGCGGGCAGCGGGCTCACCCAGGTCTGGAATGGAGCACTGATCGGGACGACGGTGCGCGACGCCGGGTGGAACGGCGCGCTTAAGGCGGGGGCCAGTACCACCTTCGGCTTCCTCGCGAGTACGTCGGCTGCGGCAGGTGCGCCGTCGCTAACCGCCACGTGTTCGGCGTCCGAATGAGGTCATCCACGCCGCAGTGGCCGAGCCCCGCGGTCCGGGCCGGTCTGGATCCCTGTGGTCGCGCCAGCACGTGAACCTACCCGGCCCCGGTGTCCTAGCCCAGGCACCAGCCGCAAGGTAGCCGGGTAATCACGTGCTCACCGCCATGGCGGCCTGCTCGTCGTGTTCACGGAGCATGCGCATGACAGTGGGTGCATGACAGTGGCGGCGAGGGGTGCTGGCCCTTCTTTGCGCCGGTGGTGATGATGAGTCGCTTGGCGATGTCGCGCAAGCTCATCTCCTGGTCGCGCAGGTGAGGGGCCATGGACAGCATGGACTCGTCGGTCACGTCCGCGCCGCCGATGGTCTTGCCGCGCTTGGGCGGACTCGTGACCTTCGAGTGTGCGGTCACGGATGTACTTGCGCTCCTTCACGGCGGCCTCCAGCTCGGGGTGCCGGGTGGCGCGGGTGCAGATCTTCTCCGAGAAGACCCGAGTGACCCCGGCCTCGGCAAGGGAATCGAGCTGCGTGTGAAGGGACTGCCAGGCGGTCGAGGCGTAGGCGTACCCGAGGCGGACGTGCCCGACCGGTTGGGCGCTGGCGCTCACCGGCCGGGGCAGCTCCGCCCACACCGCCCCAGGCTTGTGTACGGCGGGAGTCGGCACGCTCAGGGCCTCGGCGAGTTGGCGCGAAGGCGCAAGCGACGGCCCGGGTAAGCGCCGGGTGGCGTCGGCATCGCGGGCGCGTAGTTCGCCGGGGAAATGGCTCCACTCGCGGTTGTGGAACTCGTCGAGGTCAAGGTGCCGCTGGGCGAGGAATGCGGTGTACATCCAAGAGGTTTTAGAGCGCGTCCTACGCAACGTCAGGTCGTGTCATCAGCGGCGACCGCACGTGCAGTTCCAGGCTGGGGCCGGTCAGGGGCAGGGTGCTCCAGGTCGCCGTCGCGGTTCCCGCATCGGCGTCGACGGCCAGCCGAACGCGGTGCGGGGTGGTGATGACGTATAGATCGGCGACGTAGGTGCTGCCCTGCCAGGCGCCGGCCGCGACGATCGGCCGGCCGAGCGGGGCGCTCTCCCGCCAGTCGCCGTGGCCGACCTCGATATTGAAGAGCGACTCGAATCGTACGATCCATCCGCCGTCGGTGGGATCGACGATGACCGTCGTTCCGTCGGGCAGGGCCGACCCCTCGGCCGAGGCGTCGAGTTTCGCGCTGACCGCACGCCCCGGGGCGGCCGAACCCAGCACCGGCTGCAGCGACAGTCGCTGCAGCCGATCAGCGAGGATCGCGTCGTCCTGGGTGCTTCCCGCGTGACCCACGCCGGGCAGTAGGCACTCCCAAACTGCGTCGAGCACGTCCTGGGACTCTCCTTGGGCGGTCACGGCGACGACGAGATCGTGGGACGGGACCACCACGCACTGCTGCGCGTAGGAGCCATGGCCGTGGTAGCCGTGACGCGACATCCAGAACTGGTAGCCGTAGCCGTAAGAGAAGTCCGCCTGGTCCGATCCGTCCAGGATCCACTCGCTGTCGATGTGCTGACTGGTCGCCAGCTCCACCCAACCGCGTGGGACGAGTTGTTGGTCGCCCCACATGCCTCCGCGCCGCAGCAGTTCGCCGAAGGCGGCGACGCCCTCGGTCGTCAAGTGCAGTCCGTGGAATCCAAAGGCGGCGCCACTGGCCACCCGGTCCCACTCTGCGTGGTCGATGCCCATCGGCGTAAACAGGCGCACGTTGAGGAACTCCGGAAGACCGCGGCCCGTGACCCGTTCCACCATCCGGGCCAGGATGTAGGTGGTCGAGTTGTCGTAGACGTGCCGCGTTCCCTCGGCCGCGGCGAACGGCAGGCTCAGGAAGCCCTTCACCAAGTCGTCGGGTTCCCGCTCCCACGCCTCGGCGAGGCTGTCGGTGGGGTGCCCGGATGTCATGGACAGCAGGTGGTGAACGGTGATGCGGCGACCCTGCTCCGAGACGTCGGCCGGGACGCGGTCGGGCAGCACATCCACCACGCGGTCGTCCAGCGAGAGCAGCCCGTCGCCGATCGCGAGCCCCACGGCGATCGACGTGAACGACTTGGTCAGCGAGTAGAGAAGGTGCGGGCGGTCGGCCGAGTACGGCGCCCACCAGCCTTCGGCCACGACGTGACCGCGGTGCACGACCATAATGGAGTGGCTCTCGCCTGATCGCGCTTCGAGCCTGTCCAGCATCGCGGAGATCGAACGGGACGATATCCCCGAGGCGGCAGGCGCCGAACGGGGAAGCAGGGTGCGCTGAGACAGCATTCCGGCTTTCTAGCATATCCACACACGGATCCGGGTTCGACTGCGAGCGGGACGTCGAGCCGAACTTCGGACGCGCCGCCGAGCGACAGCACATCTCCCCGTGACGGAACGGCTCCGTCATCACGAAGCAGGATCACTGATGACCTCGATATTACGAGGATCAAGGTAGGACCGGACCGTCAACGGCGGTGTCCGCTGGGGTGCGGGGATGGGGCACTGCGAGCCCCAGGTCGAGGCGCTTGTCCATGTCCAGGCGGAAGGTCCCGTACGGGTCGACGTTCGACCAGAACAACGCGGTCAGGCCGCGCCGGTCTTCGTCGCTCAGCCTCTTCGTCCACGCGGGTTCGGCCGGGATCTGTTGCACCAGCGGGGTGTTGACGTGATCGAGCGCGGACTGCAGCAGGTGCAGGGCGAGCATCGAGGTCTCGGCGTGTTCCTTGTCCGGGCCGGTCAGGGCGCCGTCCTTGCCGTAGTGGAGGACTGCGTTCGCGCTGTTCCAGTTCTCGACGACCTGGAGTCCGCCGTGGATCTCGCGGCGCAGACCGAGGCCGGCGAGGTAATCGCATGCGAAGACCGTACGAACTGCGCGCCCCAGTTTTCGAGCGCGGCGTAGGTGGGGTGCTTGGGGCCGCCTCGGGTGGTGCGCCGCAGGACCTGCTCCGCCTCGGAGGCGCCGAGCCGGCGTGCGGTGGCGTACTTGACCATCTGGTCGTACTGCTGCTCGATCAGCTCCCAGCGGATCGGCCGCGTCAGCGAGGCGCCGAGCGCAGGCGCGCGGGCCAGCGGGGTGGGGTGTCGTTCGGCGGTACAGACGGATGTTGCTGATGTTCTTCAACCGTGGGAGCAGACGGAAGTTGAGCAATTCTGTGAAGGCGAACCCGACGACGCTTGCGCCGTGCGTGTCGACGTAGTTGGACTCGATCTCGGCGTCCGTGCGATGCCGCAGCAGGCCCTCAATCATCGCCGCTACCTCGGACGAGGAACACGACTTGAGCTGGGAGTAGATGCAGACGTTCTTCCGCTCTGCGTGCCAGTAGATCATCACGCCGTTGCCGCATAACGGGCGTGATACTCGGTCAAGAAGTTCGAGGACCAGGACCCGAACTTCTTCGAGTCCGATGCGCACGCCGTGCCTCGACCCCACCACGTGGTTTCGCGGGCGGCGAGGGTGGCGTTCACCAGCTTCGTCACAGCGGCACGGAGGTTGTCGACCGTGATGAAGCGGCGGCAAACGTGCCGCAGCGCGGCCTCGGTCTCCCCGTGCTCGCCGGTGGCCACGATCGCGCGGATGCCCATGTTCGTGCCCAGGGCGAAGAGCGCCAACAGGAGGCGGCGCTGGAGGACGTCACGTTCGATGCGCTCGTACGCGGCCACCGAGGAGAATTCCTCGGTGGACCCGGTGAGGAAGTCGGCGCTCTAGCACCTGCCGGAAGTACGAGACATGTACCTCTCGACGGCCAGGTCGGACGGCCGTCAGCTCAGGTCTGGTCCCGGTTGCGGCGCACGATGAGGAGCGTGCCCGCACCCGCGACCACCGCCGCGGCAGCCGCGCCCGTGATCGTCCACGGTGAGGAGCCGGTCTCTGCCAGGTTGCCGCCGTTCGTCGTCGTCCCGTCGTGGCCGGTCGACGGCGGCCCGCCGGCCGAGCCGTCGGTCGAACTGCCCGAGCCATCGGTCGAGCTGCCCGTCGAGCCGGTCGACCCCCCACCCGTGATGTCCAGAGTGATGTCGGCCTTGTCGTTGGTCTTGTTGGGGTCGAACGGCCGCGCCTCGGCGCTCAGTGCCACCGAGCCCTTGGCGTCCGCGACCCGTTCGTCGATCTTCAGCTTGAAGGTGTAGGTCTCTCGGCCGCCCTCATTGACCGATCGCTGACTGGTGCCGCATGCGTACGCCTCACCCTTGGCCTCGCAGAATCCGTGGGACTTGATGACCGATGTTCCTGCTGGAGGCGTGATCATGACCGTGACGAGCCGGTCCCCCTCCCTGGTCAGAACCCAGGCGGGCCCGGCGTTGGTGAACTTCACCGTCATCGTCACCGTGTCACCTACGCTCCCCTTCAACGCGGCACCCGTCACTTGGTAGTCGGCCGTGTTGATGGAGGTGACGGGCACATCGACGAATCGCGCGGCCCCCTCGCTCCCGGCCTGGCCCTCGATCAGTTTCACCGCCGGTGCGGTTCCCGCCACCGGCGGAGTGCCGTTCTCGTCCGCCCCGGGATCGACGTCCCCGACACGCACGCGCAGTTCGTCGTTGAGCGCGCGGTCCAGTGCCCTCACACGGAGAGGTTTCTCTGGCGTGTAGACGACGCCAGGCTCCACCGCCTGGTCGAACGCGCACACCGCGATCCACTTCTCGGGCATCTCGTCGTAGGACGGGACCTGCTGTGCTCGGCAGTTGGAGGGAACCTCCGCGAAGTCGAGTCCCCGGGTGACGGAGTAGGAGACCCATACCTTCTCGGCGGCCTCGGCGCCCTTGTTCGCCACGCTGACCGGCACATCGAAGCTGCTTCCCGGTTTCACCTCGTCGATCGGCTCGATGCCTCCAATGACCAATCCGGGTGCGGTTTCATCGCCGAAGGCGGCGGGAGCCGCGGCCAGCGCGATCAGGCCGGCAGCGCCGAGGGCGGCGACAGCGGCATGGGAGGCGCGACGGTGGTGCGGGAATACCGGTATGGAGAGAACCTCTGCTGGGACGCGGGCAAACGGACGGTGTCTTCCGGGAGAACGGCCCTTCGAACCGTAGACTCGTGCCGATCTCGAACGGTTGCACGTCCCGTAGGACTTGGTTCCGGCCTGAATGATGTTGCCGCTGAGATTCGTTCGAGGTGGTTGCCACGCTGTTCACCGCCGTGGCCCGCACCGTCTCGGTCGATGATGCGATGCGAAGCACGCTGTACGCCTGGCCCAAGCCGACCCGGAACGGCGACCGCGCTCGTGCCGCACGTGGCCGTCCGCCGTCAGGAGGTGCCCTGCGTGGAGGGAGCGGAGGTAACACCTTTCCCGAAGGCGCGCATGGCGAGGGCACCGGCAAGAGGGCCGGGAGCCAGGAGGAGGAAGGCATATCGCCAGCCGACTGCTTCGGCCAAGAGTGGGGTGAGCTGGATGCTGATGACGGTGAGGGCGAACCCGATCGCGGTCTGGCCGGTCAGGGCTGTCCCGATGTATCGCTGGTCGGCGACCTCGCTCAGGGCTGTCGAGAACACCCCTGAATCCGCGATCACGGAGGCGCCCCACAGCGTGCAGAAGGCGAACAGGAGGATCGGCGGAGCGTGGAAGAAGAACGGGGAGACCAGGCAGCACAAGCCGCTGACAAGGAGCGCCGTAAGGGCGGCGGGAGCGCGGCCGAACCGGTCTGCGCCCCACCCGCCGAGCAGACAGCCGACTGCTCCGCCGATCCCCATGGTGAGGAAGACCGTGATCTCTGCCGAGACCGGGAGATCCTTCCTGGTACCGGTCGCCAACAGGAAAGACGGGATCCAGGTCCACAGGGCGTAGAGCTCCCACATGTGCCCGAAGTAGCCGAGATTGGCCAGCCGCGGTCCGCGTTCGGCGAACATGCTCAGTGCGTAACGGGGGTTGCGGGCGGGTGAGCCCGGCGCTGCGTAGGGGCCGGGCCGGAGGAAGAGCAGTGCGATGGCGGAGCCCCCAAGTCCGGCTGCTGCCGCGGTGAGCAGGACACCGCGCCAGGGCAGGGATCCCAGCCCGGCGATGAGATGGGGAAGTGTGGAGCCAAGCGTCAAGGCTGCGATGAGAACGCCCATGGTCCTGCCCCGCCCGGCGCTGCCGGCCCATGAGGCCATGAGCTTCATGCCGGTGGGGTATACCCCGGCCAGGAACACCCCGGTCATCAATCGCAGGGGAACGGCGAAGGCCAGCCGTTCGGCGAACAGGGCCAGCATGAGGGTGCATCCGGCGGCGGCCGCGGCACTGGCCGCGAGCAGGCACTGGGGCCGGAGGCGGTCGGCCAGGTTCAGGGCGGTAGAGGCCACGGCTCCGGCGACGAAACCGACCTGCACGGACGCCGTCAGCCATACCGCGCCGCCGGCCGTGAGCCCCCAATCGTTCCGTAGGCTCGGCACCACCGCTGACATGGAGAACCACACAGCGAGGCCGAGAACTTGCACGAGGGCGATCGCACCGCGCTGCACCCCAACGTTCACAGAAACCCACCTCTGACCAGCCCTTGTCTCCCTCGGCCCTGCACGCTGTGGCCGAATGCAGACCCTACGGCTTCAAGAAGCCGAGTCCATGTCCTCGGTAGTTTCAGCCGGGCTCATGGTTCTGGTGCCGGGCCGACAGGAGCATCCTCTCCGGCATGAGCCGCGAGCTGAGCAGATTCTGGGACTGGGAAGAAGTCAACAGGCTTCTTGATCTTGCGCAGGCGAAGATCAACTCGTTCCTCATCGAGCAGCGGCTCGCAACTCGTGGTTCGTGCTTGTGTTCTGGGTGGGAGGTGTTCAGGGCTGTGTGCGGTCGGCCTCGGACACTGGTGTGCGGGCGGCGGATTGCGGGCGTTATTGCTGGTTGGCTGTTCAGGGGGAGACGTGGGTTGTTCCCAGGATGGCTGTGTGTTCCAGGACGTCTTCGAGGGGGTCGTCGATCTGTCCGGTCTGGATGAGGCTGACGTGTGGTGCGTTGTGGGAGCCGGTGTGTGTTTCGTCGGCGTGTACCACTCCTGTGGGCAGGGCTGCCGCGACGAGAACGGCACCGGACTCGAACAGCCACCGGGTCAGTGTCCGTGCCTGCTGTGTCTGCATCGTGTGTCCTCGTCCATTCCTTGACGGATTCGCCCACCTGTTCCTCCGTCTCAACCTGCGGTGAGATCAAAGGTCACGCAAGATCATCCTTGTGCCGTGCGGACGTCACGGTCCGGCACTGCATCGCAGCCCGGCACCGTGCCGCGTCGGCCCCGCGCGGGGTCCAGTGCCGTGTCGTGCGGCTTGGATCTGTGGTGTGTGGGCGAGTTTCGTTTCTGTCCCGGGCTGCTTGGTGTGGTTGGGGGTGTCTTCTCTGGGTGTTGGGCTTGGGTGGGTCGGTGTCCGAGCCGGGCGTGGGGGCTGTGGGTGGTTTGGGCATGGGCTTGGTACAACCTTCCGTGTGTGTTGTGGGTCACATCTTGTGTGAGCAAATCGCTCTCCGAGGTGTAAGGGGGAAATATGATGATGACGCG